>NZ_JAHVAB010000065.1 GCF_019264445.1 Hydrogenophaga sp.
GCCCGCGCCTGCTCGAACTCTGCGCCGAAGCGCTTGAGGCTCGCTGGGTTGTCCAGGCCCGACAACACGTCTTCATCGACACCGCGGCGGTCTTCGCCAGCGGCGAACACACGCATCTGGTCGGTGCGGCGGTCGAACACGCCACGGAACGTTTTGCCCATGCCCACGGGCCAGGTGAACGGCACCACCGTCATGCCCAGCTCGCGCTCGATCTCGTCCATCAGGTCCAGCGGGGCTTGCACTTCGCGGTCCATCTTGTTCACGAAGGTCAGGATCGGCGTGTTGCGCGCGCGGCAGACCTGCAGCAGGCGGCGCGTCTGCGGCTCCACGCCATTGCCCGCGTCGATCACCATCAGCGCGGCGTCCACCGCGGTGAGCACGCGGTAGGTGTCTTCAGAGAAGTCCTGGTGGCCCGGCGTGTCCAGCAGGTTGATCACGCAGTCGCGGTATTCCATCTGCATCACCGAAGAGGCCACCGAAATGCCGCGCTGCTTTTCGATCTCCATCCAGTCAGACGTGGCATGGCGCGCGGCCTTGCGGGCCTTCACGCTGCCGGCGATGTTGATGGCGCCCGAGAACAGCAACAGCTTCTCGGTCAGCGTGGTCTTGCCCGCGTCGGGGTGGGAAATGATGGCAAACGTGCGCCGCCGGCGCACCTGTTCGGAGATTTCAGACATAACCGCGCATTATCGTGGACCGGCATGGGCCAATGGGACAATAGCCACCATGCATCCCAAAGCCCTTCTGGACGAAACCGCCAGCCTGATCGAACAGGTTTTCAAGTTCGAGCACCCCGCTGATGCCGTTGTGGCTCGGCATTTCCGTGAAAACCGTTCCCTGGGGCCGCGCGAGCGCGCCACCTTGTCCGACGCTGTGTACGCCACCTTGCGCGAGCGGCTCAAGCTGGAGTGGCTGGCGCGTTCGGGCAGCGGGTCCAAGTGGCGAAGGCTCGCGATCCTGGCCTTTCCGGGTGACCGCGATTTCATCAAGAGTGCCCTGACCGAACAAGAGAAAAGCTGGCTCGACCACTGCGACGCCGTGACCGACCACGACCTGATGGCGCCCCACCGGCACAACCTGCCTGAATGGCTCGCGGTATCACTGAAAGAACAGCTGGGCGACGAATTTGATGCCCTGGTGTCCAGCCTGAACCAGCCCGCACCGCTGGACCTTCGCGTGAATGTGCTGAAAGCCAAACGCGAGGCGGTCCTCCTCGAGTTGCAAAAGGCCGGGCTGACGGCGTCGGCCACCCCTCACTCGCCACTGGGCATTCGCCTGCAAGGCAAACCCTCGCTGGCCAAATTGCCTGCCTTCGTGCAGGGCGAGGTGGAAGTGCAGGACGAGGGATCGCAACTGCTGGCGATGTTGCTGGACGCCAAACGCGGCGAGATGGTGGTCGATTTCTGTGCAGGCGCTGGCGGCAAGACGCTGGCCATCGGCGCGGCCATGCGCAACAGCGGCCGCCTGTATGCCTTCGATACGTCCGGGCATCGCTTGGATGCGCTCAAACCACGCCTGGCGCGCAGCGGGCTGTCCAATGTGCATCCGGTGGCCATTGCGCACGAGCGCGACGACCGCATCAAGCGGCTGGCTGGCAAGGTGGATCGGGTGTTGGTCGATGCGCCCTGTTCCGGCCTGGGAACGCTGCGGCGCAGTCCGGATCTGAAATGGCGCCAGACGCCGGCCACTGTGGCTGCGCAGGCCGAGCTGCAGCAGGCCATCCTGCGCAGTGCCTCGCGCTTGCTGAAGCCGGGAGGGCGGCTCGTGTACGCCACCTGCAGCCTCCTGCCTCAAGAAAACGAGGCTGTCAGCGTCGCTTTCCAGGCCGCCCATCCCGATTTCGAAGCGGTCCCCGTGGCGGTTTTGCTGGACGGCCTGCACGTGGAGGCCGCCTCCCGTCTGACTTCGGGTGATCAGGGTCAATGGCTGCGTTTGTGGCCGCATCGGCACGCAACTGACGGCTTTTTTGCTGCCGTTTGGCGGAAAAGGCCTTGAATTGTGCGCAATCCACCTGATTTGAACCCGTAAGTTCGTATTCGAAACGGGGTTCCGGTTGGTGATTTTCGCCCCGGGCCTTAAAATTCGAGCCTCGCCAGTCCACCCCGCCCACGGATCTGGCCGCTTCCCTCTCCGTGACCTCAGGGCGGTCTTTTAGGAAATTCATGTCTTCTTCCGATTCCGGAATCCTGTCCGCTGTGTGGGATGCCTTGATTCAGTTTCTGGCCAGCGGCCTGACGGGTGCTGCCTGGTGGCAGGTGCTTATCGTGGCCTTGGTGTTCACGCACATCACCATCGCCAGCGTCACGATCTACCTGCACCGCCACTCTGCACACCGATCGCTGGACCTGCACCCCATCGCTTCCCACTTTTTCCGCTTCTGGCTCTGGATGACCACCGGTATGGTCACCAAGGAGTGGACCGCGATCCACCGCAAGCACCACGCCAAATGCGAGCACGAGGGCGACCCGCACAGCCCGCACATCTTTGGTATCAAGAAGGTGTTCTACGAAGGCGCGGAGCTCTACAGGGCCGAGGCCAAGAACGCCGAGACGATGGAGCGCTACGGGCACAACACGCCCAATGACTGGATCGAGAAACATCTGTACACCGGGCGCTCGCGCCTTGGCGTGAGCCTGATGCTCATCATCAACGTGTCGTTGTTTGGTGTGTTGGGGTTGTCGGTGTGGGCGCTGCAAATGGCCTGGATTCCCATCACCGCCGCCGGCATCATCAACGGCATTGGTCACTGGTGGGGCTACCGCAATTTTGAAGCGGCCGATGGCAGTACCAACGTATCGCCCTGGGGCATCCTGATCGGTGGCGAAGAGTTGCACAACAACCACCATACCTACCCGACCTCGGCCAAGTTGTCCGTCAAGCCCTACGAATTCGACATTGGCTGGATGTACATCACGATGCTCAAGTCCGTGGGGCTGGCGTCGGTGAAGAAGGTGCCGCCCAAGATGGCTTACGGTGCGGTGCGCCCCGTGGCCGACGAGAAAACCCTGGAAGCCATCATCGCCAACCGCTACGAAGTGATGGCGGGCTACGCCCGTGAAATGCGCGCAGCCTGCAAACACGAGCTGGAGGCGCTGAAACAGCGCCGCGGCGATGCGACTGTGCTGCAGGCGGCGCGCCGCTGGCTGCACCGCGACGATGAAAAGGTGCCCGCGAGCGTCAAGCCGCAACTGGCGCAAGTCCGTGCCGAGCACCCTGTGCTCGACAAGATGGTGACCATGCGTGAAGAGCTGCGCGCTCTCTGGTCCAGCACCAACTCGACCCGCGAGCAGTTGGCGGCCGATCTGCAGGCATGGTGCCGACGTGCAGAAGAAAGCGGCATCGCCGCGCTGCGCGACTTCTCCATCCGTTTGCGTTCCGCACACGCCTGAAGTCCTGTCGCTCCAAACGAAAAGCCACCCTGCGGGGTGGCTTTTTTGTGGGCGCCTTTGTGCCTCTTGGGCATAAAAAAAGCCGCTGTCATCCAGCGGCTTTTGGTCGGAGCGAGCTCAATTACTTGAGCTTGATTTCCTTGTAGTCCACGTGCTTGCGAGCTTTCGGATCAAATTTCTTGATCAGCATTTTCTCGGGCGTGGTCTTCTTGTTCTTGGTGGTGGTGTAGAAGTGGCCGGTTCCAGCGGTGGATTCCAGCTTGATCTTCTCGCGTGCGCCTTTGGTTGCCATGTTCGGTTCTCCTTAAGCTTGACCGCGTGCGCGCAGGTCGGCGAGCACGGCATCAATGCCGTTTTTGTCGATCAGGCGAAGTGCGGCGCCCGAGACGCGCAGACGCACCCAGCGGTTTTCGCTCTCGACCCAGAAACGGCGGTATTGCAGGTTCGGCAGGAACCGGCGCTTGGTTTTGTTGTTGGCGTGGGAAACGTTGTTCCCGACCATGGGCTTCTTGCCCGTGACGTCGCAGACGCGTGCCATGAGGACACTCCGATCTATTCAAACAGCTGATGACCGAGGACCGGAATAACGCCGTGTCTGGCCAGTCAGCCTCACCTCGCCAGGAAAGGGTGGCGGTAACCCGAATCTGCTTCGTGCCCGGGCAAGCCGGTAGATCTCAGCAAAGCCCGCAATTATAGCCAACTGGTGGCCAGCTGACCAAATTCAGCTCAGCGTGGCCTCAAGCGGCGTTCTGCTCCAGGAAGCGTTGGGCGTCGAGCGCAGCCATGCAGCCGGTGCCCGCACTGGTGATCGCCTGGCGGTACACATGGTCCTGCACGTCGCCAGCGGCGAACACGCCCGGCACGCTGGTCATGGTGGCCATGCCCTGCAGGCCCGAGCGTGTGGTGATGTAGCCATCTTTCATGTCGAGCTGGCCCTTGAAGATGTCGGTGTTGGGTTGGTGGCCGATCGCAATGAAGCAGCCTTTGAGTGCGAGGTCTTCCGTGGCACCAGTCTTCACGCTCTTGAGGCGCACGCCCGTCACGCCCGTCTGGTCGCCCAACACTTCATCGAGCGTGCTGTGCAGCTTCAGTTCAATCTTGCCTGCGTCGACCTTCTCCATCAGCTTGTCGATCAGGATCGCTTCAGCCTTGAAGGTGTCGCGGCGGTGCACCAGCGTGACCTTGCTGGCAATGTTGGACAAGTACAGCGCCTCTTCCACGGCGGTGTTGCCGCCGCCCACCACGCTCACCTCTTGACCACGGTAGAAAAAGCCGTCGCAGGTGGCGCAGCCAGACACACCCTTGCCCATGAAAGCCTCTTCGGATGGCAGACCGAGGTACTTGGCAGAAGCGCCAGTGGCAATGATGAGCGCGTCGCAGCTGTATTCACCGCTGTCGCCTTTGAGCACGAAGGGGCGCTTGCTGAAGTCCACCGCATTGATGTGATCGAAGATGATTTCGGTCTTGAAGCGCTCGGCGTGCGCCAGAAAGCGCTGCATCAGGTCGGGGCCTTGCACACCTTCGGCATCCGCAGGCCAGTTGTCCACGTCGGTGGTCGTCATGAGCTGACCGCCTTGCGCGATGCCGGTGATGAGCACCGGATTGAGGTTGGCCCGGGCGGCGTAGACCGCAGCGGTGTAGCCGGCAGGACCTGAACCCAGGATGAGGACTTTCGCGTGTTTCATGTTCAGCACCCCATCGAATTTGGGGCCAAGTGGTTTAGAGTCGACGGTCATATGGGCGCAAAACACGGCAAATCCAGTGCCGCGTGGCGTCCAATGTGTGCGAATCATTGTATGAAAGAGCGCCGCGCGCGCCGTCCCAACCAAGGAATACACGCATGTCTCTCCTGTCCAATCTTGATTTGATCCGGCGGGTTCCGTTGTTCTCCACCCTCACGCAGGCGCAAGCCGAGTCGGTGGCGGACTCCGTGATCAAGCGGCGCTTCAAGCGCGGTGAGTGCATCGTCGAGCAGGGCAAGAAATCCAACTGCCTGGCGATCGTTCTGACGGGGCGTGCGCGGGTGGTGACGACCGACACCCGAGGTCGCGAGGTGATTCTGGCCACCATGAACCCGGGCGACTATGTCGGCGAGATGAGCCTGATCGACAACCAGCCCCATTCGGCGACCGTGCGTGCCGAGGTGCAGACGGACGTGCTCATCCTGGGGCGCACCGAATTTGCGCGTTGTCTGCCGGAGAACACGTCCATGGCGTACGCGGTGCTCAAGGGCTTGGTGCAGCGGTTGCGCCACGCCGACCGCAAGATCGAGTCGCTGGCCCTGATGGACGTGTATGGTCGCGTGGCCCGCGCGCTGCTCGAGTTCGCCCAACCCGACAAGGACGGTGTGTTGACGATCAAGGACCGCGTTTCCCGTCAGGATGTGGCGAAGATGATTGGTGCATCGCGTGAGATGGTGAGCCGCGTCATGAAGGACCTGGAAGACCGCGGCTTCATTGAGGTAACGGAAGACGGTCGGACGGTCATCAAGGAGCGCCTCAACTCGCTGAGTTGACGGCGTCGCGTCTGGCCCGATTTCGGGCCTTGGAAGGGTGGGCGCTGGCACCGGCTGGCATCGCTGCATGGGGTAAGCTAGCCGCTGGAATTCAGCGAGACCTATGACTTATTCACTCAACACGCTCAATGCAGACCGCACCAGCGCCGGTCCGACGGGTGTGTCCCGATTCGCTCAGGAGATCGGCTTGGTGCTGGGCGCTGCGGCGCTGGCCTTCTGGCTGCTCGCCCTGCTGAGCCACTCACTGGCAGACCCCGCCTGGAGCACCACAGGCTCCTCCGCCGAGGTGGGCAACTGGGGCGGGCGCCTGGGCGCGATGTTGTCCGACTGGAGCTACTACTTGCTGGGGTTCTCTGTCTGGTGGTTGTTCTTCGTTGGTGTGCGGACTTGGTTGTCCGCATTGGCTCGCTGGATTCGGGGGGCGCAGGGCGAGGATGAAACGGCGGTTCCCGGTGATCGTCTCTGGCATCGCCCTTGGGCTCGACGGGCGCTTTTCTGGATGGCTTTGGTTGTCTTGATGGCGGCGAGTTCGGTGCTCGAGTGGAGCCGCCTGTATCGACTCGAAGCGCTGTTGCCCGACCATGCAGGCGGCGTTCTGGGTCATGCGCTGGGGCCTGTGTCCATGCGTTGGCTGGGGTTCACGGGTTCGGCGCTGGCCATGCTGGCGTTGTTGCTGGTGTGCTTGCCGATCGTGTTCCGCTTCTCGTGGGGCCATTGGGCGGAGGTGGTGGGTCATACGCTGGATGGCTGGTTCGAGGCTCGGCGCGAAAAGCGCGAAGCCGTGGAAGACCAGCGAATCGGTGAGATGGCGGCCCGTGAGCGGGAAGAGGTGGTGAAGGTCGAGCGGGTCGAGATCGAAGAGCATCACCCGACACCCGTGGTGATTGAGCCGACGCTGGTGGACGTGCCCAAGAGCGAGCGCGTGGCCAAGGAGCGGCAGAAGCCGCTCTTCACCGAGCTGCCCGACAGCAAGTTGCCCCAGGTGGATCTGCTGGACAGCGCACCCAGCCACCAGGCGGGTGTGGACAGCCAGACCCTGGAGATGACGAGCCGGCTGATTGAAAAGAAGCTCAAGGATTTCGGGGTGGAGGTTCGCGTGGTGGCGGCCGCGCCTGGCCCGGTGATCACGCGCTACGAAATCGAGCCCGCGACGGGGGTGAAAGGCTCGCAGATCGTCAACCTGGGCCGCGATCTGGCGCGTTCGCTGTCGCTGGTGTCCATCCGCGTGATCGAAACCATTCCCGGCAAGAACCTCATGGCGCTGGAGCTGCCGAATGCGAAGCGGCAGACCATCAAGCTCAGTGAGATTCTGGGCTCGCAGGTTTACAACGACGCCAAGTCCATGCTCACCATGGGTCTGGGCAAGGACATCGGTGGGCAGCCGATCGTGGCCGATCTGGCCAAGATGCCGCATTGCCTGGTGGCGGGCACCACCGGATCGGGCAAGTCGGTGGGCATCAACGCGATGATCCTGTCGCTGCTTTACAAGGCCGATGCGCGCGATGTGAGGCTGCTGCTGATCGATCCCAAGATGCTGGAGATGAGCGTCTACGAAGGCATTCCGCACTTGCTCGCGCCGGTGGTGACGGACATGAAGCACGCCGCCAACGGCCTGAACTGGTGCGTGGCCGAAATGGAGAAACGCTACAAGCTCATGAGCAAGATGGGCGTGCGCAACCTGGCCGGCTACAACGCCAAGATCGACGAGGCCACGGCACGCGGGGAGATCATCGGCAACCCCTTCAGCCTCACGCCCGAGCAGCCTGAGCCGCTGGAGCGACTGCCTTACATCGTGGTGGTGATCGACGAACTGGCCGACCTCATGATGGTGGTGGGCAAGAAGATCGAGGAGCTCATTGCCCGCCTGGCGCAGAAGGCGCGGGCGGCCGGTATCCATCTGATTCTGGCCACACAGCGTCCCAGCGTGGACGTCATCACAGGCCTGATCAAGGCCAACATTCCGACGCGCCTGTCGTTCCAGGTGAGCAGCAAGATCGACAGCCGCACCATCCTGGACCAGATGGGCGCCGAGAGTCTGCTGGGTATGGGCGACATGCTTTACATGCCTTCGGGAACGGGCTTCCCCATCCGCGTGCACGGGGCATTTGTGAGCGACGACGAGGTGCACCGCGTGGTGGCCTACCTGAAGGAGCAGGGCGGTGAGCCCAACTACATCGATGGTGTGCTCGAAGGCGGCGCCGCAGATGGCGAAGGGGGTGACCTGTTTGGTGAAGGTGGGGGCGAGAGCAACGGCGAGAAGGACGCCCTGTACGACCAGGCGGTGGAGATCGTGCTCAAGGACCGCAAGGCCAGCATTTCCTACGTTCAACGCAAACTCAAGATTGGCTACAACCGCGCCGCGCGGCTGCTTGAAGACATGGAAAACGCTGGCCTGGTCAGTGCCCTGACTTCCAGCGGGCAGCGCGACATTCTGGTGCCCTCTCGCGGCGAGTGAGGCTTTCAGCCGATGTGCAACCAACCCGGCGCAATGGGGTCAGACCTTCCATGATCAAGAAATTCCTCATCCCCCTCCTGATTTGTTTCGGTTCAGTCGCCACTCATGCGGACGGCCTGCAGGATCTCGAGAAATTCCTGCGCGAGGTCGACAGCGGCAAGTCGAGCTTCAACCAGGTGGTGACATCGCCCAAGCGGGCCAACGAGACGGTGGCGCGCAGCAAGACCTCCAGCGGCACGTTTGAATTCCTGCGGCCCAACCGGTTTCGCTTCGTGTACGCGAAGCCGTTCGAACAGACCATCGTGGCCGACGGCCAGACCTTGTGGCTGCATGACGTTGACCTGAACCAGGTGACGTCGCGCTCGCAGAAGGAAGCCTTGGGCAGCACGCCTGCCGCCCTGATTGCCGCCGGAACCGACCTCAAGGGGCTTTCCGATGCGTTCGAGCTGAAGGCGGCGCCCGCGCGCGATGGCATGGAGTGGCTTGAAGCGCGGCCGAAAGACCGCAATGGCCAGTTGCAGGTGGTGCGTGTGGGCTTTCGACAAGGGCAGCTCTCAGTGCTCGACATCGAGGACAGCCTGGGGCAGCGCTCTGTGCTGACCTTCAGCAACTGGCAGGCCAACGCGCCGCTCAAAGCCGGCGACTTCAAGTTCCAGCCGCCGGCTGGCGCAGCCGTCATCAAACCCTGACGCCGCGCCGTGGCCACCGCCAGTTCCCATGTGCCGCTGGCAGAGCGCCTGCGCCCTCGCACGCTGGCGGAGGTGATCGGTCAGCAACACATGCTGGGCGAAGGCATGGCGTTGCGGCTGGCGTTCGAATCGGGTCAGCCGCACAGTTGCATCCTGTGGGGGCCGCCCGGCGTGGGCAAGACCACCATCGCGCGGCTCATGGCCGATGCGTTCGATGCGCAGTTCCTCACCATCAGTGCCGTGCTGGGCGGCGTGAAAGACATCCGGGAGGCGGTCGAGCGTGCCGAGGTGGCTCGCAGCGGGCTGTCGCCGCAACGCACCATTCTCTTTGTCGATGAGGTGCACCGCTTCAACAAGAGCCAGCAGGACGCGTTTTTGCCGCATGTGGAAAGCGGCCTCTTCACGTTCATCGGCGCGACGACCGAGAACCCGTCTTTCGAGGTCAATTCCGCACTGCTCTCGCGGGCCGCGGTGTACGTGCTGCAGCCGCTGTCAGAAGACGATTTGCGCCAGATCGTGGTGAAGGCACAGGCGATCCACGCAGTGCCCGCCATCGAGTCGGCAGCGATTGTTCGCCTCATTGGCTATGCGGATGGCGACGCTCGCCGCTTGCTCAACACGCTGGAGACGCTGGCGGTGGCCGCCGAGCGCGAAAAGCTCCCCGAGGTGACGGACGCGTGGCTGCTCAAGGTGCTCGGTGAGCGCATGCGCCGCTACGACAAAGGCGGAGAGCAGTTCTATGACACGATCAGCGCCCTGCACAAAAGCGTGCGCGGGTCTGACCCCGATGCCGCCCTGTACTGGTTCGTGCGCATGCTCGACGGAGGCGCCGACCCGCGTTACATGGCGCGCCGCTTCATCCGCATGGCCAGCGAAGACATTGGCCTGGCCGATCCCCGCGCGCTGCGCCTGGCGCTGGATGCGGCCGATGTGTACGAGCGCCTGGGCAGCCCTGAGGGTGAGCTCGCGCTGGCCGAGTGTGTCGTGTATCTCGCGGTCGCACCCAAATCCAATGCGGTTTACCGCGCGTTCAACGAGGCCAAGGCCTTCGTGAAAAAGGACGGCACGCGCCCTGTGCCCATGCACCTGCGCAACGCGCCCACCCAGCTGATGAAAGAGCTCGACTACGGCAAGGGCTACCGCTATGCCCATGACGAGGAAGGCGGTTTTGCGGCGGGTGAGCGGTACCTGCCTGAGGGCATGCCCGACCCCGGCTTCTACCGCCCGGTGGAGCGTGGGCTGGAGCTTCGCATTGCCGATAAGCTGCGCGAGCTCAAAAAACTGAACAATCAAAAAAACTAATGCAGCCCCAATCGCGCTGATGCGCCCTGAGGAGCTGCATCTAAAGCGAGGGTAAACCCGCGTCTGCTAAGGGCTTACACGCATGCGGGCGCCAAAAGCGCCTCATTACAATCCGTCCACCAACCCGCAGTCGGTCCTGTTTCAAGGTCATGTCTGGCGGGTTTTTTGCTAGGTTCAAGTGGGCCAGCGCCACAAGCGCCTCCCGGCCTTTCACACACACGGAGAATCTCTCATGGAAGTTTTGCTACAGCAGATCATCAACGGTCTGGTGCTGGGCAGCATGTACGCGCTGGTGGCTCTTGGATACACCATGGTGTACGGCATCATCGGCTTGATCAACTTTGCGCATGGCGACGTGCTCATGGTCGGCGCGCTCACCAGTTGGACCGTCATCGGCTGGATGATGGACGCCTCGACGGGCATGCCCACCTGGCTTGTGCTGCTGCTCGCCACCGTCATCGCCATGGTGGTGTGTGCGGCGCTGAACTTCAGCATCGAAAAGCTGGCCTACCGGCCTTTGCGCAACTCGAACCGGTTGGCGCCTTTGATCACGGCGATCGGCATGTCGCTGTTGCTGCAGACCTTTGCCATGATCATCTGGGCGCCCAATCCCAAGTCGTATCCCTCCATGCTCTCGCGCGAGCCCATCGCCATCGGTGGCGCGGTCATCTCCGTGACGCAGGTCGTCATCCTCGCGACCACGGCCATCACGCTGGCCTTCCTCATGTGGCTGGTGAACCGCACCAATCTGGGTCGCGCGATGCGAGCCACGGCCGAGAACCCTCGGGTGGCCGCGCTGATGGGCATCAAGCCTGACGTCGTCATCTCCGCCACGTTCATCATTGGCGCCATGCTCGCCGCCATTGCCGGCGTGATGTGGGCTTCGAACTACGGCACGGTGCAGCACGCCATGGGCTTCATGCCCGGCCTCAAGGCCTTTGTGGCGGCGGTGATGGGCGGCATCGGCAACCTCGCGGGCGCGGTGGTGGGGGGCATTGCCCTGGGACTGATCGAATCGCTCGGCGCAGGTTATCTGGGCAAGCTCACGGGCGGCGTGCTGGGAAGCCAGTACACCGACATCTTTGCCTTCATCGTGCTGGCCGTCGTGCTCACGCTGCGCCCATCGGGCCTGCTGGGTGAACGTGTGGCAGACCGCGCTTGACCGCCAGGAGAACTCTCATGATGAACACCAAAAGCGGCAAGCTGATCGTTTTCCTGATCGCTGCAGTGGCCCTGCTGGCCCTGCCGATCATCCTGCAGTCCACCGGGAGCAACTCCTGGGTGCGCATCGTCGACATTGCGTTGCTGTATGTGCTGCTGGCCCTCGGTCTGAACATTGTGGTGGGCTATGCAGGCCTGCTTGACCTGGGCTACATCGCGTTCTTTGCAGTGGGTGCGTACGTGTTTGCCTTGCTCGGCTCGCCCCACCTGGCCGACACCTTCCCGGCGATCAAGGCCATGTTCCCCAACGGCCTGCACTACAGCATCTGGTGGGTGATGATTCTGGCGGCGGTGATTGCCGGCGTGGTCGGCATGATCCTCGGTGCTCCCACGCTCAAGCTGCGTGGCGACTACCTCGCCATCATCACGCTGGGCTTCGGCGAGATCATCCGCATCTTCCTGCTCAACATGGACCGCCCGGTGAACATCACCAACGGCCCCAAGGGCATCAGCCAGATCGACACCATTTCGGTGTTCGGGCTGGACCTGGGCAAGCGCCTGACCATTGGTGACTACACCCTTCAGCCGGTCACGCTGTACTACTACCTGTTCCTGTTCTTCGTGGTCCTGGCCATCATCATTTCGTACCGCCTCCAGGGCTCGCGCATTGGCCGCGCATGGATGGCGATTCGCGAAGACGAGATCGCGGCCAAGGCCATGGGTCTGAACACCCGCAACCTCAAGCTGCTGGCGTTCGGCATGGGCGCTTCTTTCGGTGGTGTGTCCGGCGTGCTTTTCGCGTCGTTCCAGCGCTTTGTGTCGCCCGAGTCGTTCTCGCTGATGGAGTCTGTGATGGTGGTGGCCATGGTGGTGCTGGGCGGCATCGGGCACATCCCGGGTGTCGTGCTCGGCGCCTTGCTGCTGGCGGGTCTGCCGGAATTGCTGCGTCACGTGGCGCACCCGCTCACCGCCATGACCGACGGCCGTCTGGCGCCTGAAATCCTGCGCCAGCTGCTGATTGCGCTGGCCATGGTGATCGTCATGCTGATTCGCCCCAAAGGCTTGTGGCCCGCGCCCGAGCACGGCAAATCCTTGTCCAAGTAAACGGAGAATCCAGATGACTGACACGATTCTCAAAGTAGCGAATGTTTCCAAGCGCTTCGGTGGCCTGCAGGCCCTGAGCGATGTGGGCATCGAAATCAAGCGCGGTCAGGTCTACGGCCTGATCGGTCCCAACGGGGCCGGAAAGACCACGTTCTTCAACGTGCTGACCGGTCTGTACACGCCCGACAGCGGCTCCTTCGAGCTCGCCGGCAAGTCCTACACGCCCAGCGCGGTGCACGAGGTCGCCAAGGCAGGTATTGCGCGCACGTTCCAGAACATCCGGCTCTTTGCCGAAATGACCGCACTCGAAAACGTGATGGTCGGTCGCCACGTGCGCACGCATTCCGGCCTGTTTGGCGCGGTGCTGCGCACGCCGGGCTTCAAACGCGAGGAAGCCGAGATCACCGCGCGTGCGCGCGAATTGCTGGCTTACGTAGGTATCGAGAAGTTTGCCGACTACAAGTCGCGCACGCTGAGCTACGGTGACCAGCGCCGCCTGGAGATTGCGCGTGCTCTGGCCACGGATCCCCAGCTGATTGCACTGGACGAACCCGCCGCCGGCATGAACGCCACGGAAAAGATCCAGCTGCGCGAGCTGATCGACCAGATCCGCAAGGACAACCGAACGATTCTGCTGATCGAGCACGACGTGAAGCTCGTGATGGGCTTGTGCGATCGCGTGACCGTGCTCGACTACGGCAAGCAGCTCGCGTCTGGCACACCCGCTGACGTGCAGAAGGACCCCAAGGTGATCGAGGCTTATCTCGGTACCGGTGGCCACTGATCAAGGATTGACGCAAATGGCAAACACACTCCTCAAAGTCAGCGGCCTGAAGGTCGCCTACGGCGGCATCAAGGCGGTCAAGGGCATTGACCTTGAAGTGCGCGAAGGTGAGCTGATCTCGCTGATCGGCTCCAACGGCGCGGGCAAGACGACCACCATGAAAGCCGTCACGGGGTCGCTGGCCTACGAAGCTGGTGACATCGAATACCTCGGTCAGAGCATCAAGGGCAAGGGCGCCTGGGACCTCGTCAAACAAGGCCTGGCCATGGTGCCTGAAGGCCGTGGCGTGTTCACCCGGATGACGATCACCGAGAACCTGCAGATGGGCGCCTACATCCGCAACGACAAGGCCGGCATTGCGCAGGACATCGAAAAGATGTTCGGCATTTTCCCGCGGCTGCGCGAGCGCAAGGACCAGCTCGCCGGCACCATGAGCGGTGGCGAGCAGCAGATGCTGGCCATGGCACGTGCGCTGATGAGCCAGCCCAAGGTGCTGCTGCTGGATGAGCCCTCCATGGGCCTGTCGCCCATCATGGTGGACAAGATCTTCGAGGTGGTGCGCGACGTGTCTGCCCAGGGGGTGACCATCCTGCTGGTGGAGCAGAACGCGCGCCGCGCGCTGCAGATTGCGGACCGCGCCTACGTGATGGATTCCGGCGAAATCATCATGACCGGCGTGGGCCGCGACATGCTCGACGATCCCAAGGTGCGCGCCGCCTACCTGGGCGAATAGGGCACCCCCACGCTGCGCCGTTGCGCGGGTCGCTGTCCTCCCACGGGGCTGATCCGGCTTGGGGCGGCCCGGCGCCGGATCGTTGCTTCCACGCGGGGCTGGCCGAAAACTACAATCATGGGTTGCGCACTTCGGTGCCCAACCCATTTTTCATTCATGACACAAGCCCACACCCCCGACGCCAGCGCGCCCGCGCAAGACGAAAATCAGCTCATCGGCGAACGCCGGGAAAAGCTCAAGGCCTTGCGCGAGGCACAGAAGCAGGGGCAGGGTGTGGCCTTCCCCAACGACTTCAAACCGGCCGACAAGGCCGCGGACCTGTTTGCCCGCTACGGCGACAGCACCAAGGAAGCGCTCGAAGCAGAGCCGGTGCGCGCCAGCGTTGCCGGGCGCATGATGCTCAAGCGCGTGATGGGCAAGGCCAGCTTCGCCACGCTGCAGGACGCTTCGTTTGGCCCTTCGGGTGGCCGCATCCAGGTCTACCTGAACAACGACAGCGTGGGCGAGGCGTTGCATGGCGCCTTCAAGCACTGGGACCTGGGCGACATCGTGGCCGCCGAGGGCGTGGTCATGCGCACGCGCACCGGTGAGCTCACCATCCATGCCGACCGCATCCGCCTGATCACGAAGAGCCTGCGCCCGCTGCCCGACAAGTTCCACGGCATTACCGATCAGGAGATCAAGTACCGCCAGCGCTACGTGGACCTGATGACGGACGAGACGGCGCGCAAGCGATTCGTGGCGCGCAGCCAGGCGCTCTCCAGCATCCGCGATTTCATGGTGAGCCATGGCTTCCTGGAAGTGGAAACGCCGATGCTGCACCCCATTCCGGGGGGGGCCAACGCCAAGCCGTTCAAGACGCACCACAACGCGCTCGACCAGGAAATGTTTCTCCGCATCGCGCCCGAGCTGTATCTCAAGCGTCTGCTGGTGGGCGGCTTCGACCGGGTGTTCGAGATCAACCGCAACTTCCGCAACGAAGGCATCAGCGTGCGGCACAACCCCGAGTTCACCATGATGGAGTTCTATGCGGCGTACTGGAACTACCAGGACCTGATGGACTTCAACGAGCAGCTCATTCGCCATGTGGTGCGCCAGGTGCGCGGTGACGAACCTCTGACCTACCAGGGCCAGCCGGTGGACGTGATGTCGCCGTTTGAGCGCCTCACCATCCGCGAAGCCATCGTCAAGTACACGGACGCAGGCAACAGCGTGGACGACGCTGCCTGGTTGCAGGCTCAACTCAAAAAGCTCGGCCTGAGCGAGGAGAAGCACCAGCTCTCCGCCCGCAGCCTGGCCAGCCTGCAGGTGCTGTACTTTGAAGAGAAGGTTGAGGACAAGCTCTGGAACCCGACGTTCATCATGGACCACCCGACCGAGATCTCGCCGCTGGCGCGTGCCAACGACGCGAACCCGGAGGTGACGGAGCGCTTCGAGCTCTACATCACCGGGCGCGAGTTCGGCAATGCGTTCTCCGAGCTCAACGACGCTGAAGACCAGGCGGCCCGCTTCCAGGCACAGGCTTCGGCCAAGGATGGCGGCGACGAAGAGGCGATGTATTACGACGCGGACTACATTCGCGCGCTGGAATACGGCATGCCGCCTGCGGGCGGCTGCGGGATCGGCATCGACCGCCTCATGATGCTGCTGACCGACAGCCCCAGCATCCGCGACGTGATCCTTTTCCCGGCCTTGCGCCGCGAAGCCTGATCGCCGGCCAGCCGGCCCCGACGTGAAAGAAGCCGCCCTCGGGCGGCTTCTTTTTTGGAGAGCCGTACCACTCAGGCGTAGGACGACAGTGCCTTGCGCATTTTCTTCATGGCCGCCACTTCGATCTGGCGCACACGTTCGGCGCTCACGCCGTATTCGGCCGCCAGTTCGTGCAGCGTCATGCCGCCCGAGCCATCGTCGTTCACCTTGAGCCAGCGCTCGCTCACGATGCGGCGCGAGCGCTCGTCGAGCTCGCTCATGGCGCGCGCCACGCCTTCGGTGGCCAACACGTCGCGTTGGGCCGACTCGATCACGGCGGTGGGCTCATGGGTCGCGTCGGCCAGGTAAGCAATGGGGCCGAAGCTCTCTTCGCCGTCGTCGCTCGGGGCGGGGTCCAGCACCACGTCACCACCCGAGAGACGCGTTTCCATTTCGCGCACTTCTTCGGGCTTCACGTTGAGCTCGCGGGCCATCACGCTCACTTCGCTGTCGGACAGCACCTCGCGGTGGGTGTCGCCATCCACCGCTTCGGCACGAAAACCCTGCTTGCGTGAACGCAGGTTGAAGAACAGCTTGCGCTGCGCCTTCGTGGTGGCCAGCTTGACCATGCGCCAGTTCTTCAGGATGTACTCGTGAATCTCGGCCTTGATCCAGTGCATGGCGTAGCTCACCAGGCGAACGCCCTGGTCGGGGTCGAAGCGCTTGACGGCTTTCATCAGGCCCACGTTGCCTTCCTGGATCAGGTCGCCGTGGGGCAGGCCGTAGCCGAGGTACTGGCGCGAGATGGACACCACCAGGCGCAGGTGGGACATCACCAGCTGGCCGGCGGCGTCGAGGTCGTTGTCTTCGCGCAGGCGGCGCGCGGCCGTTTGCTCTTGCTCCAGGGTAAGGAGCGGCAGGCGGTTGACCGCGGAAATGTAGGCGTCCAGGTTGCCCAGGGGCGGCACCAGCGCCCAGGGGTTGGCCACGGCAAGCGAGCCATTGGCGGCGGTGGCAACTGGAGCAAGTGTGTGGGACATATGAACCCTCCTGAGGTGGTCTGCCAAGAATATTAGCACTCTCTGGGAGTGAGTGCTAAGGCGAAAGTTCCGGGCCTGATCGGGGTACGGTCTTCATGGCATGGATAAATGCACAGTGTGGTATGGCCGCGCCCGCGTACCCGGCGCGACTGCTTGCGGCGGCCGGGCCACGCACAATCCAGCCCCATGGCGATTGCAATCAATTCAGAAGAAGTGCTCACCCCACCCGTGCCCTCGGCCACGGTGATGGTGGTGCGCGACGGGCCTGCGGGCCTGGAGGTGCTGCTGGTGCGCCGGCACGGCAATTCGGGTGTGCTGGGCGGCGTGCATGTGTTTCCTGGCGGCAAGCTCGACGCGGCGGATCGCCTGGTCGACCCCGCCGCCCTGGACCGGCCTGCTGTGGCCTGCCGGGACAGCCTGGGCGAGCCCGGGCTCGGTCTGGACACGGCGGTGGGTCTGCACGTGGCGGCCCTGCGTGAGACCTTCGAAGAATGTGGCCTGTTGCTCGGTGTGGCGGATGGCGCTGCCCACGTGCGGCCGTTGCGCGAACGCACCGCTGCTGGAACCGCGTTTTCGGCCGTGCTGCAAGACCTTGGCCTGCCGTTGAACACAGCCTGTGTGCAGCCGTGGTCTCGCTGGGTAACGCCCCGCGTGCCGTCGGTGACCAACAAGCGCTTCGACACCCGCTTCTTCGTGGCTGCGGCACCCGATGGCCAGGATGTGGAGCATTGCGCCCGCGAAGCTACCGAGGCGGTGTGGCTCTCGCCCCGGGTGGCGCTGGAGCGCTACTGGGCGGGCGAGATCGATCTGGCGCCACCGCAGATCATGAGCCTGAGCCAGCTGCACCGCTGTGCGGATGCGGCGCAGGTGATGGCCGCTGCGCGCAGCCGCCCGCCCGCGCTGATCGAGCCGGAGCCGTTTGACGAGGAAGGCCGCCGGGTCATCTGCTACCCCGGCGACCCGGCGCACCGCCTGAGCAAGCGCGTGTGGCCCGGCCCGACCCGGCTGGTGCACCGCAACCAGCGTTTCGAACCCGAGGGCGGCTTGGCCGCATTGCTATGAAACGGCAGGCTGCCGTGGCGTTGACCGCCGTGTCCCTGGCTGTGCTGCTGGCCGCCTGTCAGGAGCGGCCGCGTGAAGCGTCACCCGCGCCCGCCGCGAGCGCACCCCTTGCGGCGGCGCCAGCCGCAGACCAGTGGCTGGGCAAATGGAACGGGCCCGAGGGCACTTTCCTTGAGCTCAAGGGTGGCGGTGGCCGCTACGAGGTGACTGTCCGGAACCTGGACGGCCCCAGAACGTTTCCCGGAACAGCCGTGGCCGATGGGATCGAATTCGAACGCGACGGTGTCAAAGAGTCGCTGCGGGCCACCAACGGCGCAGACACCGGCATGAAATGGCTCGCCGACAAAAACCGCTGCCTCACGGTGCGCTTGGGCGAAGGCTACTGCCGGGACTGAGCCCGGCGCTCAGGCCCTCACACCGAACTGGTACACCGTGGTGGCCCTGTAGGGCTGCCCGGGGGCCACGATGTTCTGGGGCAGCTCGGGGCAGTTGGGGGCATTGGGGAAGTGCTGCGGCTCCAGGCAAACAGCCGCACGCGGGCGGTGTGGCACGCCCCATTTGCCCAGGTCGGGCTTGGCGGCCGCGCCCAGCTGGCCAGCGGTGTAGACCTGCAGCAAGGGCTCCGTGGTCCATACGCCGAGCGTGCGGCCGCTCGTCTCGCTGTGCATCTGGGCGCACTGGCGCAGGGTGCCAGGCGCGTGCGAGGGCAGCAGGTAGCTCAGGTCGATATCGGACAGCGCGCCCAGGCGTTGCGGCTGGCGCAGGTCGTGCGCATGCCCGTCGAGTGAGACGCGCCCACCGGTGGCGATGCCGTCCATTCCAGTGGCGAGCACCTCATGGGCTGGCACTTGCAGCACGTGGCTGTCGATGCGCTGGCCCTCGCGCACGCCATCGAGGTTGAAATAGATGTGGCTGGTGAAGCTCGCCGGGCCGGGCTCGTCGAGTGCGGTGGCTTCGTGCTCCAGCACCAGCGCGTTGTCGTCGCTCAGGCGGTAGGTGAGTTGCAGGTCGAGCGTACCGGGGAAGTCGTCTTCTGCGGTGACAAAGCGGTGGCGCAGCACCAGCGTCTGCGCGTCGGGCTGCGCGGCGTCGAAGGCGCGGTGACGCGCACCGCGCGGGCCGCCATGGATGCAGTGGGCGCCCGCGTTGGGCGTGAGGCGGTGCTCGCGCCCGTTCAGCGTGAAGCGCGCGCCACCGATGCGCCCCGCATAGCGGCCAACGAAGGCGCCCATGGAGGGCGAGCCGCTCAACACGTCAGCGAGCTGGTCGTAGCCGAGTGCGACGTCGTCCAGCATGCCGTGGCGGTCGGGCACCACGATCTGCAGCACCTTGGCGCCGAGGTTGGTGATGGCCACCACCATGCCGCGCGCGTTGCGCAGCAGGTAGAGGGCGGTGGGGCGCCCGTCGACGGTGCCCTGGAAGCGGGCGGGGTCGAGCGGGTGGGGGAAGGGGGTTGGCGTCATGCCCCTGATTGTGGTCTGAGCGCGCGCGGGAGCGGGCCGAGCGGTGGCAGACCTGCTCTGCGGGGTGTTCTGCGCCGGCGAGCTTCAGTCGAGCTTGATGTTGGCCTGGGCCACCACCGCGCCCCAGCGCTTGCGCTCGCTTTCGAAGAAGCGGTCCTGCTCGGCCGACTGCATGGTCACCACCTCCGCGCCTTGCCCGGTGAGGCGGGCGCGCACGTCCGGGCTGCGGATGGCCTTGATGAGCTCGGCGTTGAGGCGCGCGATGATCGCCGCCGGCGTGCCGTTGGCCACCAGCGTGCCCTGCCAGGTGCCCGACTCGAAATCGGTCACGCCTTGCTCGGCCAGCGTGGGCACGTCGCCCACCAGCGGCATGCGCGTTTTCTTGGAGATGCCCAACACCTTGAGCCTGCCGTTCTGTACGTGCGGCAGCGTGGCCAGCATGCCGTTCATGATCACTTGCGTCTGGCCCGCCACGGTGTCGGTGACCGCTTGCGAGCCGCCCTTGTAGGGCACATAGGTCCACTTCGCGCCGGTGGCGCGCTCGACCGCCACGCCGGCCACGTGCGGCGCGCTGCCCACCGCCGTCACCGCGAAGTTGATGTCGCTGGTTTTCGAGAGGGCGACCAACTCCTTGAGGTTGTTGGCCTTCACCGACGGATGCACCGCCAGCATGTGCGGCGAGTAGGCCAGCATGGTCACGCCGCGCAGGTCTTTGCTGGGGTCGAACGAGAGCTTGGTGTACACGGCCGGGCTGATGGCCAGCGCGCCCACGTCGCACAGCAGCAGCGTGTGGCCGTCGGGCGCGGACTTGGCCACCAGATCGGCGCCCAGGTTGCCGTTGGCCCCCGGGCGGTTTTCCACCACCACGGGCTGCCCCATGTTTTCCGACAGCACCTGGCTGATGGCGCGCGCAATGATGTCGGACGAACCCCCGGGCGGGTAGGGCACGATGATCTTCAGGGGCTTGCTGGGGAAAGCCTGAGCGTGCGCGGGCAGCCCCACGGTGGCCAGGGCAGCGGTGGCGGCGAGCAGGTGGCGGCGGTTCATGGACATGGGTTCTCCTTGGGTAGAACGAGGCGAAGTGAATGGCGTGCGGCGCGAGGGCCGCAGGGGTGGGCTGGGTTCAGCGGGCAAGCACGGTCTGGGGCAGCCAGAGCGAAATGCCGGGCAGGTAGGTGACGGCCATGAGCACGCCAAACAGCGCGACGTAAAAAGGCAGGAGCGCCTTCACGACGGTTTCCATGGGCAGCTTGGCGACGGCGCTGCCCACAAACAGCACGCCACCCACGGGCGGTGTGATCAGGCCCATGCCGAGGTTGACCATCATGATCATCCCGAAGTGCACCGGGTCCACGCCGATGGCCTTGACCACCGGCAGCAGGATGGGCGTGAGGATCAGGATGAGCGGAGCCATGTCCATCAGCGTGCCCAGGGCGAGCAGCATGATGTTGATCATCATGAGGATCACGTAGCGGTTGTCCGACAGCGTGGTGAAGGCGGTCGTGATCTGCAGCGGGATCTGCATCAACGTCATGATGTAGCCGAAGCCAGCGGCAAAGGCGATGAGGATCATCACGATGGCCAGCGTTTTCACCGTGCGGTGCACCAGCTTGGGCAGCTCGCGCCACTTGTAGTCGCGGTAGACGAACATGGTGACGAGAAACGCCCAGACCACGGCCACCGACGCCGACTCGGTGGCGGTGAACACGCCCGAGAGAATGCCGCCCAGGATGATCACCATGGTCATCAGACCCCAGAGCGCATCGGCGCAGATCTTGAGCGCCTGGCGCAGCGGGATCACCTCGCCTTTGGGGTAGTTCTTGCGCTTGGCGATCACCAGGCACATCACGGCCAGCGTCAGGCCCAGCAGCAGGCCGGGGAGCACGCCGGCCAGAAACAGCGCCGCAATCGAGACCGAACCACCCGCCGCGAGTGAGTAGATCACCGCGTTGTGGCTGGGCGGAATCAGGATGGCCTGCACCGAGCCGCTGACCGTGACGGCCGTGGCGAATTCGCGCGGGTAGCCCTTTTTCACCATCTCCGGAATCAGCACCGTGCCCACCGACGCGGTGTCGGCCATGGACGAGCCCGAGATGGCGCCGAAGAACGTGGAGGCGAGGATGTTGACCAGCGACAGGCCGCCGCGGATGAAGCCCACCAGCACGTTGGCAAAGGCCACCAGCCGGCGCGCCATGCCGCCCTCGGCCATGATGGCGCCGGCCAGCACGAAGAACGGGATGGCCAGCAGCGAGAACTTGTTGACGCCGCTGCTGATGGCGATCATCACCGCGTCCAGCGGAATCTCGATCCACCACGCGCCGATGAGCGCCGCGATGCCCAGGGCATAGGCCACCGGTGTGCCGATGAGCATGAGCACGAAGAAGCTGCCCAGCAAAATGAGTGCGTCCATCAGGCGGCTCCCTCGGCGGATTCATCGGCCAGGTCGAAGCGCACAACGTCGCGCTGGCTCTGGTCGCCCAGCAGCAGAAACTCCAGCACGAACAGCAGCGTGACCAGACCACCGAGCGGCACGGGCACATACGTCAAACCCACGGGCAGCCAGGGCAGCGCGGGGATCGACTGGTGCCAGGTGCCGATGCACAGCGAGGTGCCGTAATAGACCATGAACACGCTGATCAACATCATGAGCACGTTCACGGCAAACGCCATGGCGCCGCGCACCGCGGGCGGCATGCGCTCGGTGAGCATGGCCACGGCAATGTGGGCGCCAGCGCGGTAGGCCGCCGCCGCCCCCAGAAAGGTGAAGATCACCATGAGCAGAATGGAGATGGGCTCGGGCCATTGCGACCCGGTGCCCAGCACATAGCGCGCAAAGATGCCCCAGGGGATGAAGAGCGACATCAGGAAGATGCACGCGCCCGCCACCCAGATGCAGGCCAGGTAAACGGCGTCGAGCGCGCGATGGATCGTTTCTGCCATGGTGGTCTCGTGAGGCGTTTACTTCACCGCTTCGATGCGCTTCATCAGGTCGCCCAGCTGCGCGCCGTACTTGGCGCGCACCGGTGCGGTGGCGTCAAAGAAGGGCTTCTGGTCCACGTTGATGAATTCCACGCCAGCCGCCTTCAGCTTGGCGCTGTAGTCCTCCACGCTCTTGTCCCACAGCGCGCGCTGCTCCAGCTGTGCTTCACGGGCCAGCTTCTTCACCAGCGCCTGATCGGCGGGGTTGAGCTTGTCCCAGGTCACCTTGGACATCACGAAGATCTCGGGAATGATCAGGTGGTTGGTTTGCGCGTAGTACTTGGCGGGCGTGGTGTAGTGGTTGGCCGTGAAGTAGCTCGGGGGGTTGTTTTCCGCGCCGTCGATCACGCCGGTTTGCAGCGAGGTGAAGACCTCGCCATAGGCCATCGAGATGCCGTTGCCGCCCATGGCGTTCATGGTGTCCACAAACAGCGGGTTGCCCATCATGCGGATCTTCTGGCCCTTGAGGTCGGCCGGGCTGCGCACCGGCTTCTTGGTGTAGAGGCTGCGCGAGCCGCCGTCCATCCAGCCCAGCGCCACCAGGCGCGACGAGCTGTTGGTCACCTTGTTGAGCAGGTCTGCACCCACTTCACCGTCGATCACCTTGCGCATGTGTGCCACGTCGCGGAACACGAAGGGCATGTTGAACACGTTGACCTCGGGCACGATCGGGCCGATCACACCCAGCGAAATGCGCGCAATCTGGATCGCGCCCAGCTGCGTTTGCTCCACGGCTTCCTTCTCTTCGCCCAGCACGGCGCCCGGGAACATCTGCACCTTGATGCGCCCGTTGGTGGCCGCCTCCAGCTTCTTGCCCATGCTCTCCACCGCCACCACCGTGGGGTAGCCGGCGGGGTGGGTGTCGTGCGCCTTGAGCACGATGTTTTGCGCGTGGGCGCTCAAGGGCAGTAGGCCGGCCATGGCCAGGCTCAGGATCAGTCGGCGTTGGGTCTTCATGGTGTCTCCGTTGGGTTGATGTGTTGAGGTGACAGAGGCCGCCGGCGTCAGCGCACGCAGTGCGGTTCGTCCAGGCCCCTCATGCCTGGACGCAATGCAAAAACACCCCCCGCCAGCGGCTGGTCGGCCAGATCGCCGCCGGGCCGGATGGAGGTGACGAACAAGGTGTCGAGCCCGCTGCCGCCAAAGGCGCACATGGCCGGCTTCTTCACGGGCACGGCCAGCGAACGGTCCAGGCGGCCGTCGGGTGTGAAGCGGTGCACCAGGCCGGCGTCGTTCGCGCAGATCCAGTAGCCCCCGTCGGTGTCGATGGCCGCGCCATCGGGGCGCCCGGCCATGGGCTTCATGTCGACGAACACGCGCGGGCTGTGGGGTGTGCCGGTGTCGGTGTCGTACGCATACGCCCAGATGGTCTGCACGTTCGGGTGCGAGTCCGACAGGTACATGGTTTGGCCGTCGGGGCTGAACGCCATGCCGTTGGGCGTGATGAAGCCGCCTTGCAAGCTGCGCAGCGCGCCAGCGTCCAGCGCATACAGGCTGCCGGCGGGTGCGGCGAGCGACATGTCCATCACCATCGTGCCGGCGCGCAGGCGGCCTTGCCGGTCGCAGCGGCCATCGTTGAAGCGCATGCCGCCCTGCGGGTGCTGCACGGAGGCCACGGCTTCGTGGCTCAGGGTGCCGTCGTCGTGCGGCGTGAGCAGGGCCACGCCGGTTTCCATGGCCGCCACCCAGCGGCCGTGTGGCGTGGCTTCGCTGCCGGCGGCCAGGGCAATGCAGCCGGTCATTTCGGGTGTGGGCCAGTGCCGCGCCTGGGCGGTGGAGGCGTTCCAGCACCAGAGGGCCTGACCGGGAATGTCGACCCAGAAAAGGCACTGGCGCTGCGCGTCCCACACGGGGCTTTCGCCCACGCCGTTGCGCGCGTCGATCACGAGTTCGGCCGTGGTGCTCATGGGGGTCAGAAAGGGCCGGCCTTCACGAAAGCGCCGCCCTGGTAAATGGCGGCCGGGTCGTTCAGGTCGGGTGCGCTGGTGCGGGCGTACACGGCCTCGCGGAACACGTCGGAGCTGTCTTGCGCGACAAAGCCGACATGCCGTGCGCGGCTGTTGTCCCACCAGGTCACGGCGTTGTTGGACATGCCGAAGACGATGCTGTGGCCCAGCACCGGTGTGCTCAGGCAGGCCGTGATGAGGCGGTGCAGGTCGTCAAAGCTCAGCCAGGTGGCGAGCATGCGGCGGTCTTTGGGCTCGGGGAACGACGAGCCAATGCGCACGCAGGCGGTCTCGATGCCGTGGCGGTCGAAGTACAGGCGCGCCAGGTCTTCGCCAAAGGCCTTGCTCAGGCCGTAGAAGCCGTCGGGCCGGGCAGGGTGGTCGGCGTGGATCGTCTCGCTCTGCTTGTAGAAGCCGGTGACGTGGTTGGAGCTGGCGAACACGATGCGCTTCACGCCGTGCCGGCGCGCGGCCTCGTAGAGGTGGTACGCCCCGACGATGTTGGCCTGCAGGATGGCGGCAAACGGCGCTTCCACCGAGATGCCGCCCATGTGCACGATGGCGTCGCAGCCCTGGACCATGGCGTCCACCTGGGCCGCATCGGCCAGGTCGGCCTGCACCACTTCTTCGCCCTGCTGCGCCGCGCCCACCTCGGCCTTGTCGGACAGGCGCAGCACGTCGCAGTTGGCCTTGAGGCGCTCGCGCAGGGCGGTGCCCAGGCCGCCAGCGGCGCCGGTGAGCAACAAACGGTGATGGGTCTTGAGCGTGGCGGGCATGGCGGGTGGCGGTGGTGTCTCGGCGGGCAAGGTCGAAGGGCAAGGGGCTTGGACTTTCGCGGGGGCTTTGCTACAGTGCGCCCATCTTGTGTTGTCTGTTGTCGGTCATCAGACAACTTGGCGAATTGTCTGAACGCGACCATGGCGTGTCAAGGAAAAAACCATGCCCCCCGTGAATACCCTAGGTGATGACACCACGGCCCTGGCGGCCCCGCCGCCCCGAGCGCGCCGCCCGCGCGGCCTGGTGCCCGAAATCGTCGACACCCTGGCCGCCGACATGCGCGAAGGCCGGCTGCAGACCGGCGACAAGCTGCCCACCGAATCCGAGCTGGTGGCGCGTTTTGAAGTGAGCCGCACCGTGGTGCGCGAGGCCATTTCCCGGCTGCAGGCGTCGGGGCTGGTGGAAACGCGGCACGGCATCGGCACCTTTGTGATGGCACCGCCCGAGCAGAGCAACTTCCGCATTGCGCCCGAAGACTTCGCCACCGTGGCCGACGTGGTGTCGCTGCTGGAGCTGCGCATCAGCCTGGAGAGCGAGGCCGCCAGCCTGGCCGCGCAGCGCCGGGAAGAGGGCCACCTGCAGAACATGGCGGCGGCGCTGGCCGCGTTCGAGGCGTCCATCGCCGAGTCGTCCGATGCCGTGCCGTCAGATTTCCAGTTCCACATGGAAGTGGCGCGCGCCACCGGCAACCGCCACTTCGCGGACCTCATGACCTACCTGGGCACCATGATCATTCCGCGCACCCGCATCAACACCGCCACCAGCGCACCCGAAGGCCGCCTGGCCTACCGGCGGCGCGTGCACGGCGAGCACCAGAAGATCTACCAGGCGATCAGCGCGCGAGACGCCGACGCCGCGCGCCTGGCCATGCGCACCCACCTGGCCAACAGCCGCGAGCGGCTGCGCCGCGCACAGCCGAACTGAGCCACTGCGGTTCGACACCCGCCCGGTCCACGGGCGCCCGACAGGGGCATTCCCAGCCACTGCCGTGCCACGCTCCACAGCGCTACAGTGACCCCCTGTCCATGGGCTTCCGGCGGTTCGGCAAGGCATGGGCTCAAGGGGTTGTCATGCTGTGGTTGATCGTCGGTCTGGTGCTGTTTCTGGGCGTGCACTCGGTGTCCATCGTCTCGCCATTGGGGCGGAATGCGCTGGCGCAGCGCATGGGTGAGAACGCCTACAAGGGTGTGTACACGCTGGTGTCTTTCGCGGGCCTTGCGCTCATCATCTGGGGCTACGGTCTCGCGCGGCAGGCGCCTGTGCTGCTCTACACGCCACCCACGGGGTTGCGGCATGTGGCGGCTCTGCTCATGCTGCCGGTGTTCGTGCTGCTGCTCGCGGCCTACCTGCCTGGGCGCATTCAGCGGGCGGCCAAGCACCCCATGCTGTTGGCCGTGAAGCTGTGGGCGCTCGCGCACCTGCTGGCCAATGGCACGCTGGCCGATGTGCTGCTGTTCGGGGGCTTCCTGGCCTGGGCGGTGGCTGACCGCATCTCGGTCAAGCGCCGTGGCGCTGCCGGGCTGCTGCGCACCGCGCCGCAGGTTCAGGGGCGTGCCATCAACGATGCCATCGCCGTCGTGGGCGGGCTTGCGCTGTACGCGGTCACCGTCGTCTGGCTGCATGCCTGGCTGATCGGTGTAAGACCGATGGGCTGAAATCGACCCACACAGGGGAACCCTCGGGGGTGCACGCGCACCAACCGGGCTGTTCCACTTTTCGACCACCTTGCGATGAACCTGACACGCCCGTCCAACGCCACTTCCCTCACCGTGCTCGCCGTGGCAGGCACGCTGCTTGCCGCAGTGGCGCATGCGCAAACGCAGAACGTCTCCACCGAACTCGTCGCCCAAGGGCTTCAGAACCCCTGGGGCCTCGCCTTCATTGGCGAGGGCCGCATGTTGGTGACCGAGCGGCCGGGTCGCATGCGCGTCATCGGGGCCGACGGTCGTGTGGGCGAGCCGCTCAAGGGCGTGCCGGCGGTGGACGCCGTGGGGCAGGGCGGTCTGCTCGATGTCGTCACCGACCGCGACTTTGCACGCAACCGAACGCTGCACTTCTGCTACGCCGAACCGGGCATGGGTGGCAACTCCACCGCCATGGCGTCTGCGCGGCTGTCGGCCGACGCCACCGCGCTGGACAACGTGCAGGTCGTCTTCACGCAAAAGCCCAAGGTGGCGAGCCGGCTGCACTTTGGCTGCCGCATCGTGCAGGCCGAAGATGGCAGCCTGTTTCTGGCGCTGGGCGACCGCTTCCAGCGCATGGCCGATGCGCAGACGCTGGACAACCACCACGGCAAGGTCGTGCGCGTGCGCGCGGACGGCAGCGCCCACCCCGACAACCCCTTTGTGGGCCGCGCGGGCGCACTGCCCGAGATCTGGAGCCTGGGCCACCGCAACGTGCAAGGCGCCACGCTGGGGCCGGACGGGCGTCTCTGGACCATCGAGCACGGCCCGCAAGGTGGCGACGAGCTCAACCGCACCGATGCCGGCAAGAACTACGGCTGGCCCGTCATCACCTACGGCGAAAACTACGGCGGTGGCAAGGTGGGCGAAGGCCTTACCCGCAAAGCCGGTCTGGAGCAGCCGCTGCTTCACTGGACGCCTTCCATCGCTCCCTCGGGCATGGCGTTCGTCAAGAGCGCGCGGTATGGTGCGGACTGGCAGGGCAACCTGCTGGTGGGCTCGCTCAAGTTCCGTTACCTCGCGCGCCTGGTGATGGACGGCGAGCGCGTGGTGCGTGAAGACAAACTGCTGCCGAACCTGGGCCAACGCATCCGCGACGTGCGCCAGGGCCCCGACGGCTTCATCTACCTGCTCACCGACGACCGCGACGGCCAGCTGTTGCGACTCAAACCCGGACCCTGACACCATGTACACCACGCCCCGCCCGGTTGCCGCGCCTCACGCGCACCCCTTGGACAACCGCGCGGGGCTGGCCCGCCACTACGCCGCGGTGCGCGAGCGCAGCCGCGCACTGGCCGCACCGCTGTCGCCCGAGGACAGCCAGGCGCAGTCCATGCCCGACGCCAGCCCGACCAAATGGCACCTCGCGCACGTCACCTGGTTTTTTGAAACCTTCGTGCTCGAACGCTTCGAGCCCGGCTTCGAGCCCTTCGACCCGGCGTTTCGCGTGCTGTTCAACAGCTACTACAACGGCGTGGGCGAACAGTTTTCGCGCCCGCAGCGAGGCCTGATCACCCGGCCCGACCTCGCCACCGTGTGGCACTGGCGCGAGCAGGTGGACGCGCGCATGGCGCACCTGATCGAACACACCGACAGCACCGAAGCGCTGCGCCTGATCGAGCTCGGCCTGCACCACGAGCAGCAACACCAGGAGCTGCTGCTCACCGATGCCAAGCACCTGCTCTCCATCAACCCGCTGCGCCCGGCCTACCAGCGCCACTGGCCGCTGGTGTCGGTGGCCCAGGTGGCGCCGAGCTGGGTGGGGCAGCCTGGCGGGCTGGTCGAGGTGGGCCACACGGGCGAGGGTTTCGCGTTCGACAACGAACTGCCCCGCCACCGCCAGTGGCTGGAGCCGTACGCCCTCATGAACCGGCTCGTCACGCACGGTGAGTGGTGGGCTTTTGTGCAAGACGGTGGCTACCGCGAACCGCGCTGGTGGCTGGCGGCTGGCTGGGACTGGGTGCGTGCGCAGGGCGTGCGCGCGCCCATGTACTGGCGACTGCCCGAAGATGCCCACGCGCTGCCCACCGTGTTCACGCTGCACGGCGAAGCCCCGCTGGACCCGCACACGCCAGTGACGCACATCAGCCACTTCGAGGCCGACGCCTTCGCGCGCTGGGCCGCCGCCACCCACACCGAGTGGGCCGGCGCGCGCCTGCCCACCGAAGCCGAATGGGAGGCCGCCGCCGCGCGCCTGCCGGTGCAGGGCAATCTGCAGGAAGGCAACGCGCTGCACCCGCTGCCCGCCCGCCCCTCGGCCGCTGGCGGCCTGTTGCAGATGTACGGCGACGTGTGGGAATGGACCAGCAGCAGCTACAGCGCTTACCCTGGCTACCAGCCCGCCGAAGGCGCGGTGGGCGAGTACAACGGCAAGTTCATGATCAACCAGACCGTGCTGCGCGGCGGCTCATGTGCCACGCCCGCGTCTCACCTGCGCGCCACCTACCGCAACTTCTTCCCGACCGATGCGCGCTGGCAATTCAGTGGCCTGCGCCTGGCGCGCGGCGCGTAGTTCTCACCCGACCCTGGGCCACCCATGCGATACACCGACCAAGCCCCCCAGTTCGTGCAGTTGCACCACCCCGTGCCCGGCGCTGTGCGCCCCGAGCTCATTGCGGGGCTGCAGGAAACGCCCGCGCGCATTGCGCCCAAGTTCCTTTACGACGCGCTGGGCTCCCGCCTCTTCGACGCCATCACCGAACTGCCCGAGTACTACCCCACGCGCACCGAAGCCGCGCTGTTCACCCAGCACGGTGCCGACATGGCGCGACACATGCCTGCGGGCGCGGTGCTGATCGATCTGGGGGCGGGCAGCTGCGCCAAGGCCGCGCGCCTGTTCCCGGTGCTGCAGCCGGCCGCTTACGTGCCGGTGGACATTTCGGTGGACTACCTGCGCGACACCCTGCGTGAGCTCCAGCAACGCCACAGCGAGCTGCCCATGCTCGGTCTGGGCATGGACTTCTCCACCCGCTTCACCCTGGGCGCCGCCGCCACCGAATGGTTGGCCGATCGGGGGCTGGCCGAGCAGCCCCGCGTGGTCTTCTACCCCGGCTCCAGCATCGGCAACTTTCTGCCCGACGAGGCGCTGGCCCTGCTGTGCCAGGCGCACGCGGTGTGCGAGGCCGGCGGCAGCGGGGGCGGCCTGCTCATCGGGGTGGACCGCGTCAAGCCGCGCACGGTGCTCGAACCCGCGTACGACGACGCGCTCGGCGTCACCGCCGCGTTCAACCGCAACCTGCTGCGCCACGTCAACCGCCTGCTCGGTGCCGACTTCGCGCCCGCCGCGTGGCAGCACGTGGGGCTGTACAACGCCGAGGCATCGCGCATCGAGATGCACCTGCAGGCCAGTGGCACGCAGACCGTGCGCTGGGACGGCGGCGAGCGCACCTTCGCCGACGGCGAGCGGCTGCACACCGAGAACTCGTACAAGTGGGACCCCGAAGACTTCGAAGCCCTGCTGCGCGAAGCGGGCTTTGGAGCGCCCCGCCACTGGACGGACGCGAACAACTGGTTCAGCGTGTTCTGGGCGCCGGCGTAGCCCGCACAATGGCGGGCTCCCGCGCCCGCTTTCAGACCCCTTCTGCTCGACACCATGACCCCTTCTGTTGCCCCCACCGCCCCCCGCACGGAACCGCGCCTCACCAGCCTCTCGCATGGGGGCGGTTGCGGCTGCAAGATCGCCCCCGGCGTGCTCAGCGACATCCTCAAGGGCACCAGCGCCATGCCCATCCCCAAAGAGTTGCTGGTGGGCATCGAGACCGCCGACGACGCGGCGGTGTACCAGCTCAACGACGAGCAGGCGCTGATCGCCACCACCGACTTCTTCATGCCCATCGTCGACGACCCGTTCGACTTCGGCCGCATCGCCGCCACCAACGCCATCAGCGACGTGTACGCCATGGGCGGCACGCCCATCATGGCGCTGGCGCTGGTGGGCATGCCGATCAATGTGCTGTCCACCGAAACCATCGGCAAGATCCTGGCGGGCGGCCAGAGCGTGTGCGAAGCCGCCGGCATTCCGATTGCAGGCGGCCACACCATCGATTCGGTGGAGCCCATCTATGGCCTGGTGGCGCTGGGCCTGGTGCACCCGAAGCGCGTCAAGCGCAATGCCGATGCCCGCGTGGGCGACCGCCTGGTGCTGGGCAAGCCGCTGGGAGTGGGCGTGCTGTCTGCCGCGCTCAAGAAAGAAGCGCTGCCCGCCGCCGGCTACGCGCACATGATTCAACACACCACGAAGCTCAACACCGCCGGCCCCGACCTCGCAGCGGTGGCCGGCGTGCATGCCCTGACCGACGTGACCGGCTTTGGCCTGGCCGGGCATGCCCTGGAAATGGCGCGCGGCTCCGCCACCACGGTGCGCATCGACATGGCCCGCGTGCCGCTGATCGAAGGCGTGCGCGGCTTGGCGGGCGCCGGCATGGTCACCGGCGCCTCGGGCCGCAACTGGGCGGCCTATGGCCACGAGGTGCGTCTGGGCGCAGGCCTGCAACCGGTGGACCAGGCGCTGCTGAGCGACCCGCAAACCAGCGGCGGCCTGCTCGTGGCCTGTGCGCCCGAGGCCGTGGCCGAGGTGCTCGCCGTGTTCCAGCGGCACGGCTTTGATGGCGCCACCGAAGTCGGCGAGATCGTGGCAGCGCAGGCCGACGGTGTGCGCCTGCAGGTGGACTGAGCACTGGAGGCGTTTGATGCAGCCCACACCCATCCTCGCCTTTGATGTGTTCGGCACCGTGGTTGACTGGCACGGCAGCATCGTGCGCGAGGTGCAGGCGCTGTACCCGCAGGTCGATGCCGACGCGTTCGCCACCGCGTGGCGCGCGGGCTACCAGCCCGCCATGCAGCGCGTGCGTTCGGGCGAGCTGGGCTGGACGCTGATCGACGACCTGCACCGCATCGTGCTGGACGGCTTGCTGCCCCGGTTGGGTTTGTCCCACCTCGGCGAAGGCGAACGCGATCACCTCAACCGCGTCTGGCACCGGCTGGACCCCTGGCCCGACACGGTGGCGGGGCTGACCCGGCTCAAGGAGCGGCACACGCTGTGCACGCTCTCCAACGGCAACATTGGCCTGCTCACGAACATGGCCAAGCGCGCCGGGCTGCCCTGGGACTGTGTGTTGTCGGCCGAGGTGTTTCGCGCCTACAAGCCCGACCCGCGCACCTACCTCGGCGTGGCCGAGGTGTTTCGGGTGGCGCCGTCGCAGGTGATGCTGGTGGCCGCGCACCAGGACGACCTGGCGGCCGCGCGCGCCTGTGGGCTGGCCACGGCCTACGTGGAGCGGCCGCTGGAGTTTGGGGCGGCGCGCCCCAAGGACGTGTCACCGCATGCGGCCAACACCTGGCACGCGCGCGATTTCCTGCACCTGGCCGATCAGCTCGGCTGCTGAGCGCCGCTCATTCGACGCGCACGCTCGCGGTCGCAGCAGGCGCGAGCGGCTGGCCCGTTTTCACGTTGTCCAGCAGTTCCAGCTGAAGGGTGTAGTTGCCCGCTGGCGGTGCGAGCCACACCTCGGTCTGCCCTTCCACGAACGCCATGACCGCCGGCGCGCCCGATGCGGGCGTCACCGTCAGGCGGAAATGGCCGGTGTCGGGCAGGCGCTGTGCCAGGTGGGCCACGTTGAGCGCCGAGGCGTGGAACTGCACGCGAAACGGGTTCTTCACCACCGGGCCTTCGAGCTGCAGGCTCACACCGGGCACCGAGAGTGTCCTGGGATCGGTCGCGTTTTTCTTCGTGACGGTGATGGTGGCGGGCTTGCTGTAGACGAAGTGCGGCAGGTGCTGCTGGTCGGCCAGCAGCATGCGCAGCGTGTACGTGCCCGGCGCCAGCGTGAGCACCGTTTCCATCTGGCCTTTGCCGAAGTGGATGTACTGGTCGTTGAACGGCAGCGCCTGCTTGAAGTTCAGCGGCAGGTCGCGGTTGATGAGCAGGTGGTGGTGGCCGCTTTTGGTGCGGCCCGGCTGCGCGATGGGCGCGAGGCCCCAGCCGCCCGAGAGGCCAAACTTGAGCAGGTAAGGCGTCTCGATGCGGTCGCCGTCTTTCAGGTTGGTGAAGTAGGCCTCGGCGGTGAGGCGCGGCGCGGCGGCTTGCCAGGGGTGAGGCTTTTCGGTGGCGGAGGGGCTCTGCGCCTGCGCGGCGCTGGCCATCAGCATCAACGCCAGCGTCAAGGCGTTGCGGGAGGGTATCGGGTTCATGGAGGGCATCCGTTGGATACCCCCGAGTCTATCGGCCGGCCGTGTCCGCTCAGCTGGGCCGGTAACGCGTCACAAAGGCCTGGTCGATCCGGTTCTTCCACCACCAGGCCCAGGCGCCTTCGGCGTGCAGTGGCCCGTAGGTGGCGATGGCATGGCCAGTGCCGCACGAGATCAGGTTGAGGGTGTGGCGCGGTGGCATGTGCGGCTTGAGGGGCTGGTGCTTGTGCGCGGCGAGCAGGTTGTGGGCCAGCGGCGGGCCGGCGCGCACCGCGTACACGCCGCTCCTGGCGTGGGGCAGGTCTGCGCGGGTGGACACGTCGCCTGCCGCAAACACCTCGGGGTGGCTGGTGCTCTGCTGGCAGGCGTTCACCAGCACATGCCCACCTTCCGACAAGGCCAGCCCGCTGCCCTGCAGCCACGCCGGCGCGTGGGTGCCGATGGCCAGCAGCGGCACATCGCACGCCAGGCGCGCGCCGTTGCCCAGGTGCACTTCGCCCTCCGAGATGCCGGTGCAGGCCTCGCGCAGCACGGTGATGCCGCGCCGCTTGAGCTGGTTCAGCACGCGGCGCTGCACGCCCGCGCTGTAGCCGGCCAACACCTCAGGACCACCGGTGACGAGCGTGAAGCTGGCGCCCTGCTGGCCGTTGCGGCGAATCGCCTGCTCGGCGGCGAACACGAGTTCGACGCCGCCCGCGCCCGCGCCCACCACCGCCAGCGACACCGGTTGGCGCCTGGCCATGGTCATCACCTGCGGCCACAGCGCGGTAAAGGCCTCGATGGGCCGGATCGCCAGCGCGTGCGTGGCCGCGCCGGGCATGTCGGTTTCCAGGCGCGTGCGGTCCAGGGTGGCCCCCGTGTCGATGGAGAGCACGTGGTAGCCGAGGCTGGCGGGCACGCCTTGCATGCCCTGAGCGGCGCTCACCTGCACGGTGCGTGCGCTCGCGTCGATGCCGATGCAACGTCCCTGCACCCAGCGCACGCCGGCCGCGCGCACCAGCGGCTCCAGCGCGATGCGGCCTTCGTCCTCGGTGTAGTGGCCGGCCACGAAACCCGGCGTCATGCCGCTGTAGGTCTGGTGGGGGTAGGGCGTGAGCAGCGTCACGTCCAGGTCGGCGGGCCGTTGCCGGGCCAGGCTGGCCAGCACGTGCAGGTGCGCGTGGCCGGCGCCGAGCAGCAGGAGTTTCTGGATGCCGTGGTGCATGCCCCGATGTTACGGGGTGGGCGCTGCGGCGCCTGTCGCCCAGCGCAGGTCTGTCACCCAGCCCTGGCTGGCGCTGGCGGTGTTGTCGCTGTCGGCGCCCAGCAGCACGCGTGTGACCGCCGGTGCAAGGGCTCGTGGCGTGGCGCTGCCCTGGGGCAGTTCATCGGCAAAGAGATCGATCATGTCCTGTGCCACGTCGCGCGACTCGCTCACCCAGCGGCCCAATGGCGCGCTGCGCCCCTGCAGGCTGATGTAGCGCACCCGCTTGGTGTAGGGGTTGGCGCCCTGGGTGAAGGCGGGGTGGGTGCTGTCCCACACGTAGCACAGCGTGGCCGCCGGCAGCGCCTCACCGCTCACGCTGCGCGCGATGCGCAGCACCGAGCGCTCCACAAAGGGCACGCGGTCCAGCGCGTGGTCGAACATCACGCAGACCTTGAGCGCGGCGTCGTCGCCCGCCTTGGTCAGGATGTCGGCCGGGGCGCTGCCGCCAGAGAGCGGCTGGTCCAGCCGCCAGCGCCATTGCAGCCGCGCCGGCGCGGGGCCGCGCCAGTCCTGCACGAGCGTGCCGTAGCTGGCCTCGGTGCGCACCTGCACGGCGCGCGTGTCATCGATGACGCCGGCGTCGAAGCGGGTGGGTGCAATGCGGGCCTGCTGCTTGGGAAAGCCCACGAAGCGCCACGCCGGGTTGAGCGTGCCGTCGGCTTGCAGCAAGGGCGCCAGCGCAGGCGGGGTTTGCGCCTGCAGGGCGGCCGCAGCGCTCAGCGCCAGCACCAGTGCGAGTGAGCGGGGCGCTTTCATTGGCGCTTCCAGTCGTGGTAGCGACGCACCCAGGCCAGCAGCCGCTGGGGTGCGTGCGCGCGTTTCCATTCGCCGGCCGCGTACTTGTTGGCTTCGGCCAGCGTGGGGTAGGTGTGCAGGGTGCCCAGGATCTTGTTCAGGCCCAGGCCGTGCTTCATGGCGAGCACGTACTCGGCGAGCAGGTCGGCCGCGTGGGTGCCGACGATGGTCACGCCGAGGATGGTGTCTTTCCCCGGTGGCGTGAGCACTTTCACGAAGCCCCGCGCTTCGCCGTCGGCAATGGCGCGGTCGAGGTCGTCAATGCCGTAGCGCGTCACCTCGAAAGCCACGCCCTGCGCTTTGGCGTCCTGTTCGCTCAGGCCCACGCGCGCCACTTCGGGGTCGACAAAGGTGGCCCAGGGAATCACGCGGTGGTCGACCTTGAAGCGGCGGAACTCGCCAAACAGGGCGTTGACCGTGGCGTACCAGGCCTGGTGCGCCGCGACGTGGGTGAACTGGTAGGGGCCTGCCACATCGCCCGCGGCGTAGATGTTGGGATAGATCGTCTGCAGGTATTCGTTGGTGTCCACGGTCTTGTGCGTGGGAATGCCGAGTTCTTCGAGGCCGTAGCCGCTCAGGCGCGCGCTGCGGCCCAGCGCGCAGATGAGCTCGTCAAACACGATGCGCTGTTCGACGCCGTGGTGGCTCACCACGAGCACCTTGTCGTTGCCGTCGCGCTCGCAGCGCAGGGCCTGGTGGTCGGTGCGCACCTCCACGCCGTCGGCCTGCAGGGCCTGGCGCACCGCCGCGCTCACGTCTTCGTCTTCGCGCAGCATCAGGCGTGGCGCCATCTCCACCTGTGTCACCTGCGAGCCCAGCCGGGCAAAGGCCTGCGCGAGTTCGCAGCCAATCGGCCCGCCACCGAGCACCAGCAGGCGGCGGGGCACTTCATCGAGCTGGCCGAAGCGCTCCCACAGGGTGTCGCTGGTCACGTAGCCGCTGTCTTCCAGGCCGGGCAGCGGGGGCACCAGCGGGCGAGCGCCCGCGGCAATGACGATGCTGCGCGCGGTGAGCACCTGGGTGCCCCCATCGTTGAGCGCGATCTCCACCGTCCAGGGGTTGGTGAGCCGGGCGTGGCCTTGCAGCACCTCCACGCCCAGACCGGTGTAGCGCTCCACGCTGTCGTGCGGTTCGATGGCGCGAATCACCGCCTCGATGCGCTGCATCACGGCCCTGAAGCTGAACGCGGGTTCGGTGGCGCTCAGGCCGAACTGCCCGGCGTGGCGCATCTGGTGCGCGAGCTTGGCGCTGCGGATCAGCGCCTTGCTGGGCACGCAGCCGTAGTTCAGGCAGTCACCGCCCATCTTGTGCGCTTCGACCAGCGTCACCTTGGCCTTCACCACCGCCGCGATGTAGGCCGACACCAGGCCGCCCGCGCCCGCGCCGATCACGATGAGGTTGCGGTCAAACGAGCGGGGCTTGGCGCTGCGCCAGCGCGCATACACCTGCCGGCGCTGCACGAACTGGATCACCCAGCGCGCCAGCAGGGGGAAGAGCCCGAGCAACACAAAAGAGCCCAGCAGCGCAGGGCTCAGGATGCCCTGCAGCGAGTCCAGCCGACCGAGCTGCGTGCCGGCGTTCACGTACACCACCGTGCCCGCCAGCATGCCGAGCTGGCTCACCGCGTAAAAGGTGCGGGCCTTCATGGTGGTCAGGCCCATCACGAGGTTGATCACGAAGAACGGCACCACCGGAATGAGCCGCAGCGTGAACAGGTAAAACGCCCCGTCTTTCTCGATGCCCCGGTTCACATCGGCCAGGCGCGGGCCAAAGCGCGCCTGAATGCTGTCGCGCAACAGGTAGCGCGCCACCAGAAAGGCCAGCGTGGCGCCCACGCTCGAGGCAAACGACACCAGCACCGTGCCCCAGAAGAGGCCGAAGAGCGCGCCGCCCGCCAGGGTGATGAGCGTGGCGCCTGGCAACGACAGCGCGGTGGCCGCCACATAGATCGCAAAATACGCCAGCGCCACCTGCAGCGGTGAGCGCGCGGTCAGCTCGGCCAGCGTGGCCTGGCTTTGCTGCAGGTACGACAGACTGAGGAAGCGACCCAGATCGAAAGCGAAGAAGGCCGCGATGCCCAACAGCACTGCCACGAGCAGCAAGATTTTGCGAAGGTTCACGACAGTTCCAGTGGAGGGCATGCGGGTCGGTCGACCGATCTCGGGCATTCTTACACCCTTCCTTTTTCCACCGCGACCGCACCACCCAGGACCCTGCGCTTGAGCCCCCACGACGATGTGATTCCCCGCCTGCGCCAGGCGCTGCAGGCCGCTGGCCATCCGCACGCCCTGGCCGCGCTGGAGCGCCTGCCCGACAAAGGCCTGGCGCACGACCATTTGCGCCTGGTGGGCAGCGGCGTGCTCGCGCGCATCCCCAAGCAGAGCCAGATGGGCTGGGCCGCCGCCGACAACCTGGCCTACCAGCGCGCGTGCTTCGAGCGCGCGGCCGCTGGCGGGCATGCCCCGGTCTGCCATGGTGTTTTGCCACCTTCTGCGCCGCTGCCGCGCGGTGCGCTGCTGGTGCAGGCCATCGAAGGCCGCACGGCCCGCCTGCCGGCCGACCTGGGCGCCGTGGCCCGTGCGCTGGCCGCGCTGCACGCCTTGCCCGTGCCCGAGTCCGCGCAGCGCGCACCCTTGCTGGACCCACCCGATCCGCTGCGCGCGCTCTGCGAAGAGATCGCCATCCAGGCCGGCCACCTGGCTGCGGCCGGGCTGGCGCCGGCGGTGGCGCGCCGCATCGATGCCGAAGGGCAGCGGCTGCAGAAGCGGGTGGCCAGCCACGGGCGGCCAACCGTCCACCTGATCGCCTTCGACGCCCACCCCGGCAACTTCATCGTGCAGCCCGATGGCCGCGCGGTGCTGGTGGACCTGGAGAAATGCCGCTACGGCTACCCGGGCCTCGATCTCGCCCACGCCACGCTCTACACCTCCACCACCTGGGATGTGGACAGCCACGCCGTGCTCACGCCCGGGCAGGTGGTCGCGTTCTACCGCGACTGGGCGCAGGCGGTGGGCCCGGTGGCCGCTGCTGCGCAGGCCTGGCACCTGCCGCTGCGCCGCGCCATGTGGTTGTGGTCGGTCACGTGGTGCGCCAAATGGCGCGTGACGTCGGGAGCGCGCGCCAGCGCCACGGCAGACGGCGAAGACTGGTCCGGCGAACACAGCGACGCGGCGCTGGTGGCGCATGTGCGCGAGCGCGTGGACCACTACCTCAGCGCGGCCGTGGTAAGCCGGGTGATCGACGAATTCGCTGAACTCGAAAGGGAATGGTCCGCATGACGGCTCTTTCCATCGTGATGCCCGCGCTCAACGAGGCCGCCACGCTGGCCGCCCGGCTGCAGGCGCTCGCGCCCTGGCGCGCACGCGGTGCCGAGCTGATCGTGGTGGACGGTGGCAGCACCGACGGCACGCCCGCCGTGGCGCAGGCGCATGCCGACCGCGTGCTGCAGGCCCCTCGAGGCCGTGCCTCGCAGCTCAATGCCGGCGCCTGCGCCGCCCGCGGCGAGGTGCTGCTCTTCCTGCACGCCGACACGCAGCTGCCGCCCGAGGCCGATCGCCGCATTCACGAAGCCTTGGCGGCGGGCCACGACTGGGGGCGTTTTGACGTGCGCATCGAGGGCCGCCACCCGCTGTTGCCGCTGGTGGCTGGCCTCATGAACCTGCGCTCGCGCTGTAGCGGCATCGCCACCGGCGACCAGGCGATCTTTGTGCGGCGTCGCGTGTTCGAAGCGCTCGGCGGATGTGCGCCGCTGCCCCTGATGGAGGACATCGACCTGAGCCAGCGCCTGCTGCGCGTGGGCCCACCCGCCTGCCTGCGCGAGCGCGTGCTCACCGCCGGGCGGCGCTGGGACCAGCACGGCTTCTGGCGCACCGTGCTGCTCATGTGGCGGCTGCGCGCGGCCTGGGCGCTGGGGGCCGACGCCGAACAGCTGGCACGCCGCTACGGCTACGCCCCGCGCGCGAGCGCGGCGGTGGCGGTGCTGGCCAAGGCGCCCGTGCCCGGCCTGGCCAAGACACGGCTCATGCCGGCGCTCGGCGCGGCCGGTGCCGCCCGCGCACAACGCGGGTTTGCTCTGCAGACGCTGGCCACCGCGCGCGCCGCCAGCACGGGCGCGCTCACGCTGTGGTGCGCACCCGATGCGGGCCACCGCTTCTTTCGCGCGCTGCAGCAGCGCCATGGCGTGGCGCTGGTGAGCCAGCCCCAGGGCGATCTTGGCCACCGCATGGCCACCGTCATGGCCACCCACTTCGCCCACACGCCCCAGCGCGCGCTCCTGATCGTGGGCACCGATTGCCCGGTGCTCACCCCGGCGCACCTGCAACAGGCGGCCGATGCGCTGCAGTCACACGACGCCGTGCTGATTCCGGCCGAAGACGGCGGCTACGTGCTGATCGGCCTGCGACGGCCCCTGCCCGAGGTGTTCGAGGGTGTGGAATGGAGCACGCGGCGCGTGCTGGCCCAGACCGAGGCGCGGCTGCACGCGGTGGGTGCGTCGTGGCAGGTGCTGCCTGCCTTGTGGGACGTGGACGAGCCGGCCGACTGGCGGCGGTGGCAGGCGCTCAGATCATTGAGATAGTGATCTCAGACCACCAACATGGCCACCAGCCAGGCCGCTGCGCAGGGCAGCGTCCAGGCGGGTCTGGCGGCGTTGCGCCAGAGCGAGCGAACCAGAAAAGCGTTGTACGGCAACGGTGCGAAATGCACCGCCACGGCCCAGGCCACAGGATGGTCTTGCGACAGCAGCCAGAGCGCGACAAAGCCGGTGAAGAGGTTGATGGCGCTGCCCACCCCGAGCATGTCGCGCCAGAACAGCCAGCGCCAGGGCGTCTGGCCGTGCCAGCGCTGCGCCCAGAAGCCGCTGTGCGTGGCCGGGGATTTCAATGCGCGCTCAGCACGCCCGCGCCCAGCAGCACGAAGACCAGCAGGCCCAGAGCGATGCGGTAGTAGACGAACGCCATGTAGCCGCGCGTGGACACCAGCTTCAGGAACAGCACGATCACGCCGTAGCCCACGCCAAAGGCGATCAACGTGGCCAGCGCGGTGGGGCCGGCGGCCACGGGGCTGCCGTGTTGCCAGCTGCGCAGCAGCTGGTAGAAGCCCGAGCCCATCACCGCGGGGATGGCCAGCAGGAACGAGTAGCGCGCCGCGGCCTCGCGCGTGTAGCCCATGAGCAGGCCGGCGGTGATGGTGCCACCCGAGCGCGACACGCCGGGAATCAGCGCCATGGCCTGTGCCAGGCCAAACAGCACGCCATGGCGCCAGGTGAGCTGGTCCAGCGTGCGTTCGCGCCGGCCCAGCCGGTCGGCCAGTCCCAGGATGACCGCGAAGACGATCAGCATGGTGGCGGTGATGTAGAGGTTGCGCAGCGAACCTTCAATGGCGTTCTTGAACAGCAGGCCCAGCACGACGATGGGCACGGAGCCGATGATGATCAGCCAGCCCATGCGGGCGTCCGGGTCCTGGCGGCGCGCCGGCTGTGTGAGCGACGCCCACCACGCCAGGAAGATGCGCGCGATGTCGTGCCGGAAGTACAGCAGCACCGCCAGTTCGGTGCCGATCTGCGTGATCGCCGTGAAGGCGGCGCCCGGGTCACCGCCGGACGGCAGCAGCGGGCCAATGATGCGCAGGTGGGCGCTGGAGGAAACGGGGAGGAATTCGGTGAGGCCCTGGATGAGCCCCAGGAAAGCGGCTTCAAGCCAGGCGGTGGCGGGATTCATGGGTGTTGCGGGGGTGGTGCGAGGTGGGCAAAGTATAGGCAGTGCCCACCCGCGTCACGGCGTCAGCGAAAGCGCTGGTAACCCCAGACGATGCGCAGCGCAGTGGTGATGGCGCACAGCGCCGCAAAGCCATAGGCGATCTGCGGGAACCACGCCGGCCACAGGCACATGGCGACGAAGGCGGCCAGTGTCTCGGTGGCTTCGGTCAACCCACCCAGAAAGTAGAAGCCCTTGTCGGGGAAGTCGTGGGACTGCAGGCCCCGCTGGGCCGCGACGATGGCGAAGGCCAGGAAGCTGCTGCCCGTGCCGATGAAGCTGGCGAGCAGCACCGCGGCGGGCAGGGCGTTGCGGCTGGGGTCTGCCAGGGCAAAGGCCAGGGGAATGGACGCGTAGAACAGAAAGTCGAGCGTGATGTCGAGGAAGCTGCCGCGGTCGGTGGGCTGTGTGGCGCGCGCGACCGCACCGTCCAGCCCGTCCATGAGGCGCGAGAGCAGCAGCAGCGCCAGGCCGACCAGCGGGCGACCCAGCGCAATCGCGGTGGCGGCGGCCAGCCCGAGGCCAAAGCCGATGAAGCTCAGGGCGTTGGCGTTCAGGCCCAGGCGCACCAGCGCGCTGGCCACGCGCGAGAGCAGTGGCTTGAGTGCGGTGTGCAGGGTGCGGTCAAGCATGGCCGAGGGCCATCACCTGCGCCGGGTCGGCGATGTCGGCGGCGTCGTGCGTCACCAGCACGGCCGGGATCTGCCGCGCGCGCAGGTGCCCGAACACGAACGCACGGAACTGCTCGCGCAGCGCGGCGTCCAGGCGCGAGAACGGCTCGTCGAGCAGCAAGGCGCGCGGCTGGGCGAGCAGCGCGCGCATCAGGGCCACGCGCGCACGCTGGCCACCCGAGAGGGTGGCCGGGTCGCGCGGGCCGAAACCCGCCAGGCCGGCTTCCTGCAGCGCGCGTTCCACGGCGGCGTCGCGCTCGCGCGCAGGGCCGGCGGGCACGGCGAACCGCAGGTTTTCGGCCACCGTCATGTGTGCAAACAGCAGGTCGTCCTGAAACAGCAGGCCGATGCCGCGCTGTGCGGTGGGCAGGTGGGTGAGGTCATGGCCGTCCAGCGCCACGGTGCCTTCGAAATGCAGGGCTTCGCGGTCGAGCGTGCCAGCGATGGCGGCCAGCACCGTGCTCTTGCCGCAGCCGCTGGGCCCCATGAGCGTGAGGATCTGGCCGCTCTCCACGCTCAGGCGCAGGTGCTGCACCAGGGTGTGCTGGCGCGTGGCCAGGCGCTGGATGTGCACGGACAAGGTCATGCAGGCGCCCATGTGAATCGGCGCGGGCGACCCAGCCAGGCCGCCAGCGCAAAGACCAGCACCGGCAGGGCGATCTGCAGGCCGGCGTACGCGCTGGTGAGCGAGCGCTGCCCGCCCGAGGCGAGCGTGACCGCTTCGGTGGTGACGCTGGAAAAACGGCCGGCGCCGAGGTAGAGCGTGGGCAGGTACTGCGCCACGCTCACCGCAAAGCCCACAGCCGCCGCCGAGGCCAGCGAGCGGCGCAGCAGCGGCCATTTCACGCGCCACAGAAAGCGCACGGGGCCATGACCCAGGCTCGCGTTGAGCTGTGCGTAGCGCGCATCAAAACCGAGGTACGCCGGGCTGAGCGCCAGCAGCACATACGGCAGCACCATGAGCGTGTGCGCCAGCAGCAGGCCGCTGGCCTGTCCTTCGAGCTGCAGCTGCAGGCCCACGCGGTACAAGCCCACCACCCACAGCACGGCGGGCAGCACCAGCGGCAGGTAGAGCACGGGGCGTACGGCCCGGTCCCAGCGGCGCGGCGCCACCTCCAGCCACGCCACGCTCCACACCAGCGCAATGGCGCTGCTGCCGCCGGCCAGCCACAGGGTGGTCCAGGCGGTCTGGCTGCTGTGTGCCACCTGCGCCCAGGCCGCCAGCGTCCAGGACTGTGGCCATACCTCGGGGAAGGCCCACACGCCACTTACGCTGCCCACCGCCAGCGCGAGCAGCACGGCGGCGTAAAAGCCCGTGAGCAACCACAGGTCTGCATGCAGGGGCAAGCCAGCGCCGGTGGCGGCACGCCCGCGCTGCCCGCGCCCTTGTGCAAGCGCATGGCGCCACACGCGTTGCGCGCCCAGCCATGCCGCGCTGCACACCAGCACCAGCAGCGCCAGCCACACACCGGCGGCGGCCCCTTGCGCATAGGTGGCGGGGTCCACGTCCTGCAGCCATTGCCACGCCTGCACGGCCAGGGTGGGGGGTGCGGCGGGGCCGATGACCAGGGCCATGTCCACCACCGTAAGGCCATAAGCCAGCACCGCGAGCAGTGGCCAGCGCAGGCGCACCGCCAGCTGCGGCCAGAGCACCAGCCAGAATGCGCGCTGCGGCGAGTAGCCCAGCGTCTGCGCCAGTGCATGCTCGGCGCGCCAGCGCTGGCGCACGTCGTCGCGCTGCAGCTGGGTGGCGGCGGTCCACAGCAGAAAGGGAATTTCCTTGGCCACCAGCGCCAGGATCAGTCCCAGGCCCCACGGGTCTTGCGTGGTGGGCCACGGCGGGGGTTGGTCAAAGCCGGTGAGCCAGGGCGAAAACACGCGCAGCAGCCAGCCGCTGGGCGAGAGCAGAAACAACAGGCCGATGGCCAGCGCCGCGTGGGGCGTGGCCAGCATCACCGGCAAGCCGCGCAGCAGGCGCGCCAGACCCTGGCGCACAAACCCCTGCGCCAGCAGCGCGGCGGCGCCCCACCAGGCCAGCAGGGTGGCGATCAGGCCCGTCCAGAGCGTGAGGGCCAGGGCCTGCCACAGCGCAGGGGTCTGGACCAACGCGCGCCACGCCTCGGGCTGGCTGCCGCTGTGGAGCGCCGCCAGCGCGGTCCACACCATGGGCACGGCCACCAGCGCCAGCAGCGCCGTGGCGGCGGACGCTCGAAGACGATGGGCCGACACGGTGTCAGGCGCCGTAGCGCTGGGCCCAGGCTTTCTCCAGAGGGTCGACCCACGACGCGTGCGGCTCGGGCAGCGTGGGTGCCGGGCTCTTCACCAACCCCGGCAGTTGCCCGGTGCCAAAGAGGGCGCGCTCGGGTGCGGGCAGGCGCGCCACGTCCAGCACGGTGGGGTCGCCCCAGTGGGCAATGTCGGCCTTGCGCGCCTGTGCGGCGGGCGAGAGCAGGAAGTTGGCCACGACCTGCGCACCGGCCCGGGCGCGTGCGTTGTATGGAATCGCCACGAAGTGCGTGTTGCCGATCGTGCCCTTCTCAAACTGCCAGCTCACCACCGTGGCGGGCAGGCGTTTGGCGGCGATCTCGTTGGCGGCTTCGTTCGGGTTGAAGGTGATGGCCAGCAGCAGCTCGCCGTCGGCCATCATCTGGCGCACGGCAGCCGCGTTCAGCGGGAACTGCTTGCCGCCGCGCCACAGGTGCGGGCGCAGGGCGTCCAGGAAGGGCCAGAGCGGGGCGGTCTGCGCTGCAAAGGTGGCGTCGGTGACGGGCTTGGCGAGGGCCTGGCGGTCCGGGGCGAATTCGACCAAGGCCTGCTTGATGAAGGTGGTGCCGTGAAAGTCGGGCAGGCGCGGGTGCGTGATGCGCCCGGGCTGGCTGCGCGCCAGGGCCAGCAGCGCCTGCATGCTCTGCGGTGGCTGGGGCAGGCGCTTGCTGTCGGCAAACAGGGTGAACTGCGCCATGCCCCAGGGCGATTCCATGCCTTCGGTCGGCACGGAAAAGTCGTTGAGCGTGGTGGGCTTGCCGGCGGTGTCGACCCAGCGGAAGTTGGGCTGTGCCTCGGCCCACGGGCCAAACAGCAAGCCCTCGCGTTTCATGGCGGCGAAGTTCTCGCCGTTGATCCACACCAGGTCCACCGTGCCTTCACCGGCGGCGCGGCCGGCGGCTTTTTCGGCGCGCACGCGCTTGACCACGTCGGCGGTGTCGGTGATCTTGACGTGCTGCAAGGTGATTCCGTGCGCGCCTTTCACCTGCTGCGCCACCCACTGCAGGTAGGCGTTGGTCTGCTCGCTGCCGGCCCACGCGTTCCAGTAGACGGTCTGGCCGCGGGCCGCTTTCTCGACCTCGGCCCAGGGCGCGCTGGCCTGGGCCCACACCGATGGCAGTGCGGTGCCGCCCGCGGCGAGCAGCAGGTGGCGTCGGGTGAGGTGGGGCAGGTGTGGGGGCAAGGGCGTTCTCCGGCGTGCGTTGGAGTCGGGAGCTTAGTTCAAGGCCATGCCGCGTGCACGCGCGCGGTCAAGCCGGGGATGGAGCCATGCACAGTCCAGCGACCATTTGCCCAGGCCGTGGATCGCCAGCGCGGCCAGCAGCACGCCCCAGGTGATGTGCTGCTGCAGCGCGGCGGGGGCGATCTCGGCCAGGCTGATCACCGCCACCACGTTCACCACCGACAGACCCAGCGCCGCAAACCGGCCGGCCAGGCCCAGCAAGAGCAGCACGGGCAGCACCAGCTCGCCGGTGGTGCCCGCGATGGCGGCAACCTCGGGCGGGAGCAGGGGCACGTGGTATTCCTCGGTAAACAGCAGGATCGTGGTGTCCCAGTCGCGCACCTTGGTCAGGCCGGCCAGAAAGAAGGCTTGCGCGAGGTACACGCGCGCGGCCAGTGCGGCAGCGGGTTGCGCGAGGTCGAGGGCATGGGTGACCCGCTGCCAGAGGGCCAGGCCGCGCTGCAGGAGGGAAGGGCTCGAGTTCATGGGGTTTCCTTGTGGGGTGATGGGGTGTGCGAGGCGGCGGGGTGTGCGTCGATCACGCCGAGCAACAGGCCTTGTTGCACGGCTTGGGCGAGCCAGGTGGCGAGGTCGAGTTCGTGGTCTTGCGAGGCGATGGCGTCCAAGGCTTCGGGCAGCGATGCGCCGCCCAGCGTCGCCTGCAACAGCGTGGCCTCGGCGCGCGTGCAGGCACGCATGCAGGGGCGCAGGCCCTGGCGCCAGACCACGGCAGATTCGCCCACGCCGTCGCGCAGGCGTTCGGCCGCTTGTTGCAGGCTGGGCGGGGTGTCGCCGTGCAGGTCTGCATCGGTCGGGCGGTGCGCGCCCACCAGACTCGCCACAGGCCATGGGCTGGTGAACACCGCCGTGCCGGGCGCCAGGCGCAGGGCCAGGTGCTGCGGGTCTTCGCTGCTCAGGCGCGCAAAGCTGGCGGTGTCCAGGTCGGCATCGGGTGCGCCGGCGGCGCGGTGCAGGGCCCATTCGATATGGGCCACATCGGCCAGGTAGGGCAGGTCGGTGAGCTGCGGGTGCCGCTGCAGAAAGCCGGGCAGCGCGTCGCCCCAGTGCGCCAGATCGCCGCGCGTGGGTGGGTGCTGGTGCCAGAGTTCGCGCGCCAGCGGCGCCAAGTTCTCGTCGCCCAGCAGTTGGGCCATCACTGGATAGGTGGTGCGCAGCGAACGCTCGGCCAGCGCGTGGCCGTTGGCGCGGTAGGCCATCAGGCCGCGTCCGGTGTGGGGTTGGAGCCAGGCATCGAGAGCGGGGCACACGCCCGGCTGCGTGAAGAGCGCTTCCAGCAGGGCTTGCTGTTGGTGGGCGAGCGCGGTCATGCGGGCACCGCCTCACGCGCGAGCGCTGCGCTCGCGTGTTGCCGCGCGGTGGCGGCTTCGTCCAGCAGCACAGGGAGCGCGGGCAGGTCCGTGTCCCATTCGATCAGCGAGGGCACAGCGCCAAAGCGCTGCAAGGCGTGTCGGTAGAGCGACCAGACATCGGCGCACACGCGGCTGCCGTGGTCGTCGATGACGATGTCGCCGCAGTCCACGTGGCCGGCCAGATGCAGCTCGGCCACCGTGCCCGGCGCGATGGCGTCGAGCCACTGGCGGCCACTTGCCATGGGGTTTGCGTGCGCGTCGTTGAGCGCGTTCACGAAGATGTTGTTCACGTCCACCAGCAGCTGGCAGCCGGTGCGCTGGGCGAGCGCGTTGAGGAAGGTGGGCTCGTCCATGTCGGCCACGCGCCAGCGCAGGTAGGCCGAGAGGTTTTCCACGGCGATGGGACGGCGCAGGCGGTCTTGTACGCGCTGCACGTTGGCGCACATGGTGTCGAGCGCCTCGCGGGTGAAGGGCGAGGGCAGCAGGTCCGACGCATGCAATGCCGCGCCGCCGGGCAGCACGCCGCGCGCAAAGCTGGCGTGGTCGCTCACGCGCACGGGTTCGATGTCGTGCACCAGCGCGGCGAGGTGCTCCAGGTGCCAGGGGTCGATGCCCTGTGCCGAGCCGAGCGAAAGCCCCACGCCGTGCAGGCTGATGGGGTAGCGTTCGCGGCCCTGGCGCAGCACCGCACGGGCGGCACCGCCGGGGGCGAAGAAGTTTTCGGAATGGACTTCCAGAAAGTCCAGTGCCGGCTGCTGCTCGAGCAGCTCGGCGTCATGGGGGTGCCGCCAGCCGATGCCCGTGGCGCAGGCCTTGGGTGCCTGTGGGGCGGGCTGTTCGGTGGCGGTCATGGCGAAGCCGTTGAAAGCTCGACCCGATCAGGACTTCTTCATGCCCATCTTGGCTTCGTCCGCAGTCATGCCCTTCATTTGCTTGCAGGTGCCGGCGGACACGTACTTCCACTCGCCTTTGTCGTTGTCGACCTTGGCTTGCCCTGCGCACGAGTGTGAGCCGGACAGGTTGGCGCAATCGTTCTGGCCTGCTTTGGCGATGCCGAAGCATTTTTCCTTGCCCGAGTTCTGCGCCAGGGCGGGGGTGGAGAGCAGGGCCAGCGACATCAGGGAAGTGGCGGCGGCGGCGATCAGGTGGCGTTGGTTCATGGAAAACTCCTGGTGGGTGAAAAAAGAGATGAGAAACATCAACCCGTCGCTTCTTGCCCTTGGCGGGGAAAAGTCCGGCAGGTTGAGCGTTGGTCAGGCCGCGATCGTGTTTCTTACGACGACCGCAAAAAATCTTCACAGCAGATCGGCCACGCGATCCCACGCTTGTGCGGGCACGCGCCCATGGTGACTTTCCACCACGCGGCCGCTTTTATCAAGCAGGAACAATGCAGGCAGCTGGCCTGTTGGCCCGAAGCTGTGTTCATGACCGCGTTCGCCCGCCCACAGGGTGGTGAACCGCTGGGAGGCAGGGATGGTGAGCTGAACGAGACGCTGATGCGCCTCGATGGCTGAGCGCGATGTGTCGGTGCTCACACTCACCAGCTCGAAGGGCTGGCCCTGCCAGCCTTTGACGTTGGCGCGGAGTTCGGGCATCTTGTCTCGGCAGACTGCGCAGTCGGTGGACCAGAACAACACCATCACGACCTTGCCGCGCAGTCGGGCAAGGTCAAAAGCCTGTCCATCCAGCGTGGGGCCGCGCAGTTGCGCAGGCGCGGCGGCAGGCGTGGGCGTTGCGGTTTGGGCCAGCGCGGGCGAAACCTGACGGATCAGGCCCATGCCGAGGGCGAGCCGCAACAGCGAGCGGCGTTGGGTCAAAGCGGGAGACGGGAACATGAGCACCTCCTGTGGTGCCTTTTGTCGTGCCAGGCGCCGCTTCATTACACTCAGCCCCCATGTCCACACCCCCCAACGCCACGTTTGAACACCAGGTGGCCGATTTGCGTGTGTATTTGCTCAAATTTGCGCGCCTGCAGCTGCGCAACGAGGCCTGGGCCGAAGACGCGGTGTCGGAAACCCTGCTGGCCGCGCTCAGCAAACCCCAGGCGTTTGAGCAGCGCTCGCAGCTCAAGACCTGGCTGGTGGGCATCCTCAAACACAAGATCATCGACGCCTTGCGCCACCACAGCCGTGAGGTGTGTGTGTCCGGCGGCACGGACGACGACCAGGCCGACCCGCTGGAGGACATGGCCTTCAAGGCCGACGGTCACTTTGCCGAGAAGCCCGCCGAATGGGGCAACCCCGAGCAGGACATGAACAGCCGCCAGTTTTTCGCGGTGCTGGAGGCATGCACCGACAAGCTGCCCGCCGTGCAAGGACGCCTGTTCCTGATGCGCGAGTGGCTGGAGCTCTCCAGCGAAGACATCTGTAAGGAACTGTCGCTCACGCCGACCAATCTCTACGTCCAGCTCCACCGGGCCCGTCTGCGCTTGCGCGAGTGCCTGGAGCTCAACTGGTTTGCCCGCCCGTCCACGCCATGAAACCCGTTTATCCCCTTCGCCGCACCTGCAAGGAAGCCAGCGCCCTGCTGATCGCGCGGGAAGACCGCGCGCTGCCGTGGGTGGAGCGGCTGGCCTTGCGGGTGCACCTGGCCATGTGCCAGGCCTGCCCGCGCTTTGAGCGTCAGTTGCTGACCATGCGCAACGCCATGGGGCAGTGGCGCCACTACACCGACGAGTAGGCCGCCGTCAGGCCAGCAACGCCTGGGCGAATTCGCGGGCGTCGAAGGTCTCCAGGTCTTCCAGTTTTTCGCCGACGCCGATGAAGTACACCGGCACCGGCTTCTCCCGGGCGATGGCACACAGCACGCCGCCCTTGGCGGTGCCGTCGAGCTTCGTGATGACCAGGCCGGTGAGCTGCAGCGCGTCGTCAAAGGCTTTCACCTGCATCAACGCGTTCTGGCCTGTGTTGCCGTCGATCACCAGCAGCACTTCGTGCGGCGCGCTGGGCTCGGCCTTTTGCACCACGCGCTTGATCTTGCGCAGCTCTTCCATCAGGTGCAGCTGGGTGGGCAACCGCCCAGCGGTGTCCACCAGCACCACGTCGCGGCCGCGCGCCTTGCCGGCGGTGACCGCGTCAAAGCTGACGGCGGCCGGGTCGCCGCCCTGCTGCGTGATGATCTCCACCGTGTTGCGATCGGCCCAGACGGCGAGCTGCTCTCGCGCGGCGGCGCGAAAGGTGTCGGCCGCCGCCAGCAGCACGGTCGCGCCGCCATCGGCCAGGTGGCGGGTGAGTTTGCCGATGGAGGTGGTCTTGCCTGCGCCATTGACGCCCGCCACCATGATCACGGTGGGTTTGTGCTCGCCGATCACCAGCGGCTTTTGCAAGGGCGCGAGCAGGTCGGCGATGGCGTCGGCCAGCAGGCCCTTGACGGCCGCCGGGTCGGTCGTCTTGCTCTCCTTGACGCGCCGTTTGAGATCGTTGAGCAGGTGCGTGGTGGCTTTCACGCCGGTATCGGCCATCAGCAGCGCCGACTCCAGCTCGTCGTACAGCGCATCGTCGATCTGCGTGCCGGTGAATACCGTGGCAATGCCCGAGCCGGTCTTGCGCAGACCGGCCTTGAGCTTGTCCAGCCAGCCCTGACGCGGCGGGGGGGCCGAAGGCGCTGGCACCGGCGGCGGTGCCGTCACTGCGGGCGCTGGTGCCGATGCTGCCGGGCTTGCCGGGGCGGTTGGGGGAGGGGGTTTTTTGCGAAAGAACGAGAACATTTTTCCATCTCTAGAATCCATTGCATTCTATGAAACGCCCCATGCCGCTGTTTGACACGCGCCTGACCGCGCTCCTGATGGCCCTGGCGATGCTGGGTTCGCCCGCGCAAGCTCAGCCCACCGCACCCCAGCCTTCAACGCCCGCCGCCAGTGCCCAGGGCACCCAGGCGCAGCGCTTCACGCTGGCCAACGGCATGACGCTGATCGTGCGTCCCGACCGCCGTGCGCCCACCGTGGTGCAAATGCTGTGGGTGCGCGTGGGCTCCATGGACGAAGTCGATGGCACCAGCGGCGTGGCGCACGTTCTCGAGCACATGATGTTCAAGGGCACGCCGGACCTGGCGCCCGGCGAGTTTTCGCGCCGCGTGGCGGCCATCGGGGGCGTGGACAACGCCTTCACCAGCCGCGACGCGACGGCCTACCACCAGCAGGTGCCCGCGCGCCGGCTGGAGACCGCGATGCAGCTGGAAGCCGACCGCTTCGCGCGCAACCAGTGGTCCGACGAGGAGTTCCGCCGCGAGGTCGAGGTGATCAAGGAAGAGCGGCGCCAGCGCATCGAAGAGTCGCCGCGTGCCCGCATGTTCGAGGCGCTCAGCGCCACCGTCTACCAGGCCAGCCCATACCGCCGCCCCGTGATCGGGTGGATGAACGACATCGAGGCCATGACGCCCGACGACGCCCGCGCGTTCTACCGCCGCTGGTACGTGCCGGCCAATGCGGCCCTGGTGATCGCCGGAGACGTCGATGTGGCGCAGGTCCGCGCCCTGGCGGAAAAGCACTTCGGTGCCATTCCTGCGGGCGCTGCGTTGCCCCAGCGCAAGCCGCGCGAAGAGCCCGAGCAGGCTGGCCCACGCCGCATCGAATACCGCGCCGTGGCCGATCAGGCGCTGGTGGCGCTGGCCTACAAGGTGCCCCAATGGCGCGGCGCCGACGTCGACAACGACACCGACCGCGATGCCCTGGCGCTCACCGTGCTGTCGGCCGTGCTCGATGGCTACGACGGCGCGCGGCTGGACCGCGCGCTGGTGCAGGGCGCGGGCACGGGCGGCAAGCGCATCGCCGACAGCGCGGGATCGTCCTATGGCCTCATGGGGCGTGGTCCCCAGCTCTTCACGCTCAGCGCCGTGCCCGCGCGCGGCGTGACGCCAGAGATGGCGTCGGCCGCCCTCAAGGCGGAAGTGGCGCGCATCGCCCGCGAGGGCGTGCAGGCGGCGGAGCTGCAGCGCGTCAAGACGCAGTGGACGGCCGGGGAAATCTACAAGCTCGACTCGGTGGCCAGTCAGGCGCGTGAGCTCGGCAGCTACTGGATCAACGGCATGCCGCTGGACACGGGCGAGCGCCTCATTGCGCGATTGCGCGGCGTCACCGCCGAACAGGTCCAGTCGGTGGCGCAGCGCTACTTCAGCGATGAACAGCTCACCACGGGCGTGCTCGTGCCCGACGCCTCTCGCCGCGCAGCAGCGCCTGCAACGCAGCCTTCCGGCACGAACCCCACGCCTTTGCGCCAGTGACGCGAGCCCGCATGACCATGATCCCGTTCGCCTCTCGCCTCCCGCGCCTCACCTGGCGCGCCGGGCTGACCTCGCTTCTGCTAGCCACACTGGGTGTTGCCAACGCCGCCATCCCGATCGAGCAGTGGACGCACACCAGTGGCGCCCGCGTGCACCTGATCAACAGCCCGTCGATCCCCATGCTCGACGTACAGATCGATTTCGATGGCGGTCGTCGCCGCGACCCCACCGCCCTCGCGGGCCTGGCGGGCGCAACGGCGGGCCTGCTCTCGGGTGGCGTTGCGGCGCAGGCTGGACAGCCCGCGCTCGATGAAAACGCCCTGAGCGAAGCCTGGGCCGACCTCGGCGCCCAGTTTGGTGCGCAGGCCACGCTGGACCGTTTCAGCGTGTCGCTGCGCAGCCTGACCGACCCCGAACTGCTGGACCGCGCCGTGGCCCTGGCAGCGCGCCAGCTTGCCGCACCCGCCTGGCCGCAGCGCGTGTGGCAGCGCGACCGCGAGCGCGCACTGGCGGCGCTCAAAGAGGCGGAAAACCGCCCAGGCACCCTGGCTGGCCGCACTTTTTCCCAGGCCGTGTACAGATCCCATCCGTATGGCCTGCAGGCCGACGCAGCGAGCTACAACGCCATCACCGTGGCCGACATGCGCGCGTTCTACCAGCGCCATGTCACCAGTTGCCGTGCGCAGGTGTCCATGGTCGGCGCAATCGACCGCGCTGCGGCCAACCGCATCGTCGACCGCCTCATGGCCGCGGTGCAGCCCCACGGCTGCACTGCGTTGCCCGAGCTTGCGCCGGTACAGCCCTTGCAGGCGGCGGTGGATCAGCGCCTGCCATTTGCGGCCGCCCAGGCCCAGGTGCTGGTGGGGCAGCCCGGTGTGGCGCGCACCGACCCCGACTTCCTGCCCCTTTTCGTGGGCAACTACGTGCTCGGCGGGGGTGGTTTTGTTTCTCGCCTCATGACGGAAGTGCGCGAGAAGCGCGGCCTCACGTATGGCGTGTCCAGCTACTTCGTGACCGGTCGCCAGGCGGGCTCATTCCAGATCAGCCTGACCACCCGACCCGATCAGGCGGCCCAGGCGGTGGACGTCGTGCGCGAGGTGGTGCGCCAGTTCGTCGCGCAGGGCCCGACCGATGCCGAGCTGCAAGCCGCCAAGGACTTCCTCATCAACGGTGAGGCGCTGCGGCTGGACAGCAACCGCAAGCTGCTCGACAACGTGGCCAACATCGCCTGGAATGACCTGCCGCTCAACTACCTCGACACCTGGGCGCAGCAGGTTGAAAAGATCACGGTGGAGGACATCCGCCGTGCCTACGCCCGTGTGCTTCAACCCGATCGCATGGTGACCGTGGTGGTTGGCGCGCGCCCCTGATGAATGGCGCATGCCTTCGCACAGACCCATGAACCAACCCCAACCACCCCGTACCGCCAAGGCACCCCAAGAGGTGCGCATCATCGGTGGCCTCTGGAAGAGAACCCGCCTGCCGGTGGCCGATCGGCCGGGGCTGCGTCCCACGCCCTCGCGCGTGCGCGAGACGCTGTTCAACTGGCTGGGCCAGGACCTCAGTGGCTGGCGCTGTATCGACGCTTTTGCCGGCACCGGAGCGCTGGGCCTGGAGTCCGCGTCGCGCGGTGCGGTGGAGGTGGTGCTGGTGGAGCAGGACAGTGCGCTGCTGGCCAACCTGAGCCGCATTACCACGCAGCTGAAGGCCGCGGGCGTGCGAGTGGAGCGTGGTGATGGCGTGGCCGCGCTGCGGCAGCGAGCAGGTCAGGGCTTTGATGTGGTGTTTCTGGACCCACCCTTTGGTGACGGTCAGAACGATGCGCTCTACACCGCCGCGCTGGGCGCCGCGCGCCATGCGGTGCGCGAAGACGGACTCATTTATCTGGAAGCCCCGCGCGTCTGGGGCGACGACGAGCTGGCTCAGCTGGGCCTGCAACTTCATCGGCAGGGCAAGGCGGGTGCGGTGGCCTTTCACCTGTTGCGGCCATTGCCTGCGCAGTGAGCGGGGCCGCGAAGCCCCTCGCGCATAATCTTCGGCATGAGTTCAGCGCTTGCAACATCCGGCGCCGCAGGCCGCGTGGCGGTCTACAGCGGTACCTTCGACCCCATCACGCTGGGGCATGAAGACGTGGCCAGGCGTGCCGCGCTGCTCTTCGACGAAGTCATCGTCGCCGTGGCGATCGCCCACCACAAGAAGACACGCTTTGCGCTGCAGGAACGGCTGGACATGGCCGCCGAAGCCGCCGCGCGCATGCCGGGTCGCGTGCGCGTGCTGCCCTTCGAGGGTCTCATCATGGATTTCTGCCGCCAACACGGTGCCACCGCCGTGGTGCGCGGCATCCGCAACCTCACCGACTTCGATTACGAAGCCCAGATGGCCGCCATGAACCGCAAGCTGAACCCGGCGGTGGAGACGGTCTTTCTCCTGCCGCAGGCCGAGTTGCAATGCATCTCCAGCACGCTGGTGCGCGAGATCTTCCAATTGGGCGGTGATGTCTCGCAGATGGTGAGCGGCGCGGTGGCGGCTCGCCTGGCCCCCAAGCCCTTGCAGGCCTAGGAGCGTTTGCCATGGCTTTGCTGATCACCGACGAATGCATCAACTGCGATGTGTGCGAGCCCGAGTGCCCGAACCAGGCGATCTACATGGGCGAGGAGATCTACGAAATCGACCCTGCGCGATGCACCGAATGTGTGGGGCATTTTGACGAGCCGCAGTGCGTGCAGGTGTGCCCGGTGAACTGCATCCCGGTGCATCCCGACCACATCGAGTCGCGCGAGACCCTGTGGCAGAAGTACCAGCGCCTGCAAAAGGCCGGTCAGCCCTTGTCCGCAGCGGATGAGGTTCCACCGCCGGCTTCGGTCTGAAGCGGGCTTGACGGCGGCGCGGGCCGGGGTGGCTTCGGTCGGGGTGGCTTGCTGGTGTGGATCAGCGCAGTGGCCTTGTCCATCTCGCCGGCGATCAACTGTGGCAACGCCTTGAGCGATCGGTCCATGGCTTGGGCTATCGCAATGCGGTCGTCGGGCGACGGCTTCTTCAGGACCCAATGGGCCACTTCGTTCTTGTTGCCTGGGTGGCCAATGCCCACGCGCAGGCGCCAGTAGTCGGCGCTGCCCAGCTGGGCATGAATGTCGCGCAGGCCGTTGTGCCCCGCGTGCCCGCCGCCCTTCTTGAGCTTTACCTCGCCGGCAGGCAGGTCCAGTTCGTCGTGAACCACCAGCACCGCCTCGGGCGCGATCTTGAAGAACCGCGCCACGGAAGCGACCGACTTGCCCGATAGGTTCATGAAGGTTTGCGGCTCGACCAGCCAGACGCTGTGCCCTGCCACGCTGGCCCTGGCCACCAAACCAAAGTGACCGCGCTCCATCTGCAGCGGTGCCTTGAGCAGGCGGGCCGCTTCATCCACCCACCAGAAACCAGCGTTGTGGCGCGTTTGTTCGTACTCCGGACCCGGGTTGCCCAGGCCGGCAATGAGTTTGATCATGTGCGGGATTATCGACAGGTCAGCCCTGGCCCCAAACAAAACGGCCCGCCAAGGCGGGCCGTTTCAGGCGGAGCATGCGCAGAACGCTTACTTCTTGCCCTTGCCCTTGGCGGCCTTCTTGTCGTCGGCAGGAGCTGTCACCGGAGCGGCCACCACTTCTTCCACCGGCTCCACCACGGTCGCAATGGTCAGGTTCTTGCGGCCATGCATCACCAGCTTGATGCCCTTGGGCAGCTTGATGTCGCCGGTGTGCACGGTGCCACCCTTGACGACTTCGCCCAGGTCGACCGTGATGTGCTCAGGCAACTGGGTGGCCAGGCATTCGATTTCGATTTCGGTCATCACGTGGTTGATCACGCACTTGTCGGTCTTGACCGCAGGCGAATTCTCTTCGTTGATGAAGTGCAGCGGCACCTTCTTGTGCAGACGCGTCTTGTCGTCCACGCGCTGGAAGTCCACGTGCAGCACTTGCGGCTTGTAGGGGTGGTACTGCACATCGCGCAGCAGCACTTTCTGCACCTTGCCAGCCAGGTCCATGTCGAGGATGGACGAGTGGAACGCTTCCTTCTTGAGAGCGTGCCACAGGGCGTTGTGATCGAGTTCGATCGTGGTGGCGGGCGTTTCACCACCAAAAACGATACCGGGCGCGCGACCGGTGTTGCGCAGACGGCGGCTCGCACCCGTACCCTGCTTGGCGCGCTCAAAAGCGACGAATTGCATGACTTTCTCCAGTTGAGGGGTTCCGCGACCAGAACGCCTCTGTTTCAAAAGAGCCGCCTCCACCATGGAAGCCGCCCACTTTTTGCTGCCTTCAGGCCCTCAGAAGAGGTTGTCCTGGTCGGCAAACAAACTCATGACCGACTCACCGGAGGCAATGCGCGCGATGGTTTCGGCCATCAGCGGTGCCACGGAAAGCTGGCGAATCTTGGAGCAGGCCTGAGCGGCCTGCGACAGGGGGATGGTGTTGGTCACCACGACTTCATCGAGTGCGTTGCCCTTGGCAATGCGCTCGATGGCTGGTCCCGAAAAGATGGGGTGGGTGCAATAGGCGTACACGTTCTTGGCGCCGCGCTCCTTGAGCACCTCGGCAGCTTTCACCAGCGTGCCAGCGGTGTCGATCATGTCGTCCATGATCACGCAGTTGCGCCCGTCAATGTCGCCGATCACATGCATCACTTCCGACACGTTCGCCTTGGGGCGGCGCTTGTCGATGATGGCCATGTCGCAGTTGAGCTGTTTGGCCAGCGCGCGGGCACGCACCACGCCACCCACGTCGGGCGACACGACCAGCAGGTCGGGGTAGTTCTTCTGGCGCAGATCGCCCAGCAGCACCGGCGATGCGTAGATGTTGTCCACCGGAATGTCGAAGAAGCCCTGGATCTGGTCAGCGTGCAGGTCCATGGTCAGCACACGGTTCACACCGACAGCCGTGAGCATGTTGGCCACCACCTTGGCCGAGATCGGCACGCGACCCGAACGCGGACGGCGGTCCTGTCTGGCGTAGCCAAAATAAGGAATGACGGCAGAGATGCTCACGGCCGAAGCGCGCTTGAGCGCGTCGACCATGATGATGAGCTCCATCAGGTTCTCGTTGGTCGGCGAGCAGGTCGACTGGATCACGAACACGTGGCGTGCGCGCACGTTCTGTGTGATCTCAACCGTGACCTCACCGTCGGAGAAGCGACCGACGTTCGCGGCGCCGAGCTGCGTACCCAAATGTTGAGCGATCTCGGAAGCCAGCACCGGGTTGGCGTTGCCGGTGAAGATCATGAAATCCGGGGGTTGAACTTGCATGGTGTTCCCAGCTGTCTGAACGACGGCCCTTGTAGGGCGCCATCAAAAAAGGCCATCCGGTGATGGCCGTTCCGGTGCGGATGGTGGTTGAACGGGTGGCAGGGGAGGAAGGACTCGAACCCTCGCATGCTGGAATCAAAATCCAGTGCCTTTACCAACTTGGCGACTCCCCTACGCAGGTCGGTTGTTCAACGTGATGTCATACAACCAAACCAAAAACTGTCGCAGGTTGCGCAACCACTGCCTGGGCTGTGCGCCGCCGATTCTAATCGGTGCACCAGTCGAGCAATGGATGTGCATCCATGTTGCCGCATTGTCGAACTGTCCAGGCGCCGGAAGCGCCTGTCAGCTGCGTAGCCTGCGGCAGTGCTGCAAACACCGCTGTTCCCGAACCGGTCATGCGCCCTTGCAGTCCGTGGCTTTGAAGCCACTCGATGCAGTTCCCGACTTCGGGACAAAGCGCTTGCGCCACGGGTTGGAGATCGTTATGACCGAGCTTCAGAACTTTCTGGAGGTCGATCAACGCACGCCCTTGCGAGTCGTTTGCAGCAAAGCCTCGGATTGTAGCAGTTTTTGTGTCGCGTTTGAGCTCTGGCGAGCTGAAGATGTGTGCCGTGGAGGCGCCCGTGGGCGGCTTCACCACCACGAAGCGTGCTGGGGGGATGTCCACCGGCGTGAGCCGTTCGCCCACACCCTCCACCCACGCATGGCGCCCTCCAATGAAAAACGGGACGTCTGCGCCCAGTTGCAGACCGATGGCCGCCAGTCTGGCTCGGCTCAAGCCGAGCCCCCAAAGACGATTCAGGGCGAGCAAGGTGGAGGCGGCGTCTGAAGAACCCCCTCCCATTCCCGCCTCGGCTGGCAAGTTCTTTTCCAGGCCGATGTGCGCGCCCAAGGTGCAACCAGTGGCGAGTTTGAGGGCATTCGCGGCACGCACCGTGAGGTCGTTCGCGGGCAACGCTGTGCCCGTGAGGTCCTCACGGCTGATGACGCCGTCCGCACGGCATTCAAAGTGCAGGTGGTCGCACCAGTCCACCAGCATGAACACCGACTGCAGCAGGTGGTAGCCGTCGTCTCGGCGACCATTGATGTGCAGGAAGAGGTTGAGCTTGGCTGGCGCAGGCACATCCAGCAGCCTCCGCAAACGCGCAGTCGGCGTCATGGTGCAAAGACAACGCGCAGTTCTGCGGCGGGCAGGGGGGTCGAGCGGCGGGCCGTGATGCGTCCCTCGCTCTGACGCGACAGGTCGGCCTGCCAGCCTGGCACGTCCATGGATTCACCGCGCAACCAGCCGAACAGGGCCGCCACCGGGACCGCCGTACCGCTGAGCTCGGCGGTGAGCTCATCCAGACTGCCTCGTCGCGTTACCTGTCCGCCCTGCCGCAGCTCGGCGCTGTCGGCAGTCCAGCTCACGGTGGCCAAGGTGTTTCCCAGCGGTGATGTCAGCTGCAATTCGCCCGCGACAGGCGCTCCTCGGAGATCGAAGCCGGCAGAGAAAGACTGCGGCGGCGCGCTCTGCACTTGCAGTGCCAGACGACCACTCCAGCTTGCTTCGCCGGGCAGCATTGACTTGGGCGGTGCAGCACAGGCCCCCAACATCAGCGCGGCTGCAAAAAGGCTGTATCGGGCCGGGCCGGGCACGCAGGCGCTCATGGCTTGACTTGCAGGCGTTTCAGTGTGCCCAGCAGCGTTTCATTGTCGGCAGCGAGCAAAAGACCTTCTCGCCAGATTTTCAGGGCTTGATCGCGCTGGCCCTGCACCCAGAGAACCTCGCCGAGATGAGCGGCAATTTCCGGGTCAGGGCGCTTGCTGTAAGCCGCCTGCAGGATGGCGAGCGCTCGCGCGTTGTTGCCCATGCGGAACTCGACCCACCCCAGACTGTCCTGGATGTAGGCATCGGCAGGCGCGAGCGATACGGCTTTCTCGATCAACTGTTTGGCTTCGGGCAGTCGCAGGTTGCGCTCTGCGAGCGAATAGCCGAGGGCGTTGTAGGCGTGGTGGTAGTCGGGTTTGGCTGCAATGAGCTTGCGCAGCAGGCGCTCCATATCGGCAAGGCGACCCGCTTTCTCAGCCATCATGGCCTGTTCGTACAGCAGGTCCGTGTCGTCCGGGAAGCGATTGGCGGCTTCGTTGTAGACCTCATAGGCTTGCGCGTACGCCTTGAAATCGCGCAGCAGCTGCGCTTCTGCCACCAGCTTCAGGCGCACGTCTTCTGGTCGCCGCTCGGGCTGGCCGCGCAGCAGGGCGCGGGCCTGGGGCAACTGGCCCTGCCGGGCCAGCAGCGACGCGCGCCGCATCTGTGCGGCCATGATGTCATCGGCATTCTCAATCCGGTCGAGCCAGGCGTTGGCAGCGGGGAAGTCCTTTTGTTTCTCGGCGATCTGCGCCATTAGCAAATACGCTTGGGTGAGCCCTCGGGCAGCGCGCTCATCGCCCGCTTGCCGCGCGAGCGTCATGTATTTCTGCAGGGAGGCGGTGGCGGCTGGCAGCGCGTTTTCCTGCGTTTGCAGCGATCCCAGCAGCAGCCAGGGCTCGGCCTGCGAAGGCTGCCGCGTGGTCAGGGTCTCGAGTTGTGCGCGCGCTTCGCGATTGCGTTGGAGGTCGATCAGGATGCGGGCATACGCCAGCGCAACGGCGGAGTCGGCCGCGGTGCTGGTGCTGGCCGCCTGCAGCTGCTGGCGCACCAGCGTCTCTGCATCGGCCTGTCCCTGCTCCATCAGTTCCAGCGCCAGCAGCGCCGGGTACGGAGAGGCTGGATCGACCGCATGCCCTTCGCGTGCGGCGGTCAAAGCGAGCTGCTCCTGCCCTTGGGCGAGCTCCATTCGCCCGATGGTGGTCCATGCCGCAGCCGCGTGGAAGGGTTGCTTCAGTGAGGGCGCCAGGGCTTCGCGCACCACCGTGGCAGCAAGCGATTTGTCGGCAACGCGCGAGTAGGTTTGTGGAATGGCGTTGATCGTGTCGTTGCGATCGATGACCGGGCTCGCCTGGACGAGGGTTTGAAGCACGGGCGCGGTTTCGGCGACGCGGTTCAGCGCGAGCAGGATTTGCAACACAAAGCGGTTCGCTTCCGAGCTGCCAGGAATCTCTTGAGCCCAGGCGCGCGCTGCGGTGAGCGCGGCATCGCCGGAGCGTGCCTGTAGCGCGAGCTCAACCGCACGGCGGTACAGCGCGGGGTCCTTTTGCTTGCGTGCGGCATCGAGAATCAGTGAGTAGCCCGTGCCTGGCTCGCCCGCCATCACGTTGAGTTCGCCGAGGAGCAACTGGTAGAACAGCGGCGCATTCAGGCCGGAGTTGAGGGCAGTTTCTGTGCCTGGCGTGCCCTTGCTTTCCGCAGCGATTGGCGCGACTGTCTGCGCTCCCACGCCAAAAGCCGAGCTCAAGAGAACCACTGTCGCGGTGCGGTGCAAGATATTCATCGGGTCATGATAATGGCTGGGGTTTTCGGACGACGCTGTGTGACTCCAAGACCGCACCGGCGTTCCGGCTCCTTCAGAAAAAACCGCCGTCATGCCTGAATTGCCCGAAGTTGAAGTCACGCGCCGCAGTTTTGCGGACCGCATTGCCGGCGCGCGCATTCTTGCGCTTTCCATGGGAAAGCCATTGCGCTGGCCGCTTGGCTGTGAACCCCTGTCGCTGGCTGGCCGCGTGGTCCACTCGGTGGCCAGACGCGGCAAGTACCTGCTCGTTCATCTGGACGAGGGGGTGTTGCTCGTGCATCTGGGCATGTCCGGCAGTTTGCAGTTTGCGCCCAGCTTGCCTGAGCGCGGCGTGCACGACCACTTCGAGTTGTCGACAACACAGGGCGTGCTGCGCCTGCACGACCCCCGGCGCTTTGGCGCGGTGGTCTATGCCCCTTCGCTGGATGACGTGCGCGCCGTGAAATTGCTGGGCGGCTTGGGTGTGGAGCCGCTCGAGCTGGGGTTCGATCCGCTGGCTTTCCACAGGGCGCTACGCTTGCGGCGCGCACCGATCAAGCAGGTGTTGCTGGCCGGGGACATCGTGGTCGGGGTGGGGAACATCTACGCGTCCGAGGCCCTCTTCATGGCGGGTATCCACCCTGCGTTGCGCGCGGACAAACTCAGCAAACCCCGCGCACAACGGTTGCACGCGGCGATCGTCTCGGTGCTGCAGCGGGCGGTGGCCTTGGGCGGCAGCACGCTGCGGGACTTCTCGAGTGCTGAAGGTCAAAGCGGGTATTTCCAGCTGGACGCGATGGTGTACGGCCGCGAAGGCCAGCTGTGCAGGGCCTGCGGCACGGCGATCCAGTCGATCCGGCAAGGTCAGCGATCCACTTTTTTCTGTCGCTCCTGTCAGAAAAAATGATGCGCTTCAAGCGCGTTTCTGCTCCTGCAAGGCCGGCTGTCGGTCTCTCGGACCGGTCGGGTTTCGGCCCTATGCCGATGCTATATTGATTGATTGTCAACGAGCCAAGGCCCATGAGCTTCAATCAGGAATTCGATCAGCACGGTGTGTGGCGCAAGCAGTTTGCCTTGCGTTTGAAACTGCTGTCTGAATGGTTGACTGACCACGACCTGATGGAGTCCGGGGTGCGCGAGCGCCTCGATCAATTGCACTCGCAGGTCAAGAACGACAAGATCATGGTGGCTTTCGTGGCGGAGTTCTCCCGCGGCAAGTCCGAGCTGATCAACGCCATGTTTTTCGCCGGCTACGGCCGGCGGATCATGCCGGCCAGCGCGGGGCGCACCACGATGTGCCCCACCGAGTTGGGTTATGACGCAGAAGTGCAGCCATGCCTTCGTCTGTTGCCCATCGAAACGCGTCTGCAGCCGCAGTCCTTGCTCGACTGGCGCAATGCACTGGACAAGTGGGAGCGCGTCGATCTGGACGTGAATGACCCCAAGCAGCTGGCTCGTGCCATCCAGAAGGTGGCCGAAGTCCGGCGCGTCACTCAGGCCGAAGCCGCTGCACTCGGCTTCTGGCACGAGGAAGTGCCGGAGGACAACCCGCTGCCCGGGCCGGATGGTCTTATCGAGGTGCCGAAATGGCGCCATGCGTTGATCAACATGGCGCACCCGCTGCTCAAGCAGGGCCTGGTGATCCTCGACACGCCGGGGCTCAATGCGATCGGCGCCGAGCCCGAGCTGACGGTCAGTCTTTTGCCGCAGGCCCATGCGGTGGTGTTCATCCTGGCGGCAGACACAGGGGTCACGAAATCCGACCTGACCATCTGGCGTCAGCACCTTGCCGTACTGGGCGAAGGCCGGGAGTCGCGGCTGGTGGTGCTCAACAAGATCGACACCATGTGGGACGCATTGAGCTCGCCCGAGCAGGTGCAGCTGCAGATCGCTTCGCAGCGCACCGACTCGGCCGAGATTCTTGGATTGGCGCCTCAGCAGGTGCTGGCCGTTTCGGCGCAGAAGGGCTTGCTGGCCAAAGTGCACCGCGACAAGCAATTGCTGGCCGCGAGCAACCTGATGGAGCTCGAGACGGCGTTGGGTGTTGATCTGCTGGGTCAGCGCCGCAAGATTCTGGGCGCTGCGGTGGCCAATGGCATCCAGTCGTTGCGCACCGAGACAGGGCGCATGGTGCACACGCGCGCGCGGGATCTGGTCGAGCAGATTCAGGAGCTCGAAGGGCTGCGCGGCAAGAATACCGGCGTCATCAAGCAGATGCGTTTGCGCATCGAGCAAGAACAGGCCGATTTCGACGCCAGCGGCGCGAAGATCCAGGCAGTGCGCTCTGTGCACCTGCGCCTGCTCAAGGATTTGTTCGCCATGCTGAGCGCGTCTCACCTCAAGTCGGAGGTGGCCACGCTGGGCAAGGCCTTGAAACAACCGGGCATCAAGCTCGGTGTGCGCCGCGCGTATGACCACACGTTCGATCGTCTGCGCGCTGATCTCGTCAAGGCCGACCGCATGGCCGGGGACATCCAGTCCATGCTCGAAGGCAGTTTCAAGAATCTCAACGCGGAGTACGGCTTCTCGTTGCAGGCGCCCACACCACCGCGGCTGGGGCAGTACGTGAAAGACCTCGACCTCATCGAGAAAAGCCACCTGCAGTACCTTAGCCTGGGCAATGCATTGCGTTTGGCGCAGCCGGAGTTTGCCGAGCGCCTGGCGCGCGCACTCATGAGCCGCTTGCGCGTGGTGTACGACACGGCGGTGAACGAGGTCGAGCTCTGGAACAAGTCTGCCGCAGCGCAACTGGACGCCCAGCTGCGCGAGCGCCGGCGCAATTTCAGCCGACGCATTGAGGCGGTGTCCCGCATTCAGCAAGCCGCTGGAGGCCTGGACGAGCGCATCCGTGAACTCCAGGCGCACCAGGCCGAGCTCAACCTGCTCGACGCCAAACTGGCTGAATTGACCGACCACCTGCTGGCCGCCCCCGAGGCCGAACAACCCGACGAAGCCCTGGCGGCATGAGCGCGGCGATGTCGTCGCCGCAGGCCGGCGGCCGGGTGTTGCCCGTCACATTCGCCCCGTTGCTGATTGCATGGCAGCGCCATTCCGGCCGCAGCGGCCTGCCCTGGCAGCACACGCGCGACCCTTATCGTGTGTGGCTGTCGGAGGTGATGCTGCAGCAAACGCAGGTGAGCACCGTTCTGTCGTACTACCCCCGTTTTCTGCTTCGCTTTCCCACGGTAGGTGCGTTGGCCGAGGGCTCCGCTGACGAGGTGATGGCGCTGTGGAGCGGGTTGGGTTACTACAGCCGTGCGCGCAATCTCCATCGGTGTGCGCAGGTGGTGATGAGCGAGCATGGCGGCGTCTTTCCTGCAACAGCAGAGCAGCTGGAAACACTGCCAGGCATTGGAGCGTCGACGGCGGCTGCGATTGCAGCCTTTTGCCACGGCGAACGTGTCTCCATTCTTGACGGCAATGTGCGGCGGGTTTTGTCCCGCCTGCTGGCGTTTGAAGGTGATCTTGCGCAGGCGCAGCCGCAACGCGAGCTCTGGCATCTGGCGCAATCCTTGTTGCCGGATGCACCCTCTGGCGATGACATGACCGCGTACACCCAGGGCCTGATGGATCTGGGCGCGACGGTCTGCCTGCGCTCCAAGCCGCTGTGTGCGCGATGCCCTGTGCAGGCTGTGTGTCAGGCCCACGCGTCTGATCAGGTGCAACGCTTCCCGGTCAAGAGCCGACGGCTGCAGCGGCGCTTTGAGAGCTGGTGGCTGTTGTTGATCTGTCGCACGACGAGCGACGGATCAAGGCAATTCTGGTTGGAGCGCCGGCCGGACCGCGGCATATGGGCCGGGCTCTACGCGCCGCCCGTTTTCTCTGACGAGGAAGCGCTTCGTACGGCGCTGGTTGCGGGCGTGCAAGAGGGGCTTGTGCCGCTGGAGCCGGTGGCGCACAGCTTGACCCACCGTGAACTGAGATTGCACCCGCTGCGGCTGGATCTGACGGCCACGCAAGATGCGAATGGTTTGCCGGCGGGTCAATGGGTATCGGCAACTGCGTTGGGCGATTGGGGTTTGCCGGCGCCAGTGCGCCAGATGCTGGCCGCGCTGAGCTAGCTCAGTGCTCGGCAGCCCGGAGGGGGCCTGGCCAGCTGTCGTCCTCGCGGTGGCGCACGCGCGTGGACCAGTGGGCGCCAAATGAGCGCGCCAGTTGCTCCACCAAGTACACCGAGCGGTGTTGGCCGCCCGTGCAGCCAATGGCCACAGTGACATAGCTGCGGTGATCGCGCAGCATCTGCGGCAGCCAGTGGTTCAGAAAGCCCGTGATCTGCGCTTCCATCTGGAGCACCTCGGGCTGGCCTGCCAGGTAGTTGGCCACTGGCGCATCCAGCCCGCTCAGGGGTTTGAGCTCCGGCTCGTAATGGGGATTGGGCAGCATGCGCACGTCGAACACGAAGTCAGCGTCCATCGGAATGCCGCGTTTGAAGGCAAACGACTCGAACACCAGCGTGAGCGGTGCCTGTGTGGCGCCCAGCAAGTCCTTGATCTGACTGCGCAATCGGGTCGGCCGGATCAGGCTGGTGTCGAGCACCAGCGCCTGATCTCGGAGTTCTGCCAGGATGTCGCGCTCGTGCTCGATGGCGTCGGTCAGCGCACGATGCTGGTCGTGGGCTTGTTTGAGTGAGAGCGGGTGGAGGCGGCGGGTTTCAGAGAATCGACGCACCAGGGTTTCGGTGGTGGCATCCAGAAACACGGTCGTGAGATGCACCGGGCGGGTGGTGCGACGCTGCAGCTGCAAAAGGCGCTTGGGCAGTCCGGGCAGCGAGGCCGCACTGCGCACATCCATGGCGATGGCAACCCGGGCCGCCTGGTGACTCTGCTCCAGCTCAATGAACGCTTCCAGCAACTCGGGCGGCAGGTTGTCCACGCAATAGAAACCCACGTCTTCAAGCGCAGTGAGCGCCACCGACTTTCCAGACCCCGACATGCCGGTGATCAGCACGAGGTGGATGGGGGTGTCTTCAGGCGAGCTCATGGGCTTACGCGGCCAGCATTTCGCGCGCGTGGGCGAGCGAGATTTCAGACTGCTCGCCGCCTCCGAGCATGCGTGCGAGCTCGCGCACGCGTGCCTCGGTGGCAATGGGCGTCACGGTGCTTTGGGTCTGTTTGCCCGTGGCCAGTTTGCTCACCAGCAAGTGGTGATCGGCACACGCAGCCACTTGCGGGAGGTGGGTCACAGCGAGCACCTGGCGGTCCTTGCCCAGCTGGCGCAGCAGTTGCCCGACGGTGTGGGCCACTGCACCACCAATGCCGGAGTCCACCTCATCAAAGATCAGGGTGGGCGCGTGTCCAAGGCGGCTGGTGACCACCGAAATGGCCAGTGCAATCCGCGAGAGCTCGCCGCCGGATGCCACCTTGCCCACGGGTTTGGGCGTGGCACCTGCATGGCCCGCCACTCGAAACTCGACCTGTTCTGCGCCGTGGGCCTGGGGTTCATCCAGGGCCACCAGCGCCACCTCAAACGCGCCACCCTCCATGCCCAGTGTCTGCATGGTGGAGGTCACGGCTTTGGAGAGTTTGGGTGCTGCCTTCTGGCGTTCCTTGGTGATGGACTGAAGCGCTGCCATGAAGGCTTTCCAGTCGGCGCGCTCTGCCTTCTCAAGGGCGTTGATGTCCAGCGCCTGATCGATCACGGCCAGCTCGGTTTTCCATTGGGCGTGCACCTGCGCCAGCTCTTCGGGCGTGCGCCGATAGCGCCGCGCCAGCGAGACCCACAGCGACAGGCGCTGGTCCAGGGCTTCCAGGCTTGCAGGATCCTGTTCGGTATGGCGGCTGTACTGGTGCAGGTGATGCACCGTGTCCTGAACCTGTGCCAGTGCCGCCTCCAGCGCTTCGATGGCGCTGGCGAACTGCGGCTCGATGTGCGCTTGGTCCTGCAGTGCCGAGAGCGCACGGTGAATCAAGGCGGCGGCATTGGTGTCTGCTTCATCCAGGGCTTCTGCCGCGATCTGCGCCGCATCCAGCAAGCCTTGCGCGTTGGCCAGCCGGCTGTGCTGCGCATTGAGCTCATCCCACTCGTCAACCTGGGGGGCGAGCTTGTCGACCTCGGCAATCTGCCAGGCCAGCCTTTCGCTTTCCTGCTGCAGTGTGTGTTGCTTCTTTGTGGCGTCGTCCAGCGCTTTTCTTCGCTGCCGCCACTGTGTCCATGCACGTGCTGCGGGCCCGGTGTCGATGCCTGCGTAGGCGTCGAGCAATTCACGTACAGCGTCTGCCCGCGTCAGGCTCTGCCAGGCATGCTGGCCGTGAATGTCCACCAATCCATCGGCCAATGCCTTCAGCTGCGCGACGGTGGCGGCACTGCCATTGATCCAGGCACGGCTGCGGCCCTCCGTATCGATCGTGCGCCTCAGCAGCAGACTGTCTTCGGCCGGAAAGCCCTGTTCCTCCAGCCACGGACCGAGCGTGGCCGGGGCATCGAATTCCGCCGCGATGTCACAGCGGGTGGCGCCTTCGCGCACCACGCCGTTGTCGGCCCGCGCACCCAGCGCGAGCTGCAGTGCGTCGATCAAGATGGATTTGCCAGCACCGGTTTCTCCGGTCAGTACGCCAAAGCCAGGGCCGAGATCCAGTTCCAGTGACTGCACGATGACGAAGTCGCGCAAAACGATGCGTCTGAGGCTCATGAAAGTGCGGTGCGGCGTTGGGAGGTTGGCGGAGGCCGCTATTTTGACCGGGCTTTCAGGCCCCTTCGTTCCAGTGCAGTTTTTTGCGCAGCGTGTCGAAGTAGGTCCAGCCAGCCGGGTGGAGCAGTCGCAGCGAGTGCTCGGACCGGCGCACCACGATGCGGTCCCCATGCAGCAGGCTGGTGAGGGACTGCATGTCGAAATTGGCACTCGCATCCCGACCGGAGACGATCTCCACCGCGATTTCGCTGTGCGAAGGAATGACCACGGGGCGGTTGGAGAGCGTGTGGGGCGCAATCGGCACCATCACCCAGCCGCCAATGCCCGGGTGGAGCAGGGGGCCGCCAGCCGACAAGGCGTAGGCGGTGGAGCCGGTGGGTGAGGCAATGATCAAGCCGTCCGCACGCTGGTTCGCCACGAAATGGCCGTCGACCTCGACGCGCAGTTCGATCATGCTGGCCACGCCACCGCGGTTGACCACCACGTCGTTGAGCGCGGTGGCTTCAAACACGCATCGACCGTCTCGCCAGACGGTGGCGGCCATCAGCGCGCGGGAGTCTTCTTCAAACTCGCCGCGCAACATGGGGCGCAACTTTTCGCGGTAACTGTCGAACGGAATGTCGGTGATGAAGCCCAGACGCCCCTGGTTGATGCCGACCAGGGGTACACCGTAGCGCGCCAGCTGTCGCCCGATCCCGAGCATCGTGCCGTCGCCACCCACCACCAGAGCGAGGTCGCAAGCTTTTCCCATGGCGGGCACGTCCAGCGCAGGGTACTGTTGCAGACCGGTATTGGAGGCGGTTTCCCGCTCGAGTGACACCTCGCAGCCTTCGTCATGCAGAAAGTGCGCGATCTCTTCCACGGCATTGCGCGCGCCAGGAGCGTGGTACTTACCGACGATGACGACATGCGCGAAACGCAAGGGCCGGCTCCATCGGGCGGGGGTGGACCGGTGTTCGGGGGGCATGCTCATGCGGAAATTACAACACAGCTTCTCCGTGGTGGAATGCCATCAAACCCTTGCAGGAAGCGGTTGTGGCGGCCTCATCCGTCCTTAAAATCAAGCCATGTTGGATGACCGCGCCAAGCTGCTGCTCAAAGCCCTCGTCGAGCGATACATCGCTGATGGGCAGCCCGTGGGCTCGCGCACGCTGGCCAAGGCAGCTGGCATGGAGCTCTCTCCAGCCACCATTCGCAACGTGATGAGCGACCTGGAGGAACTCGGCTTGATCGCCAGCCCGCACACCTCGGCGGGGCGCATTCCCACCGCGCGTGGCTACCGGTTGTTTGTGGACACCATGCTCACCGTCCGGCGAGAAAGCTTGACGTCGGTCAGCGACATGAAGGCGCCAGGTCTTGAGGCGGGTCAGCCGCACCGCGTGATCAGCAACGCCGCCCAGATGTTGTCAAACCTGTCGCAGTTTGTGGGCGTCGTGATGGCGCCTCGACGTGCATCGGTGTTCCGGCATATCGAGTTTCTCAGCTTGTCCGAGCGCCGCGTCCTGGTGATCATCGTGTCGCCCGATGGGGACGTTCAAAACCGCATCATTCACACGCAAGTCAGCTTCACGCAGGCGCAACTGCTCGAGGCCGCCAACTTCCTCAACGCTCATTACTCAGGGCTCACCATGGAAGCGGTGCGCGAGCGCCTGAAGACCGAGTTGGATGCCCTGCGCGGCGAAATTGCTGATCTCATGAAGGCCGCTGTCGACATCGGTGCCGAGGCGGGTGAAGCGCAGGACGAGGTAGTGGTATCGGGCGAACGCAATCTGCTGTCGGTGAGCGAGTTTTCCAGCGACATGGGCAACTTGCGCCGCATGTTTGATTTGTTCGAACAGAAGACCCAGTTGATTCGCTTGCTGGACGTGTCTGCCCAGGCCGATGGTGTGCGCATCTACATCGGAGGTGAAAGCCAGGTGGTGCCCTACGAAGATCTGTCGGTGGTGACAGCCCCCTACGAGGTGGATGGCCAGGTGGTGGGTACGCTGGGGGTGATTGGCCCGCAGCGCATGTCGTACGAACGGATGATCCAGATCGTGGACGTGACGGCGAAGCTGGTGGGCAACGCACTGAGTCACCACAAGTGAGTTGATCGTCGGCCCCGCCCCTACAATCTCGCGTTCGGTCGGGCCGTTAGCTCAGTTGGTTAGAGCAGAGGACTCATAATCCTTTGGTCGTTGGTTCAAGTCCAACACGGCCTACCAAAAAACTTCTGCTATAATTCAAGGCTTCGCGGCTGTAGCTCAGTTGGATAGAGTACTTGGCTACGAACCAAGGGGTCGTGGGTTCAATTCCTGCCAGCCGCACCAGAATTTACGTTCTAGAACAACGGGTTAGCTCCACAAGGGCTAGCCCGTTTTTCTTTGCTGCGGGACTTTTGCGGGACTCGGAATCCCCCTCTGCAACCGATGCCCTACACCTGCTTGCTGGCTTTTCGCAACGCATGCTCTGCCTTCAGTGCCTGGAGGCTCTTGTTCCAGCCATTTGTCGGCTGCGTGATCTTCTCTAGGGCCTCATGGATCTCTCGAATCTGGGCCATTGAGTAGTGGTCCGTGACGGAGCGATTGCTGTGCCACAGGACGTCCCGCCGGGTCGACTCACTGACGCCGGCCTCACGCAGTCGCATGCCCACAGTATGGCGAAGGTCGTGGACATGCAGATCGCCCAGACCAGCCCTTGAGCGCGCTGCTTGCCACGCGCTGTTGTTCATGGCCTTAATTGGTCCCAGTGCACGGTGGCGCCAAGACATCGCAAAAACGTGGGTAGGGTGATGTCCGCGTGCTTCCTCAATCACGGCCTGAGAAATGCTGTTGCACACCACCAGCTTTGAAGTGCGGCGCCCCTTGACGTTTTCTGGCGGAGTCTCAAAAACAGAGATGTTGAGCTCCGGCACTGGGATCTCCCAAGCCCATTGGAGATTACAAACCACATCATCTCGCACGCCGCTGTGCAGGGTAAACAGCGCCATGTCGTGAAGATGCTTCGGCAACTCTTTCAGTAAAAGCACCTGCTCGTCCCAAGTGATCGGCCGTGGCAGGCGCTGATGACCTGTCAAAGGCAACATGGTGATCAGGGGGGCAGAGACCAGCCAGGGCTTGCCCGACTCGGAATCGCGCCATGTCCCCGCTGCCAGATTGAGGACTCGGCGCACCGCGCCCAAGCTCAAATTGATCGTTTTGTGTGAGATCTTTGCCTCGCGTCGAGCATCGATGAAAGGCTGCAGTGTTCCGGAGTGAACTTGCTCAAGCAGAAGGTCGCCAATGTAGGGCATCACAGCCTTCAGGTGATAGCCAGATGACTCTACTGACGCCATATGCACATTCTCTTCAATGAAGCGCCCAGCAGCTTGGTCGAAGGTGATCTGGGGGGTGGCTCCATGGACACGCGTCTGCCGTAGTGCCTCTAGTTCCCGGGTGAGCCACGCTTCTGCGTCTTCATACGATTCAAAGCTTTGGTAAAGCCGAACGCGCTCGACGAATTTATCGACGACCCAGTTGCCGTTTTGCCGTTTGTAGATGCCGGTTGATTTTTTTCCCATGGTGTTGCACTCGTTTTTTCTGGTTGCGTCTGCATGTCGTCGGCGCGAGCGAGCTCAGTGCCGGGTGCATTGAACATTTCGTATGCGATCGCCTTCACTTCTTCGCAAAGGAACAGGAGAGAAGTGCCTTTCTTTGCTGTTCTCAGGCGCGGCCTGATGTGCATGTCGAAGTAGCTTGGCTTGACGCAAAGTGCTTGAATGGCGCCCTGGCGGTTCATGCAGTACCGATGGAACTCATCGTCGAAGTCGGGCCGTGGTTTTTCTTTCATGTGTAGTTCTCTCTGATCAAGATTGCATAGGTCAGTCACTTGTCAAGAGCACGGCAGTACGCAAGCGCCTCAGTGAGGCAAAGCCGAGCCTGGGCACAGACAACTTGCCCAAGTGATGAAAAAGGAAAAAATGAGAAACCCGCCTTGCGAGGAGCGGGACAGGAAAAAGCCGTGTGGCCTGCGCAGAAGGCGGCCGGTGCGGAGCTGGCGCATAAATGGCCGCTAGCTCGCGATGATTGAAGGATTTCGCCTTCACGCATTTGCGTGCGCCGACCCAGGTATCTAGGTCAGATCAGAATCAATCAGACGACATGACCAGTCTTTTCATTCGAGACTTGTCGCAACGCTGATCTGGGTGGAGCTCACTCATAAAAATCAGTGAACTCAAGTTGAAGGAAGGCATGTGCCTTCACGTACTGTCGTACGGTGACTAGAAATGTATTGGGCTGACCGAACCTGGTCAATCGATCACGACCAGTCCTGCGCGCTGGCCCTTGTCAGTGCTCGCACGCCTGCCCCAACTGTCCATCGCGTTTCACGCTGGCCCGCGTCTCATGGTTTCGGCGACAACGCCATTGCGTGTGGCCCAGGCAAGCGACAGGACGTGTTTTGCCGTGAAACGGCTGGCGTGAGTCTTCCGAGGAGTGCCGTCCGCAATACTCAAAACGACGACCCTGACCCTCAGAGCTTCACCTGGTTTCTCTGATCGTTTTCGTTGCACCATGATGTGCTCCCTCGATCAACGGTTTGCGGAGGCTTCGTTCGCTGAGTAGTCGGCCACTACTTGGAAACCGCGCACGTTGGAGAAGGTTGAGCCACCATCCATCCTCAGGCGTCGGCGCAGCTCAGGCGCATGTGCGCGGAGAAACTCAAAGAACACCGCGCCACCGCCGCCACATACCAAGATGTTGTCGAAGTCGTTCAAGGCGCCTGCCGTGTTGAGCATCGCCTCATACCAGGCACTGGAGGCGAAAGGTGTCGAAAAATCCGCCGTGACGCGTGCGCAAGTGACCCACGGCAGCAAGAGCTGGAAGGCTGCCGGGGTGGATGCCCACGCGATCATTGAAGTCGTCGCGGTCGAAAATCCTCAGGAGGCACTCCTGTTCGAGCTCGAGTTGCACTTCGGCTTGCGTGTCAAAGAGGCGCTGAGCTTTCGCCCACGTGAGGCCGAGCGCGGTGAAGGCATTGCGATCAAACTGGGCACGAAGGGTGGTTTGGGTCGCTTTGTGCCCTTCATGAAGGATCCTGTGAAGCAGGCCAAACAGCGCGATGTTCTTGAGCGCGCGCGCGCCTGGGCTGACGAGCACAACAACAAGGGTGAGATGGGCTACCCGCGCCTGACGATGGAAGAGGCGCGGACCAAGTATTACCACGTGCTGCGCAAGTACGGTATCAACAAGAAAGCCATGGGTGTTGCGAGTCACGGTCTGCGTCACCAGTTTGCCGCCGACATGTTCGAGGACATCACTGGCCACCGTCCGCCGGCTGAGGGTGAGCAGTCGCCAGCGTGGTTCAAACAGAACCGTGAACTGGTCGACCATGCCTACAAGAAGGTGTCAGAAGCTCTGGGCCACTGGCGCAAGGACATTTCCACGGCGTATCTCAGCTCGGTGTCGATGATGAGCAAGTTGCAACAACAGCGCATCGAGAAGCTGATCGAGATAGTTCAGAACACGCCCGGCGTCGCCCCAGGGTTGTTGGAACTGGGTGTGAAGCGTGCGTGGTTGACGGGACGTGCCGCATTGGGGATTGAAATGCCACACAACGAGCGCTTCGTTCTTACCGTGGGCCTTGAGGAGGGCGTCAAGTGGGATGTGCTCCATGGTGTCCACGCGCTGCTTCAAAAGTTGCTTCCTGGCCGCGTGATGGTCACTCCCCTGCTCGGTGGCGTGCAGCCGGATGACGGCGTAGAGGTTTTCCTCTGCTGAGGAAGACGGGTGGGTGCAGACCTGCCCCAAATGCACATACGCGAGGCCAGGTTGCCCTGACCCAGCCGATTTTCCCAGCAGGCTGGGTCGTCAGGCCACCCGCTGTTCAATGAACGTCAAGGCTTCGCGCTTGCCCATTGCAATCTTCTTCAAGATGTCGGGAACACGTGAAGTCCTCGGAACAGCGCCGCCAGACTCCCACTTCCAGATCGACAAGGAAGAGGCCCCTAGCAGTTGGCCCATTTGTTCCTGTGTGAGGCCGAGTCGGGCGCGTTGGGCTTTCAGCCGCTCCGCAGTGAACGTCACTTTACGGCCTGGTTTTCCCCGGGGTGTATCGGGAGTGGGTTTGGCCGTCGGCGAAGGTTTTGCCAAGGAGCCAGAGGAAGAGGGCGCCGCGCGCAACTTCTCCAGTTTTTTCAAACTCGACTGAAGCGACTTGACTTCCTTCTTCAAGGCCGAGATGTCGGAACGCTGGGTCGCGCCGAGCTTGCGCAGCGCCGTGATCTCCTCGCGCAGTTCCTTACGGGCCACGCGGGAGATCTCTTTTTTGAGGGTTTCGGCAAAGGTGGTCATGCCCGCATCGTACGACAGCGCCTGCGGCGCATCCCATACATGTATGAAGACTGGAGCATTTTTCTGTTTGGCGAGTCGGTATTGATAATGGGTATTTTCAACACCATTTCTTTGGGCTCTTTGATTCCGCACCGCGGCCGCATTCGAGATGCGTGTCGCTATTCGACCGACCGGGGTTATGTGCGAGCGGCAGCGTTGGCCCGAGCTTGCACCTGGGCGCAGGCCTGTATCAGTTGATCGAAGGGCAGGGCATCACCCACCATGACCTCGTCCTCCAACATCTTCGCGTAGTCGGCAGTGTGTCGTGCTCCGCGCCTCCGATTTCCAGCGTTGCCCCAAGTCGCTCGCGCTCAAGCGCCGATTGCAGATGTGGCTGTACGGTAGATCCAATCCAGCCGGGGAGCCGATCCCTGACGGCCTTGCTCCATTTACTGGCCTGGCTGCGGCTCGCTGGGAGAAAGTACTCGTCACCTGTGAGGTCCGCAATCAGTTTGCGGATGTCGTAGGTGAGGTCAATGTCCTCGGAGAACCGATCGATGATCTTGTACGCCTTGGAGAGCGATGTGCCACCCTTGAAGGTGAGGTCGGCTGCAAACGGTGATTCAAACAAGGCGCTGAGCGTCCAGACGACCCACAGGTCCTTCTCCAACAGATGGGCAGGCCTTCCTGTCTTCGCCCGGGCCTGCTCCAGAACTTCGTTCTGGTCCTCCTTGCTCAAGGCGAAGTAGCGCTCACCCGGTTCTCCATTTGAAGGCGCACGCGCAGTGTCCAGATGTCTTTAGGCTTGAAGGGCGCCGTCTGACCGACGATCTTGCCCTTGTTCCATCCCTCACCCATGCTCGCTATGAACCGTGTCTGCAGCGGACTCCATCATGGTCTCCTATCGAGTGGACGGGCCGCAAAGGTGCGCTTTCCGGAAGCCGGTGTCCACGAGTGACCACGACAGCTGTGTCAGGTTTTGACCGCTGCCCACCGTCTGCATTCGCGTCAAGCAGTCGCTCGACGGCACAGGAGTGAATGACTGCCCTCAGGAACGGGCGTTCGACCAGCGTGAGAACGAGCTTCTTGGAGAGCGCAGGATTGGCTTAATGGGGCTCTTCGTGGCTTGCCCCCAGATACAGCGCTGCTGATCTGGGCGCTCAGCTTGCGGCCAAGCGCCCAGGACACCTTAGAGAGAGGCATCCTTGATCTTCTTTAGGGGGCGGACCTTCACGCGCACGGTGGCGGGCTTGGCTGCGAATTCGCGCTCGACCTTGGTGAAGGGGTCGATGCCGCGGCGCTTCTTCTTCGCCGGAATCGCCTGCGCGGTGATCTTGAGCAGACCTGCCAGCGTGAACTCGCCCAGGCCCTTCTTGCTCATGGAGGCAACGATCGTGGCTTCCAGCGCTGCCAGGAGCGCTTTGGCGGCCTTCGGCTCGACGCCGGCGAGTTCAGCCAGGTGAGCTTGCAGCGTAGTCTTGTTGAAGGCAGTCTTGATCGGCCTCAGGAGCGCCAGGCTCGCGGCCGGCTTCTTGGCCACAGCTGCCTTGGGGGCTGCGACGGTCTTTTTCGCGACGGGTGCGGCCTTCTTTGTCTACTTTCGAGTGATGAAAATGCGCATAGTGCGCAACACGATTGTAAAAACGTTGAGCGACCACGCAAAGTTCAAGGGCCGTGGAGCCTGATGGCTGGATAGCCCTGAACTTCGCCCAGGGCGACCAGGGTGGAACAGCGGCTACGCAGTCGTTCGTCGCTACGACAACTAGGTAGCTCGCGTCGTCGCGGGCGCCGTGTCAGCTAGGCTGCCGCATTCTTCCATCTAGGGAAACTGCAACTTTCTCACGGTAGTGGTCATTGCTCCCACATATAGAGGATATCGCCAGGGCGCCGAACCCCTTAGATTTGACATGGCGCACTGTGGGTGCGGCTTCTCGACTTGCTGTTCTAGCTACGCTGGTGGCACGAGAAGATTCTGATTTGCTTCAACCCGAAAAAGGAGAACGGATATGAGGAGAGGAATTGCTGTGTTCTTGGTGGCATTGGCGACAGTCTCGTTTGCTCATGCACACTCAGGCGGCACTGATAGGAACGGTTGTCACGCCGGCTCTCAGCCTTATCACTGTCACTAAAGTGCCAAATCGGTGTGAAGGCGCTATAGGTTGCGCTGCCTCCCGCTATCGGGTGGCGCTTCCGCGGCGTCCTTGCTAACCGGGTCGCGGCTTCAGACTGATTGAGTCATTCAGAGCCGCGGACAGAATCGGCGGCGAACATAAACATCGGTCAGTGGACGCCGGTGGTTCTGACCGACGACTTCACCCTTGGCTCCAGGCGCTGGACCGCGGATCAAACAGCGTACCGGCACGAGCGAACGCTCCAGTCGATGGATATGATTCCTGTAGCGGCAGGAACCTGAAGACCCAGGACATGGGCATCTGACCCGTGATTCGTCGCGGGCAAGCAAGGGAGGACCAGTGGCAACACAAACGGACAAGTACGCAGCCGGCGAGCAGGGGCTCGGCTACGTCTATCAGATTCGCTTTGCGCTCGCGCATCTGATGAAGCAGGACGAGAGCCAAGCACTGCTCATCGAGGCCGACGACGACGTCGAACTGCGCGACGTCGACGGCAAGAAAACGCTGATATCGCTGAAGCACAAGCAGGTCGGTGAGACCGTGGGCACGCTGTCGACCGACTTCTGGAAGTCCGTCCGCATCTGGCTCGACCGGTACATCCGGGACGGCAACCTCGCCTGCGACCACTCGTACTGCATGGCGACGACGGCGCGCGTCGGTCCCACTTCGCTGCTTCGGTATTTCCTCGACGGTGCCGATGCCAAGCCAGCGGGCTTCGCCATCCAGCTCGTCACCGAACTCAAGGGCTCGAAGGCCGCGCTGAGTGCGCAGATTGAGACCACGTTCAGCTCCCTGACCGCGACCCAACAGGACGACTTTCTGGCCCGCATCGTGATTGCCGACAGTTCGCTGCGCATCAAGGAGCTCGACACCGCCTTCGCCCCGCTCCTGCGGTCGGTAGCAGCGAAGTTCCGCATTGATGTCCGCGAACGCATGGAAGGGTGGTGGCTCAGGGAAGCCATCGAGCTCATCCAGGGTGAGCGCAAGCCCATCACCGGCGCTGAGGTCTGGGCGAAGTTTGCGCAGGTCAACAGCGAGTACTACGACGAGCGCCTGCCAATAACCTTCGACGACGCTTACCCTGATGAGGAAATCGACGCGATGAAGGACACCCGGCAGTTCGTCGAGCAGCTGCGGGCGATTGGCATGTCCAGCGACAGCCTGGAGATGGCAATTCTGGACTTCTACCGCGCGTTTGCCCAACGTGCGCACTGGACCCGAGTCAACGCTCTCGTTGGCGGCGAGATTCGGAAGTTCGAGCTGCGCATGGTCGAAGAATGGAAGCGCGCCAGAGGCTGACGGTTAAGCAGCCGATAGCGTCAATAAGAACATGCCAACCTAAGGACGGCAAATAGCTGCACCGCTGCCCTAAATCGATGAAGTCGAGAACTGCAGCGAAGCGTCGGCTCATGCCCTTGACGTATCGAAAACACATGTTATCGATACAGGGACCCCCAGAATTTTCTGCACCGTGCAGGGAAGGGGAGACACCCACCATCGATGCTTTCTCGCGAAAAACTCTTCGACCCCAGCCCCGCACGGACTTCCTCCCACGTCCACAACCTCCCCTGCGGCCCCGTGTTCGACACAGAACGCGACAGCGCAGCCAGCCGCTTCGCACAACTGGGCCTCATGGCCATCGAGACCCAGTGGCTCGCCAACTTTTCCAGCGTCTGCACCCGGCGCGCCTACGCGGCCGACGTGCGGGACTTCGCCATGTTCTCAGGGCTGCAAACCCAGTCCGAGTTGCTTCAGGTCGCGCGATCCCATGTGCTGGCCTGGCGCCACCACCTGCAGGCCCAGGGCCTGTCGCCGAGCACCCAACGTCGAAAGCTCGCAGCCCTGTCCTCGCTGCTGGAGCATCTGGTCGATGAGCAGCTCATCTCCACGAACCCGGCACGCGGCGTGCGCAGGCCGCGCCTGGAGAGCCACGAGGGAAAGACGCCAGCTCTATCTTTGGCGCAAGCCCAGGCTTTGCTGGAGGCGCCTGATGCGCACACGCTCAAGGGCGTGCGAGACCGTGCGATCCTGGCCGTCATGCTGTTGGGCGGTTTGCGCCGCGAGGAGGTCGTGATGGGATGTAGCGGAGTGTGAGCATCACCAGGACACGCCGATAACCAAACCGGGGCCTGCTCATCGCTAGGTCTCGAATACGCTGACGCAGGACGATCTGATCGCGCGCCGCGCTCTTGGCGTACCAGCTCGAACGCTGCAGCAGCGCCAGTCGGCAAGAGCGGTGCATGCTAACCTTGAAACGTTCCTGCATCCAGGCTGCCAGCTCGCGGCGCTTGGCAGCCCTCAGAGCTTTTTTTTGACGACCTCCTGCAGGATCTGTTTGTCCTGCGTTAGATCGGCAGCGATGCGCCGCAAGCGCGCGTTCTCGTCCTCAAGCTGTCTGAGCTTGCGCAGCTCGCTCACGCCAGTTCCTCGTACTTCTTCTTCCAGGTGTAGAACGTGGCCTCTGAGATGCCGATCTGGCGGCACACGTCTACCACTGGCGTACCGCCGTCGGATATTCGCAGCGCATATGCGATCTGCTCTTCGCTGAATCGGGACTTCTTCATCACTTCCCCTTGCCCCTCTCGAGGCCTTGGGAAGCAACCGTACCTCTAGTTTTGACCTGTGCAGATTTTTCGGGGGCACGTCACTTCTTCATGAACCCCCTTGAAGTTTGTCCAACTTCTGGGGGTCAGCTCAGTCCCGGGGCGGTTCATCGCACGCGGATTGGTTGGTCTGCAACGTCTGCGTGCCCTTTCGCATGCGCGCAGAGATGAACTCGCCTTCCTCCCAAGCAACATGACGGATTTGTCATTCTTCGATCTTGATGCTGTAGGTGCCTGTTTTTTAAAGTTGGCGTCGGTTCTTGAGGGCAGCCCTGCCTAGCTCAAGGGTCCGTTCCATTCACCAATGAGGTTCCAAATGAAAGCACTTTCAACACTCCGTAGCGCAGCATTCGCAGTCGCATTTACCAGCACCTTGGGGGCAGTGTCTGCCGCTGAAACGTTCCGCAATGGTCAGTCTGTCCAAGGCCAGTCGGCCAGCGCAGACGCTGGATCAAGAATCGTGGACGTTGAAGCAACCAAGTTCGCCAACGTGAAGTACGGGGAAACAGTCTCTTTTGTAGGCGCGGGTGGCAAGAAGTTTTCGTGGACCTTCAATGGTCTGGATGGTCGGTCTTGGGATCTTGCCCAGTTCGCGCCTGCCGGCTTCACGAGCAAGGACTATCGGGTCTACGTGACCAAAAATCAGTTGTATCGCCGTTGAGCTTCCGCCTGCACGGCTAAATAGCTCGCCCGTCGACCGGATCCATCTGTTCGCTGCCAGCGGTTCTTTGAATAGTTCGAAAAGACGCTCGCAGGCTGCAGGCGAGAGCAGATGTGCGGGTCGAAGGCAAGCTGTGCCTGACCCTCGCTAGGGGCGTACTCCAGCCACTAGGCAATCGCAGGATGACCAGCCCCGGTTTTGCACGACTTCCTCCACTCTGGAGGCAAGGCCTACCGATAAGCAACTCCATTGCCGACTGCCATAGCACCGCAGGGGTCTGGCTTCCCTCGGCCAGGACGTTGTTGGGGATTGCAGTGCAACAGCGCTCTGTCAGCCGAATTACATGTTCGTCACATTCCGGATTGAAGAACTTCACGTGCCAAACTGCCGAGCCTTGGAGACGGTCGCCATATGAAAATTCTTATCGTGGAGGACGAAGCCCATACGGGCGAATACCTCAAGCAAGGTCTGAGAGAAGCGGGGTACTACACCGAGTTGATGCGGGATGGAGTTGACGGCTTGCACGAGGCTACGGAGGGTGACTACGACCTAGTGCTGTTGGATGTGAATTTGCCTGGAATTGACGGATGGTCGGTGTTGCGCTCGTTGCGGAGAAAGAAGCCTCATCTGCCGGTTCTGTACCTCACCGCGAGAGACAGCATTGAAGACCGCGTCAAAGGTCTTGAGTTGGGAGCAGACGACTATCTGATCAAGCCGTTTTCGTTCTCCGAGCTTCTCGCACGCATAAAGACGGTGTTGCGCAGAGGTACCCAGTCCCAGGAAGCCACAACGCTCCAAGTGGCCGACTTGCAGTTGGACCTCGTGCGTAGACGGGCTAGCAGGGCGGGCCGCCGCTTGGACCTGACAGCGAAGGAGTTCGGGCTACTTGAGCTCTTCATGCGGCGCCGAGGAGAGGTCCTCCCGCGCACCTTGATAGCCTCGCTGATGTGGGACATCAACTTTGACAGTGAGAGCAATGTGATTGTTGTCGCAGTGGGGCGGCTCCGATCAAAAATCGATGACGCGTTCGACGCCAAGCTGCTTAGAACGGTGCGTGGCATGGGCTACGTGCTTGACGAACCCGAGCCCTGAAAGTGTTTGAGAACTATGTCGTTGACCGTTCGATTGACGATTCTATTCGCCTGCGTGCTGGCGGTAGTCTTAGCCGGATTCTCGTGGCTGGTCTTTCGGGAAACAAGCAGCCGGTTTCACGAGCTGGACGAGCTGTTGCTGCAGGGTAAGGTCCAGCTCGTCGCTGAGGCGGCGCGAAATAGCCGGACAGAGGATGAGCTGAGGGGGTGGCTTGCCACAAGCATGCCCGGGCATGCTGGGCTCTACATCAAAGTGCTCAGCGACACTGGTGACCTATTTGAACATCGAGATTTGCAGTTGCCAGCGGGCCTAGCAGAAGAGTTCGCCAACGCTGGGGAGGTCAAAGACTGGCGAAGGACAGCCCACAGCTTTCATGCCAAACGCTTTGAGGTTAGTCTAGGCGGGGACGGCTTAAGGAAGCTCTCAGCGATTGCCGCAGTAGACACACGCCAGCACACGGACTTCCTCGACGTTCTGTCCATGAAGACTTTGGGGTATGTGTGCTTCGCGGTGATCGTGGGCACGATGCTCGGCTGGTTAGCGAGTCGAGGCGGCCTACAGCCGCTCACTACGATGAGAGCAAGAGCAGAACAAATAAATGCAAATAGGCTGTCAGAGCGGATCTCAGCACAGAGTTGGCCAAAGGAGATGCGCGAACTTGCTAACTCATTGAACGGCTTGCTGGATCGCCTCCAAAGCGACTTCGACCGCCTGAGCGCCTTTTCGGCGAATCTGGCGCATGAGATGCGAACGCCAGTCAGCAACCTTCTGACCGTCGCGCAAGTCACGCTGGCTCAATCACGAACCAGTGACGAGTACCGAAGCACGATTGAGACGATATCAGAAGAACTGCAAGACCAAGCTCGCACTATCTCGGACATGCTCTTCCTGGCACGAACGGAGAACATGCACGCTCTGCCATCTGTCCAACTGGTCGAGCTCGATGTGGAGTCGCAATCGTTGGTTGACTTTTATGACGTTACGGCAAGCGAAAAGGCGCTGAGCTTTGCAGTCAAGGGCTCCGCCTTCGTGCAAGGTGACCGTCTGATGATTCGTCGGGCCATCAGCAATCTGCTGTCAAATGCGGTCAAATATGCACGGCCCGCATCCACCATCGATATCAGCATCAGCACAGCGGAAGGTAAGGCCAGTCTAGCGATAACCAATCGGGGGGAAGAGATTCCCGTTGCCTCTCAAGCTTCGCTCTTTGACCGCTTCGTGCGGCTTTCTTCTCCGAGCGTAAAAGATGCTGGAGGACTGGGCCTCGGCCTTGCTATCACCAAAGCCATCATGAGAGCCCACCACGGTCAAGTCAAACTGAGGTCTCTAGCTGGGGCCAACACCTTTGTTCTCGAGTTTGAGAAGGTGATGTCCCCATCGCACTAGGTGAACCAGCTTCAGTTGTTGCTGTGGTCTTTGTTCAGAAGATAGTCCATGCGGGCCACTTCGTTGCTCGTGACAGGATATGAGCGACCATCTGCGGTTTGCAGAACTTCGCCCTTCTTCAAATACACGGCGATACCTACACGGCTCTCCTTGCCCATCTTTCCATCAGGGAAGATGTAGAGACTGCCTCCGTCCTTGAGTGGAATGATTTCCTTGGCAGCCTCGACAGCGGCATGTCCGGCGAAAACCGAAGTGGAGGCGAGAGCGAGAGCCGCGATGGCAAGTTTCGTTTTCATATGTGTTCCTTCTTTGATTGTCCGAACAGCACGATTGCCTCGGAGTACCTGCGTACCCCCTTAATCTACCCAGATGGCAGTGACGAAAGCGCCGCCTGAGCATTACTTTTTTGTCAGGACAAGGCGTTCAGTTGGCAATCGCGGTCCGCAAGGTTTGCCGTACCCCTTGCGCCCAGCTGGATCCCTGTCGAAGGGAAGTGAGAGTTGATGTGGGGACCTGTGCGAAAAACATGGACTCGTTGACGCCGCTGCGGTCAAGTCGATATCGAAGCTTCTGCGATCGCTGTCGCTGTTCCGCGTTGGAGAGCACCGGGCCCTCACCAGCAAGTCGAAAGAAGTCGGCGGACTCTCGTAAGCTGTCGACAAATTGACCCTTTAGCGCCGGTATCGCTCGGCCAAACCTGGTTCTCTGGTTGCGATCTGCAGCGCCGCTTGAAACAACCAGTCCCCAAGACCTGACGCCGGACACAACGTCTACACACGTTGCTTCAGCTTTGGTCAATCCAAAATGCCTCGAGACGCGCAAGCGATGTGCGACCCAGGGGTCGATTTTTTTTAGTTCCTCAATGACATGTAGAGCGTCTTCGTCGGTTCCTTGTACGGGAAGAACGAACGACTGCAGCAGACTTTTCGCAATTGCGTCGTCTTGGCCTGCAGCTTGCGACATCCAGTGGAGCCCAAGCTCCTGCTCTGCGATTCCAGTAGCTGATTTGAGAATCATGGCGCCGAGCTGGCGTTGCGCATTGGCGTTTCCACTGGCTGCTGCTTTCTCAAGAAAAAAGAGAGCTGCCTGAGGGTTCGCCACGGAGCCTTGGCCGTCCGAGTGAACTCTGTGGAGGAGCAGCCAGGCCTCACTTAAACCGGCGTCCGCCGCACGAAGTAGTAGCGCGGTACCCCCTCGAAGATTCCGTCTGGGCACAAGACTCTCGGACAACGCAAATGCAGTGTCTATGCCGCAAGACGCGCGCCCCAAAAGCAAAGCCGCTTCGGCGTTTCTTCGGGCCACACAGTCCTCCAGGACGGCATGAAGCGTCGCACTGTCAAGTTCGGGTAGAGACACCTGGTTGCGTTGCAGGAAGACCAGGGAATCACAAATTGCATCGCACAACTCAGGGCCCCGCTCCAACGGCAGCGCGATAGCAAATTTTAGACGTTGAATGACGAGCGCAGAGTCAACTGCACGGGTGGCCTCACAGAGTGCGTGTGCGACGGTGCTTTCTGTCGCAATGTCGGGCTCCTCAACAAACGTTGTCAGTGCCGATAGGAGACGGTTGTCATCGGAGTTCTTGTACGCGATTAGAGCCCTCGAGGCCGTCTCACTCCCTAAGGATTGGGCTCGCTCCCATAGCTCAAGAGCAGGCTCCTCGTCCCACTGCGTCAACCCACGCCATACACCCAGCTTGAGGCAAGCAGCTGCTGAACCAGCGCTTGCTGCGGCGGCCAGTACGAGGGCCAAGTCGCGCCGGACGATGTCGCCAAGCGAAAGTCCTTCCGCAATTATCTTGGCGGAGCGCTCCGAAGTAGAAAGTGCTGGGTGAGATAGGTATTTTAGGCCTAGGTCCGTGTATTGGGGAAAGCCCTGCATACCTTGCAAGTAGCGTTGCCCAACCTCGCATAGCGCATCCAAGTCCCCTTGTCTCGCAAGGGCCAGCAGTTGAACGTCTTGACGTCGCATGTTCTTCAGAACTCCCATAGAAACCTGACGAGGAATCTATCGAGATGCTGGTTTCCACGAGCTTTCGCGCTGATGACGATGTTGTCACCAAACTGTTATCTTCATGATTTGAACTTCTCGTACGTAGTGACGGAAAAACACAACGCTGGAAGGATTGTCTGGGTTGGCGCGTGCGAATAGGGCAACGAATTTTGCTTGTTTTCGGGCAAATCGCTAGCGAATCCTCCTCAACTAGGCGCGGGGGGGGGCGTTCATGCGTAGATGTGAACATAGTCACGGGTACGCACCGTCGTCATGTGCTTGGTCAGACAGCCATCAAGTTTGTTTGTTCTTCTTCGGTGGCATTTGGCCAACATGCGAGATGCGATTCGTCCCCCCAACTAGTCTCTGAATAGAGCTTTCAGCGTAAAGGAAACCTCATGAAAAAGTTCAATCGTTCGGCAATGGCCGTGCTTGCCCTCCTCGGGACCACCGCCGCCTTTGCCCAAAGCAGCGTGACGCTGTACGGCCGTGTGAATACCACGGTGGAACGCCAAGATGTGGGTGGTGTGAAGACCACGGTTGTGGCCAACAACAGCTCGCGCTTTGGCTTCAAGGGCGTTGAGGATCTCGGTGGCGGTCTGACTGCTGGCTTCCAGCTGGAAAGCGGTTTCCAGTCGGACACCGGTGTTGGCAGTGGTGCGCTCTTCGGTCGCCACAGCGAAGTGAACCTGTCGGGCGGATTTGGTACCGTTCGCCTGGGCAACTTCTTCCCCGCCTCGTACTACGCTTCTGCCGACTACGTCAGCCTGCACAACCACGATACGGGCTCCTCGTCTGACGCCCTGTACTACGACCCGGTGTGGTTCGGTGGCCCCGGCACTGGCAACACGATTGCCTACCGCACCCCCAACATCGGTGGCTTCACTGCAGAAGGTTCGGTCGTTCTGCATGAGCAAGCGCCCGGTACCGGTGGCAAGAACGGCTACGACTTCGCTGCCAATTACGCCATGGGTGCGCTGGACCTTGGCGCAGGGTACAGCGTCATTGACAGCAACAAGCAGCTCTCTTTGCGCGCGCTGTATACCGTTGGCCAATTTACGCTTGGTGGCTACTACCAGCGCAACGATGACGCAAATCAGATTCGGCCTACCGGAGCTGGAACGCGCAACAACCTTCGCTTGGCGGCTGCCTACAGCGTTGGCGCCTCGGAGTTTCATGTGAACGTGGGCCGTGCAGGCGAATACGAGAACATTGCAGACAGCGATGCTACCCAATACACGCTGGGCTACAACTACAACCTGAGCAAGCGCACGAAGGTTTACGGGTACTACACACGTGTAAACAACAACAGCAACGCTACATACATGACTGGTGTCGCCGGTGCCGATTTCAGCTCAGTTGCCGTGGGTATCCGCCACAACTTCTAAGCTTCGCTCACTCTCGGCAGCCCGACGGGCCGAGAGTCAACTGCGGAATAGAAAGGCCTCAAGTTCCTTCCAGGGATGCGAGGCCTTTTGCCTTTCAGGCTAAGGCCTTCTCTTGTCGCGTCGGTATCAAAAGTGAATGGTCCTGCTTTTCTGGAAGATGGCGCTTTGCCACTCCTGGCCGTACCGCTGACAAGGGTTTTGCGATACGTACACTTCCACGAGCTCCATATGGGAAGGTGGCCACCCCCTGTACAAGCAAGGCGGGTTTGCTTCCGAACGCAAAGATCTACCGGCGATTCGTGGCTCAGCAGCATCTTGAGCGGCGAGTGGTCTGGCCATCTCCTGGCGGGAACGCCACTTGAAAAAAGGTGTCCAATCATCGCGCCTGAGAGGCGGCGTGCTAAGCACATCTCTGTGCGCCACCTGGGTTGACCATTTTTTGAGGTTTGATGCACATGAAACTGTTGGTGATTGAGGATGAAGTCAAGCTAGCGGAGTACCTTCGAAAAGGGCTCGAGGAGGCGGGCTTCGTGGTGGATCTTGCGCACAACGGCATTGATGGCCTGCATCTCGCGATGGAGTCCGACTACGACCTCATCGTTCTGGATGGGATGCTTCCCGGCATCGACGGGCTTGGCTTGTTGGCCGCATTGCGCCAGAGTAAGCGCACGCGGGTGTTGATGCTGACTGCCAGAATTAAAGTGGAAGACCGAGTACGCGGTCTGAACACTGGTGCAGACGACTACATGGTCAAGCCCTTTGCATTTTCTGAACTTGTTGCCCGGGTTCAGGCATTGCTGAGACGAGAGCAGACGGGAGCAGGGGCTGAGCAACTCACGTCACTTAGCGTGGCTGACCTTGAAGTTGACCTAGTCGGCCGCAAGGTGTCTCGCCGAGGGCAGAAGATTCTCCTGACATCTCAAGAGTTCAGCCTTCTTTCTTTGCTCCTTCGACGGCAAGGTCAAGTACTTTCGAGAACCGAAATAGCCTCGCAAGTGTGGGATATGAACTTTGACAGCAACACAAATGTGGTGGACGCTGCGGTCCGACGCTTGCGTAGCAAAGTGGATGTCCCATTTGACAGCCCGTTGATTCACACGCTTCGCGGCGTCGGCTATATACTGGAACGCCGACAAGAATGAATCAAAAGGGCGCAAATTCGCTAGGACGGCGGCTGTCGGTCTGGCTTGCGTGGCAGAGCTTGGGAGGGCTGTTAATCGTATGCGCGACGGTGTACGGGGCCACACACTACGCATTTGCGGCGCGCCAGCTGGAGGAGTTGGGTCAGAAGCAGGCCCTTCTCACGTATCTTGCCACCGAGGCCGCCCGCACTGGCGATGATGTCAAGCTCAAGCACGAGCTCGACGATTTAATGGTTGGCCATCCCCAGCTCGGGCTTTCTGTGGCGCAGGCAGATGGGGCAATCTTCCACGAAAAACTGCTGCCTTCATCGAGGCGTGAGCGGCGAGTGATTCAGTTTAACCTCGACTCCCCGAAGCCTGGCCAGCAAATGCTTCGCACAGAATTATCGCTGGATGTAGGTGGCGACGCTCTGGTGTTGCGGCGCATTGCATGGATTCTCTTTGCGGCGGCGGTGGGAGGCGTACTGCTGATTTCCTTCGGCGGTTCTTTCCTGGTATGGATAGGACTGCGGCCTTTGCGTGAACTTTCGGCCCAGGTACAAGTGCTCACGGCAGGAACGCTGCACCACCGACTGGATGGTTCACGACAGCCTGACGAGCTCGCTCCGCTGATTGCGCAATTCAACGATTTGTTGGCCCGTCTCGACCAGTCTTACGAACAAATGGAGGGCTTCAACGCTGACGTGGCCCACGAGTTGTTGACACCACTGACGACGTTGATGAGCGGTGCTGAACTGGCGATGCATTCATCCAAGAGTCCGGACGAGATACGTGAGTTGCTCAGTTCGAATCTGGAGGATTTGCAGCGCATCGCTGGGATAGTGCACGACATGCTGTTTCTCTCGCAAGCGGACAGGGGGGCAGTTGCGCGTCGCACATCGACCCCCAGCCTCGCGGCAGTCGTGCGACGTGTTGCTGAGTATCACGAAGCTACTCTCGATGATGCTGGACTAACCCTTGAGGTGAAGGGGGACGTCGATGGAGAGTTCGACCTACAGCTGCTACAGCGCGCGTTCTCCAACTTGGTCAGCAATGCCACCCGCTATGCCACAAAAGGCTCGAGCATAGTGGTGAGGATTGAGCCCGATGCTTTCGAGCAGGTGACAGTTCTCGTCGAAAATCGTGGGGCTCCGATCGACCAGCAGACGCTCTCCAAGATGTTTGACCGATTCTTCCGAGCCGATGTATCACGCAGCGGCGCTAGCAAGAACCACGGTCTCGGCCTCTCGATTGTTGCGGCCATTGCGCGTATGCATGGTGGCACAACCATGGCTGCATCGAGCAGCGGCATCACCAGCGTGGGCATCCTTCTGAAGCGGTTCGCGAAGTAGGCCGGCATCCGTTTGGCCTCACAGTGAGGGCTGTCCAACGAGAGCTTTAGTCGCGCAGCCCGTCGGTGGCGCGGTCACTGTTCCGCATATTCTACGAGAATAACTGATTTGTCATTTTGATGACTTCATGTTGTTGCTGACCAACTCATACAGTGTTTTTCAGTGCCGAAACGGCAGCTGTTGCCTCACTTGAGAGGCTTTCCAAATCACTTTTGAGGTCCTACATGTCCAAACTCCATTCCTTCCGTCAAGCCGCCTTCGCAGTCTCGATTGCAGCCACGCTGGCCAGCGCCGCCGCTGCAGGCATTTCTAGCAAGGAGCAGGCGCTGATTGGCCAACCCGCTCCTGCTACGACATCGGCACGTGTTATCGACCTGAGTACGTCCAGCTACGCCAATGTTTCTTACGGTGAGACCGTCGTCTTTCTCGGCAATGGAGGCAACCAGTTCACCTGGACCTTCAATGGTGTTGGCGGCCGTTCCTGGGATCTTGCCAAGATTGCCCCCGCTGGCTTCTCCGACAAGCAGTTCCGCGTGTTTGTGAGCCGCAATCCGTTGTATCGCAGTTGAGCGCTCATCGCTTGGAATGAGAAAATCCAAGCTGTCGGGGTGGTACGCCACGACAGCCGCTTGAAGTAGACGGGCTGCACACGGATGGTGTGTGGCCCGTTCTACTTCTTGTCGCGGTCCTTGTAGGCCAGCAAGCGCAGTGCGTTGAAAACGACCAGAAGTGTTGAACCCTCATGAACGGCAACGGCTGCTCCAATGCCGAGACCCATGATGGTCGCAGGCACTAGAACCGCAACGATGCCAAGACTCACAAAGACGTTCTGACGAATTACCGAACGCGTGTGGCGGCTCAAGCCTACGGCGAAAGGAAGGTTCCTCAAGTCGTCGGCCATAAGAGCCACGTCGGCGGTTTCAAGTGCCACATCTGAGCCTGCAGCGCCCATAGCGATGCCCACGGTCGCGTTGGCCATAGCGGGCGCGTCATTGACGCCGTCGCCAACCATTGCCACCTTGGTTTCTTCGCGAAGCTTGCGAATCGCTTCCACCTTGTCCTCGGGCATTAGGTCGCCCCAGGCCTCGTCGAGGCCTACCCCGCGGGCGACCGCTTCTGCCACCTTCTTGTGGTCCCCGGAGATCATGATCATGCGGGTGATGCCGAGCGCTCGAAGCTGCTTCAGTGCATCACGTGCGCCTTCGCGTGGGGTATCAAGCAGTCCTATGGCACCGAGATCACGCTCACCCTTGCGCACAACCATGGATGTGCGACCTGCTTCACGCAGACGTTCAATGGCGGATGCGGCCGAAGCACCCAAGGGGGCGATGCCATCGCTTCCAAAGAGTTCTGCCTTGCCAATCCAGACTGTCTGCCCGCCCACGGTGGCAGTCACCCCGCGTCCAATCAAGTTTTCGAGATTGCTGGCGGTTGGGATGGGTTGCTGCCCCAAGCGCTCACGACCATCTTTCGCTATCGCGGCAGCAAGCGGATGGTCGCTCAGGGACTCGACTGCAACCGCCACAGCGAGCAGTTCCGCCTCGGTGACACCTTCAGCTGGCACCACATCAGTGATTCGCGGGCGGCCTTCCGTCAGTGTGCCGGTCTTGTCAAATGCCATTGCATTGAGGGAGCCGAGCTCTTCAAGAGGAGCGCCCCCCTTTATCAGAACGCCGCCTCGCGCTGCGCGGGCGATGCCTGACAGCACCGCGCTAGGCGTCGCAATTGCCAACGCACATGGACTCGCAGCCACGAGAACCGCCATGGCGCGATAAAAACTATCGCGGAATGGCTCGTCTACGACCACCCAGGCAAACAGCAGTAGGAACGCCAACAACAGAACAGCAGGTACAAAAATGCGTTCGAACTGGTCCGTGAATCGCTGTGTCGGAGACTTGCGCGTCTCCGCTTCGCTGACCATCTTGACCACTCGGGCCAGTGTCGAATCTGTGGAGCGCCTAGTCACCTCAATTTCGATGGCATGCGCACCGTTGATGGTGCCCGAGAACACGCGGGAGGCTGATTCGATGGAGTCGGGCCTAGCGCGAGCGACGGCAGCATCATCCACCGGTCGCTTGTCAACGGGCATGCTCTCGCCAGTGACGGGCGCCTGGTTGATGCTTGTTGTGCCAACCAGAATAAATCCATCGGCGGGAAGGCGCTCATTTGGCCTCACCAAAACGACGTCACCGACCACGAGCTCTTCCACCGCAATCTCAGATGTCTGCCCATCGCGGCGAACGGTGGCCGTGTCTGGCGCTAGTTCTGCCAGTGCCTCAATGGCGCGCTTTGCCCGACCCATGGCATAGCTTTCAAGTGCGTGGCCCAGGCTGAACAGAAACAGAAGAAGCGCGCCCTCTGCCCATGACCCGAGAGCAGCTGCGCCGGCAGCTGCGACCAACATCAGGGTGTCAATCTCGAAGCGCTTGCGTCGAAGGTTATCGATGGCTTCTCGCAATGTATAGAAGCCGCCAAAGAAGTACGCAGCGACGTAACAAGCAAGTGGAAGCCAAGATGGTGCGCCCGTTAGTAGCTTCTCCGTGACTGCTCCCGCACCGAGCAGCACTCCGCAAATCAGCGCGAAGATCATTTCGCTGTTCGCGCCGAACACGCCGCCATGCTGGTGTCCTTCGTGGCCGCCGGAAGCATGTTTGTGGTCACCGTGGTCGTGGCTATGGGCGCTATGGTCTTCCTCCGCCTCGCGCGGATTCGTTCCAAGGCTTGAGAGTTCGGCGCGTATTACTTCTTCCGAGGTCTTCTCGCGGTCGAACTCGATGTGCAGGAGCCCTGAAGCATTGGTGTGAGCTTCAAGAACGCCCTCCATCTTCTGCAGACGGTCGGCCACCGACCCGGCCTTCCTTTGATGGTTCACCCCGTCAAGTTGCCACTGCAGGTGGCCGAAGCGGCTAGAGATTTCTGCGCCAGCTGCTTTCGCAAGTTCACGAATGCGCGTTAACGAAAGCTGGTCCGGGTCATAGTGAATGCATAGCTGCGGCGGCTTTTCTGCGGCGCCAGGCCGCACGTGCACTTCGTCAACGCCTGGCCGATTGCGCAGCAGCCGTTGCAGCCGCTCAACGCAGGCATCTGCTTCGCCAGGAATGCTCGGCAGAAGAACAGGGAGGTCGACGCGAAGCTTTTCAGACATGACGTGATGGTCGCTCCATACGACTGAGTTGAATAGAAAAGAGCTGAACTTTGCTCGCAGCAGGTGTGCGAAGAAGCTCGTGAAAGCTTGATTCTTGAACGGCTGACACCCGCACCAAGAAAATATCGCAAAAGTCACGTTCGCGTCACATTCACGTTAGATAATTTCTATCCATGGTGCAAAGCTCGCCAGAGGTGTTTTCGTCCTCGTTTTGTCACATTGCGTCGGTCTAATCAGTTGTGTCAGCCCGACTTGGGTTGTCGTTCCACCGAGTCCTTGCGATGTAGGTCGCATCGGAACACGGTCCAAATCAACTGCACAGCAATAGACGACATGAAACACTCTCTCATCGCCCTTTCGATTCTCGCGACTACTGCAGGGGCGTTTGCGCAAAGCAGCACCACGCTCTTCGGTGTTGTCGACGCATCTGTGACGCGACTGTCCAGCGACAGCGCGAGCGTCACGGGACTCTCCAGTGGTGAACAATCTAGCAGCCGTCTTGGTTTTCGAGGTGTGGAAGACCTGGGCGGAGGCCTCAAGGCTAGCTTCTGGCTTGAAGGCAGCGTTGCCGTTGACAACGGCGGTACAACATTTCGCTTTGATCGACGCTCCACTATTGGCTTGATGGGCGACTTTGGCGAGGTTCGACTTGGCCGGGATAAGCTCGCGTCCTATCTGACCGTCGAGACCTTCGACCCGTTCGGCGACATCGGAGTGGCTGGGAGCGGTGCCAACAACATGCTCGGCAACGCAACGGTAGCTGCTGGCACGCAAGAGGGTAGTCACTCCAAGCGCGCAAGCAATATCGTTTCTTACCTGACTCCCAAGATGGGCGGCTTCCACGGCCAGGTGCAATACGGATTGGGCGAACGAGCCAGCAGCGAGCCGAACAACAGCCGTGGCAACTTTGTCTCCGCTCGCGTGGGCTATCAATCAAACCCGCTCGACATCGCATTGGGTTATGCACAGCTGAAGGGAGGCACTGCTATCCAGGAGGTGACTTACAAAGCGCTCAACCTCGGCGCGTCGTACGACCTCGGCTTCGTGAAGCCCATGCTGTTGATTGCCACCGAGCGTGGCGCGGGGTGGGGTGTCAATGCATACACATTGGGTGCGTCGGCCCCGGTGGGCCAGTCGGGTGAGTTCCGTGTCGGCTACACGCGCTTCAACACCCGCAACCAAGTCGACGCCGACTCATCGAAACTGGGTCTTGGCTACATCCACAAGCTGTCCAAGCGCACTGTTGTCTACGGTCTGCTCGCTCGTGTGAGCAACGACAGCAACGCCAATCGCGGCTTCGCAGTCTCCTCATCTTCCCTGGCGTCTCCGCTCATCGCTGCTGGTGATACTGCAACCGGCTACTCCATCGGCCTTCGTCACTCGTTCTGATAAAAACAGTCGCAGTGTCAGATGTGGGGTCTGTACTGCGGCGCATAAGATGCTCCCCGTGGAATTGGCTCAAGAACCTTACGGCTCTTGAGCCCTTTTTTATCGTGCGTTTTCGGGCGACAGTGTCAGCCTTTCTTTCGACCTAAGTCCACCCTAGAGGGTCACATGGACTTGGTAAACATCACGACCAACGTGTTCGCGTTCACAGATTTGCCATCCACCTTGCCGAGGAACGAGTTCTTCTTGGTCGCGCCGACCATGGCGCCCGAAACGGAGAAGCCATCGCCCAGGTCGTAGGCGGCGCCAACGCTGTAGTCAACGTAGTTGGGCAGCGCGATGTCGCTGCTGTATGAGGTGTAGCCCAGCGACGCTTTCAAGGTCCAGTTTGGCGCGATTTCTTGAGCGTAAGAAACGTTCAGATAGCCAGTGCCTTTGCCCTTCAAGCCCGACCCGAGCGCGGAACCCGCAGCATTGAAATAGTCGTCAGAAACGGTGTGGTAGTACTTGGCGCTCAGAGGGCCCCAACCCACGCCCAGATACACCTCAGTGGTGTTCGCAGCGCTGGCGCCCGTGTAGTGATAGCGCAGAACACCGGCGTCCCAGCCGAGCTCGCCGGTTGCAAACTTGTAGCCGGCGTAAAGATCGCTTTCCAGGTTCGCAGTCGGGCCCGTGGCACTCGTCTGGAAGTTGACGGTCGAGTTCCAGTTTCCGGCATAGAAACCACTTGCGTGGGCGTAGTCAAAGCCGCCTTGCAACGCAGGCCGCAGCTTGCCTTCCCGCACGTCTTGGTCTTGACCGCGCGTCTTGTAGTTGGTGACGAGACTGACGTTCGCGCTCAGTTGTGCGCTGGCTAGCATGGGGAGCGCAGCCAAGGTAAGGACGGCCAGAGTCTTGGGGGAGATGATTGTTTTCATGAGTGAGCTTTCAAGTGGTGATGAACAGATAAAAGCCGAGTCGGAGCTTTTGACCCCCACCCTTGATTGCAAGCAACTAGGGCACGGGACTCGACGTAGACAGCTTCCTATGGCATACCGTTTCACCAAGAGAAAACTTCATTGAATTTGATAAAACGCTAGCGTCTTTGGCGGTAATGGCTCGATTCAACAACTTGAAAGCAACTCCCCTCGTGCAACTCCCCATTGCATGTTCGGCCGTTTCTCAGTCCGACCTAGGTGACCACTGCTGGCACGGACCGATTCCACCGGTCGGAGCTAGGTTGAAAGCGACTTTGCTCTTCTGACACCTAAGCAGAAGGTGACGCATTTGTCATCGTTCGGATGTCGGTTTGTGCCGGTTCGCTCTCTAAATTAAGTCCAACAGATGACGGTTGCCGCTGGCAACCGGGAAGCGATCCGATGGACCGCCAAGTCTCTAAACGTTCACTCGGCCCACGTCCACTGTGATGTCAGGTCCGATGGCTTTGTTCTCTGGTGCGGTTTGACGCCGTGCTCTCAATCCCAGGACAACTATCCGTGGAGTTTCTTTCCCAGGAGCGTCAAGCCGAAGTCAGAGCTATCGCCGAAAGGCAGCAGAAGACTTATCGCCAGATGCTTTCGGTAAACAAGAACAAGACTTTCGCCATCCATGCGATTCATACCCTTCATGGGCAGATAGACGAGCTGGTAGCAAGAGTTCAAGCGAGACCAGATGTGCGCTTCGACTGCAAACCAGGGTGCTCGCATTGCTGCAACTTCCGTATTGAAGTCTTCCCGCCTGAGGTTTTTGTTCTGGCTCGAAGGCTGCGGGCGCTACCAGGCGAACAGCTAAGCCTAGTGACTGAACGACTTCGTCTTCATGTTCAAAGGTCACAAGGTGTCCGTAGGGCAGGGCACTGGATGAACTGCCCCTTGCTAAATGACGACCGTTGTTCCGTCTACGAAAACAGACCGTCAACTTGCAGGAAGTACTTATCCCTGGATGTCGAGGAGTGCAAGAGACCAGGAATTAGTGCGCTGGAAGATGGCGAGTTGGCGCTTAAGTCATTGGCGCTCATCAGTGGTGTTCGAGAAGCGTATGCAAAGGCCAAGAGCCCCCTTTCCATCCACGAGCTCGGTGAGGCACTTCTTACAGCACTGACAGACCCATCCTGCGAGGAGCGTTGGTTCAAGGGTGAGATTGTCTTTCCGCTAATGGCTGAGGACGACTGAAATCGTGGAGCAAGTCGTCCTATGTAGAGGGGAAACATGAGCGCAGCTGGGCGTAACGAGCCGTGTCCGTGCTATAGCGGGAAAAAGTACAAGCATTGCTGCATGTTGGCTGACTGGGTTCCCATTGATGCAGAACAAGCGCCCAGCCCGGTCGATGCATTGAATCAGGCATGGAGCTTTGTCGAGTCAGGACAGGCGCCTGCAGCTGCGAGCCTTTGTCGAACGATCCTTCGGTCCGATGCGGCACAGCCGGATGCGCTGTATCTGTTGGGCGTCTTGGCTTGTGAGAACGGAGATGTTCGCGATGCTCTGGAACTCTTCAAGAGGGCCGCGCTGGCGCGCCCGCAGTTCCCGGAAGCCCACTATTACCTGGGGCTCGTTCACATGCGGCACGCCCAGTTTGAACAAGCCGCCTCTCACTACCGCCAAGCCATCTCGTCTGCGCCGGGATTTCTCGAGGCCCATTGCAACCTGGGCTTGGTGCTTAACCGCTTGGGGCAGCCACTGCAGGCCCTGACTAGCTACCAAGAGGCGCTAGCCATTCGGGAGGCAACAGAAGTGAAGATCGGCCTTGCCGAATGCATGCAGCGCCTGCGCGTCACGCCAGGCCTAAGTCACTTACGCCCCCTGCTGACGCGTGCAATTGCGGAGGCCTGGCGCCGGCCTGAGGAACTCGCCCCTACCGCCATCGAGTTTCTACTGTGCGAGCCAGGTGTACGAGAAGAAGTATCGAAAGCGGCCAGCGATGTGCAATCCCTTGCCGACTGGAACGAAGACAGGCTTTTTCTCGCGCTACTCGAGAGCGCGACGATTTGCGATGGCAGCGATTCCTGCAGAGTTCTACGAGCCCGTCTGTCGCCACGGTTTACCCCTTTTGAGGCCATCAGTTGTTCATGCTGCCCTGAGCCATTGCACCCAATATGACTGATTTGTCATTTACCGGTTTTCGAACTGTGGACATGCCAGTTCTACAGTTCCGTCAGTGCCAAAAAGAAAAATTTGGCTTCCTTTCTGACTCAATCTGAGGCTCCGATGAAAACACTCCAAGTCGCTCTTGCTGCGATTACCCTTGCATCTTCCGTTCTTCTGACAACTGCTGTTTCGGCCGACACGCTTCGTAGCGGCGAGTCTCCTTACGGGCAACTTGCAGTGGAAGCGAAGAACGTACGTGTTGTGGATGTGACGGCCACGAAGTCCGCCAGCGTCACATATGGCGAAACCATCTTGTTTCAGGGTGCAGGCGGAAAGACGTTTGCTTGGACTTTCAACGGTCTTGATGGTCGGTCTTGGAACATGAAGCAGTTTGCGCCTTCGGGTTTCGTTGCCAACGACTACCGCGTTTACGTGGCCAGAAACCAGCTTTATCGCCGGTAACAGGTCTTCTTGTCCAAGCGACGTGCTCGGACCTCCGTAGAGGCTGATCCGTCGAAAAGAGCTTGCTCCAAAGAGGCAGCACCTCACTGCTTGACAAGCTCCGAGCCAGTTGAGCACGAGGACATACATGCTATCTGATGGCGGCCGCAACGTTGCGTCATCCGTTGGTGCTCCAAACAAAGCCTTGCCGTGCAGCCTCGATGCGTTCATTGATATGTAGGTCAACGGGAGAAACCAAATGACCAGGAAACCCATGTCGCTCGCCTTAGGGCTTGCGATGCTCGTCGGAGTTGGAGCGAACGCACAGCAAGTCGCTCCCAATAGCGCTTCACCGGTGGGAGTGGCGTCCTCAAAGCAATCGGTGCAGCCACTGACGTTGGGTGCCGCACTGCAGGCTGCCCTCGACAACAGCCCCACGTCGTCCGCTGCCAGACGCGAGATAGAAGCTGCTCAAGGCGTGCTCATGCAGGCAGGGGTCTATCAAAACCCCTCGCTTGATCTAGAGGTGGAGGACCTCCGATCGGGTATGCGTAGCACAACAGTCACCTGGAGCCAGCCTCTGGAGCTTGGCGGGAAACGCTCAGCGAGAGTTGCCGCGGCGGAGCGCTCACTAGAAGCTATTCGCGTTAAGAGCGAGGCGACTGAAGCTCAATTGAAGGCCGACGTTACATCTGCGTTCTTCTCTGCGCTTTTAGCCCAGGAGCGTGTGAGGTTGGCGCAAGAGTCTCTGAACATCGCTCGCTCTGGCAGCCAAGCTGCGTCCAAGCGAGTGCAGGCTGGGAAAGTGTCTCCCCTGGAGGAGACACGCTCGAAGGTCGCAGAGGCTAACGTACGTCTCGAACTTGTCCAGGCGCAAGGTGAGCTGGCAGCGCAGCTTCAAGAGTTGCGTGCGCTCCTGGCTGGCGGGGTGCCCTTCGACACTTTGGATGGAAATGCTCTACTTCTTCCAACCCTTCCTCCAATCGACGTCCTGCAGGCTCGCGTGGAGAACTCACCGACGATGCGACAAGCTCGACTTGAGACGAGCCGACTGTCAGCGCTCTCGGATTTGGAACAGGCAAAGCGGAAGCCAGACATTGCCGTAAACCTCGGCATGCGGCGTTCTCAGCAAGACGGTCGCTCGATGGCCATCGTCGGGGTTTCGATTCCACTGCCCGTGTTTGACACCAATCGCGGAAACATCATCGAGTCGCTACGACTGAGAGATAAGTCGGAAGACGATGCCCGAGCCCTTGAGTTGCGTTTGCGAGCCGATCTCGCGATTGCAAGACAGCGAATGGAAATCGCCTCACAAGAAGTGGCCGCCGTCAGTGCGGAAATCCTTCCCAGTGCGCAGCTCGCCTTCAATGCCGCCGCGCAAGGGTTTGAGCTTGGAAAGTTCGAATACCTCGACGTTCTCGATGCTCAACGGACGTTGCTACAAGCGCGATCCCAGTACCTACGCTCTTTGGGCGAATCTCATCGAGCGGCAGCAGATGTCGCTCGGCTCCTCGGAAACAACACTCTCAATTGAATCTGCCATGGCTACCAAATCACCTATGAATGCAAGACCTGAGAAAAAGCAGTTCATCATCATCGCCATCATCCTGGTGCTGGGCGCAGTCGGAGGAACCCTAATCCTGCGAGGCGGAGAGAGCCACGGCGAAAGCGATGGCCATGGCCATGAGGAAGAAAGCTCACAGGTCGAAGGGGGTGCCAGCAAAGCAGGAGCCAAGGAAGCTGGTTCCAGCACCTCTGTTGAGCAGAGCAAGTCACCTGCCAGTGCAAGCGAAGAGGGGCACAAAGAGGATGAGGAAAAGGTGGCTCTGACGGACGAGCAGGTGAAGGCAGCCGGTATCGTGATTAAGGAAAGTGGCGCTGCTGTGATTCGTACCACGCTGCAGCTCCCTGGAGAGATTCGATTTAACGAGGATCGAACCGCGCACATCGTTCCGCGAGCAGCGGGTGTCGTCGAGAGCGTGAGCGCAAATCTCGGGCAGAAGGTGTCTCGCGGCCAAATCTTGGCGGTGGTTTCCAGTTCCACCGTGTCAGAGGTCAGGTCTGAACTTCAAGCGGCGGCAAAGCGCCGTGAGCTTGCACAGACAACATACGAACGTGAACACACCCTGTGGGAGCAGAAGATCTCGCCGGAGCAGGATGTATTGCAAGCCCGCCAAGCGCTACGTGAAGCAGAAATTGCAGTGGCAAATGCCACTCAAAAACTGAAAACTCTTGGGGCGTCGGTCGGTTCCGGGGCTCTAGGTCGAGTTGAGCTTCGGGCACCTTTCGATGCGATGGTTGTGGAAAAGCACATCGCCATCGGCGAGGCCGTGCGCGAGGATGCAAACGTGTTCACTTTGTCCGACCTTTCAACGGTATGGGCTGAGATGAGTGTGGGAGCAAGTGACCTTCCTAAGGTTCGAGTTGGTGAGCGTGTACGAGTGAAGGCCGATGCCGCAGATGTCGTTGCTGAGGGGAAGATTGCCTTCGTCGGATCGCTGATTGGTGCGCAAACTCGAACAGCTCCCGCTCGGGTTGAGTTGAGCAACCCGCAGGGCGCCTGGCGGCCTGGGCTCTTCGTGACCGTTGAAGTGCTTACCAATGAAAATGACAAGGCATCTGCGGTAACAGTAGACGCAAATGCACTTCAAACAGTGGAAGACAAGCCCTCGGTGTTCACAAAGGTTGATGGCGGATTCGTCGCAAAACCTGTCCGTGTCGGACGCACTGACGGTCAGCGCGTTGAAATTCTAGATGGCCTGAAGGCTGGTGAGTCCTATGCCGCTGACGGCAGCTTCGTCGTCAAGTCTGAGCAGGGCAAGAGCTCGGCGACGCACGCGCACTAAAGGCCGCCAACTATGTTTGAACGCATCATCCGCTTCGCCATCGAACAACGATGGTTGGTTATGTTGGCCGTGCTCGGAATGGTTGGGCTCGGGGTGTACAACTTCCAACGGTTGTCCATTGACGCCGTGCCGGACATCACCAATGTCCAGGTGCAAATCAACACGGCTGCACCTGGCTACTCTCCTCTTGAGACAGAGCAGCGCGTAACGTTCCCGATTGAGACGGTCATGGCTGGGCTACCTGGCCTTCAGCAAACACGTTCCATATCGCGCTACGGCATATCTCAGGTCACCGTGGTCTTCAAAGATGGCACCGACATCTACTTCGCACGCCAGTTGGTGAACGAGAGAATGCAGGGAGCCGTCAGCTCTCTGCCGGAAGGCGTTCACCCTGCTGTGGGACCAATTTCTAGCGGCTTGGGCGAAATCTTCCTCTGGACAGTGGAGGCCAAAGAAGGGGCGACGAATGCGGACGGTAAACCGTACACGCCGACCGACCTACGTGTGATTCAGGATTGGATCATCAAACCGCAGCTGCGCAATGTGCCAGGTGTGACCGAGATCAACTCCATCGGCGGCTATGAGCGACAGTTCCAGGTTGCGCCGATACCAGAGCGCCTGCTGGCCTACGGGTTAACTTTGCCTGACGTCGTTCAAGCTCTTGAGCGCAACAATGCCAACGTGGGAGCCGGCTACATCGAGCGACGTGGCGAGCAATATCTGATTCGAGCGCCTGGTCAAGTCAGCAGCCTTGAGGACCTTCGCAATGTTGTTCTCGCGAACAATAGCGGAACTCCGGTTCGAATCCGCGACGTCGCGGAGGTCGATATTGGCCAGGATTTGAGAACTGGTGCAGCCACGGACAACGGTCGCGAAGTCGTGCTGGGTACTGTGTTCATGCTCTTAGGAGAGAACAGTCGGACGGTCGCCCAAGCTGTTGCGAAGAAGATGGAGGAGATCAACCAAAACCTTCCAGAAGGTGTACACGCGATTACGGTCTATGACAGAACCGTTCTCGTGGATAAGGCGATCTCTACGGTCAAGAAGAACCTGTTTGAGGGTGCCGTACTCGTTATCGCGGTGTTGTTCCTTTTCCTGGGCAACATCCGAGCGGCATTGCTGACCGCATTGGTCATCCCCCTCTCGATGCTCTTCACCTTCACAGGGATGGTGAATCAGAAGGTGAGCGCCAACCTAATGAGTCTCGGAGCGCTGGACTTCGGGATCATCGTCGACGGGGCGGTGGTGATTGTGGAAAACTGCATTCGTCGTCTTGCGCATGCCCAGGAGCGCCATGGTCGTCCATTGACCAAGGCGGAGCGATTCCACGAGGTGTTCGCCGCATCTCAGGAAGCTCGCAGGCCATTGCTCTACGGCCAGCTCATCATCATGGTCGTCTATTTGCCCATCTTCGCCCTTACAGGCGTGGAGGGAAAGATGTTCCATCCGATGGCTCTGACAGTCGTGATCGCGCTGTTGGGTGCCATGATTCTCTCAATCACGTTTATCCCTGCAGCTGTGGCCATGTTTATTGGCAACAAGGTTGGTGAAAAGGAAAACCGTCTTATGGGTTGGGCTCGTCGCGCCTATCACCCATTGCTCAAGCGGGCCATGGGCGCGAAGGCCGTCGTTCTGACCGCTGCAGCTGTGGCCGTTGTGTTGTCGGGGCTTTTGGCAACTCGCTTGGGCAGTGAGTTCATACCCAGCCTCAACGAGGGTGACTTCGCTATCCAGGCGCTGCGAATTCCAGGTACCAGTTTGTCTCAGTCTGTTCAGATGCAGCAGCAACTTGAGCGAACGTTGGTGGCAGAGTTCCCTGAAATTGAGCGCGTCTTCGCCCGCACTGGGACCGCCGAGATCGCGTCAGATCTTATGCCGCCCAACATCTCAGACGCCTATGTGATGTTGAAGCCTCAGGATCAATGGCCAAGTCCTAAGCGGACGCGCCAGGAGCTCGTTGAAGCTGTTCAAGAGCGAGTGAGCAAAATCCCTGGCAACAACTACGAGTTCTCGCAGCCGATTCAACTACGTTTCAACGAGTTGATCTCGGGTGTGCGCGCGGATGTGGCCGTCAAAGTATTCGGTGATGACATGGACGTGCTGAACAAAACGGCCCAGGAAATCGCTGAAGTTCTTGGGTCGATCAACGGAGCGAGTGAGGTTAACGTGGAACAAACCACGGGCCTGCCCATGCTCTCCATCAACATCGACAGAAGTAAGGCGGCACGCTATGGCGTCAATGTGGGGGACATCCAGAACACCATTGCTACGGCCATTGGCGGCCGCAATGCTGGGACTCTCTTTGAGGGAGACCGCCGATTCGACATCGTCGTGCGACTACCCGAAAGAATGCGAGGGGATCTGGAGTCAATCCGCCGTCTGCCAGTGACGCTCCCGGCGACCACGCAGGCGAACGGAAGCTCTCGTGTGAGCTTTATCCCGCTGTCAGAGTTGGCGACACTTGACTTGGCCCCCGGGCCGAATCAAGTCAGCCGAGAGGATGGGAAGCGAAGAATCGTCGTAAGCACCAATGTGCGCGGACGCGACTTGGGTTCGTTCGTGGAGGAAGCCGGCGCCGCTTTGAAGGAGAGGGTGGTCATTCCAACTGGATATTGGACCACTTGGGGTGGACAGTTTGAGAATCTTCAATCCGCCACGCAGCGCTTGCAGATCGTGGTGCCAGTGGCACTCCTCCTTGTGTTCGTTTTGCTGTTCGCTATGTTCGGTAACGTGCGAGATGGGCTCATCGTGTTTACCGGAATTCCCTTTGCGCTTACGGGCGGCATCCTCGCGCTTTGGCTGAGGGATATTCCCCTATCCATCTCAGCTGCTGTCGGATTTATTGCGTTGTCTGGCGTGGCCGTGCTGAACGGGCTGGTCATGATTTCGTTTATCCGAAATCTCAGGGAGGGTGGCGCGAGACTGGATGACGCGATTTTCGAAGGCGCTTTGACGCGACTTCGCCCAGTGCTGATGACAGCCTTGGTGGCATCGCTCGGCTTCGTTCCCATGGCCATTGCAACTGGCACCGGTGCAGAGGTGCAGAGACCACTCGCGACAGTGGTGATTGGAGGCATCTTGTCGTCAACGGCACTCACGCTGTTGGTGCTGCCGGTCCTATATCGGATCGCGTATCGGCGTGAAGAAGATGACGAGGCTGAAGACGAATTGGCGTCTCCCGTTCTGCCGTCCTCTTCGCACCAACCAACATGATGCGTCGCTCATGGTCTTGGGACTGGCCAAGGCCATGAGCTCGTAGCAATGGAGACAGTACATATCAACCGCAGAGGCTCGTCTGGACGGCTGGCCTAGCTCGAATGTCTCACGCTCCATCGCGTGAGAGCACTTGCATCGTCGTCACTTCCTGGCGGAATGTCAGCTGAATTACATGTTCGTCATTTCCGAGATTGGCGTCCTTCAACTGCCAAACTGTCGCCCTCGGAGACAGTCGCAATATGAAGATACTCATAGTGGAAGATGAAGTCCAATCGGGCGAGTACCTGAAGCAGGGCTTGAGAGAGGCCGGCTACTACACTGAATTGATGCGTGATGGCATCGAGGGTTTGATTGAGGCCACGGAAGGTGACTACGATCTCGTTCTGTTGGATGTGAACTTGCCAGGAATCGATGGCTGGTCGGTCCTTCGTTCTTTGAGGCGAAAGAAGCCTCGCTTGCCCGTGCTGTATTTGACTGCCAGAGACAGCATAGAGGACCGCGTGAAAGGCCTCGAGTTGGGCGCTGATGACTACCTGGCAAAGCCATTTTCGTTTTCGGAACTCTTGGCACGAATCAAGACAGTTCTCCGCAGAGGTGCCCAGTCCCAGGAGTCCACCACACTCCAAGTGGCTGACTTGCAGTTGGACCTAGTGCGTAGAAAGGCGTCTAGGTCTGGTCGCTTGCTGGATCTGACTACTAAGGAGTTTGGGCTTCTCGAGCTGTTTATGAGACGTCGTGGTGAAGTGTTGCCTCGGTCCTTGATTGCTTCGCTCATGTGGGACATCAACTTCGACTGCGAGAGCAATGTGATAGTGGTGGCAGTGGGCCGGCTAAGGTCAAAAATCGATGATGAATTCGACGCAAAGCTGTTGAGAACAGTGCGTGGCATGGGGTACGTCCTTGACGAACCCGAACCCGAACCCGAACCCGAACCTCAACGGCAGAACCCCCTGTGGGACATCGAGACCTTTCCTCAGTCAGAGGCCACCGAGAACCTTTAACGGCGTAACAGCTCAACCCGTCGCCGCCTGAACTCGTGCGGCGATTTCATCCTCAAGCTTGAGGGCGGGTGGGCCTCGTTGAAGTGCTCAAACGCCTCAGGCAACTGTGCCAGGACGGTGTGTGCATCGCTGAGGTCCATGCGACTGACGTAGTCGGTAAGCAATGGGATGAGCGCCCCCACCCGTGACGGCATCGACGTGCCAAGTGGAGATGTTGATCAACCACTTGAACCGAGAAGGGGCCGTCCACCATAAAGTTTACGACTGTTGACATCGACCTGGCGAAGAACGGTAAGCGGCCAGCCATCCCATCTTGAATCTGCGTTAGGCGCATAGGACGCTCGTGTCCACCTTCAACTTGGACCGACCCCCAAACCTTGGACAATTATGGTCTCATGTGGGCGCCGCGGCGGCCCGCATCCTGTATGCCACTGGGCTCAGGCCTCCAAGCCCGAGCTTGATGCGATCTACGTTGTAGTAGCGAATGTAGTCGTGGGGGGCTCCCTGTCGCCAGCGCCCCGGGATGAGTTCGTTGCGTTGAATCTGCCTCCACCAGTTGAACAGGTCCCACCTCCTGAGACCAGCTCGCCGCCCGTGGCGCGCGCGATCCATATTGAGGTGCGGCGCAGTGCCGGCGTGGTCACCGTGAACTGGCCACTGGAAGATGCAGCGTCATGTGCAACCTGGCAGTATACGGCCGGTCACGCCACCTTGACACCGACGATCGGCCTCGCGTCAACGATCAGGCCACAGGTGTCCAGCGGTGCGGCAGCAACTCATCAATCCGGCTGTTCGGATGCGCCAGGAGCCGCTCCAGAACGTTTTTGAGATAGACCCACGGATCGTGTCCGTGCAGCTTGGCCGACTGCACCAGACTCATCACGACGGCAGCGCGCTGCCCCGCCAGTTCGCTGCCGCAGAAGAGCCATGCTTTGCGGTTATGCCGAGCTCGACATAACCGCAACAACTGGCTGTTCGCCGGCAGCTTGCGTGCGGGCAAGCGCGCGGCCGCAGTCATGAGCCTGATCCAGTCAGCGCGCATGAACGGGCACGACCCCTACGCCTACTTGAAGGACGTTCTCGAGCGGCTACCGGCGCTGCCTGCAAAGCGAATCTCGGAACTGCTACCTCATCACTGGACACCATCGACGTCTCGTGGCTCGGTTCCTGCAGTCGTCTGACTATGCGCGCTCCGGTACTGAGCCCGTCGCCAGATGGCGATGAAGTCTCGACTGCCGTTTACGGCGCGCGAGTAGAGCCACGACGGTGTGAGCTTCTCATGCGGGATACCCCACATGGGCTTGTGCGCATGGACTTTCTCATTGCCTACAAAGATATATTCGTCGCACGATGCAATGACCTTTTCCTCGTCCACGCCGAACATGCTCCCGCCCGCATCAGGCCGGTCTGGGTCGAACAGGTGCATGACCCAACATGCGATGACAACGCTCGGCTTGTACCGCTGCACGGCCGATATCGCGTCCAGCTTCTCAACATCCTCGCCGTAAGGCACTGTCGGTTGCCTAATCTGTCGGTAGTGCGCCTTGAACTCGGCTTCTTCTTGCTGACGGTTGTCTGTCGCGGGAATGGATAGGGTCCCTGCGAGTGCGCCATGCCCGGCTCCGATCTCGATGGTCGTTTTGCCTCGGATGCGAGCCCGAAGGAATTCACACAGTTCTTCTGTGGGGAAGCTGTACAGGCCGTGGCGCACGCCGAACAAAAGCCGTTCCTGCGCCGTCGTATCTTCAAGAACTTGAGCGGGAATCACTCGGAGCCGGCCATTGTTATCCAGCAGCAGGCTCGAAATGTCTCTCACGCTCGCAGCGTCGGTGAAGTACACGTCCATAGTGCTTATTGTTGCCGAACGGCATAAGCGGCAATCACGCTGTCAAGATGTGTTCGCCGCGCGTACATGAACGCCCCCTATGCCAGCCTCTCAATTCGTGACAACGCGAAGGTGAAGATTGCTCCCGTACATTCGGACTGTGAGTGCAGCTTTTGACTGCGGTCCCTGATGGGATTTGCTGGTTGGCGCCTCAATCGCTTAC
>NZ_JAHVAB010000013.1 GCF_019264445.1 Hydrogenophaga sp.
GGCCACCGCTTCGTGTGCCCCGAAGCGCCGGCCCGCCTGGCGCAGCAGCTCCCGCGCGCGCGGGTGCTCGCCCAGCTGCGCCATGGCAATGCCGCGCAAGGCCAGCGCGGGCGGGTCGTCGCGCAGCGCCACGCGCTTGAGCGCGCCGAGCGCATCGCCGGCGGCGAGGGCCCGGGCGCTGGCGGAGATCAGGGAGTCCATGGCCGCAGGCTACACCGTCCGGCCTGGGTGATGGCGATGGGTGTGCGGCTAGATCGGTGCGTTGAGCAAGGGCTTGAGCATGGCGCTGTAGCCCAGCATGTCCGACATGAAGACGATCTCGATGCTGAGCAAAGCCAGATGCGGAATGTGCTCGATGAAGCGCAGGAAGTAGTACTGCGTAAGTTCGATCAGGCGCACCAGCCCGGTGACGCCGGCAGGTCCCTTCATGTCCAGCAGGGTGCGGCGGAAGTCGTTGCGGTGGTGGGGTTCGGTGTCGGTGATGATGAGGTGGTACTCGTGCTCGTAGACGGCCTGCTTGTCGCTCGCCAGCTGGTTGCCGCCCGCGTTGTATTCGCGTTCGATGGAGCGCACCAGCTTCTTGATGCGGTCGCCGCATTCGTTGAGCTGCTCGGCCCGCACCTCGTGGTGGGCGGTGCCGGCCGTCACCGAGTACACCAGCACCGACACCGCCAGAAAGGCGGTCATTGCGGTCAGCACCTGGTTGTTGAACTTCAGCGGTATGCCGGTGAGCTGCAGCAGCGCAATGAGGATCAGGCCCAGGGAAAAGATGGTGGACGTGATGAAGTAGGCCTTGCTCTTGTAGCGCAGCCGCACCGACGCCGCAAACCGCGCACTGGCCGTGGTCTTCATCGACTCGATGAACCGCTCGGTCGGGTTGTTGCCCGTGTGGGGCGAGGTGTGCGACGACATGAGCCAGCCCCAGAGGCGCTGTGCGGCGTGAACGAGTGGGTGGGGGGTCGGTTGCATGAGCGCTGCTGGATGGGGGCGCGGGGTCACATCCGCCGCCTGTCGCGCTCAATGATCTTGAGAAATAGACACTTTTGGTCTAGGTATTAACCCTGAAATTTGCCCCAGTGTTTGGGCGCCTGGCCAGACCCGGCGGCCGACTACAGATCGGTGCGCCGGTGCGGGAGCTGCGAGCTGGGGCGGGCTTCTGTCAGGTCGTTGCGCGCCAGCGTGGCCAGGAGCAGCGCTTCACCGCGCCCCGCCTGCGCCAGCACGGCGCCCATCGGTCCGCACACGGTGCTCAGGCCACCGTAGGTGGTGCTGCCTTCTGGCCCGCAGGCGTTGGCGTAGGCCACGTACAGGCGGTTTTCCAGGGCGCGGGCGGGCAGCAGCACGCGCTGCACTTCGTCGAACTCGATCATGTTGGCGGTGGGCACGAGCACGGCGTCGGCGCCCTGCAGCGCGAGCATGCGCGCGGGTTCGGGGAATTCGATGTCGTAGCAGACCAGCAGGCCCAGGCGCCAGCCGCGCCACGCGAACACGGCGGGTGCCTGCGGGCCGGGGCTGAACTGCGCGCGGTCCACGTCGCCAAACAGGTGGGTCTTGCGGTAGTGGGCCAGGCGCTGGCCGGCCGCGTCGATGAACTGCACGGCGTTGTAGGGCCGGCCTTCGGTGTGGCGTTCGGGGTAACCGTAGACGATGGCTACGCGGTGGCGCTGCGCGAGGGTGGCCACGGCTTGCGAGAGCGGGCCGTCGGCTGGCTCGGCGAGCGCGGCGATGTGTGCGGCACCGATCTGGTAGCCGGTGAGCGACATTTCCGGGCACACCAGCAGGGCGGCGCCTTGTGCGCTGGCTTGGGCGGCGGCGGTGTCGAGAGCGGCCAGTGCGTGGGCGGGTGTGGGGGCGTAGGGGCTCTGCCAGAGCGCGAGGGTGAGGGCTTCGACAGGCTCAGCCCGAACGGAGGTGGGCTCGCCTCGAACGGAGGTGGACGCTGCTCGAATGGAGGTGGGCTCGGCACGAACGGAGACAGGTTCGGTCCGAACGGAAGCAGGTTCGGCTCCAGCGGGAGGGGGCTCGGCCCGAACGGCGGGAGGCGTGGGCATGGGTCAGGCCACCAGGCTGGCGGCCAGGCGGGCCACGCTGGCCAGGGTGGCTTCTTTCACCGTGCTGCTCGCCGTGCTTTCGGCGAGGTAGGCGGTGATGATGAGTGGCGCGCGGCCGTGGGTGGGCCAGGCGATGCCGATGTCGTTGGCGTCGGTCCGGTTGGTGCCGGTTTTGTCGCCCACGCGCCAGCCGGTGGGCAGGCCCGCGCGCAGGCGCTTGTCGCCGGTGGTGTTGGCCACCAGCCATTGCTGCAGCTGCTGGCGCGACGCGGGCGAGAGCGCGTTGCCGAGCAGCAGCTTCTGCATCGTGAGCGCCATGGCGCGTGGCGTGGTGGTGTCGAGCAGGGCGGCGGCGGTGCCGGTGTTGAGCTCGGTTTCGCGGCGGTCCAGGCGCGTGGTGTCGTCGCCGAGTTCGCGCGCAAAGCGGGTGAGCGCGGCGGGGCCGCCGTAGCTGTCCAGAATGAAGTTGGCCGCGCTGTTGTCGCTGGTGGTGATGGTGGCTTCGCACAGGCCGCCCAGGCTCATGCCCTGCGCGGTGTCGGCGAAGCGCTCGGTGACCGGGGAGTAGGTGACGAGCTCGCCCTTGGTGTAGGTGATGCGCCGCTCCAGCGACTCCTGGCCGCGGTCCACCCGCGCGAGCACCAGCGCGCTGGCCAGCGCCTTGAAGGAGCTGAGCATCATGAAGCGCTCGTCGGCGCGGTGGCCGTGCAGCTGGCCGGTGGCGGTGTCGAGGATGGTGACGCCCAGGCGGCCTTGCGCGGTGGTTTCGAGCTGCTGCAGCTGCGCGCTGAGGTCAGAAGCGGCGCGGGCGCGGGTGGGGACGAAGAAGGCGCTGGTCAGGGCCAGCGCGGTGGCGGTGGAGAAGTGGCGGCGTTGGATCATGGTGCGCACTCTAGCTGGGCTTTGGCCCTTCGACAGGCTCAGGGTGAACGGTGTGTGGGCGAACGGCGTACGAGCGGCCATGGGCCTCAGTCGGGCAGCGCCATCGGCCCCAGCTCGGCAAACACATCGCCCGGCCCGGGGTTGCTCGCGTGCGTGTGGCCGCCCAGGTGCTTCACGATGCCCCACACCGCGTTGAGCGAGGTCTGCACCGCGCCTTCGACCCACGCGGGTGTGAACGACACGTCGTCGCCCGCGATGAAGATGCCGCGCTTTGCGGGCGCAAAGTCGTCCTGCATGAAGTGGCTGTACATGCGGTGGTTGTAGCGGTAGTGGCCGGGCAGCGCGCCCTTGAAGGCGCCCAGGAAATGCGGGTCCGCTTCCCACGACACGCTGATCGGGTCGCCAATGATGTGGCTCGCGATGTCCACGTCGGGGTAGATCTTTTGCAGCGCCTGCAGGGCGAGCTGCACGCGTCGCTCGGTGCTGTGCGGCAGCATCTTGAGCGCGTCGCCCATCCAGGCGTAGCTCAGGCAGATCACGCCGGGCTGGTCGGGCCCGTTGTCAAACAGGTAGGTGCCGCGCGTGAGCCGGTCGGTGAGCGTCATGCCCATGGTGGGCCAGCCGTTGGCCTTCAGGTCGTTCCAGAAAGGGCGGTCCACCATCACGAAGGTTTTGGACGACTGCATGTAGCGCGTGCGGTCCAGCGCCATCCAGTGCTTCTGCGAAAACAGCGACTCTTCCACCGCGATCTGCGTCGTCAGCAGCCAGCTCTGGCAGGTGGTGAGCACGGCGGGGTAGGTGCGCGTGTGGCCCCAGGTGTCGGTCACGGCGAGTTCGTTGCTCGCGGCGCGGGCAATGGCTGTCACGCCCGCGCGCGGCGCGCCGCGGTGCAGGCTGGCCAGCGTGGTGCCGGCGGGCCAGTGGCGCAGCTCGCTGGCGGCGGGGGCGTGTTGCCACAGGCCCAGAGGCACCTGCTGCGCACCGCCCACGATGAGGTGCTGGTTCTCGTCGCAACCCGTGAGCACCACGCGCAGGATTTCCAGCATGGAGTTGGGAAAGTCCGAGTCCCAGCCGCCGGTGCCAAAGCCCACCTGGCCAAACACCTCGCGGTGCTGGAAAGACAGCTTCGAGAACGCCTGCGAGGTGGCCACAAAGTCGTAAAACGTGCGGTCGTCCCAGAGCGGCACGAGCCGGTCCCACAGGGCTTTGAGGGCGGGTGCATCGCGCTCGCGCAGCGCCTGCTGCAGGCCGGTGAAGCCCGCGCCTTCTTCCAGCGCTTCGGCCCAGGCCTGTGCCACCTCGGCAAACAGCGGCGGCAGGTCCGCCAGCGTGCGCGCCCAGTGGGTTTGCCCTTCCAGATCCACCACGGTGCAGCAGGCGGCGGGCGTGAGCGGGTTGGGGAACGGCCGCGTGTGCAGGCCGAGCCGGTTCACGTAGTGGAAGAAGGCGGTGCTCGACGCCGGGAAGCGCATGCCGCCCAGCTCGGCCACCACACCCTGGCCGCCTTCAAACGCTTGCGAGCGCAGCCGCCCGCCCATGCGCGAAGCCTCGTACACCACGGGCTTGAGGCCCAGCTTCATCAGCTCATAAGCCGCCACCATGCCGGCCATGCCCGCGCCCACAATCGCCACCACTTGCCCCAGCCGCTCGGGCGGAATCTCGCCCAAGCCCTGCGGGTGGGCGATCCAGTCGTCAAAGGCAAACGGGAAGTCGGGCCCGAAGAGGGTGACGGGCGCGCAGGCGCTGCGCGGGGTGCTGGGCATGCGGGCGCCTCCGGGTTCAGAACAGGCTGCGCAGCAACCAGAGGGCCGTGCCCCACATCATCAAGGCCACCAGGCCGTCCAGCGCGCGCCACACGTGCAGCGAATTGAGCCGGCGGCCCAGCCAGAAAGCCGCCGCACCCAGGGTCACGAACCACACCAGCGAGCCGGTGGCCGCGCCCAGGCCAAAGGTGGTGCTGCCCTGGCCATACGCCAGCGAAGCCGTGCCGATGAGCACGGCGGTGTCGAGCCAGGCGTGCGGGTTCAGGAAAGAAAAAGCCAGCGCAGACAGCACCGCCTTGCGCGGCGACACCGGCTCGGCCGCCACGCGGCCACTGTCGTCCAGCTCCAGGGCGCGCGGGCGCAGAAAGCGCTGAAATGCCTGCCAGCCGTACACCGTGAGGAACAGCGCGCCAGCGCCCACCAGGGCGCCCATCAGCTTGTCCGACAGGCCACCGAGCTGCGCCAGCCCCAGCACCCCCAGGCCAATCAGCACCACGTCGGCCAGGGCGCAGGTGAGCACGGTGAGCCACAGGTGCTGCCGCTGCAGACCCATGCGCAGCACATGCGCGTTTTGCGGGCCAATCGCCATGATCAGCGACATGCTCAGCACCATGCCGGCGGTGAAAGTGGGGAAGGCGAGGGTCATGACAACAGCTCCGGAAACCTGGGGGGCCACGCAGGGGGTGGCGGGTGAATGGGCGGGAGTGTGCCTGTTTGCTGTATTTGATTAAATGAAATCAATTTGAAATTTGGTTGATCAAATTCTTCTTGATATTGGAGGGTGACGAGGCCATTTGTTACCTGATGTATCCTCCCGCGCATGCTTCGGCCTCCTGCCAGGCAAACACAACCAAGGATTCGAATGAGCATCGTCTTTCGTTGGCTGGTGGCGGTCAGTGCGCTGATGGCTCTGGGCGCGTGTGCACCCTTTTACAAACCCCTGGCCTCCGAGGAACGGGCACGCATCAAGGAAGCCGATCTGCGTGTCGTGGTGGCGCAAGAGACCTTCATGTTCACCGCTCAAGGTTCCAATGTGAGCGCGGCGCTGGGTGGCGGACTGATCGGCGCACTGATCGACTCGTCTGTCCAGCGATCGCGGCAGAAGGACATGGCGTCGCAGATCCAGGCCACGGTGGGTCCGCTGCTCGAGGTGGACTACCGCGTCGAAGCCACTGCCGCGGTCAATGCGCTCCAGCAGACCACCGCCTTTCCGCTGAAGCTCAGCTCGGCCCAGGTGCTCGCCGGCATGCCCGGCCGGCGCGAGCACGAGGCACGCATCGCGGCCACGGGCAAATCGCCTTCCTATCTGCTCATGTGGGTTCACTACGAAATCGCAGCCGACCTGAGCGTTTTCAGCACACGCAGCACGGTGCAGCTCTGGCAGGACGGCAAGCCCGAATCGACCTATCGAGCCGGCGTGGTCTACCAGACCCGACTGACCGGCGGCACCCGAGAGGCGCTCATGAAACGCCTGACCGACAACCAGGGCAGCCGGCTGCGAGCGCTGATGCGCGAATCGATGCAGGAGAGCCTTCGCATGGTTGCCGCCGATCTGGCGGCTGCACCAGCCGCCAGCGCGGCCCGCAGTGGGCCACTCCGTTCGGCCAGCGTCTGGACGCAGGGCGTCTGGGTACCGGTCAAGGACATGAGGCTCATAGACGAAACACCTGTGCGCCAGTTTCTTCGCAGCGACGAGGGCGCGCTGTTGTCCATCGGCACGGAGACCGAATCATGAAATTGCCTGGTCGCCACGCGCTTGTGGTGTGTTTGTCTTTGCCACTCGCCGCCCATGCCCTGACCGACGACGAGCCGCTGCCCATGCGCTACGAAGAGCCCGTCCAGGCGGGCGCGCCCGCTTCGCCAGGCACGCCCGCCGCTGCAAACGCTGTGCGGTTGGTGAACGGCTGCGCGTTGTATGTGACCCAGGTGGAGGACCTGCGTCGTTATCCCGAATATGTCGGTAACGTCAGTTTTGCGATGCCCGGCCCCTTGTCCACGCCGCTGTTCATGCAGTCGATTCGCGGCGCCAGTGGGCGCGACTGGACCGTTGAAGCGCTCAAGACGCTCAAGGGGCGCGGATTCCAGCCTTACATCGGAGAGAAGCCCGCTGGAGCAGGCACTGCCCTGGCGGTTGTCGCCGTCGATCTCCAGCTGGCGCACACATGGTCGGCGGGCCTCAACCTCTTGTCCCACGTGGTGCTGCGCGCGCGCTATCCGAATGGTGGATCCGAGGATGTTCGCCATTACCACGGCTTGGGCACCAAGCTGAACTGGGCCAACGGCAACGGTGAGTTCATGACCACGCTCAACCATGCCATGACCGACGCCCTGTCTGGCCTGGCCGCGGACGCTGCGTCGGTGTGCGCGGGTCAAAAACCGGCGGCGCAAACGGCCGGGGGTTGACCAGCGCTGCGTCACCCCACCACCCGCGTCCGCGAAGGCGTCTCCCCAAACAGTGCCTTGTACTCCTGCGAAAAGTGGCCCATGTGCCAGAAGCCCCAGCGGGCGGCGGTGTCGGCAATGGTGGCCTCGGTGCCCTGGGTGCGCAGGGCGCGGCGAACGGCGTTGAGGCGCACGGTGCGCAGGTAGGTGGCGGGGCTGGTGCCCAGTGCTTCCTGAAATCCGTTTTGCAGCGTGCGCCGCGTCACGTGCAGGCGCGTGCACAGCTCGGCCACGCTCAGGGGTTGCTCGGGGTGTTCAAACACCAGTTCGCGCACGCGGTGCACCAGCTCCTGGCGGCGCAGTTGGCGCGGGCTCACGGCGTTGCTCAGCATGTGGGGCACGAGCACGTCGCTCAGCACGGTGAGCAGCGCTTCGCGCAGTGAGCGCCGACTGGCTTCGTGGTGCAGGGCTTCGGGTTGGGCCTGCAGGCAGCGCAGCACTTCGCGCACCATGCCGGCCAGGCGGTAGCGCTGCAGCGCGGTGAGGGCTTGCACGCGGGGCACGTCGGCCCAGTCGGCGGGCAGGGCTTGCTGGTGCAGGGCCTGTATGTGGCGGGCGAGCTGTTGCTTGTCGAGCACCATGCCGTAGAGGCCGTGGCCGGCGGGCACCTGCAGGTCAAACGGGGTGTCGCCACCGGCCAGCATGAGCTGCAGCCCGTGCGATGGCCGGCCCATGAAGCGCAGACCGGCGCCGTGCTCGGGCACGGCCAGGCCCACCCACACGCCGCCTTGCCATGGCCGGCAGCGCTGGCTGGTGGCGCAGCTGGCGGCTTCTTCAAACACCTGCAGGTCGTGGTCGAGCAGCTCGCGCACCTCGCCTTCAAAGGCGCCGGGCGAGGTCTGTTCGTAGTGCTGTTCCCACGACGCGAGGTTGCGGGCGTGAATGTCCACGTCCTGCGTGCGCTTGATGCGAAAGCAGGCAGCGGCAGCGTCTGGCTGCACCAACATGGCGTGCTCCTTCCCGGCGGTTTCCCAACGGCCAGGGTGCATCAAGTTTCATGCCACCGCACGCCCCGTGCCGGTGCGCTATCCCGAATCGGAAAAAACGCCACCGGCCGCCCCCTGCTTGCCCAAACGGGATACCGGCCCGCGCGGCGCGCCGCACAAGATGCGAGCCGGCTGCCCGAGCCGTTTCGGGCGTCATCCTCTTGATGCGAGCAACAACATGTCAACAACACCCAAGCTGGTCTCGCGGGAACTCAAGCCCGTGCTGGGCGCCTTCTCTTTGTGGGGCATTGCCGTGGGCCTGGTGATTTCAGGCGAGTACTTCGGCTGGAGCTACGGCTGGGCCAGCGCCGGCACGCTGGGCTTTCTGGTGGCCACGCTGTTTGTGGCGCTGATGTACACCACCTTCATCTTCAGCTTCACCGAGCTGTCCACCTCCATTCCCCACGCGGGCGGGCCGTTTGCCTATGCGCGGCGCGCCTTCGGGCCCACCGGTGGTTTCATTGCAGGTTTTGCCACGCTGGTGGAGTTCGTGTTTGCGCCGCCGGCCATTTCGCTGGCCATTGGCGCTTACCTCGGCCTGCAGTTCCCCTCGCTCGACCCGAAGGTGGCGGCGCTGGGTGCCTATGTGATCTTCATCACCCTCAACGCGCTGGGCGTGGGCATTGCCGCCATGTTCGAGCTGGTGGTCACCCTGCTCGCCGTGGCCGAGTTGCTGGTGTTTGCCGGCGTGGTGGCGCCGGGCTGGTCGCTGGCCAACTTCACGGCCAACGGCTGGGCCGGCTCCAGCGAATTCACCATGGGCACCTGGGCCGGCATCTTCGCGTCCATCCCGTTTGCCATCTGGTTCTTCCTCGCCATCGAGGGCGCGGCCATGGCCGCCGAAGAAGCCAAGGAGCCGCGCCGCACCATTCCCATCGCGTACATCAGCGGCATCCTCACGCTGGTGGCGCTGGCGTTTCTCGTGATGGTGATGGCCGGGGGTGTGGGCGACTGGACCAAGCTCTCCAACATCAACGACCCGCTGCCCCAGGCCATGAAGATGGTGGTGGGCGAGTCCAGCGGCTGGCTGCACATGCTGATCTGGATCGGCCTGTTCGGGTTGGTCGCCTCCTTCCACGGGATCATTCTGGGCTACTCTCGCCAGATGTTTGCGCTGGCCCGCGCCGGCTACCTGCCGGCCTACTTCGCCAAGGTGCATCCGCGCTTCAAGACGCCGGTGCGCGCGCTCGTGGGCGGCGGTGTGGTGGGCGTGGTGGCGGTGTTCAGCGACCAGTGGATCACCTTCGGCGGCCAGCCGCTCACGGCCAACATCGTCACCATGGCCGTGCTCGGCGCGCTGGTGATGTACATCGTGTCGATGGCCTCGCTGTTCAAGCTGCGCCAGAGCGAGCCGCAGCTCGATCGCCCCTACCGCGCACCGCTCTACCCGCTGTTCCCCGGCATTGCGCTGGTGTGCGGGGTGGTGTGCCTGTTTGCGGTGGTGTACTTCAACGCCATGATCTCCGTGCTGTTCCTCGTGCTCATGGCGCTGGCCTACCTGTACTTCCGTTTCACCACCGCGCAGCGCGACGCGGCCCCGCTCGACGCCATGCTGGGCGTGGTGGAGTGAACGCCACAAGGACCACCCGCCTGTGAACCTGAGCGTCAACCTCGGAGCGCGCAGCCACCGTTTTGGCAGCCTGCGCGAAGTCATGGCCAAGGCCACGCCGCTGCGCTCGGGCGACTGCCTGGCCGGCGTGGCCGCCGCCACCGAGCAAGAGCGCGTGGCCGCGCGCTGGGTGCTGGCCGACGTGCCGCTGTCCACCTTTCTCAACGAAGCGCTCATTCCCTACGAAGACGACGAGGTCACGCGGCTGATCATCGACAGCCACGACGCGCAGGCCTTCGCGCCCGTGGCCTCGCTCACCGTGGGCGGCTTTCGCGACTGGCTGCTCTCGGCCCAGGCCACGCCTGGTGCGCTGCGCGCGCTGGCCCCGGGCCTCACGCCCGAAATGGTGGCCGCCGTGAGCAAGCTCATGCGCAACCAGGACCTGATGCTCGTGGCCAAACGCTGCGAGGTGGTCACGCGCTTTCGCAACACGCAGGGCCTGCGCGGCCACCTCTCGGTGCGCCTGCAGCCCAACCACCCGACCGACGACCCCGCCGGCATCGTGGCCAGCATGATCGACGGCCTGATGCACGGCGCGGGCGACGCGGTGGTGGGCATCAACCCGGTGTCCGACAGCGTGCCCGACCTCGTGCGCCTCAACCACGTGCTGGCCGATGTGCTGGCGCGCGGCGAGATCCCCACGCAAACCTGCGTGCTCACCCACGTCACCAACACCATGCAGGCCATGTCGCACGGCGCGCCGGTGGACCTGGTGTTCCAGTCCATCGCGGGCACGCAGGCGGCCAACGCGTCGTTCGGCATTGACCTCGCGCTGCTCGACGAAGCGCACGCCATGGCGCAGGCGCTGGGGCGCGGCACGGTGGGGCGCAACGTCATGTACTTCGAAACCGGGCAGGGCAGCGCGCTCTCGGCCAACGCCCACCATGGCCTGGACCAGCAGACCTGCGAAGCCCGCGCCTATGCGGTGGCGCGCCGCTACGAGCCGCTGCTCATCAACACCGTGGTGGGCTTCATCGGGCCGGAATACCTGTACGACGGCAAGCAGATCACCCGCGCGGGGCTGGAAGACCACTTCTGCGGCAAGCTGCTGGGCCTGCCCATGGGCTGCGACATTTGCTACACCAACCATGCCGAAGCCGACAGCGACGACATGGACAACCTCATGGTGCTGCTCGCCACCGCGGGGCTCAACTTCTTGATCGGCGTGCCCGGCGCGGACGACATCATGCTGAACTACCAGAGCACCTCGTTTCACGACGCGCTGGTGCTGCGCGAGATGCTCGGCCTGAAGCGCGCGCCCGAGTTCGAGGCCTGGCTGCAGCGCGTGGGCGTGAGCGACGCGCAGGGCCAGCTGCTGCCCGCGCCACGCCAGCCCGCGCTGCCGTCCTCGCTCTGGACGCTGCCCCCATGACCACACCCCGCCGCGACCTCTGGGCGCACCTGCGCCAGCACACCCCGGCGCGCATCGCGCTGGGGCGCACCGGCGTGAGCCTGCCCACGCGCGAAGTGCTCGACTTCGCGCTGGCCCACGCGCAGGCCCGCGACGCCATTCACCTGCCGCTGGACACCGAGGCCCTGTGCGCCGAACTCGCGCCGCAGGGCTGGCCGTCGCCGCCCGTGCTGCTGCACAGCCAGGCGCGGGACCGCCACGAATACCTGCTGCGCCCCGACCTCGGACGGCGGCTGGACGCCGACAGCGTGGCGCGCCTCGGCGCAGCGGGCGACACGGGTGCCCCCGCGCCCGACCTGGTGCTGGTGGTGGGCGATGGCCTCTCGGCCCTGGGCATCCAGCTGCACGGCGCGGCGCTGCTCGGCGCCATCCGCCGCGCGCTCCACCCCGCCGTTCGCCTCGGCCCGTTGGTGGTGGTGCGCCAGGCGCGCGTGGCGGTGGCCGACGAGGTGGGCGAGCGCCTGGGCGCTGCCGCGGTGGCCATGGTGGTGGGCGAGCGGCCCGGGCTGAGCTCGCCCGACAGCGTGGGCATTTACCTCACCCATGCGCCGCGCGTGGGCTGCAGCGACGCGCAGCGCAACTGCATCTCCAACGTGCGCCCCGCCGGGCAAGACGTGGAGACCGCCGCGCGCCGCCTGGTCTGGCTGTTTGAAGAGAGCCGCCGCCTGGGCCTCACGGGCGTGGGGCTCAAGGACCACAGCGGCCTGCCGCTGGCGGCGCTGCCCGGCTTAAACTGAACAGAACCAAACCCCATCGGGTTGAGTTTTTCTCAATCGCCATGCTCGACGCCCGCCAACTCGAGGCCCTCAACGCCGTGATCGAACACGGTGGCTTTGGCCCGGCCGCCAAAGCGCTCTCGCTCACGCTCGCGGCGGTGTCGCTGCGCATCAAGTCGCTCGAAGACACGCTGGGCCAGCGGCTGCTGGTGCGCGGCAAGCAGGTGCATGCCACGCCCGCCGGGCAGGCGCTGCTGGCGCATGTGAAGCAGGTGCGGCTGATGGAGGCCGACCTGCTCGATGGCCTGCAAGGCGGTGCGCCTTCCAAGGGCGGTGTGCGCTGGCAGAGCCTGTCGGTGGCGATCAACGCCGACTCGGTGGCCGGCTGGTTTCTGCCCGGCGTGGCCGCCATGCTGCAGCGCCACCGCCTGCTGCTCGACATCATGATCGACGACCAGGACCACACGCACAGCGCGCTAAAGAGCGGCGACGTGATGGGCTGCGTGACCGCGCTCTCCACCGCCATGCGCGGCTGCGTGGCCGAGCCGCTGGGCGTGATGCGCTACCGCTGCGTGGCCGCCCCCGCCGTGGCGCAACGCTGCCGCACGCCGCGCGGCGCGGTGTCGGTGCACAAGCTGCTGGCGCAGCCGGCCATCATCTTCAACCGCAAGGACGCGCTGCAAGACGCGTTTCTGGAACAGCACTTCGGCCTGCGCCAGCCGCACTACCCGCGCCACTTCGCGCCCGCCGTGGAGGCGTTCGAAACCGCCATCGAGCTCGGCCTGGGCTGGGGCATGGTGCCCGAGCAGCACCTGGCGCAGCGCCCCGAGCTGCAGGAAATCCTGCCCGGCGCCACGGTCGATGTGCTGCTGTACTGGCAGCACTGGGCGCACGAGTCGCCCTCGGCCCAGCGGCTCACGGCGGCGGTGAAAGCCGCGGCGGCGCAGCGGCTGCGGCCGGTGCCGGCCTCGGCGGGCGCAGGCTGACGCCAGCGCTCAGCGCTGCAACATGCCCCACACCGTGTGGGGCGACACGCCCTGCACCCGCACCATGCGCACCCACAGCAGCGTCATGTGCTCCAGGTGCAAGGCCTGCGCCAGGCCGCCCACGTCCAGGGGCGTCCAGCCGAGCTCGCCGGCCAGGGTGCTCACAGTGGCTTTGGCCTGCGCGTCTTCGCCGCACAGCATCATCACCGGCCGCACGCTGTGGCCGGGATAGGCGTTGTCCTCGAAGTTCTCGAAGCCGTAGATGCTGAACGCCTTGACGACGCGCGCGCCGGGCACAGCAGCCTGCACGGCCTCGGTGCCCGACTGGGCGCTGCCCAGCGCGTGGGTGATGGCCGGACCGACGGGGTTCGTGCAGTCCACCAGCACTTTGCCTCGGAGCGCGTCCGACACCTCCGAGAGCGCCGCCTGGTTGGCGGCAAAGGGCGTGGCGAGAAAGACGACGTCGGCGCCCGCCACCGCCGTGCCGGGTGTGGCCACTTGCAGGTTCGGGTTGCGCCACAGCGCCCGCACCGTGCTGGCCGAGGCGGGGTCTTTGGCCGCCAGCGTGACGTGGTGGCCCGCGCGTTGCAGGTGGTCTGCGAGTGGCGCTCCCACCTGGCCGTGACCGATGAAGGCGATGTTCATGGCGCCTCCTTCGGGGCCGGCAACGCGTACCAAGCGGGATGCGACTCGGTCCACACCTGCTTTTCGATGCGCCGCTGCAGGTGGCGGCCAAAGAGCCCGGTGCTCAGCATCACGCGCTCGCCGCCCACGGGCCGTTTGGCCAGGCGCGAGCCGCAGCGTGGGCAGTGAGCACGCTGCGCCTGCGCCGAAGAGTCGTACCACTGCGGCGCGAGATCGCCCGACCACACCACGTCGCTCGCCGGGGCCACCAGCATCGCGAAGTAGTTGCCGTGCAGGCGCTGGCAGTCCTCGCAGTGACAGGCCACCACACCGAACGCGCTGGCCGGGGCGCTCACCTGCACACCGCCGCAATGGCAATGTCCTTGAAGTTTGTCCATGGGAGTTCCTTGTGAAAGAGGTCGGTCTGTCGGGGTCAGCGCGCCACGTCGGCCAGGATGTCGGCCAGCGCACGGGGTTGGGTGAGCATGGGCAGGTGCGAGGTGTTCAGCTCCCAGGTTTGCCGCACACCGCCGGCGCGCGCCAGCATGTTTTGCTGCAGCTTGAACGACACGGCGTTGTCCTGCCGGGTGTGCACGTAGCTGCGGGGCACGCGGCCAAAGCGTGCGGCGCTCAGCGACACGGGCGTGCCCAGCGGGGGTACGGCTTCGGCTTTGTGGCTGCTCACCAGGGTGCGTTGGTCGGCTTCATTGCAGTCCGCGCAGAACACTTCGGCGATGCCCTCGGGCCGCAGGCTGGCGGGGGTGTAGGCCTTGGGATCGGCTTGCGTCCAGTACGCGCCCACGCGGCTGTCGGCGTCGGTCATGGCGATCTTGTAGAGGCTTTCACCGTGTTGCGGCAGGTAGCCCGCCACGTACACCAGTTCGGCCACACGCTCGGGTGCTTGCTCGGCCAAGGCCGAGATCACCATGCCGCCCATGCTGTGCCCCACGACGATGGCCTGACCCTGTGCCGGCAACGCGGCAAGCACCGTTTTCACATAGCCGTCGAGCGAGAGTTGCGCGGCTGGCGTGGTGTCTGCGCCGTGGCCGGGCAGCTCCACCGCAGTGACGCGAAACCCACGCTGGCGCAGGTCGCTCGCCACGCGGTCCCAGGCGCTGGCGCCCATCCAGGCGCCGTGCACCAGCACGATGGGGCGCGCCGTGGCCGTGGCTGCCGTCGGCATCGCCGGCGCGACGGTGCTGCAAGCGCTGAGGGTGGTCAACGCGAGGACGCTGGCGGCCGTGGCCAAAAAATTCTGCTGGGCGGCTGGCTTGGCGCGAGGGTTGTTGTCTTTCGGGCTCATGAGGGTTCCAGAGGCTGGGGAGAACTGAGTTTTAAGGTTTTAATGGCCAAGATAAATAGCTCAATCAAACACAGCTTGTTGCTGTTTCAGGCAACAAATCGCAGGGGCCGACATGGACATTCAGGAACTCAACACGCTGGTGAAAGTGGTGCAGGCCGGCAGCTTCACCGGTGCCGCGCTGGCCATGAACACGCAGAAGGCCCACGTCTCCCGGGTGGTGTCTGGGCTGGAAAGCAAGCTGGGCGTGAGGCTGCTGGAGCGCTCGACGCGCTCGCTGTCGCTGACGGAGGTCGGGCGCGATCTCTATGAACGCGCGGTGGGCATCCTGGGCGCCGTGGAAGAAGCCGAGCGCGCGGCCCAGGCCACGCTCGCCGAGCCGCGCGGGTTGCTCAAGCTCAGTTGCGGAGCGGAGTTCGGGCAGATCGCCGCGCAGCGCTGGGTGCACGGTTATCTGGCGCGGTATCCCCAGGTGTCGGTTGAGGCCGACTTCACCAGCCGCCTGATCGACCTCGTTCACGAAGGGTTTGATCTGGCCATTCGCGTCGGCACGCTGCCCGATTCCAGTCTGGCAGCCCGCCGCCTGGGTGAGTTGCGCTACGGGCTGTACGCGAGCCCGGGCTACCTCGCCGGACAGGGCTCACCCCAGGCGCCGCAAGAGCTTTTGCAGCACGCCCTGCTGGCGTTCAACGCGGGCAGCCAGCGCCAGGTGTGGTTGCTGCGCCGTGGCGACGAGGCGTGTCCGGTCAACACCGAGGGCAGGGCGCGGCTGCGGGTGAACAGCCGGTTTGCCGTCTGTGATGCCGCGGTGCAGGGACTGGGCATCGGCTTGCTGCCACACCAGGTGGCGGAGCTGCCGCTGGCGCAGGGGCGGCTCGTGCCGGTGCTGGTCGGCTGGCAGCCGCCGCCCGTGCCGGTGCATGCGGTGTTCGCGAGCACCCGTTACCTCGCGCCCAAGGTGCGCACCTTTATCGATCACGCGGTGGCATCGTTCGACGCCGACGAGGCGCCGGATACCGCAGCCTGAAACGCCGCCGCCGTGCGGCTCAGGCGGTGGCCAGCGCCGGCGCGTCGAAGGCGCGCACCGGCGGCGCATCGCCCTGCCAGCGCGCCACGTCCACCAGCGCGGTCATGGCGCTGCAGCCCTGGGCCAGGCGCGAGGTGCCGCGGTCGGCGGTGAGCACGTTGGGGTTGCCGTGGCGCTCCAGGTCGTCGCCGTGGCCGTCGAACCACGCGCCGGTGGACATCACGACCACACCGGGCATGACCGCGTCGTCCAGCGTGGCGCCGCCCAGGCAGTGGCCGCGCGCGTTGAACACGCGCACCAGATCGCCGTCGGCAATGCCGCGCGCCTGCGCGTCTGCCGGGTTCAGGCGCACGCGTTGGCGGTCGTGCAGCTTGTGCTCGCGCGAGAGCACGCCGGCGTCGAGCTGCGAATGCAGCTTGTCGGCCGGCTGCGAGCTGATGAGGTGCAGCGGCCACTGGCGCGCGCCGTCGGCGCCCAGCCATTCCTCGGGCGCCAGCCAGGTGGGCTGGGGCGGGCAGTCGGCGTAGCCGAAGCGGGCGATGGCAGCCGAGTGCAGTTCGATGCGGCCCGAGGGCGTGCCCAGCGCCGCCGCCTGCGGGTCGGCACGAAAGGCTTCAAACAGCACCATGTCGCGCTCGGGTTCGGGCAGCTCGGCCGTGCCATTGGCCCAGAAGGTGTCGAAGTCCGGCAGGTCGAAGCCGGCGGCGCGCCAGTTGCTCGCGGTGTTGTCGTAAATGGCGCGCACCCAGGCGGCTTCGTCGCGGCCTTCGGTGTAGGCGGCTTCGTGCCCGGCGCGCGCGGCGAGTTCGCGAAAGATGTCGAAGTCGTTGCGGCTCTGGCCCACCGGGGCAATGGCCTGTTTCATGGCGAGCAGGTAGCGGTCGCGCGAGGAGCCGCCCACGTCGTTGCGCTCCAGTGTGGTGGTGGCGGGCAGCACGATGTCGGCGCGCCGCGCGGTGGGCGTCCACCAGCTGTCGTGCACGACGATGGTCTCGGGCTTCTGCCAGGCGCGCAGCAGGCGGTTGAGATCCTGGTGGTGGTGAAACGGGTTGCCGCCGGCCCAGTAGACGAGGCGGGTGTCGGGGTAGGTGCCCGTGCGGCCATTGAAGTCGTACGCCTGCCCGGGGTGCAGCAGCATGTCGGCCAGGCGCGCCACGGGGATCTGCCGGCCAATCGGGTTGGTGCCGGCGGACAGCCGGGGCGCGGCCACGTCGGGCCGGGGCGTGGCGGCACCGTTGACAGAGCCGTGGCCAAACGCAAAGCCGCCACCGGGCAGGCCGATCTGGCCGAGCACGGCGGCCAGCGCGATGCTGGCCCAGTAGGGTTGCTCGCCGTGGTGGGCGCGCTGCAGCGACCAGGTGCAGTTGATCAGGGTGCGCTGTCGCGCGGCGCTGCGCGCGAGCTCGGCGATGGTGTCGGCCTCCACGCCGCAGATGGCGGCGGCCCACGCGGCGCTTTTGGGCACGCCGTCGTCGGTGCCTTGCAGGTAGCGCGCCCAGGCCTCGAAGCCGTTGCAGTGGGTCTGCAGAAAGTCGGCGTCGTGCAGGCCTTCGGCCAGCAGCGTGTGGGCCATGCCCAGCATGAGCGCGGTGTCGGTGTTGGGGCGAATCGGGATCCAGCGCGCGGCCATGCCCTCGGGCACGTCGTTGCGCGTGGGGCTGATCACCACGAACTCGATGCCCGCGCGCGCCGCCTGTGCGATCCACGCCGCGCTGCTGTGCTCACCCGCGCCGCCCGAGGTGACCTGCGTGTTGCGCAGCGGCAGGCCGCCGAACGCAATGAACAGCTTCGTGTGGGCGAGCAGGTTGCGCCAGTCGGTCACGCGGCCCGTGACCGGCGTGAAGGTGCCGATCACGTGGGGCAGCAGGAACTGCGCCGCGCCCCAGCTGTAGTTGCCCGCCTGGCCCACGCAGCCGCCGCCGCTGTGCAGGAAGCGCTGCACCAGCGTGCGCGCGTGGTGCAGGCCGCCCGCGGACGACCAGCCGTAGGAGCCGCCAAAGATGGCGTCGTGGCCGTGTTGCGTGCGCACGCGCGCCAGCTCGTCGGCCACGAGGGTCAGCGCGGTGTCCCAGTCCACTTCCACAAAGCGGTCGTGGCCGCGCGCGGCGCGGTCGCTGCCCTCGCGCTGGCGCAGCCAGCCCTCGCGCACCGCAGGCCGCGCCACGCGCAGCGGCGAATGCACCATACCCGCCATGGAGCGCAGGATGGGAGAGGGCGCCGGGTCGCGCGCAAAGGGCTCGCAGTCCACCACCCGCCCGCCCTCCACCACGGCCGTGAAGGCGCCCCAATGCGAGAGGGACGGGAAGCGCTGGCGGGGCTGGTTCATGGTGCGGGGGTCAGGTGGCGTAGTTGAGGGGCAGGGCCGTGGTGTACTTGATTTCTTCCATCGCGAAGCTGGAGCTCACGTCGAACAGCTCCACGATCTGGATGAGCTTCTTGTAGACCAGATCGAAGCCCGCGATGTCGGGCACCACCACCTTGAGCAGGTAGTCGGTGTCGCCGCTCATGCGGTAGAACTCGACCACCTCGGGCAGGTCGCGCACGCCCAGTGCGAAGCGGCGCAGCCACTGCAGGTCGTGGTGGCTGGTCTTGATGGACACGAACACCGTCACACCCAGGCCGAGCTTGGCGCTGTCGAGCAGGCACACCTGCTGGCGGATGTAGCCCTGCTCGTGCAGCCGCTGCACGCGCTTCCAGCACGCGGTGGTGGAGAGGCTCACGCGCTCGGCGATGTCGCTCACCGCCAGCCGCGCGTCGGTCTGGAGCAGGGCGAGGATGGCTCGGTCTTTCTTGTCCATAAGGGCCTCTGAGTGTGGGTGGGGCGATGGTAAATTTTTTTCACTTGCTGGGCGGATGCGCCATCAATTTCGAAAAAATCGTTCGCGCCCCCGCTCCTAGACTGGCTGCTCAAGGAGTTCCATCACATGCAAGAAAACACCCGCCTGGCCTTGCTGGGCCGCGACCCCCAGCGTTTCGGTGGCCTGGTCAACACCCCCATCTTCCGTGGCTCGACCATCCTGTCGTCGAGCATGGCCGAGTGGGAGCAGCGCAAGGCCGACCGCGCCGCCGATGTGCCCGGCGCCACCACCTACGGCCGCTTCGGCACGCCCACCACGCACGCCCTGGAAGACGCCATCGCGCAGCTCGAAGGCGGCCACCGCGCGCAGCTGTTTCCCTCGGGCCTGGCGGCCATCACCACCGTGCTCACCGGCTTGCTCAAGCAGGGCGACCACGTGCTGGTGACCGACAGCGCCTACGGTCCCACGCGCGGTTTTCTCTCGCGGGTGCTGGCGCGCTTCGGTGTCGAGATGACGCTGTACGACCCGCGCATCGGTGCCGGCATTGCCGCGCTGCTGCGCCCCAACACCCGCGTCGTGTACGTGGAGTCGCCTGGCTCCGAGACCTTCGAGATCCAGGACATCCCCGCCATCGCCGAGGTGGCGCACCGCCACGGTGCGCATGTGGTGATGGACAACACCTGGGGCACGCCGCTGTTCTACAAGCCGTTCGAGCACGGTGTGGACGTGTCCATTCAGGCCGCTACCAAATACATCGTGGGCCATTCCGACGCCATGCTCGGCATTGCCACCTGCACCCGCGAGACCTGGCCCCTCATCAAGCAGGCCGCGCAAGACCTGGGCCAGACCACCGGCCCCGACGACGCGTACCTGGCGCTGCGCGGCCTGCGCACGATCGGTGTGCGGCTGCGCCAGCACCATGTGGCGGGCCTGGAGGTGGCCCGCTGGCTCGAAGGCCATCCAGCCATCGAGGCGGTGCTGCACCCGGCGCTGCCCAGCCACCCTGGCCACGCCTTGTGGAAGCGCGACTTCCTGGGCGCCTGCGGCCTGTTTTCCGTGGTGCTCAAAACCACCTCGGTGCAGGACATGCACGCCTTCGTCGACGCCCTGCAGCTCTTCGGGCTGGGCGTGTCGTGGGGCGGCTTCGAAAGCCTGGTGGTGCCCTTCACGCCGGGCGGCGACCACACCGCGGCGCGCTGGCCGTGGCGCGGTCAGGCATTGCGCTTGCATGTGGGCCTGGAAGATCCCCAGGACCTGATCGCCGACCTCGACCAAGCGCTGGTGGCGATGTCGCGCCGGTTGCGCGCGGCCTGACATAAGCTTCTTTCCAGTCTGTCTGAGGCGCCGCGGCCAAATGCCCGGGTGACGACTACCATCGCTCCCCTTGGCACATACTGACGGTCCTCTTCTTCGTTCCACCCCTCTCCAGGTATTTCGCCATGAGCAAAATGAAAATCGAAGGCTCCTTCGTGGCCCTGATCACGCCGTTCAACGCAGACGGCACCACCGACTTCGGCGCGTTCCGCAGCCTGCTGAAGTTCCAGGAAGACAACGGCACCAGCGCCGTTCTCATCATGGGCTCCACCGGTGAGGTGTCCATGCTGTCGCAGAGGGAGCGCGAGGCCATCATTGCCGAGACCGCACGCTTCAAGACCGGGAAGATGAAGTTCTTCTACGGCTGCACCGGCAACAACACCCAGACCACCATCGACTACCTGAAGTTCGCCAAGGCCAACGGTGCCGACGGCGCCATCCTGGCCGCGCCGGCCTACATCTGCGGCCCCGAAGACGACCTGGCCGACTACTTCCTGGAAGTGGCCGACGCCACCGACCTGCCGCTGGGCCTCTACAACAACCCACCGCGCGTGAAGACCGACCTGCACTGGGACCACCTGCTGCGCATCTTCAAGCACCCCAACTACGTGGTGCACAAGGAGTCGACCACGCGCGTGGGCCAGGTGGCGCAGGTGCTCAAGGCGCGGCCCGACGTGTCGGTGATGTGCTGCGACTCGCCCAACCTGGGTCTGGTGGTGCCCACCATGAGCCTGGGCGGCCACGGCACGGCCAACATGACCGGCAACATCGCGCCCGCCGAGCTGGTCACCATCTCCAAGCCCTGGACCACGCCCGACGTGTCCGTGAGCTTCCGCGACGCCTACCTTGGCCTGCTGCCGATGCTGCATTACTCGTACTCGGCCATCAACCCGGTGGCCATCAAGTCGCTGATGAAGGCGGTGGGCCTGCCCGCAGGCAACCTGCGCAAGCCGCTCAAGAACCTCGAAGGCGAGGCGCTGCTCAAGGGTCTGCGCATCGTGAAGGAACTGGGGCTGGACAAGAAGTACGGCTGGAGCTCGCCCGAGCTCAAGGCCGCCTGAAGCCCCCCACCAGGAAACGCTGACATGGATCTGGGTATTGCGGGCCGCAAGGCTTTGGTGTTTGGTGGCAGCAAGGGCATGGGACGCGCTTGCGCGCGCGAGCTCTCGGCCGAAGGCGTGCACGTGGTGATTGCCGCGCGCACCGTGGCCACGCTGGAGCAGGCGGCGGCGGAGATCGCCGCCGAAACCGGCACGCCGGTGGGCTGGGTGTCGGCCGACATCACCACCGATGCCGGGCGCGATGCAGCGCTGGCCGCCTGCCCGGCGCCCGACATCCTGATCAACAACGCCGACGGCATGCCGCCGGGCGACTTCAGGGACTGGGCGCCGGCCGACTGGCACCGCGCGGTGGACTCGATGATGATCGGCCCGATTGAAATGATGCGCCGCACCGTGGACGGCATGATCGAGCGGCGCTTCGGTCGCATCGTCAACATCGTCTCGCGCAGCGTCAAGACGCCACAGCTGGAGCTGGGCCTGTCCAACGGCGCGCGCTCGGGCCTGGTGGGTTTTGTGGCCGGCCTGGCGCGCCAGACCGTGCGCCACAACGTGACCATCAACAACCTGCTGCCCGGTGTGTTCGCCACCGACGCGCAGCGCCACCACATCCAGGGCATGCTCGACACCACGGGCAAGACCTTCGACCAGCTCTGGCACGAGCGCGGCACGCAGAACCCGGCCGGCCGGTATGGCGAGGCCCACGAACTCGGCGCGCTCTGCGGCTTCATCTGCTCGGCTCGCGCGGGCTACATCACCGGACAGAACATCCTGATTGACGGAGGTGCCTACCCCGGCACCTTCTGATACCCGGTCTCAAGCCGGCGTTCGACCGGTGTGCGTGGAGACAGATTTCCCTCTCATCGTTCCTATCGCCAACCATTCGAGGTCTTCCATGAAATCCATCCATCGCCGCGCGTTCACCCGTTATGGCGTCGCGCTTGCCGGCCTGGCGGCTGCCGCCGGCGTGCTCCACGCGCCCCAAGCCCTGGCACAGGTGCCGTACCCCACGGCCAAGCCCATCGTCATCGTGGTGCCGCACGCCGCTGGCGGCGCGGTGGACGGCGTGGCGCGCACCCTGGCCGAGCGACTGGCCGAGGAGCTCAAGCAGAGCGTGGTGGTGGAAAACCGTCCCGGGGCCTCGGGCCTGATCGGCGCGGCATCGGTGGTGCGTGCCGACCCCGACGGCTACACGCTGTACTTCAATGCGTCCATCCACGCCGCAGCGCCCCTGCTCTATAAGAGCCAGGTCAAGTTCGACGCCATCAAGGACTTCACGCCCATCGGCATGGTGGCCGAAGGCGCGCTGATCTTCAGCGTGAACCCGCAGGTGCCGGCGAACACGGTGCTCGACCTGATCAACGTGGTCAAGGCCAACCCGAACAAGTACAGCTTCGTCACCAGTGGCTACGGCTCGGCCGGCCACCTGGGCATTGCGCAGTTCATGGCCGACGTGGGCCTGGCCGACAAGGGCATTCCGATTGCGCTGTACAAGGGCGCCGCGCCCGCGCTGCAAGACCTCATCGGCGGCCAGGTGCACGCGATGATGGACCCGTTCCTGTCGTCGCTGCCGCATGTGCAGAGCGGTCGCCTGCGCGCGATTGCGCAAACGGGCCGCGAACGCAGCCCGCTGCTGCCCGATGTGCCGACCATGCGCGAAGCGGGCCTGCGCGGCTTCGAGTTCTATTCGTGGTACGGCATCTGGGCGCCGGCCAAGTTGCCCGTGCCCGTGCTCAAGGCGCTGGAGTCTGCCACCGAGCGCGCCTCGAAGGCGCCCGCGTTCAAGAGCAAGCTCAATGCCCTGGGCTTTGAAGCCACCTTCCGCAACTCGGCCGATTTCAACAAGTACATCGTCAACGAGACGGCCAAGTACCAGACCATCATCGACAAGGCCGGCATCAAGATCGAGTGACGCACCGGTCGCGTTGAGCTGCACATGAAAGTTCTGGTGCTTGGGGCCGGCGTGGTCGGCATGGCCACGGCCTGGTACCTCTGGCGCGACGGGCACGAGGTCACCGTGGTCGAGCGCCACGCGGGCCCCGCCGACGAAACCAGCTTCGGCAACGCGGGCGGCCTGTGCCCCAGCTTTGCCGGGCCGTGGGCCGCGCCCGGCATGGTGGGCAAGGTCATGCGCATGCTGCTGCAGGCGGACGCGCCCATCCGCTTTCGCCCGCAGGCCAGCCTGCACCAGTGGCGCTGGATCGCGCGCTGGGTGGGCGAGTGCAACGCCGAGCGCTACCGCCTCAACAAGCTGCGCATGCAGCGCGTGGCGCACTACAGCCTGGCCTGCCTGCGCAGCCTGGCCCAAGAGGCCAACCTGCACGACTTCGACTTTCATGCCGATGGCACGCTGTGGCTGTTTCGCACGCCGCAAGAAGCCGAACTGGGCCGCTTGGCCACACGCGCGCTCGACGACTTCGAGGTGCCCTGGCGCTGGCTGGAGCCCGATGAGGTCGATGCCCGCGAGCCCGCACTTGCGCGCCGCACCGCGGCCATTGCCGGCGCGCTGCTGCTGCCCGCCGACGCGTCGGGCGACAGCCACCGGTTTTCGCAGGCGCTGGCGCAGCGGCTGAGCGCGCGCGGAGTCGACTTCCGTTTCAACACGACCGTGCACGCCCTGGAGACCGAGGGCGACCGCGTCAGCGGGGTGCGCAGCTCGGCCGGCCGGCTGCAGGCCGACGCGTATGTGGTGGCGCTGGGCAACCAAGCGCCTTTTCTGCTGCGGCCGCTGGGGATGAACCTGCCGGTGTACCCGCTCAAGGGCTACTCGATCACCGTGCCCTGCCTCGCCGACGCGCCCGACATCCGCCCCGCGCTCATGGACGAGCACAACAAGGTGATGATTTCGCGCCTGGGCACGCGCATCCGCGCCGCCGGCATGGCCGAACTGGGTGGCTACGGGCTGCAGGCGCACCCGGATCGCCGTGACATGTTGCTGCGCGTGGTGCGCGAGTTCGTGCCGCACGGCATGGACGAGGCGAACGTGGCTTTCTGGGCGGGCTTGCGCCCCATGACGCCCGATGGCCCGCCCATCCTCGGTCCCACGCGCTGGCGCGGCCTGTTCCTCAACAGCGGCCACGGCTCCAACGGCTGGACGCAGGCCTGCGGCACCAGCCGCATCGTGGCCACGCTGGTGGGTGGCGGTGTGCCCGAGATCGACCTCGACGGCCTGACGGGCGAGCGCTTCGGCATCGCCCCGCGCTGACACGCGCCAGCGGGCGCCCCCGTAAAATTGCGCCCCTATGCTCAAGATCAAACAGGAACTGCTGGCCGGCCTGGCCAGCGCGCTCGACAGCCTTTCACCCGGCGCGGGCGCCAGGGCCGCGTTCGAGTCGCCCAAGGTCGCCGCCCATGGCGACTTCGCCAGCACCGCCGCCATGCAGCTGGCCAAACCCCTCAAGCTCAACCCGCGCCAGCTCGGCGAGAACCTGCGCGAGCTGCTGCTGGCGCAGCCGGTGTACCAGCGCTGGGTGTCCGACATCGACCTGGCCGGCCCGGGCTTTCTCAACATCCGCCTCAAGCCCGAAGCCAAGCAGCAGATCGTGCGCGAGGTGCTGCAGGCCGGCGAGGCGTTCGGCACGCAGGCGTCCAACGGGCACAAGCTCATGGTCGAGTTCGTGTCGGCCAACCCCACTGGCCCGCTGCACGTGGGCCACGGCCGCCAGGCCGCGCTGGGCGACGCCATCTGCAACCTCTACAGCACGCAGGGCTGGAGCGTGCACCGCGAGTTCTATTACAACGACGCGGGTGTGCAGATCGGCACGCTGGCCAACTCCACCCAGCTGCGCGCCCAGGGTTTCAAGCCCGGCGACGCCCAGTGGCCCGAAGCCGCTTACAACGGTGACTACATCCAGGACATCGCCAACGACTTCCTGGCGAAGAAAACCGTGAAGGCCGACGACCGCGAGTTCACCGCCAGCGGTGACGTGCAGGACCTCGACGGCATCCGCCAGTTCGCCGTGGCCTACCTGCGCCACGAGCAGGATCTGGACCTGCAGGCTTTCGCGGTCAAGTTCGATCACTACTACCTCGAGTCCAGCCTGTACAGCAGCGGCCGCGTGGCGGCGGCGGTGCAGAAGCTGGTGGACGCCGGCAAGACCTACGAGCAGGACGGCGCGCTGTGGCTCAAGTCCACCGACTACGGCGACGACAAGGACCGCGTGATGCGCAAGTCCGACGGTTCTTTTACCTACTTCGTGCCCGACGTGGCGTACCACATCGCCAAGTGGGAGCGGGGCTTCACCAAGGTGATCAACATCCAGGGCACCGACCACCACGGCACCATCGCGCGCGTGCGCGCCGGCCTGCAGGCCGCAGGCGTGGGCATTCCCCAGGGCTACCCCGACTACGTGCTGCACACCATGGTGCGCGTGGTCAAGGGCGGCGAAGAGGTCAAGATCAGCAAGCGCGCGGGCAGCTACGTCACGCTGCGCGACCTCATCGAATGGACCAGCAAGGACGCGGTGCGCTTCTTCCTGCTCAGCCGCAAGCCCGACACCGAATACACCTTCGATGTGGACCTGGCCGTGCAGAAGAACAACGACAACCCGGTGTACTACGTGCAGTACGCGCACGCGCGCATCTGCTCGGTGCTGGCGTCGTGGGGGGGCGATGCCGCCTCGCTGGCCGACGCAGACCTGGCCGCGCTCGACAGCGCACCCGCGCAGGCCCTGATGCTGCTGCTGGCCAAGTACCCCGCCATGCTGAGCGACGCCGCACGCGACTTCGCGCCGCACGACGTCACCTTCTACCTGCGCGAGCTTGCGGCCAGTTACCACAGTTACTACGACGCCGAGCGCATTCTGGTGGACGATGAAGCCGTCAAGAAAGCGCGCCTTGCGCTCGTGAAGGCCACGGCGCAGGTGTTGCACAATGGTTTGGCAGTGCTGGGCGTCAGTGCTCCGCAGAAGATGTGATGGTGAAACCCGCAATGAAAAAGAAACCTTCCGCGACCCGCAGCAGCTTCGGCGGCACCCTCATGGGTTTCGTGATCGGCCTGCTCGTGGGCCTGGGCGCTGCGCTCGCTGTGGCGGTGTACGTCACCCGCGTGCCGATTCCGTTTGTCGACCGCAACGTGTCGCGCAATGCCGACCAGGACGCGCTGGAGGCTGAGCGCAACAAGGGCTGGAACCCCAACCGCGCGCTCAGCGGAGCCAACCCCCCTGGAGCGGCGGCGCCCGCAGCGCCTGCGGCGCCTGCCGCGCAAACGCCCGGTGCCATCGTGGTGCCACCGGCCGACGGCCAGGCGCTGCCGCCGCCCACGGCAGGCGCCAGCCGCCCGGCTGGCGATCCGCTGGGTGATCTGGTGCAGTCGCGCGCGGGCCAGCCCGCCGCCGCCACGCCCGCCGCACCGGCTGCGGCCACGCCGCCCGCCCCGGGTGCCGATCCCTTCACGTATTTCGTGCAGGCCGGTGCCTTCCGCACACCGGAAGACGCCCAGTCGCAGCGGGCCAAGCTCGCCATGCTCGGCATCGACGCGCAGGTGAGCGAACGCGAGCAGAACGGCCGCACGGTGTTTCGCGTGCGCGTCGGGCCGTTCAACCAGAAGGCCATGGCCGACCTGACGCTGGAGCAGCTGCAGGTCAACAACATCGAATCCGCCCTGGTGCGCGTGCAGCGCTGAGCTGCGCCCGGCGGGCGGGAACTTTTGCCCGCCCCTCACGCCCCAACCGGGCTTGTTCCCCCTGGAGTCATTCCATGCAACGTCGCGATTTTTCCCGTTCCCTGCTGGCCGCTGGCACCGCCGCCGTCGGGGCCGCTGGTGGCCTGGCTTTCACGCCGGCACTGGCCCAACGCATCGGCCCCAAAGAGGGCACGGACTTCGTCCGCATCGCCAAGCCTGTGCCGGTGGAGAGCCCGGCGGGTCAGGTGGAGGTGCTGGAGTTCTTTGCGTACAGCTGCATCCACTGTTTCAACTTCGAACCCGCCTTCGAAGAGTGGATCCAGAAGAAGCCCGCCCATGTCACGGTCAAGCGCGTGCCGGTGGCTTTCAGCCCGGCCTTCGTGCCCATGCAGCGTCTGTATTACTCGCTGGAGGCCATGAACCTGGTGGACAAGCTGCACGCCAAGGCGTTTGAGGCGATCCACACCGAGCGCCTGCCCCTGACCACGCCGCCCGCGATCATCGACTGGGTGGCCAAGCAGGGCGTGGACCGCGCGAAGTTCACCGAGATGTTCAACAGCGGCGCCACCGGCCAGAAGGCCCAGCGCGCGGCGCAGCTGCAGGATGCCTATGGTGTCGAGGGCACGCCGGCCCTGGGTATCGCCGGCCGGTACTACCTGCAGGGGCAGGGCCCGCGCACGCTGGTGGTGGCCAATGCGTTGATCGCCGAGGTGCGCGCCAAAGGCTGAGCCCCGCGCCTCTCGCGCCGTCTCGCAGTCCAGGCCCGCCTCGTGCGGGCCTTGTGATTTCTGAGCCCCTTTGGCCCCGTAAGCGGGGTTCACGCCGCTACAATGAATGCAAGTTTCGTGCCCTCAAATCCCATGCCCTCATTCACCTCTGTTTGCCGCGCCCTGCCCCGGGTGGTCTGCCTCACTGCCGCTTTGTGGTGCATCGGTGCCGCGCAAGCGGAGAAGGCCGATCGCAACCTGCCCCTGAACGCCGAAGCCGATGCCCTGCGTTACGACGACGCGCGACAGACCAGCGTGTTCACTGGCAACGTGGTCATCACCAAAGGCACCATCGTCATCCGCGGCGCGCAGGTCGAGGTGCGGCAGGACGCCCAGGGCAACCAGTTCGGCATCGTCAACGGCAACCCCGGCTTTTTCCGCCAGAAGCGCGACAACGTGGACGAGTTCATTGAAGGCACGGCGCAGCGCATCGACTACGACAGCAAGGCCGACACCGTGCGCTTCACCGGCAACGCCGTGCTCAAGCGCTTCAAGGGCACCCAGCTCAACGACGAAACCACGGGCAACGTGATCGTCTACAACAACACCACCGACGTGTTCACCGTCGACGGCGGCACCGCCAACCGCACCGCCTTCAACCCCACCGGCCGCGTGCGCGCCATGCTCACGCCCGTGCCGAAGGAAGGCGCGCCGGCCCCCGCACCGGTGCCTGTGCCGCCGGCCACGCTCAAGCCCAGCCCGCAGCTCGAAGAGGGGCGCCAGTGACGCAAGCGTCAGCCAGTCCGGCGGCGCCGCCCAAGCGCCGCCCCGCCAACCCGGTGGTCAGCCGCCTTGAAGCGCGCGGCCTGCAAAAGTCCTACGGCAGCCGAAAGGTCGTCAAGGACGTGTCGCTCGCGGTCTTCAAAGGCGAGGTGGTCGGCCTGCTGGGCCCCAATGGCGCGGGCAAGACCACGTCGTTCTACATGCTCGTGGGCCTGCTGCGCTCCGATGCCGGCGAAATCCTGCTCGATGGTCAACCCATCCAGAGCCTGCCGATTCACCGCCGCGCGCGCCTCGGTCTGGGCTACCTGCCGCAAGAGGCCTCGATCTTTCGCAAGCTCAGCGTGGCGGACAACGTGCGCGCGGTGCTGGAGCTGCAGGTGGACGAGCACGGCAAGTCGCTGGACAAGGCCACCATCGAGAGCCGGCTGGACGCCCTGCTGCAAGACCTGCACGTGGACCACCTGCGCGACTCGCCCGCGCCTGCGCTCTCCGGTGGCGAGCGCCGCCGTGTGGAGATCGCCCGCGCCCTGGCCACCGACCCGCGCTTCATCCTGCTCGACGAGCCCTTCGCCGGCATCGACCCGATTGCCGTGATCGAGATCCAGCGCATCATCGGCTTCCTCAAATCGCGTGGCATCGGCGTGCTGATCACCGACCACAACGTGCGCGAGACGCTGGGCATCTGCGACCGCGCGTACATCATCAACGACGGCCACGTGCTCACCAGCGGCACCCCCTCGGAGATCGTGGAAAACGCCGACGTGCGCCGCGTGTACCTCGGCGAACACTTCCGGATGTGAGGCGGTGAAGCAAGGCCTTTCCCTGCGGGTTTCGCAGCACCTGGCGCTCACGCCCCAGTTGCAGCAATCGATCCGCCTGCTGCAACTCTCCACGCTGGAGATGGCGCAGGAGGTCGAGCAGATGCTCGACGAAAACCCCTTCCTCGAACGCTCGGAAGACATGGCCGAGCGCGAGACCTTCGGGCTGGACCAGACCGATGTGCCGGTGAGCGCGGGCGAGCAGATCGCCGAGGCCTCGCTGCCCGATGCGCCAGGCCCGCTGCTCTCGCCCTCCGAGGTCACCACCAGCACCAGCAGCGAAGCCGGTGAGGGCGACGGTCTGGAGAGCAAGCTCGATGGCGCGACCCCGGTGGAGGAAAGCTGGGAAGGCGACGGCACCGTGGAAATGGCGCCCGACGACAGCGAGTGGGGCGGCGACGCGCCCGCGCGCAACAACGGCTCGGGCGACAGCGACGACACCGCCAGCGCCGCCGACCTCGCGCGCGCCCCCGTCAGCCTGCAAGACTTCCTGCACGACCAGGCGCGCTGCCTGCGCCTGTCCGACGAAGACCGCGCGGCGCTGTACTTCCTGATCGAGTCGCTGAACGAAGACGGCTACCTGGAAGAAAGCCTGGCCGAACTCGCCGACGCCTGGCTGCACCTCTCGGGCATGCCCCAGCTCGCGGGCGATCCCAACGACGCGCTGGAAGCGCGCGAAGCCATCGAGCAGCGCCTGACCGTGGCGCTGCAGCTGCTGCAGCACATGGAGCCTTCGGGCGTGGGCGCACGCGACCTCGGCGAATGCCTGCGCCTGCAGATCCTGGAACTGCGCAACACCGCCGAAGCGCGCGCCGCACTGGCCATCTGCAACCAGCCGCTGGAGCTCATGGCCAAGCGCGACGTCAAGCGCCTGTGCAACCTCTGCGGCATCGATGACGAAACCGTGCGCGCCGCGCTCGGGCTGATTGCGCGCCTGGAGCCCAAGCCCGGTCGCCGCTTCATCGACGTCGAGCGCAACGTGGTCGTGCCCGACGTCATCGTCACGCGCGCCGGCCGGGGCTTCAAGGTGATCCTGAACCCGGACGTGATGCCGCGCCTGCGCGTGCACGACGTGTACGCCAACGCCATGCGCCAGAACCGCGGCGGCCGCGACAACGGCGGCGAAGCCGGTCACGCCGCGATGCAGCAGCGCCTGCAGGAAGCGCGCTGGTTCATCAAGAACATCCAGCAGCGCTTCGACACCATCCTGCGCGTCTCCAGCGCCATCGTGGAGCGCCAGCGCAACTTCTTCATGCACGGCGAGCTCGCCATGCGCCCGCTGGTGCTGCGCGAGATTGCCGACGAACTCGGCCTGCACGAATCCACCATCAGCCGCGTGACCACCGCCAAGTACATGGCCACGCCGTTCGGCACCTACGAGCTCAAGTATTTCTTTGGCTCGTCGCTCGGCACCGAGACCGGTGGCAACGCGTCGAGCACCGCGGTGCGTGCGCTGCTCAAGCAGTTCATTGCCGCCGAAGAGCCCGCCAAGCCCCTGTCGGACAACCAGCTCTCCGACCTCCTGCGTGAGCAGGGCATCGAGTGCGCGCGCCGCACGGTGGCCAAGTACCGCGAGGCGCTGCGCATAGCGCCCGCCAATCTGCGCAAAGCACTTTGAACCAACTCCAAGTTTTCCTTCCCTGCGCCGCTGGCGTTGAGGACATGCTCGCCGCCGAGGTGCAGCGCATCACCGGCGAAGCCTCGCCCTACAAGGCGCGCGGCGGTGTGGCGCTCAATGCTTCCTGGCGCGATGCCATGCGCCTGAACCTGCACAGCCGCCTCACGCAGCGTGTGCTGGTGCAGCTCTGGCATGGCGGTTACCGCAACGAGCAGGATCTGTACAACGCCGCGTCCGACGTGGCGTGGGAAATCTGGTTCACACCGGCGCAAACGATCAAGGTCGAGATCACCGCGCAGCACAGCCCGCTGACCTCGCTCAATTTCGCGGCGCTCAAGGTGAAAGACGCCATCTGCGACCGCTTCCGCGCCAAGCGCGGCGAGCGGCCCAGCGTCAACACCACCTGGCCCGACGTGCGCATCTACGTGCACCTGACCACCGAAACGGTGAGCCTGTACATCGACACCTCGGGCGAGCCGCTGTTCAAGCGCGGCTGGCGCGAAGACAAGGGCGATGCGCCCCTGAAGGAAACGCTGGCGGCCGCCATGATCGCGGCCACCGGCTGGCAAGCCGGCGCCGACACGCCGCTGGACGAGATCGTGCCGCTGTACGACCCCTGCTGCGGCAGCGGCACGGTGGTGATCGAAGCCGCGCAGCTCGCGCTCAACATCGCGCCGGGCATGCTGCGCCGTTTCGCGTTTGAAAAGCTCCTGCCCTTCCAGCCCCATGTGTGGCAGGCCATCAAGGCCGACGCGAAGCAACAGCAACGCGAATGGCCGCAGGGCCACGCTCCCATCGTGTTTGGCAGCGATGTGTCCTTCCGCATGGTCGACTTCGCGCAGCGCAACGCCGAGCGTGCGGGCGTGTCGCACGCCGTGGAGCTGCGCGGTGGCGATGCCCTGCAGCGCACGCCGCCTACCGCGCGCCCTGGCCTCATGCTGCTCAACCCGCCGTATGGCGAGCGCATTGCCGCCGCCGGGGTGGCCGGCCAGAACGCCGAAGACCGCGCCAGCGCGCGTTCGCAGCGCATGGCCCCGCGCGCGCCACGCACCTTCACCGTGGGCGCGCCGCCACCACCTGCGGCGGGCCAGGGCCGCGAGAGCGCGCAGATGGCCGATGGCGGCGACGGCAGCGACTTCTTCAGCCAGCTCGCCGCCCACTGGAAAACCCACTACGCCGGCTGGAGCGCCTGGCTGCTCACGCCCGACCTCAAGCTGCCGGGCAAGATGCGCTTCAAGGAATCGCGCCGCGTGCCGCTGTGGAACGGCCCCATCGAATGCCGCCTGTTCCGCTTTGACCTCACGGCACGAAGGCAAGAAACACCCCCGCCGCGCTCCGCGCGACCCCCTCAAGGGGGCGATGCCTAGGACCGGCGCAGCCGGATCCGCGGCATCTCTGGACCAAGAGGCATCGCTCGTGAACCCGCTCGTGCTCGACACCAACATCGCGCTCGACCTCTTCGTGTTTCAGGACCCGGCCACCGCGCCCCTGCGTGACGCGCTGGAGCGCACGCCTGGTGAATGGATCGCCACCGCCGCCATGCGCGAAGAGCTGGCGCGCGTGCTGGCCTATCCGCAGATCGCGCGCCGCCTGATGGTGCAGGCGCGGCCCGCGCAGGCCGTGCTCGACGCCTTTGACCGCAGCGTGCGCCTCGTGCCCGATGCCCCCAAGGCCGCCTACACCTGCAAGGACGCCGACGACCAGAAGTTCATCGACCTAGCCGCCGAACACCGCGCCATCCTCGTGAGCAAAGACGACGCCGTGCTCTGCATGGCCCGTCGCCTCGCTCGCGTGGGCGTGCATGTCTGTCGAGAATGGAGACCCACCCATGCGCCATGAACGCGGTCTGTTGTCGCTGAGCTTCGCGCTGGTGCTGGCCCTGTGCTCGGGCCACGCCCTGGCCGTGCCGCGCTGTGAACTCAACGGCGAAAGCGTGAGCCCCAACAACGGCAACACCACCGCCGGCAAGACCGGCGTGATGCGCTGCGTGGACGACGACGGCCAAGTGCGCCTGCGCGAGCAAACCCTGCGCGATGGCCGGTTTGTGGGCCCCGTGGTGATGGTGCTGGCCAGCGGCGAGCGGCGCGAATACAGCGTGAACGAGCGCGGCAACCGCCACGGCCTGGCGCGCACGTTTGATGGCAAGGGAACGCTGCGCAAGGAAGAAAATCTCGACAACGGCAGCGCCGAAGGCGTGCAGAAAAACTTTGCCGAAGCCGGCCACCTGCAAGAGCTGTACTTTGCCGCCGAGCGCCGCACGGTGCTCACCATCGGCTACCTGGCCGACGGCGCGCTCACCGAGCTGCGCTGCGCGCCCCAGAGCGTGGTGCCGCAAGACCGCGAGGTGTGCGGCCACACCGGCCGCGCGAGCGACGTCACGCTCTACCGCGAAGCCGGCAAACCGGCAGGCACGGTGAGCTTCCTGCGCGGCCAGATGCAGCGCCAGAGCGTGCTTGACCGCGAAGGCCGCCTGGTGCGCACCGAAGAGCTCAAGGACGGCCGGCGCATCAAGCGCGTGTTCTACGCGTCGGGCAAGCCGCGCTCAGAAACCGACTTCATCGAGCGCGACCCCAACAGCGCCGGTGGGCGCGAAGGCGTGGCGCGCGAATGGGCCGAGAGCGGCCAGCTCACGCAAGAGACCGCCTGGGCCGACGGCTACGAGCAACGCATCCAGCAGTGGTACCTGAACGGCCAGCAGAAGCTGCGCCAGCAGATCCGCCGCCAGGGCCGCGAGCAGGAGCGCACCACCGAGAGCTTCTGGGACAACGGCAAGCCCGCAGCGGTCAACTTCGAGCGCAATGGTCGCCTCTTGGGCTGGCAGAAGTACTACACCGAAGACGGCGTGCTCATCCGCGAAGACGAGCACGGCGAACGCGGCGTGCTCCAGCGGCGCAAGCGCTACACCGAGCAGGGCGTGCTCGAGCGCGAAGAACGTTTTCTGGAAGACGGCTCGCGCATCTGAGAGCGCACAGCCTTCACACACGCGCAAGACGCCGGACCATGAGCCCCATCGACCTGCTGTCGCTCGCCACCGCCCTGGGCGCGGCCACGGTGGGCGGCGTGTTCTTCGCCTTCTCCAGCTTCGTCATGCGGGCCCTGGCCCAGCTGCCCGCCGCACAAGGCGTGGCGGCCATGCAGCGCATCAACGTGGTGGTGATCAACCCGTGGTTCATGGGCGTGTTCATCGGCACGCTGCTGCTGTCGGTGGCGTGCGTGGTGCTCGCGCTGCAGTCTTCGCACCCCTTGCAACTCGCCGCCGGGCTGCTGTACGCCATGGGCACCTTCGGTGTCACCGTGGCCTTCAACGTGCCGCGCAACGAGCGCCTGGCGCGCCTGGGCGCCGACACGCCTGAAGCCACCGCCTACTGGCCGATCTATGTGCGCGAATGGACGCGCTGGAACCATGTGCGCACGGTGGCGGCGCTGGCATCATCCCTTTGCATGCTGTTGGGGATGTACGCCTGAGCCGTCTTTGCTGCAAGCCGCAGCGCTGTAGACAGGGCAATCAGTCGTTGCACGATGATGTGGCGCTGTTGAGGGAGGACCAAAATGTCAGAAGCTAAAGGGCGACTTTGGAATGGTGGCACGGCGTTGGCGCTGGTGACGGCTGCCCTGTATTGCGTCAGTACTGCGTACTACGGTGGATTCATGGGTGTCTTGCGGCTCGATGCAGACGTGCTGGACCGCAACTTTCATCAGACGCTTTACCACGGCTTCCTGACCGCGTTCGTACCTGCGTTTCAGTTGCTGGCCATCGCAAGCGTCACCCTCTTTGCGTCTGCAGTGCTGGCCACACCAGCCATCGATGGCTTCTTGCGCCGCAACTGGCCAAGAAAGCGTGCCTTTCTGAGATTGAAGAAAGTGCTTTTGCGGGGCAAGGGCAGAACTCCAATGGAAGTCGCACAAAGAAGACTGGCCGGACATGCGCTTTGTAGTTTGGCTATTGCCATGTGCGTCATTTACTCGCTGGCGCACTTTGATCGTCTTGGGAAACGTGCTGCAGAAAAGGTGCTGACCCAACTAGAGGGGACTCTGCCCGACTCCACAATCGTGACGGTTCAGATCGACGGGCAATCGCGCCGCCTGCTGTACCTGACTTGCGGTGCTCGCAATTGTGCTGGTTTGGATCCGGTCACGCACATGGTCTATTACTTTCCGCAGAACGGTCATGCGTTCCGACATCCGAAGCCTTTGCTGTCGGAGGCTTCAGCGGTGTCTCATGACCTCAGAGTCGAGCCCCCCGCTGCTGTTCAGGCCAGTCCAAACCGTTCTGAGCTGGCCCGCTCCCAATAAGTGGTGAACACCGCGTGCTGCGCGGTCAGGTCGGTGAGCAGCGCACCCGGTGGCGTGGACGGCAGCAGGTTGGCGAGCAGGCGCACTTCGTTTTCGCTCACGCGGCGCACCAAGTGGTGCGAGGTGATCTGGCTGGGGTGCTGCAGGCCGGCGGCCTGCACCAGTTCCTGCAGCGCCATCAGCGTGTTCTGGTGGAAGTGGAAAACGCGCTCGGCCTTGTCAGGCACCACCAGCGCCTGCTGGCGCACCGGGTCTTGCGTGGTCACACCGGTGGGGCACTGGCCGGTGTGGCAGCTCTGCGCCTGGATGCAGCCCAGCGCAAACATGAAGCCGCGCGCGCTGTTGCACCAGTCCGCGCCGATGGCCAGGGCGCGCGCGATGTCGAAGGCGCTCACCACCTTGCCGGCGCAGCCCACCTTGATGTGCTCGCGCAGGTTCACGCCCACCAGCGTGTTGTGCACCAGGCGCAGGCCCTCCTGCAGGGGCGCGCCCACGTGGTCGGTGAATTCCAGTGGCGCTGCGCCCGTTCCGCCTTCGGCGCCGTCCACCACGATGAAGTCCGGGCGTACGCCGGTCTCCAGCATGGCCTTGACGATGGCGAACCATTCCCAGGGGTGGCCAATGCACAGCTTGAAGCCCACCGGCTTGCCGCCCGAGAGCTCGCGCAGCTGTGCGATGAAATGCATCATTTCCAGCGGCGTGGAAAACGCGCTGTGCGAGGCCGGTGACACACAGTCCACGCCCACCTGCACACCGCGCGCAGCGGCAATTTCCGGCGTGACCTTGGGGCCGGGCAGCACGCCACCGTGGCCCGGCTTGGCGCCCTGGCTCAGCTTGATCTCGATCATCTTCACCTGCGCGTCCATTGCGTTGGCCTGGAAGCGCTCGGGGCTGAAGCGCCCGTTCTCGTCGCGGCAGCCAAAGTAGCCCGAGCCAATTTCCCAGATGAGGTCGCCGCCGTGCAGGCGGTGCCAGGCCGAGATGGAGCCTTCGCCCGTGTCGTGCGCAAAGCGCCCGCGCTTCGCGCCCGCGTTCAGCGCCTGAATGGCGTTGGCCGAGAGCGCGCCAAAGCTCATGGCAGAAATGTTGAAGATGCTCGCGTCGTAAGGCTGCTTGCAGGCGTCACCGCCAATGAGCACCCGGAAGTCGTGCGTGCTCAGCGTGCTGGGTTGCATGGAGTGGTTGAGCCACTCGTGGCCGTCGGCGTTCATGTCGAGCTGCGAGCCAAAGGGGCGTTTGTCGGTTTCGCCCTTGGCACGCGCGTAGGCCAGGCTGCGCTGGCTGCGAGAGAACGGCGTGGCGTCGGTGTCGTTCTCCAGGAAGTACTGACGAATCTCGGGCCGAATCTTCTCCAGCATGAACCGCAGGTGCCCGATCACCGGGTAGTTGCGCAGCACCGAGCTCTTGGTCTGCCGCACATCCCACACGCCCACGGCCGACAAGCCCGCGAACACCAGAAACAGCAGCCCGCCCTCACCGGTGATCACCCACGCGAACAGGCTCAGCAGCGCGATCAGCACGCACAACGCAAAGGCCGTGTAGCGCACGGGGTAGAGGGCATTGAGTCGGTCCAGCATGCGGGCTTTCGTGAGGGGGTGGGGAATACACTGCGGGGCATCATAAAACCCGGCCTCTCGCCCAGCCTTTGCAGACCATGACCACCCAAACCCCCTCCGACCCCGCCGCCACGCTGGACCACGAAGACTACGACGCGCTCGACGCCATCCTGGACGACCTGCGCACACGCGGCGAAGACGTGCCGCAATGGGAGTTCTGCGAAGGCGCCATGGCCGCGCTGCTGTGCACGCGCCGCCCCATCGAGCCCGCCGAATGGCTGCCCGTGCTGCTGGGCACCGGCCCCTTGCCCACCGCGCCGCAGGAAGACGGCACGCACTTCAGCAACACCGCGCAATACGAGCAGTTCATGCAGCTGTGGTCACGCCGCAGCGCGGAAGTGGCCGCCTCGCTCGCCGCCAACGTGGACACCCTCGAAGACGAGCGCAGCTACCACCCCGAGCTGATGGACGTGCGCGGCGCAGTGGCTGCATTGCCTGAAGCCGAGCGCGCCGACTTCAAAGACCAGGAGCTGCCGGCCTATGCGCAGGTGTGGGCGCTGGGCTTCATGTTCGTGGTGGAAAACTGGGGCGAAGACTGGGAGCCCCCGCGCGACAAGGACACCGCCGCCTGGCTCGACGAAGCGCTGGACCGCATCGTCGCCCTGACCGAAGACGACACCGGCAAGCCCACCGTGAACATGCACGCGGAAGACGGCCCACCCAGCGTGAGCGACGACCGCCTCAACGACTTCGGCGCCGCCATCTGGGCCGTGTACGACCTGCACCAGATCGGCAAGAGCCTGGGCCCGCGCACCGAGCCCGTGCGCAAGGAAGCCACGCCGGGGCGCAACGACCCTTGCCCTTGCGGGAGCGGGAAGAAGTACAAGAAGTGTCATGGGGCTTGAGGAGTTGCAGGTGTTGCAGCCCAACCCCTGCCCTGTGAGCGACTGCATCTCAGCATGACAAAACATCGGGAAAAAAAGGCACAGTTCTATGCGCTGCGCTACCACGGGGGCAAGCGGAACAATGGGATTGCGAAGAAGCAGTACTTGGCTTGGCGAAGCGCGCAACAGCCGCCCGTACCCGAGCGGTGTGACAACCCCAGCTGTCATTTTTTCTCTGCGCCCTTGATATGGAATGAGGCGCCTCTAGCGTTGATTCTTGAGCACGCGAATGGCGTCAATACAGACAACCGTGCATCAAACCTCCGATTGCTTTGCCCCAATTGCGACTCGCAAAACACGGCGACCAGAGGCGGAGCCAATGCGGGGCGAGTCGTCAAGAGTGGTGGTGGCTTTGCGTTGGTGGAGCGTGACGGCAAGATGCAACACGTTTTGCCCGCCGAGACAGGTTCGTATGAACTGGGAGCCAAGGCTATCGAAAGACCAAACAATGCAGGTAAGAAATAGCGCCTGCGCCTTGCTAGCGACCGTCGACCACCTGAACAAATGAGCTCCGTCCAGACCCGCCTTGCCACTGTTGCCGACGTGGATGTCATAGCCCCTTTGTTTGACGCCTACCGGCAGTTTTACGAGCAAGCACCAGACTTGATGTTGGCCAGGGCGTTCATCGATGCGCGTTTGAGGAACGACGAATCGGTTGTGCTTCTGGCCTTTGGCGAAGACGGGCAGGCTGTGGGGTTCTGTCAGCTGTATCCCACTTTCTGCTCGGTCGAAGCCAAGCCGATCTATTCGCTCTATGACCTGTTTGTCGTTCCCGAGGCGAGACGCTCCGGCGCTGGCACAGTGCTTCTGAAAGCGGCGGAGAGGCTTGCCGTTGAGCGGGGCAAATCCAGGATGGACCTCACCACGGCCAAATCCAACATGGCTGCTCAAGCTGCCTACGAAGCACTGGGATAGCAGCGCGATGAGGTGTTCTTTGCGTACAGCAAGGCCGTGGAGGCATGATTGCCTTCACGCAGTACGAAATGCTCCGCGAGAAGGCCAACATCTGCACACAGTCTTTTCTACCTATGCCAAACGTCGATCGTTGCGTAGTCGGTTATGACCCAGGCGGCGATGGGAGCCACGGTGTTGCCGTTCTGCGTCTTCGTGATGGGATACCGGTCCAGCTTCAAACGGAAACGCTGCAGACTACCGAAGAGACCATCAAGTTCTTTTTGCAACTGCGAGGGCTTTCTGCTATCGGTGTGGACACATTGACCTGTTGGAGCACCGGCCCTGGTGGTTGGCGTCCCGCTGATCGATTCCTCCGATTCGAATATCCACAGGTAGCGCGAAGCGTCGTTACCCCCAATGGCTTGTATGGTTCTATGGGGCTCAATGGACCAGCAGTTGTACTGCAGTGCCGAGCTGCACTGCCAGCACTGCTTGTAACCGAGGCGCATCCCAAAGTGCTGCACTGGCACTTGTCAGGTCGACGCTATAACTTCAAAGATGATCGTGCTCTGATGGAAGAACTTCTGTGCGATGCACTGGGAGTCCCAGTCGTTACCGCGACTGAGCACGCATGGGATGCCGCGGTGTCTGCACTCGCCGCCCTCAAGGGTCTATTGGGCGAATGGTCACTCGACCTTCACCAGCGGCAATGCGAGCCGAATGAACGCCTTGTCTGGCCATGCGGCCCGGCACACTACTTCTGGCCTTCAGGAGATCGCTAGCTCTCTACTAAAGCAGGGGCATCCATCGGAATAGCACTTGGCTTGCGGAGTGCTGCCGATTTGTTTGGCGTGCTGCACGTCGTCGGCATTCCGTCAAGCGCGCGATTGACGACTGAACATTCATTCGCTTAAGATCGCGCCCACCCATGAAACCCAAAGACGACGACAAGCAGCAGGCGATCGCCCGCGCCACCCTGGCGCTGGTCGAGCGCGTTGGCTTGAGCGGGTTGACCATGGCTGGCATTGCGCGCGAGGCCGGCATTGCCACCGGCACGCTGTACGTCTACCACCGCTCCAAGGAAGAGCTGCTCAACGCGCTGTACGAGCAGGTCAAGGGGGCGCTGGTGGGGCTGATCGATGTGGACATCGACGCGGCCACGCCGTTTCGCACGCGCTTCCAGATGAACTGGACGCGGCTGCTGCGGCACCGGCTGGCGCATGGGCCCGAGGCGGTGTTCATGGACCAGTACTACAACTCCCCCTGGTTCAGCGAGGCGTCGCGGCAGTTTTCCGCGCGCTTTGCGGCGGGGTGCCTGCGTTTTTTTGATGAGGCCCGCGAGCAGCAGATCGTGAAGGACGCGCCGACCATGATGCTGGCGGCGCACTTCTTTGGCTCGGTGCGCGACACCGCCAGCCTGCTGCGCAGCGGCGACCTGCCCGATACCGAAGCGGCCCTGGCGCAGGCGTTTGGCCTGTGCTGGGATGGCATCAAGGCCTGAGCCGAGCATGAGACAACCCGAGCTTTTCCGTTGACATGCCGAATGAATGTTCATTCATTAACCAGCCCTCACCACCCCCACGACAGGAGAAAGCACCCATGGCCACCACGCTCAACATCAACGGCAAGGACGTGCGCGTCGACGCCGACGAATCCACCCCGATCCTCTGGGCCCTGCGCGACACGCTGGGCATGACGGGCACCAAGTTCGGCTGCGGCGCGGCGCTGTGCGGCGCCTGCACCGTGCACATGAACGGCGCGGCCATCCGCTCCTGCGTCACGCCGATTTCGGCGGCGGCGGGCCAGAAGATCACCACCATCGAAGCGGTGGCGACGGACCGCGTGGGCCAGGCCGTGCAGCAGGCCTGGGTGAAGGCCGACGTGGCCCAGTGCGGCTACTGCCAGAGCGGCCAGGTGATGAGCGCCACCGCGCTGCTCAAGTCCAACCCCAAGCCCAGCGACGCCGACATCGACGCCGCCATGGCCGGCAACATCTGCCGCTGCGGCACCTATGCGCGCGTGCGCATCGCCATCAAGGACGCGGCCCGTTCGCTGGCCTGAAGGAGAACCCCCCATGCACCTGCCTACCCATCTTTCTGCCGACCAGATCCAGTCTTTGCTGCCGCCGGCCATGGCGCAGCGTTTTTCCGCGCGCAACGCCGATGACGACGGCGCCGGCCTGGCGCGCCGCAGCTTCCTCAAGCTCGCCACCGCATCGGGCTTTGCGCTCGGCGCGTTCCCGCTGGTGGCCGGCGCCCAGCAAGGCGTGGCACCGGCCGCCGCCGGCCTCAAGGCCGACCGCCAGCCCGCCGCGTTCGTGAAGATCGCCCGCGATGGCGTGGTCACCGTCACCATCAACCGCCTGGAGTTTGGCCAGGGCACGCACACTGGCCTGGCCATGGTGCTGGCCGAAGAGCTGGACGCCGACTGGAGCCGCGTGAAGGCGGTGCACGGCAACGCCGACCCGGCCTACAACGACCCGGCCTTCGGCATGCAGATCACCGGCGGCTCCACCGCGGTGAAGCACTCGTACACGCAGTACCGCGAACTCGGCGCGCGCACCCGCGCCATGCTCGTGGCCGCCGCCGCCAAGCAGTGGAACGTGCCCGCCTCGTCGCTGGCCACCGAGCGTGGCGTGGTGATCGGCCCCGGAGGCAAGAAGCTCGGCTACGGCGAGCTGGCCGAGGCCGCCATGCAGCAGCCGGTACCGATGGAAGTGACGCTCAAGGACCCCGCGCGATTCAAGCTCATTGGCCAACCCACCACGCGGCTGGACTCACAAGCCAAGTCCAGCGGCCAGCAGGATTTCGGCATGGACGTGCGCCTGCCCGGCATGCTGACTGCCGTGCTCACGCACCCGCCGGTGTTCGGCAGCAAGGTGGCCGCGCTCGACGATGCCGCCGCCCGCGCCGTGCCCGGCGTGAAGGCCGTGATGCGCGTTCCGCTGCACGACGGTGGCGAAGGCGTGGCCGTGGTGGCCACGGGTTACTGGGCCGCCAAGCAGGGCCGCGACGCCCTCAAGGTGCAGTGGAACGACGCCGGCCGCGAAAAGGTCGACAGCGCGCAGCAGCTTGCCAGCTACCGCGCACTCGCCGCCAAAACCGGCAACCTCAAGCACGACGCCGACATTTCCGCGCTGGCCACCGCGCCCAACAAGATCAGCGCCGAGTTCGTGTTCCCCTACCTGGCGCACGCGCCCATGGAGCCGCTGAACTGCACGGTGCAGATCCAGGGCAGCGGCGCCTCAGCGCAGGCCACGGTGTGGACCGGCACGCAGATGCCCGGGCTGGACGCCGCCGCTGCAGCACGCACGCTGGGCATCAAGCCCGAGCAGGTGACGATGAACGTGCAGATGGCCGGCGGTGGCTTTGGCCGTCGCGGCCTGCTCACCAGCGACTTCGTGACCGAGGCCTGCACCATCGCCAAAGCCACGCAGGCCGCCGGCCTGAGCGCGGCGGTGCGCACCGTGTGGAGCCGCGAGGACGACATGCGCGGCGGCTACTACCGCCCCATGCACGTGCACCGCGCCGAAATCGGCTTTGACGCGCAGGGCAAGGTGCTCGCGTGGGACCACGTCATCGTGGGCCAGTCGATCATGGCCGGCACGTTCTTCGCGCCCATGATGGTCAAGAACGGCGTGGACGAGACCATGGTCGAAGGCATGGGCAAGCCGTACGACGTGCCCATGCGCCTCTCGGCCCACCACCCCCAGCTCAATGTGCCGGTGCTGTGGTGGCGCAGTGTGGGCTCCACGCACACGGGCTATGTGATGGAGACGCTGATCGACGAGATCGCGCGCGCCACGAAGCAAGACCCGGTGGCTTACCGCATGAAGCTCATGGACAGCAAGGCCGTGCGCCACCGCGCCGCGCTGCAGCTGGCTGTGGACAAGAGCGGCTACGGCAAGAAAACCCTGCCGGCCGGGCGCGCCTGGGGCGTGGCGGTGCACGAGTCGTTCGACTCAGTGGTGGCCTACGTGGTGGAAGCCTCGGTGGACAACGGCACGCCCAAGCTGCACCAGGTCACGGCCGGCGTGCACTGCAATCTTGCGGTGAACCCGAAGAGCGTGGAAGCGCAGATCCAGGGCGGCGCGCTCATGGGCCTGTCCATGTGCCTGCCGGGCGCGGCCATCACCCTGAAAGACGGCGTGGTGGAGCAAAGCAACTTTGGCGATTTCGCCGTGCCGCGCATCACCGACATGCCCGCCATCGCCGTGCACATCGTGCCCAGCGCCGACGCGCCCACCGGCGTGGGTGAGCCTGGCCTGCCGCCGCTGGCGCCCGCGTTTGCCAACGCCATTGCGCGCCTGACGGGCAAGCCACTGCGCGAGCTGCCGTTCAAGATGGCTTGACGGGGGGCTCCCCCCTGCGCCGC
>NZ_JAHVAB010000019.1 GCF_019264445.1 Hydrogenophaga sp.
GGGGTGGCGGGCACGGCGGTGGCGGGGGCGGGGGCGGGTGCGGGTGCGGGTGCGGCAGGCGCATCAAATTCGAAGCTGAACTGGTTCATGCACGAAGCCTACCCCACTCGCTGCGGCAGCGCAGCGGCGACAGCGCGCACGGACCCGTGCGCCTAACATGGGCGCTCTTTTTCACCCACCCTTCACAAGGCACTGCCATGGCTTCTTCCCCTTCTCCCAAGGTCGCACTGGTCACCGGCGCCGGCAGCGGCATTGGCCGCGCCGTGGCGCTCGGTCTGCTGCAGGACGGCTACCACGTCGTGCTCACCGGGCGCCGGCCCGAGCCACTGGCGGCCGTGGTGGCCACCGCGCAAGCCGCCGGCCAGCACGCCCTGGCCCTGCCGGCCGACGTGCGCGACGAGCACAGCGTGCAAGCCCTGTTCGACAGCATCGAGAAGCGCTTTGGCCGGCTGGACGTGCTCTTCAACAACGCGGGCGTGAACGCGCCCGCCGTGTCGATGGACGAGCTGCCGGTGGAGCGCTGGAAGGACGTGATCGACACCAACGTGACGGGCGTGTTTCTCTGCGCGCGGGCGGCCTTCGCGCTGATGCGCCGGCAGAACCCCAAGGGCGGTCGCATCATCAACAACGGCTCGATCTCGGCCCACGCGCCGCGCCCGTTCAGCTGCCCCTACACCGCCAGCAAACACGCCGTGCTCGGGCTCACCAAGACCATCGCGCTCGACGGGCGTGAGCACGACATTGCCTGTGGCCAGATCGACATCGGCAACGCGCTCACCGAGCTGTCGGCGCGCATGACGCAGGGCGTGCGCCAGGCCAACGGCACCATGGCCACCGAACCCATGATGGACGTGCAGCATGTGGCCGAAGCCGTGCGCTACATGGCGGGCCTGCCGCTGTCGACCAACGTGCTCAACATGACGGTGATGGCCAGCAAGATGCCCTTCGTGGGCCGGGGCTGAGGGCAGCGCCGCCAGGCGGCCGCTCAGCCTTCGTCGTCATCGGCCAGCAAGGCGCGCCAGATCAGCGCGCCCAGGGCCGCGCCCACCAGCGGCGCCAGCCAGAACAGCCACAGCTGCTCCAGCGCGATGGAGGGGCCAAACAGCGCGGGGCCGGTGCTGCGCGCCGGGTTCACCGAGGTGTTGGTCACCGGGATCGAGATGAGGTGGATCAGCGTGAGGCACAGGCCGATGGCCAGGCCACCAAAGCCGCCGGCGGCCCGGCGGGCAGTGGCACCCAGGATGACGAGCAGGAATACCGCCGTGAGCACCACTTCGATGGTGAGCGCGGCCATGAGGCCATAACCGCCAGGCGAGTGCGCGCCGTAGCCGTTGGTGGCGAAGCCACCCACCTCGGCCCCTGGCTTGCCCGTAGCCACCAAGTACAGCACCCCGGCAGCGGCCACCGCGCCCAGCACCTGCGCGATCACGTAGCCGGGCAATTCAGCGGCCCGAAAGCGCCCGCCGATGGCCAGCCCGAGCGACACCGCGGGATTGAAGTGCCCGCCAGAAATCGGCCCGAACGCATAGGCACCGGTGAGCACCGTCAGCCCGAAGGCCAGCGACACGCCAGTGAAGCCGATGCCGAGCTGCGGGAAGGCGGCGGCCAGCACCGCGCTGCCGCAGCCGCCGAACGTGAGCCAGAACGTGCCGAGGAATTCGGCGGACCACTTTTTGAGGTTGCTGTGTGCCATGCACGCGCCTTTCGAGTCGAGAGGCACGGGAAGATACGCAGGCGCCGCAACCGCCGCAAGCGAATTAACGTTGGCTTGACATTCCGCTGTCTGCAGCCAGGTTGCCGCCCAGCACCTTCCACAGCGCCACGCGGTTGGCCTGCTCCGCCTGCCGCAGGGCGATCAGCGCTTGTTGGGCCGCGTACAGGCTGCGCTGCGCATCGAGCACCGTGAGGTAGTTGTCCACGCCCGCGCTGAAGCGCGCGTCCGACAGCTGGAAGGCGCGCGCGTTGGCGTCCACCACGGCCTGCTGCGCGGCCAGGCGGTCCTGCCACTGGGCGCGCTCGGCCAGCGCGTCGGACGCCTCGCGGAACGCGGTCTGGATGGCTTTTTCGTATTGCGCCACCGCGATGTCGCGGTTGGCCTGTGCCACGTCCACCGCCGCGCGGGCGCTGCCGCCATCAAAGATGGGCCAGCGGATCTGCGGCACGAAGCTCCAGGTGCCGTTGCCGCTGCCAAAGAGGCTGTCCAGCTCGCGGCTGCCGGTGCCGATGCTGGTGCTCAGGCTGATGGTGGGAAACAGCGCAGCGCGCGCAGCGGCCACGTTGGCGGAAAGCGCCTGCAGGTTGAACTCCGAGGCGCGCACATCGGGTCGCGAGAGCAGCAGGCTCGAAGGCAGCTCGGCCGGCAGCACCAGCAGGGCCGCTGGCGCGGTGGCGTCGTTGCGCAGGGTGTCGGCGGTCGGCAGCCACTCGGTGTTCAGGCCGCTGCCCACCAGCGCTTCGAGGGCGTTGCGGTCTTTGGCGACCTGCGCGGTGAAGGCCGCGACGTCGCCGCGCGCGGTTTCTACAGTGATGCGGTTCTGCGCCAGCACCAGGCCCGAGGTGCCACCGAGTTGCTGGATGCGCTCGGTGAGCTGGTACGCCTTCTCGCGGCTGGTGAGGGTGTCGCGCGCCAGCGTGAGCCGGGCCTGGTTGGCCGCGAGGTTCAGCCAAGCGTTGGTCACGTCGGCCACCAGCGTGATAAGCACGTTGCGCTGGTTCTCTTCGGACTGCAGGAACTGCTGCAGCGCCGCCTCGTTGAGGTTGCGCACGCGGCCCCACAGGTCCAGCTCGAAGCTGGTGACGGCCAGCTGCGCAGTGTACTGGGTGGTGATGACCGGCCGGCCGGTGCTGGAGAGGTCCGCGGCGGTGCGGGTGCGGCTGCCCTGCGCGGTGGCGGCCACGGTGGGCAGCTGTGCCGCGCTGGTGATGCCGTACTGCGCGCGGGCGCGCTCGATGTTGGCCAGGGCCACGCGCAGGTCACGGTTGTGGGTGAGCGCCTGCGCGATCGACTGGCGCAGCCCCGGGTGCTGCACCCAGGTCACGCGCTGCGTGGTCTGCAGCGCAACCGGGCTGGCTTCGACCACCGCAAGCGGCTGGCCCAGCGTGGGGGCCACCACGCCCTGCACATCGGGCTTGGCGGCAGGCATCTGCGCGCAGGCCGACAACACAACAGCCACCGCGCCCACAAGCACGGCCCGCTGGAAGGGAGCATTCGCTCGGAACATCAGGCGTCTCCTTGGGGCGACAGCGGGGCCACGGGTGCGGGCGGCGTTTTCTTGTTCTGCCGGCGCTGGACCCAGCTGCGCACCAGCAGGAAGAACACGGGCACGAAGAACAGGCCGAGCAAGGTGGAGAGCACGGTACCGCCGAGCACGGCGGTGCCGATGGCCTGGCGGCTGGCCGCGCCCGGGCCGGTGCCCAGGGCGAGCGGCAACACGCCAAAACCAAAGGCCAGCGAGGTCATGAGAATGGGGCGCAGCCGGCGGCGCACCGCTTCCAGCGTGGCGTCAAACACGCTCTTGCCCTGCTCCATGAGCTGCACTGCAAACTCCACGATCAGGATGGCGTTCTTCGACGCGAGCCCCACCGTGGTGAGCAGGCCCACCTGGAAGTACACGTCGTTGGACATGCCCCGCAAGTACGTGGCCAGCAAGGCGCCGACCACCCCCAGCGGCACGGCCAGGATCACCGAGAACGGCACGCTCCAGCTCTCGTACAGCGCGGCCAGGCACAGGAACACAAAGAGGATGGAAATGGCGTAGAGCAGCGGCGCCTGCGCGCCCGACTGCCGCTCCTGCAGCGACGCGCCGGTCCACTCGTAGCCAATGCCCACCGGCATCTGGGCCATGATGGCCTCGACCGCGCGCATGGCATCGCCCGAGCTCACGCCCGCGCCGGTGCTGGCCACCATTTCCATGGCGGGTGAGCCGTTGTAGCGCAGCAGCTGGGGCGCGCTGCTTGTCCAGGTGGTGGAGGTGAAGGCTGCGAGCGGCACCATCTCCCCGTTGCGGTTGCGCACCGTCCACTGCCCGATGTCCTGCGGCAGCATGCGGTAGGGCGCGTCGCCCTGCACATAGACGCGCTTGACGCGCCCGTTGTGCACGAAGTCGTTCACGTAGGCGCCGCCCACCGCGCTGGAGAGCACGTTGTTGATGTCGTTGGTGGACACGCCCAGCGCAGCGGCCTTGCGGTCGTCGATCACCACCTTCAGCTCGGATGTGACGTCGAAGTCGGTGGTGCGCATGTTGGCCAGCTCGGGCCGTTCGCTGGCGAGCTGGATCACGCGGTCCTTGGCGGCGCGCAGCGCGTCGTTGCCCAGGCCGTTGATGTCCTTGAGCATGAAGTTCACGCCAGCGTCCGAGCCCAGGCCGCGCACGGCCGGCGGCAGGGACACGAAGATGCGCGCCGCGCGGATGCGGGAGAGGTCGCGCGTGGCCTTGCGGGCAATGAACTCGGCGCTCTGCTCGGCGTTGGGGCGGTCGTCCCACGGCTTGAGGCGCACGAAGATCGTGCCCGCGCTCTGGTTGCCGCTGTTGCCCGCGAGCGAGTTCACGCGCAGCACATCGGGCTGGGCCGTGAAGTAGCGGGTGATGTCCTGCAGCACCACTTCGAGCTGCGCGTCCGACGAGCCGGCGGGCAGCGTCACGCTGGCGGTGATGAAGCCCTGGTCCTCCACCGGCAGGAAGGAGGTGGGCAGCTTCTGGAACAGCAGCACCACGCCGCCGATGAGCAGCGCGAACACCAGCATCACGCGCTTGCTGCGCACCAGCAGCTGGCCCACCACGCCCTGGTAGCGCGTGGCATTGCGGTCAAAGCCCTTGTTGAAGCCCTGGAAGAAGCGGTCGAACCAGCCCAGCAGGCCCTTGCGCGGCTCGCCGTGCAGGTGGTTGGTGGGCTTGAGCAGCGTGGCACACAGCGCGGGCGTGAGCGTGAGCGCCACCAGCACCGAGAACGCCATGGCCGACACAATCGCCACCGAGAACTGCCGGTAGATCACGCCCACCGAGCCCGAGAAAAACGCCATGGGAATGAACACGGCAGAGAGCGTGAGGCCAATGCCCACCAGCGCCGGCGTGATTTCCGCCATCGACTTGATGGTGGCCTCCTTCGCGGGCAGGCCCTCCTGGTGCATCACGCGCTCCACGTTTTCCACCACCACGATCGCGTCGTCCACCAGCAGGCCAATGGCCAGCACCATGGCAAACATGGTGAGCATGTTGATGGAATAGCCCAGCGCCGACAGCACCCCGAAGGTGCCCAGCAGCACCACCGGCACGGCAATGGCCGGGATGAGCGTGGCGCGCAGGTTCTGCAGGAACACATACATCACGATCACCACCAGCAGCATCGCCTCCACCAGCGTGATGGCCACTTCCTTGATGGACGCGCGCACATAAGGCGTGGTGTCCGAGCTGATGACGCCGGTGATGCCATCCGGGAAAAAGGGCGCGAGCTCGGCCATCTTGGCGTTGACGGCGTTGGCCACGGCCATGGCGTTGGCGCCATCGGCCAGCACCACGCCCAGGCCCGCGCCGGGGCGGTTGTTCAGGCGCGATTTCACGGTGAGGTTGTCCGCGTCCAGCTCCACGCGGGCCACGTCGCCCATGGTGACGAGCGAGCCGTCCGCCGCTGCCTTGAGCACGATGGCTTCAAACTCTTCCACCGTCTTGAGCTTGGTGCGCGCCGTGATGGTGGCGTTGAGCATCTGGTCCTTCACCGCCGGCAGCGCACCGAGCTGGCCGGCCGACACCTGGGCGTTCTGCGAGTTCAGCGCCGAGATGAGGTCCGAGGGCATGAGCGCGAACTGCTCCAGCTTGCCCGGGTCCATCCAGATGCGCATGGCGTAGCTGGTGCCGAACACCGTCACGTCACCCACGCCGTCGATGCGCGAGATCACGTCCACCACGTTGCTGGTGATGTAGTCGCCAATGGCCACCTGCGTGACCGTGGGGTCGGGCGAGGTGAAGACATAGGTCATCAGGTTGTCCTGACCACCCTTGTTCACGAACACGCCGCGGCTCTTCACGGCTTCAGGCAGGCGGTTCAGGGCGGTCTGCAGCTTGTTCTGCACCTGCACCTGGGCCACGTCGATGTTGGTGCCCGGCGCAAAGGTGAGCTGGGTGCGCGAGCGGCCGGCGGAGTCGCTGGTCGAGCTCATGTAGAGCACGTTGTCGATGCCCTTGAGCTGCTGTTCGATCACCTGCGTGACCGAGTCGGCCACGGTTTCGGCGGAGGCACCGGTGTAGGTGGTGTTGATCGACACGCGCGGTGGTGCGATGTCGGGGTACTGCTCCAGCGGCAGTGTGAAGATCGACATCGCCCCGGCGAGCATGACCACGATGGACAGCACCCAGGCGAAGACGGGACGGTGAATGAAGAAATAGGCCATGTTGCAGCGTGTGGTGTCCGGTGGGCTCGATGGGTGTCAGGGTCAGCCGGGGTCGAGGTGTGGCCCTGCAACCGCGCTCAGGGCTTGGGTGGGGCGTTGCCGGCCGGGGGCTTCTGCCCGCCTGCACCTGAACCGGGTGCACCACCCGGCGCCGCACCCGCAGCGGGCTGCACCTCGACCACGCGGTTGCCTTCCATGCGCATGGCCACGGGCGTGACGACCTGGCCCACGCGCGCTTTCTGGAAGCCCTCGACCATCACCCGCTCACCGGGCTTGAGGCCATCGAGCACCAGCCAGCGCGAGCCCAGGGCCTGGCCCAGCTGCACGGGCCGCTTCTCGATCTTGTTGTCCGCATTGAGGATCTGCACGCTGGGCTTGCCCGCAGGGTCGCGCTGCAGCGCCTGCTGCGGCACGACGATCGCGTCGCTCGCTTCGCCGGTGGCCAGGCGCGCGCGCACGTACATGCCGGGCATGAGCAGGCGGTCGGGGTTGGGGAACACCGCGCGCAGCGTGATGGCACCCGTGGTCTGGCTCACGGTGGCGCCGGTGAACTGCAGCTTGCCCGCGTGCGGGTAAGCGCTGCCGTCTTCCAGCGCGAGCCGCACCTGGGCGCCGCTGGCCTCCACCTTGCCAAACGCCCCCGCCTGCCACTGGCGCCGCAGCTCCAGCAACTCCGAGCTGGACTGCGTGATATCCACGTACATCGGGTCGAGCTGGCTGATGGTGGTGAGCGCCTGCGCCTGGTTGGCGGTGACGAGCGAACCGGGCAGCACCACCGAGAGGTCGGTCTGCCCGCTGATGGGCGCGAGGATGCGGCTGTATTGCAGGTTGATGCGGGCGTTTTCCAGCGCGGCCTGCGCCACGGCCACATCGGCCGCCGACTGCGCCACCTGCGCCTGGCTTTCGTCAAACACCTGGCGGCTGATCGCGTCGATCTTCACCAGCTCGGCGTTGCGCTCTGCATTGGTGCGCGCCGTCTGTGCGGTGGCCCTTGCCTTGGCCAGCGCGGCTTCTGCGCTCTTGGCAGCGGCCTCCAGCGAGCGGGCGTCAATCTGGTACAGCGGCTGGCCGGCCTTGACCATGCCGCCCTCGGTGAACAGGCGCTTCTGCAGGATGCCCGAGACCTGGGGTCGCACCTCGGCGCTCTGCGAAGCCCGGGTGCGCCCGGGCAGTTGCGTGTCCAGCCCCTGCGTCTGCGGCACCACCGTGAGGAAGCCCACCGGTGGTGGTGGCGGCTTGGCGGCGGGCGGCTTTTCGCCACCGCAAGCGGCCAGCGCGAGCGCAACAACGAGCGCAGACCCGGCCAGCAGCCGTCTGGGAACATCGGAAGAGGCGGAGATCAGGGGCATGGGATGAACAGGCTTGGGTGGGCGCGCACGGGGGCGCGCATGTGGGGCGGGCTTTCCGCCGCCCGCTATTGTGCGCATGCGAACATATTGGTGATGTCAGCGGATTGAGAGGCCCCGGAAATACCTAAGTTCCGAGACAAACCGCATCATTTTGCGCTGGCATTGCGCCGCGCCGCCACTTCGCTCAGGGCATAAGCCGGCAGCGCCAGGGCCAGCGGCAGCAGGTAGTAGGCCGCGCGGTAGGCCAGCACAGCCGCCAGCACCTCGGTGGCATTCACCCGCCCGCTCAGGGTGGCCACGAACACCGCCTCCAGCACGCCCAGGCCGGCGGGCACGTGCGTGATGACCCCGGCCACCGCCGCCATGAGCAGGGCGCCCAGCACCGTGGGGTAATCGACCCGCCCGGCGAACAGCACCCAGACGATGGCGCCCATGAGGCACCAGCTGGCACCCCCCATGAGCGCCTGTATCACCGCGAGCCGGCCATCGGGGAGTGCCAGCGCATGCGTGCGCCAGCGCAGCGTGCGCGGGGG
>NZ_JAHVAB010000082.1 GCF_019264445.1 Hydrogenophaga sp.
GGGCGCGGGCGCGGCCGGCGGGGCCCAGCAGCGACACGCCCAGCGGCACGCCCTCCGGGCTGCGCAGCGGCAGGCTCACCTGCGGCAGCCCCGCCAGGCCGGCGATGCTGGTGATGCGCAGCGTGCGCATGCGCACCGCGTCCACGGCAGCGGGGTCGGCGTCGCGCAGCGGCGCCAGGCTGGCGGCCGAGGGCAGCACGGCCACGCCGTCTTCGCCGAGCCAGCCGCGCACGTGGGCGCGAATGCCGGCGATGCGCGCACGCGCGGCGGCGGCGTCTTCGGCGCGCACGGTGCTGGCGAACTGCCAGCGCGCGGCAATGGGCGGCGCGAAATCGGGCGTGTGGTTGGCGATCCATTCGCCGTGCGTTTCCCAGCCGTTGAAGGCCGATGCCGTCACGTAGAGCTGGCGCCAGGCGTCCAGGCCTTCGTCGCTGGCCGTGCGCGCGTGCGCGGGCGCGCCCAGCAGGCCGATGAGCGCGTCGCGCGCTTGCTGCAGCGCGGGCTGGAACACCGCCTCGGCTTCGGTCCAGGCGTCGCTCAAGGTGAGCACGCGCCGGGGGGCGAAGGGGGAGTCGGGCAGCAGCACGCTGGCCACGCGCTCGAAGGTGGCGGGGTCGTGGGCCAGCCAGGTGGGCGTGTCAAACAGCGGGTTCAGCGGCACCAGGCCGTCGCGGCTGAGCAGGCCGTGCGTGGTGCGCAGCCCCCACAGGCCGCAGTAGCTGGCGGGCACGCGGGTGGAGCCGCCGGTGTCGGTGCCCAGCGCAAAGTCCACCAGCCGCGCGGCCACCGCCGCGGCCGAGCCGCTTGAAGAGCCTCCCGTGACGCGTGCGGGCGCGGCGGCGTTGATGGGGGTGCCGTAGTGGATGTTGTCGCCGTGGATGCTGTAGGCGAGTTCGTCGGTGAGCACCTTGCCGGCCAGGGTGGCGCCGGCTTGCAGCAAGGCGTCCACCAGCGGGCTGCTGCGGGTGGGCACGGGGTGGCTGGCGAGCCACGCGGGGTTGCCGGCGCCGGTGGGCTGGCCGGCCACGTCGAACACGTCCTTGGCGGCAAAGCGCAGGCCCTGGAGCGGTCCGCTGGCCTGTCCGGGCCGCACGAAGCGGCCGTGCGGCACCCAGGCGCCCACGGTGTCGTTGAGGGTGAGGGGCAGGTCGGTGGTCATGCGGGCGAGGTGGGTGTGGAGGCCTGGGCCTGTTGTTCGGCGGCGTCGCAGATCGCGCCGGGTGTGGTGAACCAGATCTCGCCCGCGTCGCGCGCGCGGGCCAGGTGTTCGAGCGCGCGGCGCAGGTGGCGCAGGCGGTAGGGCTGGCCGACGATGTACGGGTGCAGCGCCAGGCCCATCACCAGCGGCTGGCGCCGGGCTTGCTCGCGCATCTCGTCGAAGTTGTCGATGACCATTTGCGCGAAGTCTTTGGCGTCCATCTGGCGCGCCACGATCATGGGAATGTCGTTGAGCTCCTGCGGGTAGGGCACGCTCCACAGCCGCTGGCCGCTGCGCGTGCGCATGGCCACGGGCTGGTCGTCGTGGCACCAGTTGAGCGTGTAGCGGTAGCCGGTCTCGGCCAGCAGGTCGGGCGTGAGGTGGCTCTCCGAAATCCAGGGCGAGAGCCAGCCGGTGGGCGCCACGCCGCTGTGCCGCGCGATGCGCTCGCGGCACAGCGCGAGCAGGCGCTGTTCTTCAGCCTCGTGCAATGTGCCCTGCCGCTCGGCGTTGGTGTGGCCGTGGCCCACCAGCTCGTCGCCGCGCGCCACGCAGGCCGCGATGAGTTCGGGGCAGTGGTCGTACAGCGCGGTGTTGAGCAGCGTGGCGCAGGGCAGGGCGAGCTGGTCAAACAGCTCCATGCAGCGCCACGCGCCCACGCGGTTGCCGTACTCGCGCCAGCTCGCGTTGAGCACGTCGGGGTGCGGCGAGACGGGGCCGATGCCCGCGCCCATGCCTTCGCCAAACGCGAAGTGCTCCAGGTTGAAGCCCAGGTACACCGCCAGCCGCGCGCCGTTGGGCCACACGTGGTCGGCCCGGCGGGTGATGGGCTGGTAGTCAAAGCGGCCGTGGTGCGGCAGCAGGCCGTCGTAAAGGAGTGCGTTGCTCATGTCACACGCTCGCCAGGCCGGCGCGCACCATCAGCCATTCGGCGCTGTCGTTCCACACATCCATGTGGGTGATCAGCCCGTGCTTCACCACGTAGCGGTCCACATACCGGTTGCCCTCGAACGCGGTGCCGTCGGGCCAGGCGCCGTAGAGCGTGCCCAGGCTGTAGACCACCGTTTCTTCTGGCGTGCCACCGGCCACCACTTCGGTGCGTTCGATGCGCTTCTTCACCCACGCGTAGCGCGTGGCATTGAAGGCGGCGCACTCGGCGGGTGCGCTCATGGCGCGCCCGCCCGTGAAACGGATGCGCAGATCCGGAGCGACGAAACGCATGGCGTTGGCCGGGTCCGGAATCATCAGGATGCGCAGGTACTCGTCGACGATGCCAGCCGGGTCCAGCCCGGTGTCGGCGCACTGTTTTGGCGATTCGCTCATGGGTGTTCTCCTGTGGGGCACTGCTTCGGGGCGCGGAGGCGTCCTGCCCGGTGCACGCTCTTGGTGTGAGCAAGGCCTGTGCCACATGGTAGACAAAGACAAACACATATTGTTGACAATCTTTATTTGCATTTGTTGACGCTGGCACGGCCCTTGCATCCGTTGACAGGCATGGCGGCGCACAGGCCCGTCATGTGTTCAACCCCCTCTGGAGATTTGCGATGACCCATGCCGCCCGACCGACCCGCCGCCGCCTGCTGGCTGCCACCGCTGCCCTCACCTGTTCGTTCTGGGCGCTGCCCGCGTTTGCTGCCGACCCGATCAAGATCGGCCTGATCACCGCGCTCTCGGGCCAGTCGGCGCTGGCGGGCGAGGCCATCACGCGCGGCCTCACGGTGGCCATCGACGAGATCAACGCCAAGGGCGGGCTGCTCGGTGGCCGCAAGCTGGAGCTGGTGCGCCGCGACGACGAGGCCAACCCGGCCAAGGGCGTGCTGGCCGCGCGCGAACTCATTTACCGCGAGAAGGTGGCGGTCATCTTTGGCGGGCTGGACACGCCGGTGTCCATGGCCATCGTGCCGCTGATCAACCAGGAGAAGGTGCCCTTCATGGGGCCGTGGGCCGCGGGCACGCCGATCACCAAGAACGGCGCCAACCCGAACTTCGCGTTCCGCGTGTCGGCGGTGGACGAGATCGTCAACGTGGGCATGCTCGACTACGCGCAGAAGAACTTCAAGAGCACCAAGCCCGGCATGATCCTGGTGAACAACCCGTGGGGCGAGTCGAACGAAAAAGGCCTGCACGCCGCGCTGGCCGCCAAGGGCATGAAGGCCGTGGGCGTGGAGAAGTTCGAGGGCAACGATGTGGACGTGGTGCCCCAGCTCACGCGCCTGAAGGCCGCCGGTGCCGACACGCTGTTCATGGTGGGCAACGTCGGTCCGTCGGCGCAGGTGGTGAAGTCGCTCGACCGCATGGGCTGGCAGGTGCCGATCGTTTCGCACTGGGGCCCGGCGGGTGGCCGCTTCACCGAGCTGGCCGGCCCCAACGGCAAGAACGTGCACTTCGTGCAGACCTACAGCTTCTTTGGCGACCAGGGCCCCGTGGGCCAGAAGGTGATTGCCGCGCTCAAGGCCAAGTACCCGGCCATCAAGGGCCCGGACGACATCACGCCCGCCGTGGGTGTGGCCAACGCCTACGACGGGATGATGCTCGCCGCGCTCGCCATCAGCGCCGCTGGCTCCACCGACGGCGATGCGGTGCGCCAGGGCTTCTACAAGATCGGCAAGTACGACGGCCTGATCAAGACCTACGAGCAGCCCTTCAAGCCCGGCGTGCACGACGCGGTGAACTCGACCGACTACGTGTGGGCGCAGTTCATCGACAACCGCATCCTGCCTGTCCGGTAAACACCCCCCGAGCGCCTTCGGCGCTCCCCCCTCAAGGGGGGCGACACCTTGGGCCGGCGGAGCCGGACCCTCGGTGTCTCTGGACTGGGTTGCTGCGCGCGGTGCGTGCCTTCAAGGATTCTTAAATGTTGTTGTCAGCGCTGATCAGCGGGCTGGGCCTGGGGAGCATGTACGGGCTCATGGCCCTGGGCTTCTATGTGACGTATGCCGTGTCGGGCACGGTGAACTTTGCCCAGGGCAGTTCGATGATGCTGGGTGCGGTGCTCACGTTTGCGTTTGCGCAGACGCTGGGCTGGCCGCTGTGGGCGGCCATCGTGCTCGCGCTGGCGCTGTGTGCGCTGTATGGCCTGGTGGTCGAGTTCGTGGCGGTGCGGCCGTTCGCGCGGCGCGGCTCGGACGCCTGGCTCATGGCCACGGTGGCGCTGGGCATCGTGCTCGACAACCTCGTGCTGTTCACCTTCGGCAAGGAGCCGCGCAGCCTGCCTTCGCCGCTGGCGCAGACGCCGCTGAACCTGGGCGATGTGGGCCTGGGCCTGTATCCCCTGCAGGTGCTCATTCCGGTGGTGGGGCTGGCGCTGGCGGCGGTGCTGCACCTGCTCTCGCGCCGCACGCGCTGGGGCACCGGCATGCTGGCGGTGGTGCAGAACCCGTCGGCCGCGCGCCTCATGGGCATTCCGATCCAGCGCGCCATTGCGCTGGCGTTTGCGCTCTCGGCGCTGTTTGCCGGCATTGCCGGTGTGTTGATCGCGCCGCTGTTCAACGTGGCGTCCGACATGGGCACGCTGTTTGGCCTCAAGGCGTTTGCCGTGGCCATTCTGGGTGGCATCACCAGCGCCTGGGGCGTGATGATCGCCGGCCTGCTGTTTGGTGTGATCGAGGCGCTGGTCACGAGCACGCTGGGCTCGGGCTACACGCAGATCATCACGTTCGGTCTGGTGATCGTGGCGCTGGCGGCGCGGCCCAATGGCCTCTTTGGCCGCGCGGAGGTGAAGAAGGTATGAGCGATTCCACCCCCCGCCTTTGGCTGGGCCTGGGCACACCGGCGCAGCTGGCGGCCGTGTGCCTGGTGTTCGGCACCGGCGCCGTGATGGCGCTCACCGTCAACCCCTACTACGCCTTCGTGCTGGCCAACGTGGCCTTGCTCGCGGTGGTCGGCATCGGGCTGAACCTGCTGATGGGCCTGAGCGGCCAGGTGTCCTTCGGGCACGTGGGCTTCTATGCCGTGGGCGCGTATGCCGTGGCCATCCTCACCAGCAAGGCCGGCCTGAGCTTCTGGCTCGCCTGGCCCATCGCCGTGCTGCTGGCGGGTGCCATGGGCGCGCTGCTGGCGTTGCCGGCCCTGCGCGTGAAGGGGCCTTACCTCGCCATGATCACGATTGCCTTTGGCTTCATCGTCGAGCACGCCATCGTCGAGATGCGCGACCTCACCGGTGGGCAAAACGGCATCATGGGCATCGGCTCGCCCAAGCTCGGCCCGGTGGCGGGCGAACAGGCGGTGGCCTTGCTGGCGCTGCTGAGCGCGGTGGTGGTGCTGGCCGGCTATGCGTGGCTCTCGCGCGGCACCTGGGGCGCGGCGCTGCGCGCGGTGCGCGACAGCGAAACCGCCGCCGAGTCCATCGGCCTGAACCCGCTGGCGGTGAAGGTGGTGGCGTTTGCGCTCTCCGCCGCGTGCGCGGGGCTGGCAGGCGGGTTGTTTGCGCCGCTCTCGGGCTTCGTCACGCCGCACACCTTCGGCTTTGTGCAGTCGATCCTGTTTGTGCTGGTGGTGATGCTGGGCGGCGCGGGGTCGGTGGCCGGGCCGCTGGTGGGCGCGCTCATCGTGGGCCTGCTGCCCGAGCTGCTCTCCAGCCTGGAGGAATACCGCCTGCTGTTCTTTGGCGGCCTGTTGCTGCTGGTGCTGTGGGCTGCGCCCGACGGCATGGTGGGCCTGGCCGAGCGCCAGTGGCGCCGCCTGCTGCAGCGCTTGCGCGGCGCCCGTGCCTTGGACTGGCAGCCGGCCACCGCGCCCGAGGGCTTCAGCCTGCCTGCGCGTGAGCGCCAGGTGCTCGCGGCGCAGGGCCTGACCATGCAGTTTGGCGGCGTGCGCGCGGTGGGTGACCTGAGCCTGCAGGCGCGCACCGCCGCCGTGACCAGCCTGATTGGCCCCAACGGCGCGGGCAAGTCCACCGCGCTCAACGTGCTCAGCGGCTACTACCAGCCCACAGCGGGCGGCTTCTCGCTGGGCGGGCACGCCCTCACCGGCCGCACCGCCATGCGCCTGGCGCGCCTGGGCATTGCGCGCAGCTACCAGACCTCGCAACTCTTTGGCAGCCTGAGCGTGGAAGACAACGTGGCGCTGGCGCTCAACCGCGGCCGCCTCGGGCCGCTGCTGGGCGATGCGCGCCTGCGCTCCGCCAGCGCCCGCGCTCAGGCGCGAGCCCTGCTCGTGTGGTGCGGCTATGCCGGTGCACCGCAGGCGCGCGCGGCCGACCTGCCGCACGTGGACCGCCGCCTGGTGGAGATTGCCCGCGCGCTCGCGCTCGACCCCGAAGTGCTGCTGCTCGACGAGCCCGCCGCCGGCCTCTCGCGAGAGGACAAGACCGCGCTGGCGGCCCTGCTGCGCCGCATCGCCGACGCCGGCCTGGGCGTGCTGCTGGTGGAGCACGACATGGCGCTGGTGATGGGCATCTCCGACCACGTGGTGGTGCTCGATGCCGGCCAGTGGCTGGCGGCGGGCACGCCTGCTGAGGTGCAAGCCAACGCCGCGGTGCAACAGGCCTACCTCGGCGCTTCACTGGACCCCCACGCTCCACCGCTGCGCGGGTCGCTGCCCCCCGAGGGGGCGGCCCCGCCTTGGGGCGGCCCGGCGGAAGGGCTGGACCCCCACGCTCCGCCGCTGCGCGGGTCGCTGCCCCCCGAGGGGGCTGGGCCTGCCTTGGGGCGGCCCGTCGGCTGGCCCGGCCCCACGCTGCGCCGCTGCGCATGACAGAATCCGCCGGATGCGACGGCCCTGGCGATTTCCGGTGTGGTGGTTGGTCGGCGGGGCGGTGGTGGCCCTGGCCGGCGCGGCCGCGATCGCGCGCCAGTCGCTGGAACAACAGCGGTCGCTGTTCGAAACCGACGCGCGCATCGTGCACCGGCTGCTCAGCCAGCAGGTGGTGCAGCACGACGCCATGCTCGCCACGCTGGCGCTGCTGCAGCCAGCCCCCGACAGCGGTGGCGGCGCGGCCTCCCCGGAGCAGCGCTTGCCGGTGCTGTACCCGCAGATCCTGAGCGTGCAACGGCGCGACCCCGACCAGCGCTGGAGCGACGCCATGCTCACGCAGGCCGAAACGCTCTCGCGCCAGACGCGCCGGGCCGCGCTGGGCGGGCTCGACCTCACCCAAGGCCGCTACCAGCTCGTGCTCGCGGCCACACCCACCAGCTACGCGCTGACCATCGACATGCGCGCCATGGTGCCCTGGCCGGAATGGCCGATGAAGGCCGAGTCCAGCCCCGTGCGGGTGACGCTGGAACACGCCGGCCAGCGGTACGTGGTGCAGGCCGGCGCGCCGGCCGCCGATGCACCTGCGCACGGCTGGCACTTCGGCTTCCACAAGCTGCTGGCCGCCGAGAGCCAGCCGTTTGACGTGGTGGCCACGCGCACGGTCGGCTGGAGCGAACTGCCCTGGGCGGGAATGCTGGCCTGGCCACTGGGCGTGGCCGCGTTGCTGGCGGCCCTGCACCATTTGCAGCGCCAGCGCAGCGCACGCCGCCGCGCCGAAGAACTGCTGCGGCTGGGCCAGGTGGCCCGCCTGAACACGCTGGGCGAACTCGCGGCCGGCATGGCCCACGAACTCAACCAGCCCCTCACCGCCGTGCTCGCCAACACACAGGCCGCGCAGCGCCTGCTCCTCGAAGCCCCCCCCGAACTCCCCACCGCGCGCAACGCCATGCTGCAAGCCGTCGCCCAGGCGCGGCGGGCGGCCGAGGTGGTGGGGCGCCTGCGCCAGGCGGTGGAGCGGCCGGACCGCAGCGGCCAACACCAGCCGGTGGCGGCGGTGGAAGCGGTGCGCCGCGCGCTGTACCTGCTGGAGCCCGAGTGCCAGCGGCGCGAGGTCGTGCCCGGGCTCGACGCCCCGCAAGCCGTCACGGTGCTGGCCGACCCCGTCGCGCTCGACCAGATCGTGCACAACCTCATCCTCAATGCGCTGCAGGCGCTGGAGCAGGTGCCTCCCGCTCAGCGGCGGCTCACCCTGACCGTGTCGACACAGGGTGCGCGCGCCGACATCTCGGTGGCCGACAGCGGACCCGGCATTGCACCGGAGGTGCTGCCGCGCCTGTTCGAGCCCTTCTTCTCCACGCGCGAAGGCGGCCTGGGACTGGGCCTGAGCCTGTGCGAAACGCTGGCTCAGGGCATGGGCGGCGCGCTGAGCGCGGCCAACGCGCCCCAGGGTGGCGCCGTGTTTCGCCTGCAACTGCCGCTGGCCACAGGCACACCATGAACGGATCGCCCGACACCCTGTCGCCTACCGTGCACCTGATCGATGACGACCAGGCGGTGCGCGACGGCCTGGCCTTGCTGATCGGCACGGTGGGCCTGCGCGTGCAGCCCTGGAGCGACCCGCAAGCGTTCCTCAGCGACTTCGACCGCGAGGGCATCGGTGCCATCGTGCTCGACGTGCGCATGCCCGGCATCAGCGGGCTGAGCGTGCTGGACACCCTCGTTGCGCAGGGCGTGGACCAGCCAGTGATCATGCTCACCGGCCACGGCACGGTGGACATGTGCCGCCGCGCCTTCAAGGCCGGTGCGGCAGAGTTCCTGGAAAAACCGGTGGACGACGAGGCCCTGCTCGAAGCCCTGCAGAACGCGGTGCGCCAGCACGTGCGCTCGCGCCAGCGCCACCAGGCCGACCGCGCCGCGCGCGAGCGCTACGCGCAACTCTCCGAACGCGAGCGCGAGGTGCTCGGGTTGATCGTCGAAGGCCTGACCAACAAGGAGATCGGCCGCGCACTCGGCCTGTCACCGCGAACGGTCGAGACCCACCGCGCCAACCTCTTCGCCAAGCTGCAGGCGCCCTCGCTGGCCCAACTCATTCGCCACTACGCCGCCCTGGTCGATGCGCACGATGCGGCTGGCGGCACTGCGTAGTTCTACGGAGGCCCGCGCGTAGGCGTCCGAATGGTGAAGACGGGCGCGAATTTCTACAGTTCTCCCACGGTTGATCGAACCGCTTCACCCCACCGGAGAACCCCATGAAAGCCATCGTCCAGGCCACCCTGCTCGCCGCCTCGCTGACCGCAGCCTCCTTCGCCAGCGCCCAGAGCGTGCGCGTGGAAAAGAACATGTCGCTCGAACTCGCCGGGCAAATCGCCAGCGCCACCGTGGCCGCCTGCAGCGCCGCCGGCCACAACGTGACCGCCACAGTGGTGGACCGCGCGGGCGGCGTGCGCGCCGTCATGCGTGCCGACAACGCCGGCCCGCACACGCTGGAGGCCAGCCGCCTGAAGGCCTACACCTCCGCGTCGGCCAAAAACACCACGCTGGCCATGATGGAAGGCGCCCAGAAAAATCCGGCCGCGGCCAACCTGGTGAACATCCCCGGCTACCTGCTGCTGGGTGGCGGCGTGCCGGTGAAAGTGGGCAACGAGGTGATCGGCGCGGTGGGTGTGGGCGGCGCACCCGGCGGTCATCTGGACGAGCAATGCGCCATGGCGGCGCTCGACAAGGTCAAGGACCAGCTGAAATGAAACGCCGCACGCTGATCACCGCGCTGGTGTCGATGCCGCTGGCATCGGCCTGGGCCCAGGTGGCGCCCAGTGCCAGCGAGGCCGCAGCCTACAGCGGCCTGCACGCCGCCGCCCAGCAGGGCGATGCCGCCAAGATCGCGCGACTGGTGGCGGGCGGCGCCGCCGTGAACGCCACCGACGCGCGCGGTCGCACGCCCCTGCACGTGGCCACGTTTGCCCGGCAACGCGAGGCCATTCGCGCGCTGGTCAAAGCGGGTGCGGACATCAACCGGCTGGAGAACGACCGCTACGACGCCGTGACCATCGCCTCGGTCGCCGATGACGAAGACACGCTGCGCGTGCTGCTGCAACTGGGCGCCAGCGCCCGGCAGACCACCAGCCGCTACGACGGCACGGCGCTCATCGCGGCGGCGCACCTGGGCCACGACGGCGTCGTGCGGCAGTTGATTGCGGCGGGCGCGCCGCTGGACCACGTGAACAACCTGCACTGGACAGCGGCCATCGAGGCGGTCGTGCTGGGCGATGGCGGCGCGCGTCACCAGGCCACGCTCAAGGCGCTGATCGACGCAGGCGCCAACCTGCAGCTGGCCGACCGCACCGGCCAGACGCCGCTGGCGCTGGCCCGCGCCCGGGGCTACAGCGCCATGGTGGCGATGCTGGAGGCGGCCGAACGGCGCTGAACGGGTCGGTTCAGCTCAGCGTGACACGGGCGAACTTGCGCTTGCCCACTTGCACCACGAAGGTGCCGGCGGGCAGCTTCAGCCCCTTGTCGCTGACCACCGCGCCGTCCACGCGCACGCCACCGCCTTCAATCAGGCGGTTGGCCTCGCTGTTGGAGGGCGCCAGGCCTGCGGACTTGAGCAGCGGCGCAATGCCCAGGGGCGCGCCCGAGAGCGACACCTCGGCAATGTCATCCGGCACGCCGCCCTTGCTGCGGTTGATGAAGTCCTGCTCCGCCGCATCGGCCGCCACTGCGTTGTGAAAGCGCGTGGTGATTTCCTTGGCGAGCATCACCTTGGCGTCTTTGGGGTTGCGCCCACCGTCCACTTCTTTCTTCAGCGCCTCGATCTCGGCCAGCGACTTGAACGACAGCAGCGTGTACCAGCGCCACATCAGCGTGTCGGAAATGCTCAGCACCTTGGCAAACATCGAGTTCGCCTCCTCGGTGATGCCGATGTAGTTGTTCTTGCTCTTGGACATCTTGTCCACCCCGTCCAGCCCCTCGAGCAGCGGCATGGTCAGGATGCACTGCGGCTCCTGGCCATATTCCTGTTGAAGGTGACGACCCATGAGCAGGTTGAATTTCTGGTCGGTGCCGCCCAGCTCCAGGTCGCTCTTGAGCGCCACGGAGTCATAGCCCTGCATCAGCGGGTACAGGAACTCGTGCACGCTGATGGGCGTGCCCGCCTTGAAGCGGTCGTGGAAATCGTTGCGCTCCATCATGCGCGCCACGGTGTATTTGGCGGCGAGCTGGATCATGCCCATCGATCCCAGCGGGAGGCTCCATTCGCTGTTGTAGCGAATCTCGGTGCGCGCCGGGTCCAGCACCAGGCTGGCCTGCTTGTAGTACGTCTCGGCATTGGCCTTGATCTGCTCGGCGGTGAGCGGCGGGCGGGTGTTGTTGCGCCCGGACGGGTCGCCAATCAGGCTGGTGAAGTCACCGATCAGAAAAATCACCTGGTGCCCGAGGTCCTGCAGCTGGCGCATCTTGTTGAGCACCACCGTGTGGCCAATGTGGATGTCGGGCGCCGTGGGGTCCAGCCCCAGCTTGATGCGCAGCGGCTGGCCGCTGGTTTCCGACTGTGACAATTTTTTGACCCAGTCGGCCTGAGGAATCAATTCTTCGCACCCCCGCAGCGTGACGCTCAGGGCGTGCTGGACGCCGTCCGTCAGGGGCACGCTTTTTTGAGAACTTTCGGCGTCGTTGGAGAGGGCGGTCATAGGGGTTTTTTCAGATGCAAAAGGGTGCACGCTGGCTATACTGCCGGGCGCGTTGGACGGATTTTAGTTGGCGCAGTTTTTGCACGATATCAAGCTGGTTCGTCTGCGCATGGGCGTTTGAGTGAACTTGTTCCGCCTCAACCGCTCTTTTTTTGTGCGCGTGGCCCGCCCACCTGCGGCCCGCCCTACTGGAAACCCCGATTTTGACCCGTTCGCTACTCCACACGCTGGCACAACTTGCTGATGCCACAAGCCAAAGCCTCGCAAGGCATCCGCGCCGCATCATGGGTGGCCTGGGCGTGCTGTTGCTGGGCACGGGCGTCACCGCCTTCGGTATCGCCCCGCTGGCCCCCGACGCCTCCGACCTGCCCGTGCGCCAGGTCGTCGAAGCACTCGACGCGCCCACCCGCCTGGACATCGACAGCTTGGTTGCCGCCCCACCCGCTGCACCGCTCGTGCTGTTCCGCAGCGAGACCACCCGCCGCGACGACACCGCCCAGAGCCTGCTGCAGCGCCTGGGCGTGCTCGACACCCAGGCACAGACATTCCTTCGCAACGACGCCATCGCGCGGCAGTTGCTCGGCCGCGCTGGTCGCCTGGTCAGCGTGGAAGCGTCTGACCAGCAAGCCCTGCTTCGCCTCACCGCACGCTGGCTGTCCGCCGACGAGCGCAGCTTCACACGTCTGGTGATCGAGAAGAACGCCCAGGGCACGCTCAGCTCACGCCTGGAGCAGGGTGCGCTCACCGCCTCGGCTCGCTTGGCCAGCGGCGTGATCCGCAGCTCGCTCTTTGCCGCCACCGACGAAGCCGGCATCCCGGACCCCGTGGCCATCCAGCTCGCTGAAATGTTCTCCAGCGACATCGATTTCCGCCGGGACCTGCGCCAGGGCGACCGCTTCAGCGTCGTCTACGAAAGCCTCGAAGCCGACGGCGAGAGCATGCGCACCGGCCGCGTGCTCAGCGCCGAGTTCGTCAACGACGGCAAGAAGCGCGAAGCCGTGTGGTTTGAGGAACCCGGCCACAAGGGCGGCTACTACGGCTTTGACGGCACGAGCTCGCGCCGCTTCTACCTCGCCTCTCCCCTGGAGTTCTCGCGCGTGAGCAGCGGCTACGGCATGCGCTTTCACCCCATCACGGGCGATCGCAAAGCCCACATGGGTGTGGACTACGCCGCACCCACCGGCACGCCTGTGCGCACGATTGGCGACGGCGTGGTGGAGTTTGCTGGCGAACAACGCGGCTACGGCAACGTCATTTATGTCCGCCACCGCAGCAACCAGATGACCGTGTACGCCCACCTCAGCCGCATCGGCGTGCGCAAAGGTCAGCGTGTCTCACAAGGCGAGTTCATCGGGAATGTGGGCACGACAGGCGCCTCGACCGGGCCCCACCTGCACCTCGAGTTCCGCGACAACGGCGTGCATGTCGATCCGCTGGCGATTGCGCGCCAGAGCGAGTCGATCCCGGTGCCGCCTGCCCTGCGCCAGCGCTTCGATGCGGTCGCACAACTGCAGCGCAAACAGCTGGATGCGGCAGCCAGCATCCAGCAAGCCAGCGCTCAGTAAACCACCGGGCCGTGAGGCCCGGCCGCAAAAAAGGGAGCCAGCGGCTCCCTTTTTTGTGGGTGTTTGAAGCAGTCTGGTGTCAGACGCTGAAGCTCGAGCCACAACCGCAGGTGGTGGATGCGTTCGGGTTCTTGATCACGAACTGGGCGCCTTCCAAGTCTTCCTTGTAGTCGATCTCGGCGCCCACCAGGTACTGGTAGCTCATGGCATCGATCAGCAGCGACACACCGTTCTTGGTCATGGTGGTGTCGTCTTCGTTGACGATCTCATCGAAGGTAAAGCCGTACTGGAAACCAGAGCAACCGCCGCCCTGCACGAAAACGCGCAGCTTCAGCTCGGGATTGCCCTCTTCGGCCACCAGCTCGGCCACTTTGGCCGCAGCGCTGTCGGTGAAGACCAGCGGTGCCGGCATTTCGGTCGGAATGTTTTCGGCAACAGCGCTCATGGGAATACCTCTTGACGGAAAAAGGGGAGGTGCAAGGCACCTGGAAGAGCGTTGGATACTAAATCAAAACGCTCGGGTATGCGATCAACCGTTATTTGCCGCCAGCTTCAATGTGGGTTTGTCCTCAAGCCCGCCGGCCATGGGCTTGAGCTGACCAGAAATGGTGGCCCCCTGGTGCATTTCAAGCGCCTTGTACGACACGTCGCCCTCGATGCGCGCCTTGGGCTGAAGCTCCAGCAACTCGAACGCCAGCACCGGCCCCTTGACGTGTCCGTTGATGATCACGTGGTCGGCATGGATCTGCCCGGTGACCACCGCCGCCTCGCTCACCACCAGCAGGCTGGGCTGTTCGTCGCTCGCCCGCAGGTCGCCAATGACTTCGCCGTCAATGCGCAACCCATCGTGGAAGAACACATTGCCCTCGATGCGGGTGCCCTGCGCGATGAGGCTCTTGATGGGAGGTTGCTTCTTTTTCGCGAACATGGAGATCTCCTCACGGCGGACCGCGACGGTTACAGGTTGAAAGATTGCATGGATCGGACCGAAGTGCCCTGGAGGATCTTGGCCGTGACATTCTCCACCACGACCTGGGCGGGCACGTCCACCACGCCCTCCATGCGCAAATAGCCCTTGATGATGACCGACTGCGGCGCGGGAGCCTGGCGCAGCGACCATGGCTTGCCCGCCAGCGTGCCGGTGAACGTGACCTCCAGCGCGCCCTTGAAATCGGGTGCGTTCTTGCTCGCCTGGATCATGAGCACCTGCCACTTCAGCTGCGTCTCCGACAGGCGCTCGGCCTGCAAGCCGCGGATGCTCAACGTGTCATTGCCCGAACCCGGGATCAGTCGCTCGAAGAAGCCCAGGTCGCTGCGCAGCACTTCGTTGTCGGTCTGGAGCTGGCGAATCTGCATCATCAGCTGCGCCTGCGCACTGCGCTCGGCAATCAGCAGGCTGTCCGACGTGTTGGCCACCGACTGCGCCTCGCTCAGGTCGGTGCGCAACATGCGGACCTCGCGCCGCAACTGTTCAAGCTCTTGCTGGGCATTGCGGTCGAGTCCCGCAATGTCCTTGCCGAACTCAAACGCCCATACGGCCAACGCAGCCGAAAAACCCAACAACAACGCACACAGCACCCAGCGAAGAGGCCAGGGCATGGCGCTGCGCACCGACACGCGCGGCGCACTGACCGTCAGCCTTCTTCGCAACAGGCGCAAGCGCATTCCGACCTTTCAAAGTGCAAGCAAACGCAACCAGGCCCCAGAAAGCAAAAACCGCCCCAAGTTGACACTTGAAGGCGGCTTCTGGAGCATGGACAGCGGGCTTAGCGCTTGCTGAACTGCTTGCGGCGGCGCGCGGAGCGCAGACCGACCTTTTTACGTTCCACTTCGCGGGCATCGCGCGTCACGAAGCCGGCTTGCGACAGACCCGACTTGAGGGTCGCGTCGTAGTCGATCAGGGCGCGGGTAATGCCGTGACGCACAGCACCGGCCTGGCCGGATTCGCCACCACCGTGCACGTTGACCTGGATGTCAAACGTCTCGGCGTGGTTGGTCAGCAGCAGGGGCTGCTTGGCGATCATGATGGAGGTTTCGCGGCCGAAGTAGGCCTGGATGTCCTTGCCATTGACCGTGATCTTGCCGCTGCCTTTTTTCAGAAACACGCGGGCGACGCTGGACTTGCGACGGCCGGTTCCGTTGTTCCATTCACCAATCATCTCAAGGCTCCTTTAGAGTTCCAGCACTTGCGGCTGTTGGGCGGTGTGCGGATGCTCTGCACCGCCGTACACCTTGAGCTTCTTGATCATGGCGTAGCCGAGGGGACCTTTGGGCAGCATGCCCTTGACGGCCTTCTCGAGCGCGCGGCCAGGGTGTTTGGCCTGCATGTCGCGGAAGTTGGTGCCATAGATACCGCCGGGGAAACCCGAGTGGCGGTAGTACACCTTGTCGAGGGCTTTGTTGCCCGTGACGCGGAGCTTGGCTGCGTTGATGATGACGATGAAGTCACCGGTATCGACGTGAGGCGTGTAAATGGCCTTGTGTTTGCCGCGCAAACGGAGAGCAACTTCACTGGCTACTCGTCCGAGGACCTTGTCGGTCGCGTCAATCACAAACCACTCGTGCGTCACGTCAGCGGGTTTGGCGCTGAACGTTTTGGTCATGAGTTTTCTCTGGGAGAGGTGGTTTGGCGGCTCTTTTCCACGGTCGGTCGTTCTCTGACGGAACGCTCTTAGGTGGGTGTTGAAGACTTCGCCGCGGAGCCAGCTGATCGCTGCGAAGCCTGCCATTGTACGAAATTCTGGCCTGCCATGGCAACCATGCGTGCCCCGATGGTCGGCCAGACGGGGCGAACGGCTACCATCAGGGCATGTTCAGCTACCGACACGCCTTCCACGCAGGCAACCATGCCGATGTGCTCAAGCACATCACCCTCATTGCCACGCTGCGCCACCTGATGCAGAAAGAGGCGGGGATCACGCTGATCGACACGCATGCCGGTGCGGGGCTCTACCGACTGGACGGCGACTACACGGAGACCGGGGGCGAAGCCAAGGACGGCGTCGTCAAACTCATGGGCGCGCTGCGCGCCGCCGACCGCCCCGCCACAGCGGCGGCGCCCGCCATTGACGACTACCTCGACCTGATTGCCAACTTCAACCCCTCCGGTGCGCTGCGCGTCTACCCGGGCTCGCCGTTCGTCATGCACCACTTGCTGAGGACCGAGTCGCGCGACCGCCTCAAGCTGTTCGAGCTGCACCCCACCGACAGCCGGACGTTGTCCGCCAACATCGCCCAACTGGAAGCGGGGCGCCAAATTGCTGTGGCGCGGGAAGACGGGTTTGAAAGCGTCAAGCCGCTGCTGCCGCCACCGCCCTCGGCCACCGGCTCCAAGCGGGCCATGGTGCTGATCGACCCGAGCTACGAAATCAAGAGCGATTACAGCAAAGTGAGCGCCTGCATACAGGAGCTTGTTCGGCGGTTCCCTACCGGCACTTACCTGGTGTGGTACCCGGTGATTCCTCGCCCGGAAGCCCACGATCTGCCGCGCCGCCTGCGCACGATTTCCAATCAGGCGCAAAAGCCCTGGCTGAACGCGACGCTGGCCATCGGCCAGGACCCGACACACGGCCCGGAGGATCGCCCCGGCCTGACCGCCAGTGGGATGTTCGTGATCAACCCGCCACACACGCTCAAGGGCGTGCTCCAGGAAGCGCTGCCTCAATTGCTGACCCATCTGGGTCGCGGCCGGGGCAAATCGCAGTCGATCGAGTCAGGCGGCTGAAGCTTACTGGGGCCGAGCCAGCGTCATGGTCCAGTAGCGGCCGTAGGTGGTGCCACTGCGCTGCACGCAGCTCACGGCCACGTCCCGGTACTCGGCCCGCATGATGTTGGCGCAGTGCCCCTCGCTGCCCAGCCAGCCGCTCATCACCGCCGAGACAGACGACTGTCCGGCGGCAATGTTTTCCCCCACCCACGACCACGCGTAGCCTTCGGCCGCAATCCGCTGTGCCGCGCTGCGGCCATCCAGGCCGGTGTGCGAAAAATAGTTGTTGGTGGCCATGTCCTGCGAATGCCGCGCGGCAGCTGAGAACAACCGGTCATTCCACGTGAGGGCCGACACCGCGGGCATGGCCGTGGCGCCGCAGGTGCGCGCCACCGCCCGCGCGGCATTGATCTGCTGGAGCAGGCTGTTGCGGAAGTCGGGCAGGCCGCAACTGGTGCTGGCGTCCAGCGCCACGAGACCGGCTCCCGCACCAACAGATCCTGAGCTGCCCGACGTGCTCGACGGCGCCGTGCCCACGGTTCCCTCGGCCGCGCTGGCGCCGCCGCCTGAATCGCCACCACCTCCGCCGCAAGCCCCCAGGCCCAGAGATGCGCCTGCCGCGAGCGCAAGGGCAACCACCCGCCAGCGCTCGGCGAGCGCGCGGACACCATCCTGAAATTCGACGTTGTGCATGCGGCTCACTCTACGGCCATGCCAGCAGCGGCTGGTAAGCGAATGTGCCCGGCGACCGCTCCTCGGATCAGCGTGCCCGGCCTTCCGGCAAGTGCCCGCCCGGCTGTTGCAAAATTAGCCGACCGATTGGTCGGTTAATGGCTATACTGCGGTTCGCGCGCCCTTGAGCGGCGCAGGAGACGTGCATGTACACCCAATCTTTCAACGTGCCAGACGCCGATGCCAAAACCGGCGCCTCACTCAAGGCCGTGCCGCACGATGCGGCGCTTCAAGCGCACTTTGACGCCACCGTGGACGCCGACGGCAAGGTCGAGCCGCGCGACTGGATGCCCGATGCCTACCGCAAGACGCTGGTGCGCCAGATCAGCCAGCACGCGCACAGCGAGATCGTCGGCATGCTGCCCGAGGGCAACTGGATTTCCCGCGCGCCCAGCCTCAAGCGCAAAGCCATTTTGGTGGCCAAGGTGCAGGACGAAGGAGGCCATGGGCTTTACCTGTACAGCGCAGCCGAAACCCTGGGCACCAGCCGCGACCAGCTGTTCGACGCCCTGCACTCGGGCAAGGCGAAATACAGCTCCATCTTCAACTACCCCACCCTGACCTGGGCCGACGTCGGTGTGGTCGGCTGGCTGGTGGATGGCGCGGCGATCATGAACCAGATCCCGCTGTGCCGCTGCAGCTACGGCCCCTATGCGCGCGCCATGATCCGGGTTTGCAAGGAGGAGAGCTTCCACCAGCGCCAGGGCTATGAAGCCTTGCTGACGATGATGCAGGGCACAGCCGAACAAAAAGCCATGGTGCAGGACGCGGTGAACCGCTGGTGGTGGAAATGCCTGGCGATGTTCGGCCCGCCCGATGCCGACAGCCCCAACAGCGTGCAAGGCATGCGCTGGGGCATCAAGCGCATCAGCAACGACGACCTGCGCCAGAAGTTTGTCGACGCCACCGTGCCACAGGCTGCGGTGCTGGGCGTCACCCTGCCGGACCCGGACCTGAAATGGAACGAGGCGCGAGGGCACCACGATTACGGCCAGATCGACTGGGATGAGTTCTGGGCGGTGGTGAATGGCGACGGCCCGTGCAACAAGGAACGCCTGGCCACACGCGTGAAGGCCTGGAACGATGGACAGTGGGTGCGCGACGCCGCTCTGGCCCACGCACGCAAACAACAGACCCGCGCCATGAAGGAGGCCGCATGAGCACACCCCACACAGCGATGAAGGAATGGCCACTCTGGGAAGTGTTCGTGCGCAGCAAGCAGGGCCTGGAGCACAAGCACTGCGGCAGCCTGCACGCCAGCGACGCACAGCACGCACTGCATCTCGCGCGCGACGTGTACACCCGCCGCCAGGAAGGCGTGAGCATCTGGGTGGTGCAGTCCAGCAGCATCACGGCCAGCGAACCCGACAGCAAGGACAGCTTCTTCGATCCCGCTGCCGACAAGGTGTACCGCCACCCCACCTTCTACGAGATCCCCGATCAAGTGGGGCACATGTAATGGCCAGCACCGCAACAGTCCCCGTCGACCATTTGCTGCACCTGGCGGACAACGCGCTGGTGCTCGGTCAGCGCAACGCCGAGTGGTGTGGCCATGGACCGATTCTGGAAGAAGACCTGGCCCTCGCCAACAACAGCCTGGACCTGCTCGGACAGGCGCGGCTGCTTTACCAGCACGCGGCTTCGCTCATCAACGCCAGCACCGCCGAGGCCGCACGCTTCAGCCACCTGCAGGGCGCGCGCACCGGCGGCGCCGTGACCGAAGACACGCTGGCCTATTTCCGCGACACGCACGAGTTCCGCAATTTCACGCTGCTGGAACTGCCCCACAGCGGACCGCTGGCGAGCACCACCGCCGGCGACCGCGACTACGCGACCACCATCGCGCGCAACTTCCTGTACAGCGCACTGATGGTGCTGGTGTGGGACCGGCTGCAGACCTCGGCGGATGCGCAGCTCGCCGCCATTGCCGCCAAGTCGTTGAAGGAAGTGCGCTACCACCTGCGCCACGCCAGCGACTGGCTGGTGCGCTTTGGCGACGGCACCGACGAGTCTCACGCACGAGCGCAGGCTGCGCTCAACCACCTGATGCCGTACTGCCAGGAGTTCTGGATCGGCAGCGCGGCCGACACCGCGGCCGTGCAGAACGGCACGGGCGTACACGTGGCCGACCTGCAAGCCGACTGGAGCGCACTGGTGGACGACACCCTTGGCGAAGCCACGCTGCAGCGACCCGCCATGAACGGCTACGTGACGCAGGGCAAACAGGGCGTGCACTCCGAGCACATGGGCTTTCTGCTGGCGGAGATGCAGAGTCTGGCGCGCGCGCATCCGCAAGCCGTCTGGTGATGCCGCGCCATGCACGCTGTTGAAGCCGACCACACCGCGATCTGGAACGCGCTCGCGGATCTGTCCGACCCGGAGATTCCGGTGGTCAGCCTGAGCGAGCTGGGGATTTTGCGCGGCGTGCGCAACGGCGCCGATGGCACACCCGAGGTCGTGATCACACCCACCTACAGTGGCTGCCCGGCCATGGGCCAGATTGAGGACGATGTGCGGGCCGCGCTGGCCCATGCCGGCATCCATGCGCGCGTGGTCACCCAACTGGCCCCCGCCTGGACGACCGACTGGATGAGCGAGGCGGCGCGCGAAAAGCTGCGTGCCTACGGGATCGCGCCGCCGCAATGCGGCAGCCACCCCCACGACAGCACCCACGTGCTGAAGTTCTCCCGACAGGCCCTGCGCTACCAGGCAGTCCCTTGCCCGCAATGCGGCTCGGCGCATACCACCGAAACCTCGCCGTTTGGCTCGACCGCCTGCAAGGCGATGTACCGCTGCCTCGACTGCCTCGAACCCTTCGACTACTTCAAACCGTACTGACGACATGAGCACAGCCGCCCGCGGTTTTCACGACCTGCCCATCGCCCGCATCAGCCCCGAGGCCGCCGGCGCGGTGGCGATCACCCTTGCAGTGCCGCCCGAGCATCGCAGCGCGTTCCACTTCGAACCGGGCCAGTTCCTCACGGTGCGCGCCACGATCGGCGGGCAGGACGTGCGGCGCAGCTACTCGATCAGCAGCCCGCGCAGCCTGCTCACGCAGCACGGCGAACTCACGCTGGGCATCCGGCCGGTCGAAGGCGGCGTGTTCTCCAACTGGGCCGCCACCGAGCTGAAGGCGGGCGACACGCTCAAGGCCATGCCGCCCGACGGGCGCTTCACCGTGCACAAGCCCCGCGCCGTGCACCGGGTGGGCTTTGCGGCAGGCTCGGGCATCACGCCCATTCTGTCGCTGATGGCCAGCACGCTGGAAGAGTCGTCCACATCCAAATTCACGCTGGTGTACGGCAACCGGCGAATGGCCAGCGTGATGTTCAACGAAGCGCTGCAAGACCTCAAGGACCGCTACGCCAACCGTCTCACGCTGATCCACATCCTCTCGCGCCAGGCACAGGAAGTGCCTCTGCTCGAGGGCCGCATCGACGCCGACAAAGTGCGTGCGTTGATCGCCACGTTGCTGCCGGTGGCCAGCATGGACGAGGTGTTCATCTGCGGCCCCGAGGCCATGATCGAAGCCACCGAGAAAGCCCTGCTCGACGCCGGTGTGCGGCCCGACCGCGTGCACACCGAGCGCTTCACCTCACCCACACTTGAAGCCCTCCCCACGGCGCAGCGCCAGATGGTGGTGACGGGTCAACCCCTCGTGCGCACCGAAGGCGAGGTGGCCTTGACGGTGGTGCTCGATGGCAAGCCCCACGAGCTGCGCATGAACCGCGACGAGCGCGTTCTCGACGTGGCCCTGAACGCAGGCCTGGACCTGCCCTGGTCGTGCCGGGGTGGTGTGTGCTGCACCTGCCGCGCCAAGGTGATGGAAGGCGCCGTGCAGATGGACAAGAACTTCACCCTGGAGCCCTGGGAGACCGACAAGGGCTTCGTGCTGAGCTGTCAGGCCAGACCCACCACCGACCGCGTGGTGGTGAGCTACGACGAGCGCTGACGCGCCCGCCGCATCAGAAACGCCAGCCCAGGCCCACACCCACCAGCAATGGGTCGGCCTTGAACTTGCCGAGCTTGACGCCACCAGCGCTCACATCGGTGCGGATCAGCACCTTCTTCACGTCGACGTTGAGGTAGAGCGTGTTCGTGAGCGGAATGTCCGCGCCGACCTGCAGCGCGGGGCCGAAGCTGTTGCGCTTGACGTCGGCCGCGCCACCCAGGATGTTCACGGAACTGAAGCGCGTGTAGTTCAGGCCGGCGCCCACGTAAGGCTTGAAACCGGGCGCATCAAAGTGGTATTGCACGGTGAGCGTAGGCGGCAGATGGCGCAGCGAGCCAATGGCAGTGCCGTTGGAGGTGAGCGTGTGTTTCTGCGGCACCGTCAGGATGAGCTCGGCCGCAATGTGCTTGCTGAAAAAGTAGCTGAAGTCGACTTCGGGCAAGGTCTTGTTGTTGATGGCCAGCCCCAAACCGGTGCTGTCCTTGTTGGCGCTGTCCATGTGTACAGCGCGCGCGCGCACCAGCACGGAGCCCGCCGCAAAGTCTTGCGCCTGCGCGGCGCCCGATGCAAGCACGCAAACCGATGCCATGGCGGCCAAGGCGAAGTGGTGAGTTTTCATGATCTTCTGAGGTTCGATGACACGGGAGAATCCCCGCGTTCATTACAGAAGACAGGCCATCGCAGCAGGTTGCGCCACGTCAAACCGACACAAGCCTGAAAGCCCGCAGCGCACGCGGCTTGACGCAGGTCAAACCGGTCAGGACGGTGGCCTCAATCGCGCAGCAGCACCACGCGGCCCACACCGCTTTGCACAATGCCCAGCGCTGAAGCAGCGGCCTGGCTCAGGTCGATGATGCGGCCGGGTACATGCGGGCCACGGTCGTTGATGCGCACCGTGACCTCTTTGCCGGTGCTCGCGTGGCGCACGCGCACGCGGGTGCCAAACGGCAAGGTCTTGTGGGCGGCGGTGAGCTCGTTCATGTCGAACACCTCACCGCTGGCGGTGCGCCGGCCATGAAAAGGCTCGCCGTACCAAGACGCCAGGCCACGAGCGATCTCGCCCTCCTCGGCGCCGGTGCCGCCGTCGGACGGCACACCCCCATCGGGCAGAGAAGGCGCTCGCGTGGCACAGCCACCAAGCCACAGCGCGGTGGCCAGGGCCAGCACCGCGGAAGAACGCAGCGGGTGCAGCGCGCACCCTTCCACGCCACGCCTGCGGGGTTCGACGGTGCAACCGGATTCATCAGCAACAGCATTCATGGCATCGTGCAAGTGAAGGGGTGCGCGAGGGCGGGCGCTGAACGGCCGCTCAACGCAGCGTCGACTCCGCTACGCGCTTTTTCAGCGCCCGCTGCCGGGCGCGGCGAATCGCTGGCTCAGCTGCGGCCAAGCCGCCGCCCAACAACAGTGGTGATCAAAGTCCGGCATCGCTTCCACGGTGGGCGGACGCGCGCCGGGGCTGGCCGAGTCTGACACGCGATCCAGAAAATGGTTCAACACGCTGCGGGGCACCACGTCGTCCCGCAGTCCGACGAAATGCCACTGAGGCACCCTTGCCAGAAGCGCGGCCGCGTCCCGCGGGTTGAGCGATCCCAGTAACGGGGACAGGCGCTGCACCTGCGTCCAGTGCGCGGTGTCGAGCGTGCCGGCCACGGTCACCAGCGCGGCGACGTCGTCCCTGCGCGCGGCGAGCAAAGCGGCCACGGCACCGCCACCCGAATAGCCGACCAGCACCAGATCGGTGGCGCCGTACCGGCGCTTGAGCTCGCCCAACGCGTCGTTCATGGCCCCCATCACCTCAGGCGCAAAGCGGTGCGTGCCCCAGTACCGGACCTCGCAGCCCTTGAACGAGGCGCCCTGGGTGTACTGGCAGGGCCGCGCCAGGTACACCGCTTGTGCGCCGGCATCGGCCACCGCCAGCCGAAGGCCCAGCGGGTCCACGGGCGTGGGTGCGAACGAAGGGGTGTGACGGTCCAGCCAGGCCAGGCCATCGCCCTCGATGTAGACCGTCAACCGCTCGGTGCGCTGCAGCCGCTCAGGCACAAAGGCCTGGAGGTCGAACGCCGACCCGGGCAACAACAGGGGCCGCCAGCCCTGCGCCGAGGCCCAGACCATGGCGCTGTCGCGGCGCGCCTGCGGCGAAGGTGTGGCGCAGCCCGCGAGCCCTGCCACGATGGCTGCAACCAGCAGCCAACGCATGCGATGGGTCAGAAGGCCCAAGCCAGTCGCACGGTCGCGGTCTGGTCGCGCAGGCCTTTGCGCAGCCGCACGTCGTAGCGCGCGGTGAGCTCCATGCCTTCGGTCGCGCGGTAGCGCACGCCCACACCGAGCTCGGCCACCGTACGGGCCTTGGGCAGGCCCTCGGTCGTGAAGGCCACGCCGCCACCGGTGAACCGGCCTGTGACGGCGCTTCGCTGGTCATTGAGGTCGTAGCCCACCGCCGCGCGGGTCAGCCACTGGGTGCGGGCGTTGATGTCGCCCTGCACCTGGGCACCCACCTTCAGGATGAGCTCGCGCACCTTCTGGGAATTGACTTGCAGGTTCAGCGCGCCGGCGCCGTCCTCGGTGTAGCCATCGCTGCGGAACTGCCGCCAGTCGAGCGCCACCAGCGGCTTGACGCTCATCTGGCTGACTTGGTACGCGCGGCTCACGCCCACCCCCAGGTGCCAGGCGTCACCGTCGTACTTCGCGCGGGCGGTGCGGCCAATGAAGCCCATGCCACGCTGCGACTCGATGCGGCTGAGCGTGTAGTCGCCCTGCCAGTCAAACTGCCAGCCGGTGTTGTCAAGGGCGTAGCGCCCGTAGCCGATCAGCTGCGCGCTCTCGATACCGCTGCGGTGGCTGCCGGCAAAGTCCTGTCCGTCCACCGTGCTTTTCAGATAGCCCAGACCAAAACCCAGACGGGTGCCCGCGTTGAGATCGCGCTGCACACCGCCCACGATACCGGTGGTGCCCATCTTGTAGCCGCTGACGCCATCCACCGCATCTTGCTGAACCCAGCCGCCGATGGGCTTCACCCACAGGCTGCGCCCACCCGCCTCCGAGCCGCCGGACTGGCCGGTGAGCTCGCGCTGTTGCTCGATGGCCGTGCCCGTGCTCGCGCCGTGCAACAGCAAGGCCAGGCCGGCGTTGGCGTGCAGGGACGGCATCATCTGACCCACGGCGGCAGCCACATCGCGGTTGGTGGGGAGCTGCCCCAGGGCCGTGACCACCGCATCCCAGTCGGTGCCTGTCGTGCCACCGCGAACGTAACCGTCGAGCACGGTGGCAATCGGCACGCCCGTGTTGAGGCCGTTCTGGATCACGGCAGGCACGATGCCATCGCCCGAGCCACCGGGGAAGCCTGCGGCCGCCACGCGCAGGTCCACCGCGTTGCCGTTGGTGACCGAGGTGAAGTTGAAGAGCGCGCTGCTGTCGCTGACGTTGTTGGTGGACGCGCTGTTCGTCAGCGTGCCCGTGGCCGACACCACGCCCGCCAGCACCTGGCCATCGGCCAGCGTGTTGACGGCATTCACGTCAACGAAGAACGTGGCGGTGGACGTGAGCGCCGCATTGCCCTGCACGGCCACGCGACCGAAACTGCCCACACTGCTCGCGCCCAGGCGCACCGCGCCGCTCTGCGTGTAGTTGCCCACCACGTTCGCCACCACACCTTCGCCCACGCGCAAGGTGCCCGCATTGCTGAAAGCGTTGGCGGCTGCGCTGCTGACGGTCAGGGTGTGGGCGGAGCTGCCCACGCGCAGCGTGCCTCCGCTGTTCACGCCAAACGTGGCGCTGCTGAAGGTGCTCTCGGTGGTGAAGTCCGCGCCGTTGAGCACATTGACGGAACCACCCGTGTTGACCAGCGCGCCCGAGATGCGCGCCACCGTGCCCAGCAGGTTGAGCTCGGTGTTGTTCGTGGTGACGGTGCCGAGCAGTTGGCCGCTGTTGTTCAGGATGTTGATGTCGCCCGGGCTGTTGATGGCGCCCGCTGGACCGCTGATGACACCCCGGTTGTTGATGGCCTGGAAGAGCCCGTAGTTTTCGATGCCGTAGCCGCCGGCCACGCCCCCGATGAACCCGTCGTTGTTGACCTCGCCGATACCGTAGTAGTTCAGGATGCCGCCGTCGTTCTGGCCCGAAATCGTACCCGTGCTGGCGTTGTTGATCACATAGATCAGGTTCGAGTTGACGATACCGAAACTGTTGCCGCGCATGCCGGCGTAGTTGTCAACGAGGTCGATGGAGCCGTAGTTGCGGATGCCTTCAAAGGTGGTGCCATACAACTGCCCACGGTTGACCACCTGAATGCCCACGGGTGGCGTGAAGCCCAGCGTGGGCACCCCCACCTGAATGGCATTGGTGGCGCCGGTGATGCTGCCCGTGCTGGTCACCGTGATGTGGTCGTTGTCGGTCAGTTCGCACATGGTGGTGCGCGTGTCCGAGACGGAGAACACCCCCACCTCCTGGCACGAACCTGCTGCGCCCAGCGCAGGCCCGGAACCCGAGAGCGCAGGACTCACAGCGCCGATGGCCACCAGCGCGACGGCAGCGGCCTTGGCGCCGCGCACCCGAGCGCCGGACGACCCACCGCGACGCTGTCGCGCGGTCTCTGGGACCACCTGGGTCTGATGGGTGGCGGCAATGCGGACGATCGAGTAGATGTGGTTCATGGCTGTACGGAGAAAAAGAAGCACCTGGGTGCGAATCCTTCAAGGCCCTGCCTGACCAACCAGGCATTGGCAAACAAAGTGATTCATCTGGCGATGCACGAGACGCCATCCGACCTCTGTTCATCTCAAGGATAGGTCACAACTTCTTACATTTCTCACGAGCCACTCTCGCAAACGCGCAAAGTGTGCACTTTGACACCCGCGCACACGGCCTCGTGTGCGCTTTCGCAAACACTCAGCCGCCGCTCAGCCGGCGCACGATCTCGGTGGTCGCGCCACTCTGGTTCATCGTGTAGAAGTGCAGGCCGGGCACGCCGGCATGGCGCAACTGGTCGCACAGGTCGGTGACCACGTCCAGGCCGAAAGCCTTGATCGACGCCGTGTCGTCGCCGAAGGCCTGCAGGCGCAGGCGGATCCAGCGCGGAATCTCTGCGCCACAGGCATCGGAAAAACGCATGAGCTGCGTGGAGCTGGCGATGGGCATGATGCCCGGGACCACGGGCACGTCCACGCCCATGGCGTGAAGGTCGTCGACGTAGCGGAAGTAGGCGTCGCTGTTGAAGAAGTACTGCGTGATGCCCGAATCGGCACCGGCCTTGACCTTCGCGGCGAAGGCGTCCAGATCGGCTTGCGGCGACTTCGCCTGTGGGTGCGTTTCGGGGTAAGCCGCCACCTCGATGTGGAAGTGGTCGCCCGTCTCGGCGCGCACGAAGGCCACGAGGTCGCTGGCGTAGCGGAACTCGCCGCCCGCGCCGTAACCGCTGGGCAGATCACCTCGCAGCGCCACCAGACGGCGGATGCCCGCAGCTTGGTAGGCCGCCAGCCGCTCGCGGATGCTCTCGCGCGACTGACCAATGCAGCTCAGGTGCGGCGCAGCCGACACGCCCTCACCCATGATCTCGGTCACGGCCTGCAGCGTGCCGTCTTGCGTGGAGCCGCCGGCACCGAAGGTGACCGAACAAAACTCCGGCTTGAGCGCATACAGCTCCTGGCGCACGGCGCGCAGTTTGACCGCGCCTTCAGGCGTCTTGGTCGGGAAAAATTCCAGGCTGATCGGAAGACTCACGGCCCCCTCCTTACGTCATTCGCTTGCCAACACAAAAAATTCACGGTTGCCGTCACCCCCGGTGATCGGGCTCTCGAAGTAGTCGCGCAGCTGCAGGCCATGCTCGGCACACGCCTGTGCAATGCGCTCGCGCACCAGCCCGTAACTGGCCGGGTCTTTCACCAGCCCGCCCTTGCCGATGTGCTCGGGCTGCAGCTCGAACTGCGGTTTGACCAGCATCAGCAGGTGCCCGCCAGAGGCCATCAAGGGCACCAGCGCGGGCCATACCAGCGTCTGCGAGATGAACGACAGGTCGCCCACGATCAGCCCGAAGGGCGCGGCGGCGCCCGCTTGCAGGAGTTCGTCGGCCGACAAGTCGCGCGCGTTGCACTTCTCGATGCAGACCACGCGCGGATCGCCCTTGAGCTGCGGGTGCAACTGGCCTTGACCCACATCCACACCCACCACCTGCGCGGCGCCCTGCTGCAGCAGGCAGTCGGTGAAGCCTCCGCTGCTCTGCCCCACGTCCAGACACCGCAGACCGGCCACGTGCAGCCCGGTGTGGCGCAAGGCACCTTCCAGCTTCAGGCCGCCGCGCGACACATAGCGCGTCTCGGCGGTGTCCAGCAGACGCAGCTCGGCCGAGTCCCGGAGCTCTTCGCCGTTTTTGGCGACCGCTTTCCAGTCGCCCGCCGGCAGCCGCCACTGCACACCCGCGGCGATGAGCCGCTGGGCCTGCGAGCGCGTGGCCGCCAGGCCGCGTTCGACGAGCAATTGATCAGCACGCACGTTGCTGTGCCCTCACCCCGCCAACAGGGATGCCGCGGAACCGCCCCTCGACGAGCTCGGGACGGGCCGCAGGCATCGCCCCCTTGACGGGGTCGCGCGAAGCGCGGCGGGAGTGATCAATAGCGGTACGTGTCGGGCTTGTACGGGCCGGCCTTGTCCACGCCGATGTACGCAGCCTGCTCGTCGGTCAGTTCCGTGAGCATGGCGCCGACCTTCTTGAGGTGCAGGCGCGCGACCTTTTCGTCCAGGTGCTTGGGCAGCACATACACCTCGCCGACCTTGTACTTCTGTGGCTGCGTGAACAACTCGATCTGTGCAATGGTCTGGTTGGCAAACGAGCTCGACATCACGAAGCTGGGGTGGCCCGTGCCGCAACCCAGGTTCACCAGGCGGCCCTTGGCCAGCATGATGATCTTCTTGCCGTCGGGGAAGATCACGTGGTCGACCTGCGGCTTGATCTCTTCCCACGTGTACTTCTCGATCGAGGCGATGTCGATCTCGTTGTCGAAGTGGCCGATGTTGCAGACGATGGCCTGGTCCTTCATGGCGACCATGTGGTCGTGCGTGATGATGGACTTGTTGCCCGTCGTGGTCACGAAGATGTCGGCCTTGTCGGCGGCGTACTCCATGGTCACGACCTTGTAGCCTTCCATCGCGGCCTGCAGGGCGTTGATGGGGTCGATCTCGGTCACCCACACTTGTGCGGACAGCGCGCGCAGGGCCTGGGCAGAGCCCTTGCCAACGTCACCGTAGCCCGCGACCACGGCGACCTTGCCGGCGATCATCACGTCGGTGGCGCGCTTGATGCCGTCCACCAGCGACTCGCGGCAGCCGTACAGGTTGTCGAACTTGCTCTTGGTCACCGAGTCGTTCACGTTGATGGCGCGGAACGGCAGCGTGCCCTTGGCGCTCATTTCCTTCAGGCGGTGCACGCCCGTGGTGGTTTCCTCGGTCACGCCGATGATCTGCGCGGCCTTGCGGGTGTACCAGGTCGGGTCTTGTGCGAGCTTGGCCTTGATGGCGGCAAACAGGCAGGTTTCTTCTTCGCTGGTGGGCTTGCTGATGACCGAGAGGTCTTTCTCGGCCTTCTGGCCGAGGATCATCAGCAGCGTGGCGTCGCCGCCATCGTCCAGGATCATGTTGGGGCCTTCGCCCTCGGTGCCGGCGGCGCCGAATTCAAAGATGCGGTGGGTGAAATCCCAGTACTCGGCCAGGGTCTCGCCCTTGTGCGCGAACACCGGCGTGCCTTCGGCCACCAGCGCTGCGGCGGCGTGGTCTTGCGTGGAGAAGATGTTGCAAGACGCCCAGCGCACGCTGGCACCCAGGGCTTGCAGGGTTTCGACCAGCACCGCGGTCTGGATGGTCATGTGGATGCTGCCGGTGATGCGCGCGCCCTTGAGCGGCTTGGCGGCGGCGAATTCTTCGCGGATGGCCATCAGACCGGGCATTTCGGTCTCGGCGATCTTGATTTCCTTGCGGCCCCATTCGGCCAGGCCGATGTCGGCGATGGCGCAGTCGGTGATGGCGGGGTTGTTCAGACGTGCATTCATGGTTTGCTCCAGAAAGGATGGACAAACCACATCTCGCTAGGGAGTCAAAAAGAACTCATCACACGGGATGTGGATGAGCGTCGTTGCATGGATGGTCCGAGCCTCACGCCCCGCCGCTGAAAACTCAGTGGGGGCGCTGCAACGCTCCTCGGATCGCGGGATTCTACCCCAGCAAGCCCGATCTGGCCCTTGCAAAAGCCCCTGCGTGGCACCGTGAAACACCCACCCCTGTGCGAAACTGCGCGCCTTTCCATGCGCACCATGACCCCTCTTGCCCTGTGGCCCGCTGCGGCCCGCGCCCGCATCCAGGGCGTGCTCACCGACATCGACGACACCCTCACCACCGAAGGCGCCATCACGCCCGACGCGCTGGACGCGCTGCACCGCCTGCGCGCGGCCGGCCTGCCGGTCTTCGCCATCACCGGCCGGCCCGCCGGCTGGAGCGAGGGCTTTGCGCTGGCCTGGCCGGTGGATGCCATCGTGGCCGAGAACGGTGCCGTGGCGCTGTGGCGTGGCGCCAGCGGCGAACTGTGCCGCGACCACCTGCAGGACAGCGCCACGCGCGCGGTGAACTTCGAGCGCCTGCAGGCGGTGGCGCAGCGCGTGCTGCGCGAACTGCCTGCCGCGCGCCTGGCCACCGACAGCGCCGGCCGCGAGACCGACATCGCCATCGACCACAGCGAGTTTGCGCACCTGAACGAAGCCGAGATCGCGCAAGTGGTGCAACTCATGCAGCGCGAAGGCCTCAACGCCACCGTGAGCTCGATCCACATCAACGGCTGGATCGGCGACCACGACAAACTCGCCGGCGCGCGCTGGATCGTGCGCTCGCGCCTGGGCCGCGCGCTGGACAACGAGCTCGACCGCTGGGTGTACGTGGGTGACTCCACCAACGACGCGCGCATGTTCGGCCACTTTCCGCACAGCGTGGGCGTGGCCAATGTGGCGCGCTTCCAGGACGCACTCAGCCACCTGCCGCGCTATGTCGCGCGCGGCGAGCGGGGCGCGGGCTTTGCGGAAGTGGCCGACGCCGTGCTCGGCGCGCGCGCCGCATGAGCGAGCACCCGCTGCCGCCGCACCACACCGGCGCGGCCGTGCCGCAGGCGCACACGGCGGGCCAGGCGCGGCTGGGCCTGGTCGCCATCTTCGGCTCCACCTTCTTCGAGCTGGTCGGCTATTTCATGCTCACACCGCTGCTGCTGCTGCGCCTGAAGGCCGGCGGCGAATCGACCGCGCTGGCCGGTCTGTTTGCAGCGAGCGGCTGGTTCGGCATCTTCCTCATGACGCCGTTCGCTTCGGCCATCACGCAGCGCCTGGGCCGACGGCCCACGCTGTGGCTGGCCGCATTGATCCCGGTGGTCTCCACGGCCGGGTTTGCCTTCACGTCGCTGCTGTGGCTCTGGTTCGTGTTCAAGATGGCCGCCGGCATGGCCTCGGGCTTGCGCTGGGTGTTGGCCGAAGCGATCGTGGCCGAGTTCTCGCCGCCCGGGCAACGCGGGCGTTACGTCGGCATCTTCGAGACCATGGTCGGCATCACCTTCGTGGTGGGCCCGCTGATGCTGGCCTGGGTGGGCGCCGAGAGCGATGCAGCGCTGTGGATGGCGCTGGGCTCCATGGCCATCGGCCTGCTCTGGAGCCTGCTCATTCCGCGCCTGCCCGATGCGGCCGACGCGCACAGCGCCAAGGTCGGCCTGTCTGGCGTGTGGCATGCGCTGCTGGCGCATCCCCTCATCATGACGGTGGGCTTCGTGGGCGGCTTCTTCGAAAGTGGCCTCACGTCCATCCTGCCGCTGTACGGCCTGGCGCTCGGGCTGGGCGCCACCGCTGCGGCGCTGCTGGTCTCGGCCAGCGGCCTGGGCAGCGCGCTCATGATGTTGCCTGCCGGCCTGCTGGCCGACCGCCTGGCCCACGACCCGCAACAGCGCTGGGGCAACGCGCGGGCCGCGCGGCTGGTGATCATGCGGGTCTGCGCACTCATCACGTTGCTGGCCACGCTGGTCATCCCCATGGTGGCGGGCACACCCTGGCTGGCCGCGCCAGTGGCGTTTCTCTGGGGCGGCGCTGGTGGTTGCCTTTACACACTGGCCATGATCGACATCGGCTCGCGCGAAGAAGGCATCACGCTGGTGAACAGCACCGCCGTGCTGGTGCTCTCGTACACGCTGGGCGGGGTGCTGGCGCCCGCACTGGGTGCCGCCGCGCTGCAGTGGGCGCCCACCCTGGGCTTCCCCGCGCTGCTGCTGTCGGTGGCGGGCCTGGGCTGGTGGATGTTGAGACGGGCCACATCGTCCCCATCTGAAGGAACCCCTCGGGGTTGAGCGGCTCCCACCGTAGCCCCCTGGTTGTCCGACAAAGCGAAAGGATCTCTCCCATGGCCATTCCCTGGCTGGTTGCCCTGAAAGTGATCCCCTGGGGCGACGTGATCGAACACGCGCCCAAGGTGCTCAACGCCGCCCGCAAGCTGATGGACCGCCAGAAAGCACCCGCCCCCGGCGCGGCCGTGCCGGCACCGCTGGACCTGGGCGATGCGCCCCCCACGCTGGGCGAGCTGAAGAACCGCCTGATCGAGGCCCGCCAGCTGATCGACCAGCAAGCCGCCACACAGGAGCAGATGGCCGCGACCCTGGCCGAACTCGCCGAGCAGAACGCGCGGCTGGTGGGCGCCGTGGACCTGTTGCGCAAGCGCACCCGCGTGCTGATGGCGGCGGCGCTCGTGCTGGCCGTGGGCCTGGTCTGGCTGGCCGCGCGCTGAGCCTTCAGCCCGCGCCGCCGTTGCCGCGCTCGACCTGCAGCGTGGCGTCGCACCCCACACCCGCCGCAATCCAGCGGTGCGCCAGACGCTGCACCAGCGGCGCCGCCCAGCGCCAGCGCGGGCCGAGCACCGTGCGGGTGTCGGTGAGCACGCCGCAGCGGTAGACCGCCAGGGCGCCGTCCCACCGCAGCGCGTCGCACGCGCCGAAGCGCTTGCGCGAGATCACACGCCCCAACGGGCAAGGCTCGGCCAGGCAGCACACGCCACAACCGTTGCAGGGCGCACCCAGCGCCGGCTTGGCCGGCGCCTCGGCGTGGATGTGGATGATCTCCACCCGTTCGGGTTGAGCCCGTCGAAGCCCATCCGGGCTCGCAGGCCCTTCGACGGGCTCAGGGCGAACGGAGGGACCTTTGCCCATCACGCCCGCGCCAGCACCGGAGCGAGCACCTTGCCCGTGTGCGTGCCCAGGCGCACCACCTCGTCGGGCGGCGCGGCGGCCACGATGCGGCCACCGCCCTGACCGCCTTCGGGCCCGAGGTCCACGATCCAGTCGGCTTCGGCCATCACGTCCAGGTCGTGCTCGATCACCACCACGCTGTGGCCACCGTCCACCAGGCGGTGCAGCACGCGGATGAGTTTTTCCACGTCGGCCATGTGCAGGCCCACCGTGGGTTCGTCCAGCACGTACAGCGTGTGCGGTGGCTTCTGGCCGCGGCGCGTGATGTCGTCGCGCACCTTGCTGAGCTCGGTCACCAGCTTGATGCGCTGCGCCTCGCCGCCACTGAGCGTGGGGCTGGGCTGGCCCAGCGTGAGGTAACCCAGGCCCACGTCTTTGAGCAACTGCAGCGGGTGGCTGATGTTGGGCATGGAGGCGAAGAATTCCACCGCCTCGTCCACCTCCATCTGCAGCACGTCGCCGATGCTCTTGCCCTTCCAGGTGACGGCCAGCGTTTCGGGGTTGAAGCGCGCGCCGGAGCACACCTCGCAGGGCACCTTCACGTCGGGCAGGAAGCTCATCTCGATCGTGCGCATGCCCTGGCCTTCGCAGCCCGGACAGCGGCCTTCGCCGGTGTTGAAGCTGAAGCGGCCCGGGCCGTAGCCGCGCGCCTTGGCCTCGAGCGTGTCGGCAAACAGCTTGCGCACCGTGTCCCAGAAGCCGATGTAGGTGGCGGGGCAGCTGCGCGGCGTCTTGCCAATCGGCGTCTGGTCGACTTCGAGCACACGGTCCACCGTTTCGGTGCCGATGAGCTTGTCGCAACCGGTCCAGGTGGGGCGCGTGCCCTTGTCCCAGGCGGTGCGCCCGGCCTGCGTGGAGCGCATGGCGACGGCGCTGGCGGCGTTGCTCAGCAGCACGTCGCGCGCCAGCGTGGATTTGCCCGAACCCGACACCCCGGTGATGACCACCAGCCGCTGCAGCGGCACGGCGGCATCGAGCTGGTTCAGGTTGTGCAGCCGCGCGCCGCGCACCTGCAGCCAGTGGGCGCCATCGGCCGGCACCGGTGGCACCGGGCGCCGCGCCTGCAGCGGGTGCTTCATGGCGTGCAGCAGGTAGCGCCCGGTGACGGACTCGGCGTTCGCCGACAGGTCGCTCACCGACCCCTGCGCCACCACGCGCCCGCCGCGTTTGCCCGCGCTGGGGCCAATGTCGATGATGTGGTCGGCGCGGCGGATGGTGTCCTCGTCGTGCTCCACCACCACCAGCGTGTTGCCCATGTCGCCGAGCTTGTGCAGCGCGTTGAGCAGGATCGCGTTGTCGCGCGCGTGCAGGCCGATGGTGGGCTCGTCGAGCACGTAGCACACGCCCTGCAGGTTGCTGCCCAGCTGCGCGGCCAGGCGGATGCGCTGCGCCTCGCCACCCGACAGGGTCGGCGCGCCACGGTCGAGCGTGAGGTAGTTCAGGCCGACCTCTTCCAGGAAGGCCAGGCGGCCTTCGATTTCGGGCAGCAGGTCGCGCGCGATGTCGGTTTCACGCGTGCTCATCGCAAAGTCGTACACGGGCAGCGCTGCCATGCGTTCGGGCTGAGCCCCGCCCCGTTCGGGCTGAGCCTGTCGAAGCCCCAGCGTGCCTGGATGCCCTTCGACAAGCTCAGGGCGAACGGGGTGCGTGGGCTCAGGGCGAACGGAGGTGGTGGGTATCGAGGACACAGGGAAGTTCATCAACCCGCGCACCCAGGCGCGCACCTCGCGCACCGACAGCCGCGCCACGTCCGTGATGCCCACGCCCGCGAAGCGCACCGCGCGGGCCTGGGCGTTCAGCCGGGTGCCTTCGCAGGTGGGGCAGGCTTCGTCCACGAGGTCGTCCACCTCGGGTTCGGCGAAGCTCTGCTCGCGGCCTTTTTCCTTGTCGTCGCGCACCGAGTCGTCGAGCGCCTTGCGCTGGTCGCGCGAAAGCTTCACGCCCGTGCCCACGCAGTCCGGGCACCAGCCGTGCTTGCTGTTGTACGAAAACAGGCGCGGGTCGAGCTCGGGGTAGCTGGTGGCGCACACCGGGCAGGCGCGCGTGGTGGAAAACACCTCCAGCGTGCCCAGCTCGCGCGTGGAGGTGCCGTCGGCCAGCGCCTGTGCCAGGCCATCCAGCGGGGTGAGCACGTGCACCACGCCCTTGCCGATTTCCAGCGCCTTGTTCAGCTGCTGACGCAGCGCGACTTCGCCTTCGGCGCTCACCACGAAGTCGGCCACCGGCAGTTCGATGGTGTGTTCCTTGAAACGGTCGATGCGCGGGAAGCCGGTGGTGGGCAGAAACTCGCCGTCCACGCGCAGGTGCGTGTGGCCGCGCGGGCGCGCCCAGTCGGCCAGCTCGGTGTAGACGCCCTTGCGGTTGACCACCAGCGGCGCGAGCAGGCCGATGTGCTGGCCCTTGTAGCGCTTGAGGATGGCCGCCGCAATGCTGTCGGCGCTTTGCGGCATGACGGCCGCGCCATCGTGCACGCAGTGCTGGGTGCCCAGCTTCACATAGAGCAGGCGCAGGAAGTGCCACACCTCGGTGGTGGTCCCCACGGTGGACTTGCGCCCGCCGCGGCTGAGCCGCTGCTCGATGGCCACGGTGGGCGGAATGCCGTAGACCGCGTCCACCTCGGGGCGGCCTGCGGGCTGCACGATGCTGCGCGCGTAGGCGTTGAGGCTTTCCAGATAGCGGCGCTGGCCTTCGTTGAACAGGATGTCGAACGCCAGCGTGGACTTGCCCGAGCCGCTCACGCCAGAGATCACGTTGAAGCGCCCGCGCGGAATGTTCACGCTCAGGTTCTTGAGGTTGTGTTCCTTGGCGTTGACGATGCGGATGGCGTTGCCGTGCGCGTCGCCGCGCTGCGCAGCGGCTTTCAGCCCGCTGGACGGGCTCAGGCGGGCCTGCGGCAGGCCTTCGCGCACCGCGTGCACTTCGCCCATGGCCAGCGCGTAGTCGCGCAGGGCTTTGGCGGTGTGGCTGCTGGCGTGTTCGCGCACCGCTTCGGGCGGGCCTTCGGCCACCACCAGGCCACCGGCATCGCCGCCTTCGGGGCCGAGGTCGATGAGCCAGTCGGCCGCACGGATCACGTCCAGGTTGTGTTCGATCACCACCAGCGAATGGCCGGCATCGAGCAGCTTGCGCAAGGAGCGCATGAGCTTGGCGATGTCGTCGAAGTGCAGGCCGGTGGTGGGTTCGTCGAACAGGAACAGCGTGCCCTTGCGCGCAATGGCCTGGCGGCTCGCGCTGGAGTTTTTGGAGGCCTCGGCCAGGAAGCCGGCGAGCTTGAGGCGCTGCGCCTCGCCGCCCGAGAGCGTGGGCACGGGCTGGCCCAGCTTCACGTACTCCAGCCCCACATCCACGATGGGCTGCAGCACGCGGATCACCTCACGGTCACCGGCGAACAGCGCCGCGGCCTCGCTCACGGTGAGGTCGAGCACGTCGGCCACGTTCATGCTCACCGTTCGGGCTGAGCCTGTCGAAGCCCCCGCCGACATCTGGGTGAGCCCTTCGACAAGCTCAGGGCGAACGGGGAGGTGGGCAGGCCAAAGCCGCTGGATCTTCACTTCCAGAATCTCGGGGCGGTAGCGCTTGCCGTCGCAGTCGGGGCAGCGCAGGTACACGTCGGAGAGAAACTGCATCTCCACGTGTTCGAAGCCCGAGCCGCCGCAGGTGGGGCAGCGCCCGTCGCCGCTGTTGAAGCTGAACTTGGCCGGCGTGTAGCTGCGCTGGCGCGCCAGTGGTGCGTCGGCAAACAGCGCGCGGATGGCGTCCCACGCGCCCACGTAGCTCACCGGGTTGGAGCGCGCGGTCTTGCCGATGGGCGACTGGTCCACAAACACGACTTCAGAGAGAAAGTCGGCACCCAGCAAGCGGTCGTGCGCGCCCGGGCTGTCGGTGGACTTGCCGAAGTGGCGCAGCAGGGCCGGCGCGAGCACGTCCTGGATCAGGCTGGACTTGCCCGAGCCCGACACGCCGGTGACCACCACCAGGCGCTGCAGCGGGAACTCGACCGACACGTCTTTCAGGTTGTGCTCGCGCGCGCCTTCCAGGATCAGGCGCGGCGTGTTGTCCGTCACCATGCGCTTGAAGCCCATGCCGATGGTCTTGCGCGAGCCGAGGTAGGCGCCGGTGAGCGTGTCGGCCGAGCGGATCGACTCGGGCGTGCCGTCGAACACGATCTGCCCGCCGCGCTCGCCGGGCCCCGGGCCCATGTCGATCAGGCGGTCGGCCGCGAGCATCACGGCCGGGTCGTGCTCCACCACCACCAGCGTGTTGCCCGCGTCGCGCAGGCGCAGCATCGCATCAACGATGCGCGCCATGTCGCGCGGGTGCAGGCCGATGCTGGGCTCGTCCAGCACAAAGAGCGTGTTCACCAGCGAGGTGCCCAGCGCGGTGGTGAGGTTGATGCGCTGCACCTCGCCGCCCGAGAGCGTGCGGCTCTGCCGGTCCAGCGTGAGGTAGCCAATGCCCACCTCGCACAGGTAGCGGATGCGCGTGTTGATTTCATCGAGCAGGAGCTTGAGCGCCTGCTGCTGCCCGCTGGTGGACTCGCGGCCGCCGGCGGCCTCGGGCGGTGCGAGCGACGCAAAGAACACGCGCAGCTTGTCCAGCGACATCAGCATGAGGTCGTGCAGGCACAGCCCGGGCAGCGCTTCGAGCTGCTCGCGCGACCACTTCACGCCCTGCGGCAGGTAGCGCTTGGCGCGCGGCAGCACGGCGTCGGCCTGCGCGCGGGTGCCCAGGCGCCAGAGCAGGCTGTCGGTCTTGAGGCGCGCGCCGCGGCAGGTGGGGCACTCGGTGTAGCTGCGGTACTTCGACAAGAGCACGCGGATGTGCATCTTGTAGGCCTTGCTCTCCAGGTACTCGAAGAAGCGGTCCACGCCGTACCACTGCTGGTTCCACTTGCCGTTCCACTGCGGCGAACCGCCCTTCACCCAGGCCTGCTGCTCGGGTGTGAGCTTGGCCCAGGGCGTGTCGCGTGGAATGCCGGCGGCTTCGGCGTGGCGCATCAGGTCGTCCTGGCTTTCCTTCCAGGCCGGCGTCTGGAACACCTTGATGGCGCCCGCGCGCAGCGTGAGTTTGTCGTTGGGCACGACCAGGCCATAGTCCACGCCAATGACGCGGCCAAAGCCCCGGCAGGCCTCGCACGCGCCCACCGCCGAGTTGAACGAGAACATCGACGGCGCGGGTTCGCTGTAGCGGATGTCGCTCTCCGGGCAGTGCAGGCCGGTGCTGAAGCGCCATATCTCTGGAGCCCCCACGCTCCCCGCTTCGCGTGGTTCGCTGCCCCCCGAGGGGGCTGCCCCGCCTTGGGGCGGCCCGGCGGCGGGTCGGCGGGCTTCACCTTCGTCGGCCAGCACGTAGACCATGAGCTTGCCGGCGCCGCGCTTCAAGCCCGCCTCGATCGCTTCCATCACCCGCGCCGGCTCGGCCGTGCCGATGCGGAAGCGGTCGGCCACCACGTCGAGCAGCTTCACTGCCTCGATGGGTGCCTTCGCCTTCTTTCCACCCTTGGCCGGGGCGGCTTCCTGCGCGGCCTCGCGCTGCACCAGCCGCTCGGCCTGCACGCGCGTGTAGCCGCTGGCCGACAGCCACTGCTCCACCTCTTCCGGCGTGGTGCTCGCAGGCAGCTCCACCGGAAAGGTGACCACCAGACGCGGATCGCCCCGTTCGGCCGCCCGCTTCTGCAGCTCCGCAAAGATCGACTCGGGCGAGTCGTGGCGCACCGGCAGGGCCGTGTCGCGGTCGAACAGCTCGGCGCCGCGCGCAAACAGCAGCTTGAGGTGGTCGTTGAGCTCCGTCATGGTGCCCACGGTGGAGCGCGAGGAACGCACCGGGTTGGTCTGGTCGATGGCGATGGCGGGCGGCACGCCGTCCACGCGGTCCACCGCCGGCTTGTCCATGCGGTCGAGGAACTGCCGCGCATAGGCGCTGAAGGTTTCGACGTAGCGGCGCTGGCCTTCGGCAAACAGCGTGTCGAACACCAGGCTGGACTTGCCCGAGCCGCTCGGCCCGGTGACCACGGTGAGTTCTCCGGTGCGGATGTCGAGGTCGAGGTTCTTCAGGTTGTGCTGCCGCGCACCCCGGATGCGGATCAGCCCGGTGCCCCCTTCCGCCGGGCGCTCGGCGCCCTCTGGGTGCGGCGCGGCAGGGGTCGCGCCATCGGAAGCGTCAGCGGGCGAAAAGGCATCGGACATGCAGGGGCTCCAGAAGGGAAGCCCAACATTCTAGGGACGCCAAAAGTCGGCGCTGGCGGCCCTGCAATGCCCCGGAAAGGCGGGTGCAAGGGCTTGACGGCGCCGCAGAACCGGCATGCGCGCAAGCCCAAGGCGGCACCGCGCTTCACTCGTCCACACCGAATGCATACTCCACGGGGTACGGATCAGCCCAGAGCCGCCTTCTGTCGGCTGGATCTGCCTCACGCCACCGGACGCGGTTGAAATCGCGCCCGCACGCGCCTCGAAGGCATGGCGCGCCTCATGGAGACCCGCTCATATGAAATGGACCCGCACGTTCTCGCCCCGCCCCTGGATGGCCCTGACCCTGGCCGGCCTGCTCGGCCTGTCGGCGCCCGCCTGGGCCCAGTTGCGGGTGGGCATGCCTTCCGGCTTCACCGGCTCGGTGGCCGCCGGCGTGAAAGAGAACCACGAAGGCGCCAAGCTGTACTTCGACACCATCAACGCGCGCGGTGGCGTCAACGGCCAGAAGATCGAACTGATCACGGTGGACGACAAGTTCGACCCCAAGGTCACGGTGGAGGTGGCGCGCGAACTGATCACCAAGCAAAAGGTGCTGGCGCTGTTCCTGAACCGCGGCACGCCACACTCGCAAGCGCTGCTGCCGATCCTGGCCGAGCTCAAGGTGCCACTGGTGGGGCCGAGCACGGGCGCCATGGTGCTGCACGAGCCGGTGAACCCCTGGGTGTTCAACGTGCGTGCCACCTACCAGCGCGAGGCTGCCAAGGCCATCGAGCACCTGGCGAGCACCGGCATCACGCGCATTGCCGTGCTGGAGACCGACGACTCCTTCGGCGCCGACTCGGCGGCCGGTGCACTCAAAGGCTTTGCCAAGGCCAACCTCAAGCCGGTGATGCACGAGAAGTTTCCGCGCGACAAGCCGGATTTCACCGAGCTGTCCAAGCGGGTGAACGAGAGCAATGCGCAGGCCGTGATGGTGATTGGCTCGGCGGGCAACACGGCCAATGCGGTCAAGGCCGTGCGCGCGGCGGGCTCGCGGGCGCAGGCGGTCACGCTATCCAACAACGCGTCTGACGGCTTCATCAAGTTGCTCGGCGAGCACGCACGCGGCGTGATCGTGACGCAGGTGTTCCCCAACGAGCGCTCGGTGGCCTACCCGCTGATCAAGGAAGCGCAGGAGTTCGCCAAGGCCAAGGGGCTGGACGGCGTGTCGCCCGCCATGATGGAAGGCTACGCCGCCGCCAAGGTGCTCACCGAAGGCCTGCGCCGCGCCGGCGCCAACCCGACACCCGTGACCCTGCGCGACGCGCTGGAGGGCCTTCGCAGCTACGACCTCGGCGGCCTCACCGTGGCCTACAGCCCGAACAACCACACCGGCCTGGATTTCGCCGACCTCTCCATCGTCGACGCGTCAGGGAAGTTCAGACGGTAAGCGAAACACCCCCCGCATCGCCTTCGGCGCCACCCCCCTGGAAGGGGGGCAGCACCAGCGGCCCGGCAAAGCCGCTTACGCGGTGCTTCTGGACGAGCCTTTCGCTCTCCTACGACTTCACGATGAGCACGGGCACCTTGGCATGCGTCAGTACCTTCTGCGCGACGCTGCCGAGGATGAGCGCCTTCACGCCCTGGCGGCCGTGTGAGCCCATCACGATCAGGTCGCAGCCTTCGGCCTCTGCCGTTTCGATGATGCCTTCATAGACCACGTTGCGCTCGATGGTGTCGCCCGCAAACGCGATGCCGGCGGCCTCACACAGCTGCCGCGAGGCATCGAGCGCCTCACCGGCCGCCCTCTTGGCTTCGGTGAGGTAGGCCTGCAGGCCCACGGCGGAGGCGTCGCCAATGCCGATGTAGGGAAACGGGTCGATCACGTTGACGCCGATGATCTGCGCGTTCAGGCTCCCGGCGAGCTGCACCGCCGTGGTGGTGGCCTGGGCCGCGAGCCCGGAGCCGTCGGTGGGTACGAGGATTTTCTTGAACATGGGGTTCTCCTGGTGGGTGATGTGAACCGCCCAACCCGTCGGGGTGGTGCGGTTCATCGTAGGAGTCCCGACGCGCTGCCGCGTTGAGGCAGGTCAATGCCGGGCTGTGTCGCGCGCCATCGCGGTCAGCGGGCGCACGTCCACGGCACAGTACTTCAATTCGGCGATCTTGCCCACCGGGTCCAGGGCCGGGTTGGTCAGCAGGTTGGCGGCGGCCTCGGCGTAGGCGAAGGGAATGAACGCGGTGTTGCGCGGCATGCCGTCGTCGATGCGCACCGGCAGGCTCACCTCACCGCGGCGCGAACGCACCTGCGCACTGTCGCCCGCGCCCAGGCCCAGCCGAGCGGCGGTCTCGGGGTGCAGGCTCACCACCGGGCCGGGCTCCAGCGCGTCGAGCACGCCGCTGCGCCGCGTCATGCTGCCGGTGTGCCAGTGCTCCAGCTGGCGCCCGGTGATGAGCACCATCGGGAATTCGGCATCGGGCTGCTCGGCCGGCGGCGTGAGCACCGCGCCCACCAGCGAGGCGCGGCCACTGGGCGTGGGAAAGCCGTCGGTGAACACCACCGGCTGGCCCGGGTCGTCGTCGTGGGCCACGGGATAGGTCACGGCGCCGTCGCGCTGCAGCCGCGCCCACGACAGGCCGGCGATGCTGGGCATGAGCGCGCGCATTTCCTCGAACACCGCGCCGATGCCGGTGCGCGCGTCGGCGCTGGCGGTGCCGTCGGCAGCCACCTCGTAGGCCCAGCCCAGGCCCAGGCGGCGCGCGAGCTGTTCGGTGATCCAGGCGTCGGCGCGCGCCTCGCCGGGTGCGGGCACGGCCTTGCGGCCGAGCTGCACGCAGCGGTCGGTGTTGGTCACGCTGCCGGTCTTCTCGGGCCACGCGGTGGCGGGCAGCACCACGTCGGCCAGGCTGGCGGTCTCGGTCAGGAAGATGTCTTGCACCACCAGGTGGCTCAGGCCGGCCAGCGCTTCGCGGGCATGCGCCGCGTCGGGGTCGCTCATGGCGGGGTTCTCGCCCTGGATCAGCATGGCGCGGATCTCCTGGCGGTGGGCGGCGTCGATGATCTCCACCACCGTGAGCCCGGGTTCGCTGCCCAGCGTGCCCGGCGCGAGTTGCCACAGGCGCTCGGCCTTCTCGCGGGTGCGCGGGTCGCTCACCTTCTGGTAGTCGGGCAGCACCATCGGAATGAGGCCCGCATCGCTCGCGCCCTGCACGTTGTTCTGCCCGCGCAGCGGGTGCAGGCCGGTGCCCGGGCGGCCGATCTGGCCGGTGACGAGCGAGAGCGCGATCAGGCAGCGCGCGTTGTCGGTGCCGTGCGTGTGCTGGCTGATGCCCATGCCCCAGAGGATCATGGCGTTCTTTGCGGTGGCGTAGGCGCGCGCCACCTCGCGCAGCGTGGCCGCGTCGATGCCGCACACCGGCGCCATGGCTTCGGGCGAAAAGTCCACCAGGTGCGCCTTGAGCTGCGCGAAGTCCAGCGTGTGGGCTTCGATGTACGCCGGGTCGGTGAGGCCTTCAAACACGATGGTGTGCAGCATCGCGTTGAGCAGCGCGACGTCGGTGCCGGACTTGAAGCCCAGGTGCTTCCAGCTGTGGCGGGCGAGCTCGGTGCGGCGCGGGTCGGCCAGCACGAGCTTCATGCCTTTCTTCACCGCGTTCTTGATCCAGGTGGCGCCCACCGGGTGGTTCTGCGCGGGGTTGGCGCCGATCAGCAGCACGAAGTCGGCATGCCGCACATCGCGCAGCGGGTTGGTCACCACCGCCGAGCCCAGGCCTTCCATGAGCGCGGCCACGCTGGAGGCATGGCACAGGCGCGTGCAGTGGTCCACGTTGTGGGTGCCAAACGCGGTGCGCACCAGCTTCTGGAACAGGTAAGCCTCTTCGTTCGTGCCCTTGGCCGAGCCGAAGCCGGCCACCGGGCTCTGGCGCCCGCGCGCGGGCGTGGCGGCCAGGGCGCGGCGAAAGCCTTCGGCGGCGGCGTCCAGCGCCTCGTCCCAGGTGGCTTCGCGGAAACGCTCGCGCACCTGCTCGGGCGTGAGGCGGCGCAGTTCGCCGTGCGGGTCTTTCGGCACACCCGCACGGCGGATCAGCGGGCGCGTGAGCCGCCCGGGGCTGTGCGCATAGTCAAAACCAAAGCGGCCCTTGACGCACAGGCGCGCTTCGTTGGCTGGCCCGTCAATGCCTTCGACGTGCTCGATGCGGTCGTCGTTCACGTGGTAGGTGAGCTGGCAACCCACGCCGCAGAAGGGGCACACCGAATCCACCTGCCGCTGAGAGGGCTGGGCAAACGCGCCGTTGGCCGGTGCGATGGCGCCGGTCGGGCAGGCCTGCACACACTCGCCGCAGGCCACGCAGGTGCTCGCGCCCATCGGGTCGTTCTGGTCGAACACGATCTGCGCGTGGCCGCCGCGAAAGGCCAGGCCCAGCACGTCGTTGCCCTGCGTCTCGCGGCAGGCGCGGATGCAGCGCGTGCACTGGATGCAGGCGTCGAGGTTGACGGTCATGGCGGGATGAGACGTGTCAGCACCCCATCGCTCGGACTGAGCCAACATCCGTTCGGGCTGAGCCGATATCCGTTCGGGCTGAGCCTGTCGAAGCCCCGCCGAGGTGTGGGTGACCCCTTCGACCGGCTCAGGGCAAACGGCGTAGTGGGCACGTGCAGGGAAGCGCCCCGGCTGCGCACCGGCGGCCTGCGCCCAGTGCGCCAGCTCGCTGTCGAACTTGAGCGCCGTGGTGTCGGGCGCATCGGACAGCAGCAGCTCCAGCACCGTTTTCTGCGCGGCTTTCGCACGCGGGTTGTTGGTGTGCACCACCATGCCGGCGGTGGGGGCGCGGCAGCACGACGGCGCCAGCACGCGCTCGCCTTCGATGTCGACCACGCAGGCGCGGCAGTTGCCGGGGCTGCGCAGGCCGTCCTTGTGGCACAGGTGCGGAATCTCGACACCGGCGCGCTGCGCGGCCTTCAGGAGGGTCTCGCCCGGTGCGGCTTCCACCGCGCAGTCGTTGAGCGTGAATGCAATCGGCGCAGCGTTCTGAGGCAGGTCATCGGTCTTCATGCCGCGGCTCCGTTCACTTCATGGGCAAAGAAGCGCAGCACGCTGTCCACCGGGTTGGGCGCGGCCTGGCCGAGCCCGCAGATGGACGCGTCGCGCATCACCTGGGAGAGCTCACCGAGCAGCGGCGCGTCCCACACCGGGGCCTGCATGAGCTGCACGGCCTTGGTGGTGCCGGCGCGGCAGGGCGTGCACTGGCCGCAGGACTCGTGCTCGAAAAACTGCATGAGGTTGAGCGCGGCGCCGCGCGCCGTGTCGTGCTGGCTGAGCACCACCACCGCCATCGAACCAACAAAGCTGCCATGGTCGGCCAGCGTGTCGAAGTCCAGCGGCACATCGGCCAGCGAGGCGGGCAGGATGCCGCCCGAGGCGCCGCCGGGCAGGTAGGCGTACAGCGTGTGGCCTGGCGGCATGCCGCCGGCGTGGTCGTCCACCAGCTCGCGCAGCGTGATGCCCGCGGGCGCCAGGTGCACGCCGGGCCGATTCACCCGACCCGACACCGAGAAGCGCCGCAGGCCGGTGCGCCCGCGCAGCCCTTCGCCCGCGAGCCAGCGGCCGCCCTTCTCCAGGATGCGGGGCAGCCACCACAGCGTTTCGGGGTTGTGCGCGAGCGTGGGGCGGCCAAACACGCCGTGCATGGCAACGATGGGGGGCTTGAGGCGCGGCAGGCCGCGCTTGCCTTCCACCGATTCGATCAGCGCCGACTCTTCGCCGCAGATGTACGCGCCCGCGCCGCGCCGCAGTTCGATGCGCGGCGGCACGTAGCCAGGGTGCTGCTCGGCGAGCGTGCGCACGGTGTCTTCAAGCGCGGCCAGCGCCTGCGTGAGCAGCTGGCGCACGTCGTGGTATTCGTCGCGCAGGTAGATCCACGCATGCGAAACACCCACCACCTGCGCGGCGATCAGCAGGCCTTCGAACATCTGCGGTGCGCCGTCGGTGGCGCTGCTCAGCACCTGCCAGTCCTTGAAGGTGCCGACCTCGCCTTCGTCGATGTTCACCACCATGTGGCGCGGGCCGGGCTGTGCGCGCACGGTCTCCCATTTGCGCCACGCGGGAAAGCCCGCGCCGCCCAGGCCGCGGAGGTTGGAGATCTTGAGCTCGTCGAGCACCTGTTCGGCGCTCAGCTCGCCAGCGAGCAGGCGGCGCAGTTGCGCGAAGTGGGAGGGATCGGGTGTGGCCAGGCTGCGCGGCCCGGTGTCGCCGCGCGCCAGCGCGTCCTGCACGCTGGCCACGCTCGCCTGCGCGAGTTGCCGCTGGCCCACGCACGCGGCCGGCGCCACATGGCACTGGCCAATGCACGGCGCGGCCTGCGCACGCACGCGGGTGTCGCCCTCCAGCGCGTGCTGCAGGTCGGCGAGCAGCGCCTCGCCACCGGCCATGGCGCACGAGAGGCTGGTGCACACGCGCACCACGGTCTCGGGCACGGCGGCGGCATCGTCCACGATCTCGAAGTGGTGGTAGAAACTCGCGACCTCGAACACCTCGACCTGGCTCAGGCGCAGCCGCTCGGCCAGCGCGGCCAGGTGGCCGTGGCGCAGGGCGCCTTCGCCGTCCTGCAGGCGGTGCAGGTGCTCGATCAACAGGTCCGCACGCGGCGCCAGCCCGTCGCACAGGGCGGCTACGCGCTCGCGCGCTGCGGGCGATATCTGGCGGCCCTTGGGCGTGTGGCGCGGCCCGCCCCGGCCCATGGGCTGCAGCGGGCGGATGGGAATCACGGTGTTCATCGGGCGTGGGGCGGTGTCGGGGGCCGTGGGGGCCGGGGTGCGGGTCATGGTTTCAGCGTAGCACCGTATGGGGTTTCTTAATATGTTTGAAGCTGCATAAACTCGGGCATCCACCACCCCGTTTCCGCACCCGCATCCATGCCGCGCATCACCCTGTCTCCCCAATGGCGCATCGACCCCGGCGAAGGCGTCACGCTCGATGCCAACACCCTGCTGGGCCTGCTGGCGGCGGTGCAGGCCTCGGGCAGCATCTCGCAGGGCGGGCGCGAGCTGGGCCTGTCGTACCGCCATGCCTGGGGCTTGCTGCAGCAGGCCGAGCAGGTGTTTGGCCAGCCCTTGCTGGTGCGCGGGCGCGGGCGCGGCTCGGCGCTGACCGAGCTGGGCGAGAAACTCATCTGGGCCGACGCGCGCATTGGCGCGCGCCTGCAGCCGCTGCTGGAGTCGCTGGCCTCGGAGCTCGAGGGCGAGCTCGGCCGCGTGCAGCGCCGCCAGCGCGCGGTGCCGCGCCTGCACGCCAGCCACGGCTTTGCGGTGGCTGCCCTGCGCGAGCAGCTGGCCGCGCGCCAGGTGCCGGTGGAGCTGCGCTACCGCAGCAGCCTGGAGGCTGTGGCGGCGCTGGCGCAGGGGGACTGCGAGCTCGCGGGCTTTCATGTGCCACTGGGCGAGTTCGAGGCCGCTGCCGCGCAGCGCTACCTGCCCTGGCTGCAGCGCCACCAGCACCGGCTGGTGCAGCTGGCGGTGCGCACGCAGGGGCTGTTTGTGGCGGCCGGCAACCCGCTGGGGCTGCGCGGGCTGCGCGATCTCACGCGGCGCGGGCTGCGCTTTGTGAACCGCCCCGAAGGCTCGGGCACCCGCGTGCTCACCGACCTGCTGCTGCAGCGCGAAGGCATCGCGCCGCGCTCGGTGGCGGGCTACGACAACACCGAGCTGACCCATGCCGCCGTGGCCGCCTATGTGGCCAGCGGCATGGCCGATGTGGGCATTGGCGTGCAGACGGCCGCGCACCGCTTCGGCCTGCATTTCATCCCCTTGCTCAAGGAGCGCTATTTCTTCGCGCTGCCCGCCGACGCCCTGGAGCGCGCCGAACTGCGGCCGGTGCTCACGGTGCTGCGCTCACCGGCGTTTCGCGCGCGGGTGGCGGCGCTCAAGGGCTATGAGGCCGCGCACACCGGCCAGGTGATGGCGCTGGGCGACGCGTTCGGCTAGCGCCGCTGCACGCCCACCGGCGTGCGCGCGGCGGCGTCCCACTGCGCGTCGAACCACGTGTCGCCATCCAGGCAGGCGCGCAGCATGGGCAGGGCGTCCTGGCCCCAGAACACGCGCCCGTCCAGCACCATGGAAGGCACGCCGAACACACCCAGCGCCAGCGCTTCGTCGGTGTTGGCGCGCAGGCGCTGCTTCACGGCCTCGCTCTCGGGCGCCAGCCAGGGCTTGCCGCGCTGCGCCATGTGGTCCTGCAAGCGCGCCTGCAGCGCGGCCAGCCGCGCGGGGTCGGCGGCGTCCTGCCCGCCGTGCCACACGTGGCGCAGCAGCTGCTCGGTGACGTAGCGGTTGGTCTCGCCGGGCGCATCGTCTGTGGCGGTGGCCAGGCCCAGGCGCAGCAGGGGCAAGGGGTTGAAGGGGTGCGCGGCCGGCATCGCCAGCGTCACCCCGTGGTGGTGCGCCAGCCAGCTCACCTGGCGGTAGGTCCAGTCGCGCTTGGCGGGGATCTCGGCCGGGCCGAGCTGCCCGTTGGCCTTGAGCATGGCGGCGAACAGCACCGGGCGGTAGCGCACCTGCACGCTGTGGCCCATGAGCGCCTCGGGCAGGCGCTCGAACGCCAGGTGCGCATAGGGCGAGATCGGGTCGTAGAAGAAGGTGATGTCTCGCATGTCGATCTCCGGCGCGGTGGCGCTCAGGGCAGCTGCCGGGCTTCCACCTGCTGCCACACCAGCAGCTTGGCGGCGTCGCCCGACTGGCTCCAGGCGCGGATCTCGTCGATGGTGCGAAAGCAGCCCTGGCACAGGCCGCGGGCGGCGTCCATCTTGCACACCGAGATGCAGGGCGAGGGCACGCCGGGGGCCAGGCCCGCGCGGCGGCGCGCGGCTTGCAGGGTGACGGGGGGCAGGGGCAGGGGCAGGCTCATGAAGCGGGGTCCAGGGTGACGTCGTGAACCGGTGCGCCGGTGAGCGACTGCAACTGCGCAGGGCTCAGGCGGAACACCGCGTGGGGGTGGCCGGCAGCGGCCCAGATCTCGTCGAAGCGCGAGAGCTGCGCGTCGATCAGCGTCACTGGCGGCGTGGCGTGGGCCAGCGGCGAGACACCGCCAATGGAGAACCCGGTGCGCGCCTTCACAAAGTCGGCATCGGCGCGCCCGAGCTTGCCGCCATCGGCGCAGACGAGGGCCTGCACCTTTTTCTCGTCCACCCGCAAATCACCCGAGGTGACCACCAGCACCGCCACGTCGTCGCTCTTGCGGCGAAACACGATGCTCTTGGCGATCTGGCCCAGGGCCACACCCAGCGCATCGGCCGCCTGCTGCGCGGTGCGCGCGGCGTCGTCCAGCATCACCGGCGCATGCGGGTGGCTGGCGTCCTGCAGCACGCGGGCCACGCGCTGCACGGTGTCGGGCAGGGGTTTGAGTTCAGCACCACACATGGCAGCAACGGGCAAAGGGACAGCGTTTCAACATGAATTGCTCACGATTGGGTCAGAGCGAAAGGCAAGCCCGCAAGGATACTGGTTTGGCCACACAGAGGGCCGTCACGCACCGTGAAGCCCCGCCAAGGAGGAACCATGTACGGCTGGCTGACCTACACACCCCAAGACCTGAAGGCGCGCAAAGGCTCGAGCTGCCACATGTGGCTGCCCGCCCTCCAGTCCCCGGACGAAAACACCCTGAGCAACGCAGCGCGCGCGCAGGGCGCCGGCCAGCTGGTGAAATTCGTCACCTCGCCGCATTTCACCGGGCTCGACGAAACCGTTCGCGCCGCACTCAAGGCAGACCTCCTCGTGCTCGTCAACCATGTCGGGGTCGACGAGGGGCTGGAGTTCGCAATGCACATGGCCCAGCAGCACCATTTGCTGCCTGCTGACCGACGCCAGCAGCGCGCCGAACGGATCGCACGGGTGGTCGACGCCCACTTCACCGACCTTGAAGCACCACCCGAACGGTTGATGTGGCGACTGGGGCAGCTCAAGACCATCGGCACCGTGTTCCCCGATGTGTTCATGGACTTCACGCTGCGCGCGCTCTGCGCCGACTACCGCGAATACATGACGAGGGGCGCGCATGGGCTGGCCAAAGAACCCCACTACAGCGAGCTCTTGGCGCTGATGCTGGAGGCGGGTCAGCAGTGCCAGCAGTACCCTGGCGACCCCGGGCAGAACCGCAATGCGGTGTTGCGCCTGTTCATGACGCGCCCGGCCAACGAGCTGGCCACGACCATGCGGCGGTACCGGGTCCTGGTGGAGCGCAAGCGCCTCGATGTGCTGTTCAAGGCACTGCAACGCGCAGAAGCATTCACCGATGTGCATGAAAGCTGCCGGATGGACGCGGTGTCGCAGCTGATGGAGCGCTTGTGTGAGGACCCCGACGGCACCCGCTGGGACGACGCCATCGAGCTCCCGCTTCAGTCGGCCAGCGCCCAGTACGCCGGCCTGTCCCGGCAAGCCATGTGCGCCACCGTCGAAGCGCTGGACCGGGGCCTGTACTTCGGGCAGATGCGCACCGAAGAAAGCCGCGCGGCGGCGGCCCGGTGGCGGGCCGATGCCCAGAGCGTGTCGCAGCGCATGACCCCCACGCGTGCCGCGCAGGCGCGCGCCCAACCCGTCAAGGCGCAAGACATCGCGCCCGGTCAAGCCAGACCCGACCTCGCGATCACACAGGCCTGGTCGCTCGATGTGCTGGCCAGCTGGATCGATGGCCCCGTCACTGGCGAATCCACCCGCAAGCTGGACCCGGGCATGATCGCCAAGGCACTCCCCAAAGCAACGCCCCTGCCCCCCAAGGCCCCGCCCCAGAAACCGGCGCCTTCACCCGTCAAAGGCCAGGCGCTCACGCCTGCCCAGACCTCGCCGAAATCACTGAGCTATACGGAAGCGGATGTCTCGGGCGCCTTGCTCGACTCGGTGTCGGCCACGGCCCGCTTTCTGCGCGACGAGCTGCAGGACCTTCTGGCGCTGATGCCGTGGCCGCCGCAGGTCACGGCGCAGAACGACGCGCTGCGGGCGCGGTTGCTCGCACTGGCCCTCGACCCCAAAGCCCACGCCAACACCGCGAGCGACCTGCTCATGCAGGCGGAGAAGGCCGCCCACGACTTGCGCGCCGGCGTGAAGGACATGCAAGTCACCGAGCAGGTGCAACGCCGCTTCCACACGCAGCTGGTCCTGGCGCTGCGCGCCGAAGCGCTGGTGATGGGCAAGCGCCACGGCGGCGTGATCCAGTGCCCGGCACGGCCTTCCGACTGGTCCTATGCGGTGGCGAACTTCCACAACCGCTGCCTGCCCTGGGTGGGCAGCATCGAGGTGGACAACGTGCTCATGCCGCTGGACAGCCACCAGGCCGTCGCGCTGTATGTGACGGGCAGCAGCCAGAGCGGTTACGCCTTCGATGTGTCGGTGCACCTGTGGCGGCGCCGCGCCGGGCGCACCAGCCCGCCCAGCCACGAGGCCGGCGCGTACCCGCCCATGAACACCACCGACTGGTTTGACACCCGCGTGCCGTGCTGTGTGCTGCACGTGCCAAGTGCGAGCTGAGCGCAGGAACCGCCGACCGCGCTCAGGCAGCGCGCTTGACCAGCAACAGGCTCGCCCCCATGGCCATGAGCACGCCGCCGAACACGCGGTTCTGTGCGCGGCGGGCGCGGGCCGTGGCCAGCCAGGCCTGAGCGCGCGAGGCGAGAAAGGCGTAGCCATGCATCACCACCAGATCGACCGCCACCGTGGTGACCAGCAAGATCAGCAGCTGCAGCCACAGCGCGCGCGCGGGGTCGATGAACTGCGGCAGCACCGCCACCATGAACACGATGCCCTTGGGGTTGGTGACGTTGGTGAGGAAGCCGATGGTGAAGCGCTCGCGGGCCGACGGCAAGCCCACCGGTGACGGCGCTGCACCGTCCGACGACACCGCCGCCTCCACGCGCGAACGCCATTGCTTGATGCCCAGCCAGATGAGGTAGCCCGCGCCGGCGAACTTCACCACCGTGAAGGCGGTGGCCGAGGCCAGCAGCAACGCGCCCACCCCCACGCCGGCCACGAGCAGGATCACCGACAGGCCCAGCTGCAGGCCGGCGATGGTGGCGCTGGTCTTCTTCACGCCGTAGGCCAGGCCGTGCGTCATCGAGAGCACGGCGCCGGAGCCGGGCGACAGGGCAATCGCCCAGGAGGCGGCGAAATAGGCAAACCAGATGTGCAGGTCCATGGGGGTCGGAGGTCTTCAGTGGGGACTGGATGATGCCTGTTCGGCTGGTGCGGCGCTGGCGAGTGCCTGCAGCTTATGCCACAGCGCGTCGGGCAGTTCCACGGTGGTGGCCTCGCGCTGGCGGGCGAGCCGCTGCGCACCGGGCAGGCGCACACCCTCTTCCTCGAGCATCGTCTGCACCAGGCACTCGATGCGCGAGGCATACACCGCACCGCCGGCCAGCGCGGCCGGGTCGATGATCAGAAACACCTGGCCCAAGCGGGGTGGCCGGCCTTCGTCGTCGAGCAGGGAGTCGGCCTCGAAGCCGAAGTGCGAACCGGTGAGCGTGGCCACCAGCAGGTCGACCATGAGCGCGAGCATGGTGCCCTTGACGCCACCGGCCGGCACCATGGAGCCGGCCAGGCCCGCCTTCGGGTCGGTGGTGGGCTGGCCCTGCGCATCCAGCGCCCAGCCCGGCGGAATGGAGCGGCCTTCGCGCGCGGCCACCACCAGCTTGCCGCGCGCCACGGCGGACAGCGACAGGTCGATCAGCAACGGGTCGTGCCCCGGGCGCGGGAACGCGGCGGCAATCGGGTTGGTGCCAAACAGGGGCCGCTTGCCGCCCCAGGCGGGCATGGCCGCCGGTGCGTTGCCCAGCGCGAGACCCACCATGCCGGCCTCGGCCACCGGCTGCAGGTGGTGGGCGGCCGCGCCAAAGTGGTGGCTGTTGGCGATGGCCGCAAAAGCCACGCCCTGCTGCCGCGCCAGCGCGATGCCGCGCTGCACCGCCAGCTGGCACGCCGGGTACGCCAGGCCCTGGCGGGCGTCGATGAGCAGCACGGCGCCGTGTTCGTGCAGCACCTGCGGCTCGGCGCTGCCGTCGGCGCGGCCGTTGCGCAGGTGGGCCGCATAGGCCGGGACGCGCGTGACGCCGTGCGAGGCCAGCCCTTGCAGATCGGCCTGGACGAGCGCGTGCGCCGTGAGCCGCGCCATGGTGTCGCTGGCGCCGGCAGCGGCGAGGGCGCGCCGGGCGGTGTCGAGCAACACCGCAGAGTGGATGTGGGGCATGAAGCGGGCGCCGTTCAGCCGGCGCGTTTGGCGAGCAGCGCGCGCGCCACGCGCGAGCTGGTGGGGCGGCCCAGCTGTTCGCTGATCCAGGCCCCGGTGTCCACCAGCGCGTCGAGGTCGACGCCGGTGTCGATGCCCATGCCGTGCAGCAGGTACACCACGTCTTCGGTGGCCACGTTGCCGGTGGCGCCCTTGGCATACGGGCAGCCGCCCAGCCCCGCCACGGACGACTGGAAGTTCCACACGCCCAGCTCCAGCGCGGCCAGCGTGTTGGACAGCGCCTGGCCGTAGGTGTCGTGGAAGTGGCCGGACACCGCATCGATGCCGTAGTGCTGCAGCGTCGCCTCGATGGCGGCCTGCACCTTGCGCGGCGTGCCCACGCCAATGGTGTCGGCCACATCGACGCGCTGCACGCCAATGCCCTTCATGAGGCCGGCGAGGTAGGCCACGCGCCCGGGCGCGATCTCGCCTTCGTACGGGCACCCCACGGTGCAGCTCATGGCCCCGCGCACCGCGATGCCGGCCGCGCGCGCCGCTTCCACCACGGGCGCGAAGCGCTCGATGCTCTCGGCGATGGAGCAGTTGATGTTCTTCTGGCTGAAGGCCTCGCTGGCCGCGCCGAACACGACGATCTCGTCGGGCCGGTCGAGCACGGCCGCCTCAAACCCCTTGAGGTTGGGCGTGAGCACCGAGTAGCGCACGCCCGCCTGCCGCTGCAGGCCGCTCATCACGTCGTGGTTGTCGGCCATCTGCGGCACCCACTTCGGGCTCACGTAGCTGGTGACCTCGACCTCACGCAGGCCGGCGGCCTGCAGGCGGTGCACCAGCTCGATCTTGGTGCCGGCGGGCACCGGTTGTTTTTCGTTCTGCAGGCCGTCGCGCGGGCCGACGTCGATGAGGCGAACGCGGGAAGGAATGGCGGTCATGGGAAGTCCTTTTTCAATAGCCGCGCACCGGATCGACCAGGCCGGCAATGGGCTCGCCGCGCTCCAGCGCGAGCATCTTGCCGGCGATCTGCGCGATGCTTTCTTCGCGCAGCGTGCGGGCCGACGTGTGGGGCGTGACGGTGATCCGGGGGTGGGTCCAGAACGGGTGCGCGGCGGGCAGCGGCTCGGTGCGGAACACATCGAGCGTGGCACCGGCCAGGTGGCCGTTGTCCAGGAGCGCGATCAGGTCGTCGTCCACCAGGTGCGCGCCGCGCGCCACGTTGATCACGTAGCCACCGGGGCGCAGCAGCGAGAGCGTGCGGTGGTTGAGGATGTCGCGCGTGTCGGGCGTGAGGGGCAGCAGGTTCACCAGCACGCGGCACGAGGCCAGAAAACCGTCGAGCTGCGCGGCACCGCTGTGGCCCACCACGCCCTCGATGGTCTTGGGCGAACGGCTCCAGCCGTGCACCGGGAAGTCGAACTGGCGCAACGCGCGCGCCACGCGCTCGCCCAGCACGCCCAGGCCCATCACGCCCACGGGGAAGTCCGCCCGCATGCGCGGCTTGCGGTACGACCACTTGCTGTGCGCCACGTCGGCCTCGTAGCCATCGAATTCGCGAAAGTGGCGGATCACCGCGTGGCACACGTATTCGGCCATCTGCACCGACATGCCCGCGTCGTCCAGCCGCACCACCTTGGCGTGGGGCGGCAGGCGCAGCTTGAGCAACGCATCGACCCCGGCGCCGATGTTGAACAGGCCTTTGAGCCGGGTCTGCTCGTCCAGGAATTGCTGGGGCGGCGCCCAGACCACCGCGTGGTCGGCGGGCGGCGCGCCGGGTTGCCATTCGGACACGTGGGCATGTGGCAGGGCCATGCGAAGGCCCGCAAGCCAGGGTTCGGCTTTGGTGTCGGTGCAGCAGAAGGTGACGTTCATGCGGCCAAGCTTAAGCGCTCATCGCCTCCACAGGCGTCACCCCACCGACAGCTTGAGCAGCTCCGCGCCCTCGCTCACCTGGTCGCCCGGCGCGTAGAGCAGCTCGGCCACGGTGCCATCGGCCGGCGCGGCAATGGTGTGCTCCATCTTCATGGCCTCCATCACCGCCAGCGGCTGGCCCTTCTTCACCGCGTCGCCGGCCTTCACCGCGAACGACACCACCTTGCCCGGCATGGGCGCGGTGAGGCGACCACCTTCTGCGGCGGCCTCCCCGGCATGCGCCAGCGCGTCGATCGCCACGATCTGCGTGGCGCCCAGCGCGCAGAACACGTGCACGGTCTCGTCGACCTGCCAGGTCTGCACGGTCTGGCGCTGGCCGTTGAAGTGCAGGTCCATGCGCGTGCCCGTGTCGGTGGGCAGCGCATCGAAGGCCAGCACACCGCTCACGTCACCCAGCGTCAGCTGCAAGGCGCCGTCGTGCAGGTAGCTCAGGTGGGCCAGCAAGGGCTCGCCCTGGTACTCGAAATCAAAGCGGCGCACGGTGATGCCGTGGGGGCGCCAGCCGTCGCGGCGCGAAAACGGGTCGGCGCTCTCGCTCGCGCGCTCGGCCAGCAGCGTCTGCGCCACGGCGGCAGCTACCGCCAGCGGCCGGCCCACCTTGTCCTGGTGGAACAGCGCTGCGGCTTCGCGCGGGATCAGCGCGGTGTCCAGGTCGGCCTGCGCGAACGAGCGGCTGCCCACCACGTGGCGCAGGAACTGCACGTTGGTCTGCAAGCCGACGATGCGCGTCTCCGCCAGCGCCGTGTCCAGGCGCGCCAGCGCTTCTTCGCGCGTGGCACCGTGCACGATGAGCTTGGCCACCATCGAGTCGTAAAACGGGCTGATGGTGTCGCCCTCGCGCACGCCGTCATCGACCCGCACCCCAGCCGCAGGGCTGTTCACGGACGCGCGCTCGAAGGCGGTGCAGTCGGGCTTGCGGTACACGGTGAGCGTGCCGGTGGCGGGCAGGAAGTGGTTGTCCGGCGTTTCGGCGCAGATGCGCGCCTCGATCGCGTGGCCCTGGATGCACAGGTCTTGCTGCTTGAGCGGCAACGGCTCGCCGCTGGCCACGCGCAGTTGCCACTCCACCAGATCCAGCCCGGTGATGGCCTCGGTCACCGGGTGCTCCACCTGCAGGCGCGTGTTCATTTCCATGAAATAGAAGCGCATGGCCTCGGGGTGCGCGTAGCCCTCGGGCTGCTCGACGATGAACTCCACCGTGCCCGCGCCCACGTAGTTCACGGCCTGGGCCGCCGCCACCGCGGCCGCGCCCATCTGCGCGCGCAGCTCGGGCGTCATGCCGGGCGCGGGCGCCTCTTCCAGCACCTTCTGGTGGCGGCGCTGCACCGAGCAGTCGCGCTCGAACAGGTAGACGCAGTCGCCGTGCGAGTCGCCAAACACCTGAATCTCGATGTGGCGCGGGCGCTGCACGTACTTTTCGATCAGTACTGCGTCGCTGCCAAAGCTGTTGCGCGCCTCGCGCTGGCAGCTGGCGAGCGCAGCGGCGAAGTCTTCGCTTTTGTCCACCGCGCGCATGCCCTTGCCGCCGCCGCCGGCGCTGGCCTTGATCAGCACCGGGTAGCCGATACGGTCGGCCTCGCGCTGCAGCAGCGCCGGGTCCTGGTCGGCGCCGTGGTAGCCGGGCACCAGCGGCACGCCGGCGGCTTCCATCAGGCGCTTGGACTCGGCCTTCAGCCCCATGGCCTCGATGGCCGAAGCCGGCGGCCCGATGAAGACCAGCCCCGCCTCGGCGCAGGCGTTGGCAAAGGCCTCGTTCTCGCTCAGGAAGCCGTAGCCCGGGTGAATGGCCTGCGCGCCGGTGGCCTTGGCCGCTTCGATGATGCGTTCCCAGCGCAGGTAGCTGTCCTTGGGTGCGCTGCCGCCCACATGCACCGCTTCATCGCAGGCGGCCACGTGCTTGGCGCGGGCGTCGGCGTCGGCATACACGGCCACGGTGCGCACACCCAGGCGGCGTGCGGTGGCGGCCACGCGGCAGGCGATCTCGCCCCGGTTGGCAATCAGGATCTTGTTGAACATGGGAACTTCCTAGGCGGTGGCAGAGAAAAAAGAGCGCGCGCGGCGAAACACCGCGCGCAGGAACTTGAAGAGCATCCAGGTGGCGATCCACATCAGCACCACGGTGATGGCCAGCAGCACGCCAAACACCAGCTGGTGGTTCGTGGCGAGCCAGACGGCGCCGACCACGAGCCCGTCTTCGACCAGGCTCATGGCGACGTTGGAAAACGGTTCGGGCGAGGCGTTGATGGCCGCGCGCGCGGTGGTCTTGGCGGCCTGGCTGGTGGCGGCGAGCGAGCCGCCCAGCAGCGCCGCGGCCAGCGCCAGCGTGCCGCTGTCGGCGCCGAACACGCCCGCAGCCAGTGCGGCACCTGCGGGGATGCGCACCACGCTGTTGACCATGTCCCACAGCGAGTCGACCACCGGGATCTTGTCGGCAAAGAACTCCACGAACAGCATGAAGCCGGCGGTGCCCAGCAGCACCGGGTGCTGCAGCGCCTGCAGGCCGGCGGGCAGCGACATCCAGCCCATGGCGCCGGCCAGGCCGACGATGAACACCACGGCGTACAGGCGAAAGCCGCTGGCCCAGCCGAGCGCGCCGGCCAGCGCCAGCAGCTCGGGTGTGCCCAGGGTGGTGAACCAGTCGGCCATGGTCTGGGCTTGCGTTCAGGCGGCGGGCAGCCAGCCGGGTGCGCGCTTGCCCAGGAACGACTGCAGGCCCTCGCGGCCCTCGTCGCTGGCGCGCACGTCGGCAATGCGGCGCGCGGTTTCGCTGCGCAGCGCTTCGGTGATGGGGGCGTGGCTCACGTCGCGCACCAGGCGCTTGCATTCGCGCGAGGCCCGGGGGCCGTTGGCCACCAGCGTGGCCACGATGCCGTCCACCGTGGCGTCGAGCGTGTCGGGCGTGGCCAGCTCGTGCACCATGCCCAGCGCGTGCGCGCGCACCGCGCCAAAGCGCTCGGCCGTGACCATGTAGCGCCGCGAGGCCTGCACGCCCAGGGCGCGCGCCACATACGGGCTGATGGTGGCGGGCAGCAGGCCCAGGCGCGCCTCCGAGAGGCAGAAGGTCGCGCCTTCCACCGCCACCAGCACGTCGCAGATGGCGGCCAGCCCCATGCCGCCGGCATAGCAGTCGCCCTGGATGCGGCCCACCACCGGCACCGGGCACTGGTCCAGCGTCCAGAGCATGTCGGCGAGCTTCTGCGCGTCGGCGCGGTTCTGCTCCCAGTCGTAGCCGGCCATGGTTTTCATCCAGTTCAGGTCGGCCCCGGCGCAAAAGGCCTTGCCGTGCGCACCGAGCACGACCACGCGCAGCTCGTCGTCTTTCGAGAGCTCGGTGAAGGTCGCGGTGAGCGCGGCGATCACGTCGTCGTTGAAGGCGTTGCGCACATCGGGGCGGTTGAGCCACACGCGCGCCACGTGGGCGCTGGGGCGGGACACATCCAGTACGTTGCTCATGATCAGTACCTCTTGGCCACTTCTTCCAGCATCACCTCGGTAGCGCCGCCGCCGATGGCGAGCACGCGCGCGTCCCGCCAGAGCCGCTCGATGGCGGTCTCGCGGATGAAGCCCATGCCGCCATGGAACTGCTGGCAGGTCTGCACCACTTCGTTGACCAGCTCGCCAGTGAGCGCCTTGAGCATGGAGACTTCCTGCACGATGTTGTGGCCCTGCGTCACGCTCCACGCGCAGTGGTACATGAACTGGCGCGCCGCGCGGGTCTTCGCGTCCAGCATCGAGATGCGGTGGCGGATGGTCTGCTTGTCCCACAGCGTGGCGCCGAAGGCCTGGCGCTGGCGCACGTGGTCCAGCGTGAGCTGGAGGGCCTGCGTGCAATGGCCGATGGCCATGGCGCCCAGCGCGATGCGCTCGGTCTGGAAGTTCTTCATCACCGAGTAGAAGCCCTTGCCCACCTCGCCCAGCAGGTTGTCCTGCGGAATGCGCACGTTGTCCAGGATGAGTTCGGCCGTGTCGCTGGAGAGCCAGCCGGTCTTGTGGAGCGCGCGTCCCACGCTGAAACCCGGCGTGCCTTTTTCGACGATGAACATGGTCATGTCGTGGCGGGCGGTGCCGGTCTTGGCGGCCACGAAATACAGGTCGGCGTGCACGCCGTTGGTGATGAACATCTTGGTGCCGTTGAGCACCCATTCATCGCCCTCCAGGCGCGCCGAGGTGCGGATGCCCGCCACGTCGGAGCCCGCGCCGGGTTCGGTGATGCCGACCGCCGTGATCATCTCGCCGGCCGTGACCTTGTTCAGGTATTTGGCCTTCTGCGCCGCATTGCCCGCGTGGTGCAGGTGCGGGCCGGCCATGTCGGTGTGCACGAGCACGGTGATGATGAAACCCGCAAACGTGCTTTGCGACAGCGCCTCGGCGAACACGAGGTTGGTGAGGGCATCGGCATCCCCACCGCCGTACGCGCCCTCAAACGCAATGCCCAGCAAGCCCGCCTGGCCCATGCGGCGCAGCACGTCGCGCGGCACCATGCCGGCCTCTTCCCAGGCGGCGGCGTGCGGCTCGACCTCGCGGGCCAGGAAGCGGGCCACCTGCTCGCGCAGCAGCTCGTGGTCGGGGTTGTCGTAGATGGTGGGCGTCATGGGCTTGTCTCGTCGTTTGTGGTTATGGAGAAATCAGGCGGTCTGCTGCAAGAAGAACACCAGGTCCAGCTCGGGCGCAGGTTGGCCCAGCTGGGTGAGCGCGGCGGTGATCTGCCCGCGGTGGTGTGTGCCGTGGTTGAACACGTGGGCCAGCGTGGTGGCAAACGGCAGACTCATGACCTGCCCGCGCATGTTGGTGTAGCTCAGGCGGCCCTCGAAGCGCTCGGCGGGCCAGCTGGCGATCAGCGGAACCCACGCGGCAGCGCCGTCCCGCAGGGCCTGCGCCAGGCGCGCACGGTCGGCCTCGGCTTCGCTGTCGAGCGCCACGGAGGGCGACTCGCCATGGGCAAAGCGCCGCCGCCACAGCAGGTGCTCGCCCACCAGCAGGTGGTTGAGCGTGCCGTGCACGCTCTTGAAGAACAGCCCCACGTCGCGCCGGTAGTCGGCCTCGCCCAGCGGTGCCGCGGCCTCCAGCAGCCGCTGTGTGGCCCACAGGTTGTAGCGCGCCAGCTGCGTGAAGTGCGTGTGCGCGTCCATGCTCACATCCGGAACACGCCGAACCTGGGCTCGCCAATAGGCGTGTTGAGCGCGGCGGACAACGCCAGACCGAGCACGCGGCGCGTGTCCGCCGGGTCGATCACGCCGTCGTCCCACAGGCGCGCGCTGGAGTAGTACGGGTGCGACTGGTGCGCAAACTGGTCGAGCACGGGTTGCTTGAACTTCGCCTCTTCCTCGGCGCTCCAGGTGCCGCCCTTGGCCTCGATGCCGTCGCGCTTGACGGTGGCCAGCACGCCGGCGGCCTGCTCGCCGCCCATGACGCAGATGCGCGCGTTGGGCCACATCCAGAGGAAGCGCGGGCTGTATGCGCGGCCGCACATGCCGTAGTTGCCGGCGCCGTAGCTGCCGCCAATGATCACGGTGAACTTGGGCACCTGCGCGGTGGCCACGGCGGTGACCATCTTGGCGCCGTGGCGCGCGATGCCTTCGCTCTCGTACTTCTTGCCGACCATGAAGCCGGTGATGTTCTGCAGGAACAGCAGTGGCACCTTGCGCTGGCAGCACAGCTCGATGAAGTGCGCACCCTTCTGGGCGCTCTCGGAAAACAGCACGCCGTTGTTGGCCACGATGCCGATGGGCATGCCCTCGATGTGCGCGAAGCCGCAGACCAGCGTGGCGCCAAAGCGCGCCTTGAACTCGTGGAACTCGCTGCCGTCGACGATGCGCGCAATGATCTCGCGCACGTCGTAGGGCTTGCGGGTGTCCACCGGGATCACGCCGTAGACCTCTTTGGGGTCGTACCGGGGCGGGCGCGGTTCGCGCAGCGCCTGGGTGACTTCCTTGCGGTGGTTGAGCGTGGCCACGGCCTGGCGCGCCAGCGCGATGGCGTGCGCGTCGTTCTGCGCGAGGTGATCGGCCACGCCCGAGAGGCGCGTGTGCACGTCGCCGCCGCCCAGGTCTTCGGCGCTCACGATCTCGCCAATGGCCGCCTTCACCAGCGGCGGGCCGCCCAGGAAGATGGTGCCCTGGTTCTTGACGATGATGGTCTCGTCGCTCATGGCCGGCACATAGGCGCCACCCGCGGTGCACGAACCCATGACCACCGCGATCTGCGCGATGCCGTTGGCGCTCATGTTGGCCTGGTTGTAGAAGATGCGGCCGAAGTGGTCGCGGTCAGGAAACACGTCGTCCTGGTTGGGCAGGTTGGCGCCGCCGGAGTCCACCATGTAGATGCACATCAGGCGGTTCTGCATCGCCACCTCCTGCGCGCGCAGGTGCTTCTTCACCGTCATGGGGTAGTAGGTGCCGCCCTTCACCGTGGCGTCGTTGCAGACGATCATGCAGTCCACACCGCTCACGCGGCCAATGCCGGTGATCACGCCGGCACAGGGCGCGCTGTCGGTGCCGTCGCGGTCGGGGTACATGTTCAGCGCGGCCAGCGGGCTGAGCTCCAGAAAAGGTGTGCCCGGGTCCAGCAGCATCTGCACGCGGTCGCGCGGCAGCAGCTTGCCGCGCGCGGTGTGCTTGGCGCGGGCGGCCTCGCCGCCGCCCAGGGCGGACTTGGCGATCTGCGTCTTCAGGTCGTCCACCACCGCCTGCATGGCCTGGGCGTTGGCCTGAAAGTCGGCGGAGCGGGCGTTGAGTTGTGTCTCCAGGATCGGCATGGCGGCATCCGTTGTGGTGTTTCGGGTCATTGTGGAGGATAGACACGGCGCAGGGGGAACGCCAGCCACGCAGGTTGCAAATAGCGCCAAAGGCGGGGAAACTCCAGACGTGCCTGCCGCCTCGTCACACCACCCGCCCGTCGCAGCCGAAGCCGTCTCGCTTCGTCTGGGGCCAGCCGTCACCCCCATGGCGTTCGTGCGGGCGATGGTGCTGGCCTACGCCGCACGCGGCATGGATCCCGTGCGGGCCTTGCAGGCGGCACAAATTGCGCCAGAGGAAGTGAGCCATCCGAGGGCCAGGATCACCGCTGCGCAGATGGAGGCCGTGTCGGACGCGGCCATGCGCGAACTCGACGACGAAGGCCTGGGTTGCTTCAGCCGGCCCCTGCCCTGGGGCAGCTACGGCATGCTCGCGCGCGCCTCGCTCTCCGCCCCCACGCTGGGCACCGCGCTCAAGCGCTGGTGCCGCCACCACGGCCTCATCACCGACGACGTCGCCCTCGCGCTGGAAACGGTGGGGGACACCGCCCGCCTCACCCTGCGCGCGCACCGCCGCCCGCAGGCGCTCACCGAGTTCTGCGTGGTCTCGGTGCTGCGCAACATCCACGGCCTGGCCAGCTGGTATGTAGATTCGCGCATTCCGCTGCAGGGCGCCCAGTTTCCGTACAGCCCCCCGCCCCACCTGGATGCCTACCCCGTGCTGTTCGACGGGCCGGCCACGTTCGAAGCCGGGCACGCGGCCCTGGCCTTCGACGCGCGCTACCTCGGCTTGCCGGTCAAGCGCGACGAGGCCGCGATGAACCAGCTGCTGCAGCGCGCCCTGCCGCTCACGGTGCGCTCCTACCGGCGCGACCGGCTGCTGGTGCAGCGCGTGCGACAGGTGCTGGCATCACAACCGCTGGACGCGCACAACGCGGAAGACCTGGCCGCGCTGCTCAACGTCTCGGCGCGCACGCTGCACCGCCAGCTCAGGGACGAAGGCGCCTCGCTGCAGGCGCTCAAGGACGAGGTGCGCCGCCAGCGCGCCACCGAGCTGCTGCTGCGCACGCGCCGCCCGATCAAGCAGGTGGCGCAGGCCAGCGGGTTTCAGAACGAGAAGAGCTTCATCCGCGCGTTTCGCGGTTGGACCGGGCGCTCACCCGGCGAGTGGCGCAGCGAACGCACCGCGTAGCTCGTCCATGTGCGAGAACACGCGGGCCACCGGCAGGCCAGCGAACGCGCGGCCGTGGCCATCCGGGCAGTAGCCCCACACGGTGGCGCCCGCGGCCAGCCCGGCCTGCGCGCCGGTGGCCGTGTCTTCCACCACCAGGCAGCGCGCGGGGTCCACGCCCAGGTGCGCGGCAGCGGCGAGGTACACGTCGGGCGCGGGCTTGGAGCGCGGCAGGTCATGGCCGCTGAACACGCGCTCGCCAAACAGCGGCAGCAGGCCCACCAGCTCCAGCTGCATCACCACCTTGGGCCGGTCGGCCCCGGAGGCGCAGGCAATGCGCCCCTGCACGCGCTCGTGGATGGTGGCCACCGCCTCCACCGCGCCCTGCACCGCCCTGAGCTCGGCCAGCAGGCGCACGTTGCGGCGGTCGTAGAAGGCCTTCATCCAGGCTTCGGTGAGCGGCTGGCCGGTTTCCGCTTCGATGCGCGCGCGCTCGTCGCGCACGGCCTTGCCGATGAAGATCTCCATGCACTCGGCCTGGGTGAGGGCCCACCCGCTTTCGTTGAGCGCCTCGCGCAAGACGCCGTTGGTGATGGGCTCGCTGTCCACGAGCACGCCGTCGCAATCGAACAGAACCGCTTCAAATGTCATGGCCCGCATTGGACCATGACGGCCTCACTGCCTGGTGAAGCAGGCGGAGTCCGGCAGCGTGACGAGGCTGGCGGCCACGTCGTTGAGCGTGGGCAGGATCGAGGGGCTCTGGTCACCCAGCAGGCACAGCACGGTCTCGCTCTTCTTGGCCCAGATGACCTGCGAGCGCGTGTTGGTCACGGTGGTGAACTCGCCCCAGCTGGCGGCCACGCTCGCGTTGGACTCGGCGCGCGAGAACACCACGGTACCCAGGTTGGAGGGCCCCGCCAGACTGCCCACGCCGTTGCACGTGGTGTTGCCATAGGTGAACACCCCCGAGAGGTAGCGGATGCTGTTGGCGCTGAGGTCGGTGGCGCGTGTGAGGCGTTTGAACGACTGGGCGCCCGACACCACACAACCGTTCTCCAGCCAGTCGCCCACCAGCCCCGGCACCCCCACCGTCAAAGGCGTGCCTCCCTGCGGGGGTGGTGTGGACCCACCACCCCCATCGTTGCCGCTGCCGCCGCAGGCGCTCAACCACAACACACACAAAACCCCTGACACACCCTTGAAAACCCGACTCTTGTGAAACATGTGACCTTCCTGTCTGAACGCTGGGAAGGCAGATTCTGGAAATCCGTGGCAAGCGTGTGAACCCGACTGGAGTGGGGGTGTTCCACGTCCCCCGCGCGCGTCGCCGGCGTTAGGATGGCGCAGCATCCCACCGCCCTTCATGACCACCCCCAACGCCTATGTCCTTGTGCTGGACGACCACCCGCTGGTCGGCCACGGCATGGCGCAGTACCTGCAAGCGCTGCGGCCTGACCTGGCGGTGCATGTGGCCACCCGCTGGGCCGAGGCGCAGCAGCGCATGCACGCGCACGGCTGCCCGCAGATGCTGTTGGCCGACGTGTGGCTGTCCGAGGGCAGCATCCTCAAGACGCTCACCCAGTGGCACGCCCAATGCCCGCACACCCCCTGGCTGGCGATCAGTGGTGACGACGATCCGTCCATCCCGCAGCGCGCGCAACAGGCAGGCGCCCAGGGCTTTGTCCACAAACAGGCGGCCCCCGATGTCTTCGGACAGGCCTTTGTGACCGTGCTCGCCGGAGGCCAGTGGTACCCGGCGCCAGCGGCGGCTGACGCGCAGGACCCGCGCCCTCGCGAGTGGGACGTGACACCGACCGAACTGGGTCTTACCCTGCGACAGGGTGAGATCCTGGCGCTGGTGATGCGTGGCTTGCCCAACAAGCGCATCGCGCTGATGCTGGGCGTGACGGAGAGCACCGTGAAGGAACACCTCACCGGCATCCTGGAGCGGCTGGGCGTGAAGACGCGCATGGAAGCCCTGACCCACCTGCGCGGGCGCCGGCTGGTGCTGCCGCAAGACCCATGAGCATGGACACGGACGACAGCAAGTTGCCCGGCTGGCTGGCCTCGTTGCGCGCGCCCGACACCAGCGACCTCTCGGCCGAGAGCCTCGCCCCGCTGATGAACCTGACCTTTGAACGCCACCGCTTTGGCGTGGCCGTGATGCCGGTGGTGGGCTTGCCGCTGGTGTGGTTCTTCTCGCGCACGCACGACGCCACGGGCCTGGTGATCTGGACGGTGTTTTTCTTTCTGTTCACCATCGTCCTGCAGTTCGCGCAACGCCGCCACGCACACGACATGCGCACACTGGACGCCGAACAGTTGGTGCGCAAATGGCTGCCGCGCATGGAGCTCATGGGCCTGGTGCACGGCGCGGGCCTGAGCACCGCCGTGCTGCTGACCGCGGGGCGCGCCTCCTACGAATTCCAGCTGTTGCTTTACGTTTCGATCGCCGCCATCACGGCGGGCAACGCCACCCACCAGAACGCCTCGCTGAGCGTGTTTGTGCGCTTCTTCTGCAGTGGCTGGCTGACCTGCACGGTGCTGAGCATCTGGGCCTTTCCCGAGCATTGGCACTACGTCATCCCGCTCGCCCTGCTCTTTGCCCTGGCCATCTACCGCGATGCCCTGTCGGCGCACCATTTCTTCGTGAGGCAGGTGCGGCTGGAAGCGCGCAGCCGCCAGCTGATCGCGCAACTCCAGGTCGCTCGGGAAAGCGCCGAAACCGCCCTGCAGGAAAAAAACCTCTTTCTCTCCACCGCCAGCCACGACCTGCGCCAACCCATCCACGCCATGTCGATGCTGGTGGAAGCCATTGCCCAGCGCAACCGCGATGACGCGCTCGCGCCGCTGCTGGGCGACCTGCGCAACGGCATGGGCTCGATGAACCTGATGTTCACCTCGCTGCTCGACCTCACCAAACTGGAGGCCGGCATCATCACGCAGCGCGCCGCTCCGGTGTCGCTGCAGCGGCTGGTGCGCGACACCGTGGTGATGTTCCGCGAGCAGGCCAGCCAGCGTGGCCTGCAACTGCGCATGCACCCCACGCGCACCGACGCCGTGGTGTGGGCCGACGCTGCCCTGCTGCGGCAGGCGCTGGTCAACCTCGTGCACAACGCCCTGCGCTACACCGAGCGCGGCGGCATCCTGATCGGCTGGCGGCGCCGCGAGGCGCACTGGCAGCTGGAGGTGTGGGACACCGGCGTGGGCATTGCGGCGGAAGAGAGCGCGCAGATCTTCTCGCCGTACTTTCGCAACCAGCACGCCTGGCGCCTCGACACCGCGGGCCATGGCCTGGGGCTGGCGGTGGTGGCGCGCTGCGCCAAGCTCATGGACGCACCGCTGGGGTTTTCATCGCGGCTGGGGCAGGGTTCGCGCTTCTGGCTGCGCCTGCCCGCCTGCCCGCACACCGACGAACCACAGAGCACCGCGGACAGGACCGAGGCGCCCGCGCAGGCGCCGCTCCTGCGCAAGCTCTCGGGCCGCTGCCTCGTGCTGGACGACGACCCACAGGTCATCACCGCCTGGCAGGTGCTGCTCGATGGCTGGAGCGTGACGGGCCGCTACGCCACCAACGCCACGGAAGCCCTGCAGCACCTGGACGACGGCTTCGTGCCCGACGCCATCTTCTGCGACCAGCGCCTGCGCTCGGGCGAGAGTGGCTTCGACATCCTGCAGGTCTTGCTGCAACGCTGCCCGCACGCCGGCGGCGCCATGGTCAGCGGCGAGTTCCACTCACCGGATCTGCTGCAGGCCGAAAACGAAGGCTACCTGGTGATGCACAAGCCCCTGAACGTGGCCGAGCTGCATGCCATCCTGTCGCTGTGGCTCGGGCGCGCTCAGGCGTCCACGTCGCCATCCACATAGAACCACCAGCCGTCCTCGCGCACGAAGCGGCTGCGCTCGTGCAGGCGCTGGCCGCGCCCCTGCACGCGGGAGCGCGCCACGAACTCGACCTCGGCGTGGTCGGCATCCAGCGCGCGGTGCCGCTTCACGTCCAGCCCCAGCCATTTGACGCCGGCATCCAGATCGAGAGAGGCGGGGCGGCGGCTCGCGTGCCAGGTGGCGAGCAGGTGCGCCACATCGCCGCGCACGAACGCGGTGTAGCGCGAGCGCATGAGCGACTCGGCATCCGGCGCGGGCACGCCGCTGCCGAGGTAGCGGCCGCAACAGGCGGCGAAGGCCAGGGCACGGCCGCAAGGGCAAGGGTCTTTGATCGAGGGCATGGCGCAGCGATTATCGAGTCCCTTGCAAGGGTGGGGGCATGCGCGCGCGGTGTTCCAATGGCCGCTTCCGCCCCGACTTCAAGGACCGCCCATGAGCACGCTTGACACCTTTCCCATCACCCAGAAGTGGCCCGCCACGCACCCCGATCGCCTGCAGCTGTATTCACTGCCCACGCCCAACGGCGTGAAGGTCTCGATCCTGCTGGAAGAAACCGGCCTGCCCTACGAGCCCCACTTGGTGAGCTTCGAGCGCAACGACCAGATGTCGACCGCCTTCCTCTCGCTCAACCCCAACAACAAGATCCCGGCGATCCTCGACCCGAACGGCCCCCACGGCCAGCCGCTCGCGCTGTTCGAGTCGGGCGCGATCCTGATCTACCTGGCCGAGAAGACCGGGCAGTTCCTGCCCAAAGACCCCGCCGCCCGCTACGAAACCCTGCAGTGGCTGATGTTCCAGATGGGCGGCGTGGGCCCCATGTTCGGCCAGCTCGGCTTTTTCCACAAATTCGCCGGCAAGGACTTTGAGGACAAGCGCCCGCGCGACCGCTACGCCAGTGAAACCCGCCGCCTGCTCGGTGTGCTCAACCAGCGCATGGAAGGCCGCAGTTGGCTCATGGGCGAGGACTACACCATCGCCGACATCGCCACCTGGCCCTGGGTGCGCAACCTCGTCGGCTTCTACGGCGCGGGCGAGCTCGTCGGCTTTGCCGACTTCCCGAACCTGGCGCGCGCGATCGAAGCGTTTGAACAACGCCCCGCCGTGCAACGCGGCCTGAACATCCCCGCCCGAAGCTGAAGGGACAGCAGAAACGCCACGCACCACGTGGCGCCCTCCAGGGGTGACAAGGATCCGGCTCCGCCGGTCCGAAGTCACCGCCCCCTCGAGGGGCCTTGAGGGGGTGAGGCGCTGAAAGCGCGGCGCAGGGGTGGGCCTACTTCCTCCAGAAGTGGCCGGTGAACAACACCAGCACCGTGAGCAGCTCCAGCCGGCCCAGCAGCATGGCAAAGGACAGCACCCAGATCTGCACGGTGCTCAGCACACCGAAGTTGCTCGCCGGCCCGACCTCGCCCAGGCCCGGGCCGATGTTGTTGACCGTGGCCACCACCGCCGAAAACGCCGTGACGATGTCCAGCCCCGTGAACAGCAGCACCATGGTCAGGCCCATGGTCGCGGCACCGTAGATCAGCATGTAGCCCAGCACCGCGGTCATGACCGACGTGGGCATGACGACGCCGCTGAGCGTCACCGGGTTGACCACACGCGGATGGATGATGCGCACCAGTTCGCGCCGCGCCTGCTTGACCAGCAACACCATGCGAACCAGCTTGATGCCCCCGCCCGTGGAACCGGCGCACGACACGAAACACCCCAGAAACAGCAGCAGCACCGGGGCAAACACGGGCCACTGCGCATAGTCGGTGGAGGCGTAGCCGGTGGTGGTCGCCACCGACACCACGTGGAACGCGGCGGTGCGCAACGCCTCGGGGAAGCTGTCGACCACGTTGTGCGCTGCCAGCAGGAGCGCCACGATCACGATGGACACCGCCAGCACCACCACGTAGGTGCGGATCTCCCGGTCGTTGATGAGCGGGCGCAAGGTGCGGTGGCGCAGCACGATGAAATAGCGCATGAAGCTCACACCGGCCAGCGCCATGAACACCGTGGCCACGCCTTCGATGGCGTGCGAGTCCCAGTAGCCAAAGCTCGCGTCGTGCGAGGAAAAGCCGCCCAGGCCCATGGTGGTGCACATGTGCATGAAGGCATCGGGCCAGCTCATGCCGGCCCAGCGGTAGGCCAGCATGCAGGCCACGGAAAACAGGACGTACACCCCCCACAAGCCGCGCGCCGTTTCGGCAATGCGCGGCGTGAACTTGGCGTCTTTCATGGGGCCGGGCGTTTCGGCGCGGTAGAGCTGCACGCCGCCCAGCCCCAGCAGCGGCAGCACCGCCACCACCAGCAGCATGATGCCCAGGCCGCCGAGCAGCTGCAGAAAGCAGCGCCACACGTTCACCGAGACCGGCAGGTCGTCCAGCCCCACCAGGGCCGTGGCGCCGGTGGCGGTGAGTGCGCTCATGGACTCGAAGTAGGCCTTGGTCCAGTCGATGCCGGGCACGGTGAACATCAGCGGCAGCGCGGCAAATGCGGGCAGCAGCGTCCACACCAGGTTGACCAGCAGGAAACCGTCCTTGGCCTGCAGCTCGCGCCGGAACTTTCGGGTCACACGCCACAGGGCGGCGCCACAGAGGGCCGTGAACGCAAAGCCATAGGCCCACACCAGCGCGTGGTGTTGTGCGTCAAGGAACCAGGCCCACGCCAGCGGCACCAGAAAGGCCGGGGCGAACGCCAGAAGAATGCGCGAGAAGACGGCGAGGACGGGCAGCAGGCTGTGCACGGAAAGCCTCAACCAAAAAAGGTGGCGCTGACCTGGAACAGCTTCTCCACCTCGCGCACCAGGCGCTTGTGGGGAATGAAGATGATGATGTGGTCGTCGGGTTCGATCACGGTGTCGTGGTGCGGCATGAGCACCTCGGACTTGCGCCCCTCGCCGCGCACGATGGCGCCAATGCGCGTGCCCTTGGGCAGCTTGATCTCCTGCACCTTGCGGCCCACCAGCTTGCTGGTTTTCGCGTCGCCGCGCGCGATGCCTTCGAGCGCTTCGGCCGCCCCGCGGCGCAGGCTGTGCACGGCCGCCACGTCGCCGCGGCGCAGGTGGGTGAGCAGCTCGCCAATCACCGTTTGCGACGGCGAAATCGCGATGTCGATGGTGCTGCCCTGCATCATGTCGGCGTAGGCCCGGCGGTTGATGAGCGACATCACCCGCCCGGCACCCAGGCGCTTGGCCAGCATGGCCGACATGATGTTGTCCTCGTCGTCGCTGGTGAGCGCGAGGAACATGTCCATCTCGCCCACGTTCTCGTCCAGCAGCAGGTCTTCATCGGCGCCGTCGCCATTGAGGATCAGCAGGTTCGACGGCAGCTGGCTGGCCAGGTACTCGCAGCGCTTGATGTCGCGCTCGATGATCTTGACCTCGCACTGCCCTTCCAGGCTGCGCGCCAGACGCAGGCCGACCTTGCCGCCGCCCGCGATCATGAGCCGGCGCACCGGCTTGTCGATGTTGTGGACCGCACCGAGCACCTGCCGGATCTTCTGCGTGTCGGCCAGCACGAACACCTCGTCGCCCGCCAGGATGCGCGTCTGCGGCGTGGCCTCCATTTCGGCGTCGAGCCGGTAGAGCGCCACCACGCGCATCTCGGCCTGCGGAAAGCGCTCACGGATCTCGCCAATGGTGTGGCCCACCAGCGCGCCGCCGTGTGCCGCCCGCACCGCGATCAGGCTGGCGCGACCGTCGGCGAATTCAAGCACCTGCAAGGCCTCGGGGTAGCTGATGAGCTGGTGGATGTAGCGCATCACCGACTCTTCGGGGCAGATCACGTGGCTGACCGAAAAGCTGGTGCGCGCGAGGTGCTCGCCCTCTTCTTCGCCTTCGGTGAACTCGGGCGAGCGCAGGCGCGCAATGGTGGTGGGCACGTTGAACACATCGTGGGCCACGTTGCAGACCACGAGGTTGGTCTCGTCGGCGGCGGCGCAGGCGATCACCATGTCTGCGTCCTTCACGCCGGCTTCTCGCAGCACCGAGGGCTGAATGCCGTTGCCCACCACGCCACGCAGGTCCAGCCGCTCTTCGAGGCTGCGCAGCCGGGCCGGGTCCATGTCGATCACGGTGATGTCGTTCTGCTCGGAGACCAGGCTCTCCGCGACGCTCTCGCCAACGCGCCCTGCGCCCAGGATGATGATGTTCATATGGAGCGCGATGGTACCTGCCGGCCGGCTCAGGCGAGCGCGCGCTGGATCAGGATTTTCTGCACGTCCGACGTGCCCTCGTAAATCTGGCACACCCGCACGTCGCGGTAGATGCGCTCCACCGGGAAGTCGCTCACATAGCCGTAGCCGCCGTGCACCTGGATCGCATCCGAGCACACCTTTTCGGCCATTTCGCTGGCAAACAGCTTGGCCATGGCGGCCTCTTTCAGGCAGGGCTCGCCGGCGTCGCGCAGCGCTGCCGCGTGGTGCACCATGGCGCGCGCCACCTCGATCTGCGTGGCCATCTCGGCCAGCCGGAACCCCACGGCCTGGTGGTTGAAGATGGGCTGGCCAAAGCTCTCTCGCTGTTTGGCGTAGGTGAGCGCGCAATCGAACGCGCTGCGTGCCATGCCCACGCTTTGCGCGGCGATGCCGATGCGCCCGCCTTCCAGCGCCGAGAGCGCGATCTTGTAGCCCTCGCCCTCCGCGCCGATCAGGTTCTCTGCCGGGATACGGCAGTTCTCGAAATTGATCTGCGCCGTGTCGCTGCTGTGCTGGCCCAGCTTGTCTTCCAGCCGCGCCACCACATAGCCCGGCGTGGCGGTGGGCACGAGGAACGCGCTCATGCCCTTCTTGCCCGCGCCCTTGTCCGTCACGGCGATCACGATCGCCACGTGGCCGTTCTTGCCGCTGGTGATGAACTGCTTGACGCCGTTGATCACGTACTCCCCGCCCTGCTTGACGGCCGTGGTGCGCAGGGCCGAGGCGTCGCTGCCCACGTGGGGTTCGGTGAGGCAGAACGCGCCGAGCATCTGGCCGGCGGCCAGCGGGCGCAGCCATTGTTCCTGCTGCGCCGCGTTGCCATAGCGCATGAGGATGGCGTTGACCGGGCAGTTGGTGACCGAGATCGCCGTGCTGGTGCCGCCGTCGCCCGCGGCGATTTCTTCGAGCACCACCGCCAGCGTCACGTAGTCCAGCCCCGCGCCCCCCAGCGCTTCGGGCACACAGATGCCGTAGGCGCCCAGCTCGGCCAGGCCCTGGTGCACGTCTTTGGGAAAGTGGTGCTCCTTGTCCCACCGGGCGGCGTGCGGCCACAGCTGCTCCTGGGCAAAGCTGCGCACCGCGTCGCGGATCATGCGTTGGTCTTGGTTCAGTGGCATGGGTTGTGTCCTTGCAAGGGCTCACCAGGTGGCGGCGCGGCGCCCGTCGTGGTGGATGAGCCGGCCGTTGTCTTCGCGCGTGAGCGACTGCAGCACGCGGCGCAAACCGCTCACGCTGTCCTCCACCGTCACGGGCGCGGTCTGGCCGCCCATGTCGGTCTGCACCCAGCCGGGGTCGAGCGCGACGCAGGTGGCTTTCGGGTAGCTGTGCCGCGCGCTGGCCACGGCCATGTTCAGCGCGGCCTTGCTCACGCGGTAGAGCCAGGCGTTGCTGGCTGGTACCGCGCCGATCTGGCTCATGGCGCTGGAGAGCACGCCCCACACGCCGCTGGCGGCCTCGACGCCTGGCATCACCTGCGGCATGGCCTGCATGGCGCCCAGCACGTTGGTGTGCATCACGCGGTCAAAGGCCTCGCGCGTAGGCGGCGTGAGCGCATCGGGGCGCTCGATCACACCGGCCACATACAGCGCCACGTTCAGCTCCTCGCCATCGAGCGCCCACGCCAGGCCGCTCACGCTGGCCGGATCGGCCACGTCCAGGCGCAGGGGCTCGGCACCGAGCGCGCGCAGGCGCTCCAGCCCGGCTTCGTCGCGCGCGGTGGCGATCACGCGCTCCCCCGCCTCCAGGTACTGGTGCACGAATTCGAGGCCAATGCCCCGGGACGCGCCGATCACGAGAACGGTGTTCATGGGTGGCGCGGCTTACACCAGCTCGATGGCCATGGCCGTGGCCTCGCCGCCGCCGATGCACAGGGTGGCCACACCCTTCTTGCCGCCACGCGCCTGCAGCGCATGCAACAGCGTGACCAGAATGCGCGCGCCGCTGGCACCGATGGGGTGGCCCAGGGCGCAGGCACCGCCGTTCACGTTGACCTTGTCGTGCGCAATGTTCAGCTCGGCCATGAGCGCCATGGGCACCACGGCAAAAGCTTCGTTGATCTCCCACAGGTCCACGTCGCCCACCGCCCAGCCGGTGCTGGCCAGCAGCTTCTGGGTGGCGCCGACGGGGGCGGTGGCGAACCAGTTGGGTTCCTGCGCGTGCGTGGCGTGGCCGACGATGCGCGCCAGCGGCTTCGCACCGAGCTGCTTTGCGGTGGACTCGCGCATCAACACCAGCGCGGCGGCGCCGTCGTTGATGGACGAGCTGGAGGCGGCGGTGATGGTGCCGTCTTTCTTGAACGCGGGCTTGAGCGCCGGGATCTTGTCGAGCTTGACCTTGCCCGGGCCTTCGTCGGTGCTCACCACGCGCTCACCGCTGCGGTCCTTCACGGTGACGGGCGTGATCTCGGCGGCGAAGGCACCGCTTTCGGTGGCGGCCTTGGCGCGCGTCACCGAGGCAATGGCGAACGCGTCCTGCTGCTCGCGGGTGAAGCTGTACTTGGCGGCGCAGTCTTCGCCAAAGGTACCCATGGAGCGGCCCGGCTCGTAGGCGTCTTCCAGGCCGTCGAGCATCATGTGGTCGTACACCTTGTCGTGGCCCATGCGGTAGCCGCCACGGCCTTTCTGCAGCAGGTAGGGCGCGTTGGTCATGCTCTCCATGCCGCCGGCCACCATCACGGTGGCGCTGCCGGCGGCGAGCATGTCGTGCGCGAGCATGGTGGCCTTCATGCCCGAGCCGCACATCTTGGAGAGCGTCACCGCCCCGGCGGACTTGGGCAGGCCACCCTTGAACGCCGCCTGGCGCGCGGGCGCCTGGCCCTGGCCCGCCATCAGGCAGTTGCCGAACAACACCTCGTCCACCTGCGCCGGGTCCACGCCCGCGCGCTGCACGGCGGCCTGGATGGCTGCGCCACCGAGGTCGTGCGCCGACTGGCTGGCGAAGTCGCCCTGAAAGGCGCCCATGGGCGTGCGCGCGGCGCCGACGATGACGATGGGATCTGCGAGGGACATGGTCAATCTCCTGGGTAAGGGGGTAAAAGCTTCAGGCCAGCGCGTGCGCCTTCAGGCACCTCGCGCGTTCGGGTGAAAACGTTTTGCACGACGACAGCGGCCACGCGCGGTTGCACCACGTGGCCCTGCAGGCTCAGCTCTGGCGCACGGCGCCCACGCCGGCCACAGCGGCACGGTAGACCGCTTCGATCTGCGCCTTGCTGTCCACGGTCATGTGCATGTCGTGCAGCAGGCCGTCGCGCAGGCCGTACACCCAGCCGTGCAGCGTGAGCGGCTGGCCGCGTGCCCAGGCGTCCTGCACCACGGTGGTCTGGGCCACGTTCATCACCTGCTCGATGGCGTTGAGCTCGCACAGCACGTCGGCGCGGTGCTGCTCGGGCGTGGCGGCCAGCAGCGGCGCATGGCGGTCGCGCACGTCCTTGATGTGGCGCAACCAGTTGTCGGCCAGGCCCACGCGCACGTCGCGCAGCGCGGCCTGCACGCCGCCGCAGCCGTAGTGCCCCACCACCATCAGGTGCTGCACCTTGAGCATGTCCACCGCGTACTGGATGGTCGAGAGGCAGTTCAGGTCGGTGGGCACCACCACGTTGGCCACGTTGCGGTGCACGAACACCTCGCCCGGCGCCAGGCCGGTGATCTGGTTGGCGGGCACGCGGCTGTCGGAGCAGCCGATCCACATGTACTGCGGGCTCTGCTGCGCGAGCAGGTCGGTGAAGAACGAGGGCCGTGTGGCCACCATGTCGGCGGCCCAGACGCGGTTGCGCTGGAAGAGATCGTTGAGTTCGGAGGTCATGCGGCGATCTTAGAGGGCGCTTCAGCAGGTTTCGGCAAACAGTTCACGGCCAATCAGCATGCGGCGGATCTCGCTCGTGCCCGCGCCGATTTCGTAGAGCTTCGCGTCGCGCCAGAGGCGGCCCAGCGGGTACTCGTTGATGTAGCCGTTGCCGCCGAAGATCTGAACGCCTTCGCCCGCCATCCAGGTGGCCTTCTCGGCGGTCCAGAGGATGACGGAGGCGCAGTCCTTGCGCACCTGGCGCACGTGCCCGGTGCCCAGCAGGTCGAGGTTTTTGGCCACCGTGTAGGCGAAGCTGCGCGCGGCCTGCAGCACGGTGTACATGTCGGCCACCTTGCCCTGGATGAGCTGGAACTCGCCAATGCTCTGGCCAAACTGCTTGCGGTCGTGGATGTAGGGAATCACGTTGTCCATGACCGACTGCATGATGCCCAGCGGCCCGCCGGTGAGCACGGCGCGCTCGTAGTCCAGCCCGCTCATGAGCACCTTGGCGCCGTTGTTCAGGCCGCCCAGGATGTGCGACTCGGGCACTTCGACGTTCTGGAACACCAGCTCGCCGGTGTGGCTGCCGCGCATGCCCAGCTTGTCGAGCTTCTGCGCAATGGAAAAACCCTTCATGCCCTTCTCGATCAGGAAGGCGGTGACGCCGCGCGCACCCATCTCGGGCTCGGTCTTGGCGTACACCACGAGCGTGTCGGCGTCCGGGCCGTTGGTGATCCACATCTTGTTGCCGTTGAGCAGGTAGTAGCCACCCTTGTCCTCGGCCTTGAGCTTCATGCTGATGACGTCCGAGCCCGCGCCCGGTTCGCTCATGGCCAGCGCGCCCACGTGCTCGCCGCTGATGAGCTTGGGCAGGTACTTGGCCTTTTGCGCATCGGTGCCGTTGCGGTTGATCTGGTTCACGCACAGGTTGCTGTGCGCGCCGTACGACAGCCCCACGCTGGCCGATGCGCGGGAGATTTCTTCCATCGCGATCATGTGCGCCAGGTAGCCCATGTTGGCGCCGCCGTACTGCTCGGGCACGGTGATGCCGAGCACGCCGAGTTCGCCCATCTTGCGCCAGGTGTCCATGGGGAACTGGTCGGTGCGGTCGATCTCGGCCGCGCGCGGCGCGATCTCGGCTTGCGCGAAGTCGCGCACGGCATCGCGCAAGGCGTCGATGTCTTCCCCGAGCTGAAAGTTGAGGCCGGGCAGGTTGTTCATGGGTCAGGTCTCCGGGTGGTGTGGGGGGCCGCGTTCGCTCGGCCCTGGATATTGTCGCGGCCGACCACGGCCATCAGGGTGCAGCCCATGGTGGCGATCAGCTTTTCTCGCCCGCCGTCGATGGCATAGGCATGGCCTTCGCACACCGTGACGGTGCGCCCCGGCTTGATCACGGTGCCAACCATGCGGAAACGTTCGCCTTGGGCCGGCGCGAGCAGGTTGATCTTGAACTCGATGGTGAGCACGGCCGCCTCTTCGGGCATGAGCGTGAAGCCGGCGTAGCCACACGCCGAATCGAGCGCCGTGGCGACCATGCCCGCGTGCAGAAAGCCGTGTTGCTGCGTCAGGGGCTCCGACCACGGCAACTCGATGGTCACACGCCCGGGCACGACCGACGCGAGCGTGGCACCCAGCGTGCGCATGGCGGCCTGCCGCGCAAAGCTCTCGCGCGTGCGGGTGTCAAAGCCGGGATGGCGCGGCTCGAAAGCGGGTGAATTCAAGAGGAGTTCCGGTGTGGGCAAGGCCCCGCGATTCTACGTTTACGTTTACGTAAACGTCAATTCTGGAAACGGCCAATCCGGCAGTTGGCGCGGCTATGCTCCAGAGCCCATGCCCTTCACCCTCTCTGCGCCGGTTCACAGCGAAAGCGTCATCAAGAAGAGCCGCTTCATCGGCTGTGTGGAGCCCATGGCCGACCGCGCTGCGGCGCTGCAACGCGTGGCCGGGCTGCGCATGCAGCACCCGACTGCCACCCACGTCTGCTGGGCCTTGATGGCGGGCGGGCATTCGGCCGCCAACGACGATGGTGAGCCCGGTGGCACGGCCGGGCGGCCCATGCTGGAGGTGCTGCGCCACCAGGAGCTGGACGGCGTGCTGGCCACGGTGGTGCGCTACTACGGCGGCACGCCACTGGGTGCTGGCGGCCTCGTGCGCGCCTACACCGACAGCGTGGCCCAGGCCCTGCTGCAGGCGCACAAGGTACCCGTGGTCCGCTGGCGCGAGCTGCGCTGCGTGCTGCCTTACGCGCTGGAGGGCTGGCTGCGCCGCGAACTCGATGCCCACGACGCTGTGTTGCTGGACGCCACGCACGGCGACGGGGTGAGCGTGGCGCTGCGGCTGCCTGAAGGGAATGCCGATGCGTTCGTGGCACGGCTGAACGACGCCGGCCAGGGCCGCGTCGTCTGGCCGCTCACGCCACCGCACCCCGACTGAGAAACACCAGCACCAAGCCCACGGCGGCGGGCAGCGCCTGCACGAACAAAATCTTGCGGCTCGCCGTGGCCGCACCATAGAGGCCCGCCACCAGCACGCACAGCAGGAAGAACACCTTCACCCCGAAGCCGGCCGGGCCCAGCCAGAGCCCCCAGAGCAGGCCTGCGGCCAGAAAGCCGTTGTAAAGCCCCTGGTTGGCTGCGAGGACCTTGGTGGCAGCGGCCGATTGCGGCGTCTGGCCAAAGGCCCGCATGCCGGCCGGTTTGTCCCACAGGAACATCTCCAGCACCAGAAAATAGAAGTGCAGCAGGGCGACGAGCGCGACGACAACACTGGCAACAAGCGACATGACCAAGCCCTTTCAAGAAGGCGGCCAGCTTAACCGCGCCCGTCAGCCCTTGGCGCCTTTTTCGATCTTGCCCAGCAAGGCGCGCGCCTCTTTCTCGTGGGTCTTGACCTCGTCCAGGTTGGCCACGAGGTCGGCCATCTGCTCTTCCAGCTGACGCCGGTGGTCGCCGAGCACGGTCAGGAACTTGCGCAGCTGCGGCCCGGTGTCGCGCGGGCTGTCGTAGGTGTCGATGATGTCCTTGGCCTCGGTCAAAGACAGCCCCAGGCGCTTGGCGCGCAGGGTGAGTTTCAGGCGCGTGCGGTCGCGCGAGCTGTAGACGCGGTTGCGGCCGCCCGGGCCTTCGCGCTGCGGCTGCAGCAGGCCCATGTCTTCATAGAAGCGGATGGCACGGGTGGTCAGGTCGAACTCGCGCGCCAGATCGCTGATGGTGTAGGTCGGGTTCGTTGCCATGGGTTCAGGCCCTGTTATTGACGTTTACGTCAACGTCAGGCGGCGATCTTAGCGGAATCACCCTGGCCGAGCCCCGGGGGCCGGCGCCTCAGACGTCCAGCGGAACGGCGGCCTGGCGCAGGGCGCGGCGGCGCTGCGCGTGGTCGGGCATCACGCTGGCCACCACGTCCCAGAACTGCGGGCTGTGGTCCATGTGGTGCAGGTGGCTGAGTTCGTGGACCACCACGTAGTCGATCATGTCCAGCTTGAGGTGGATCAGGCGCCAGTTCAGGCGGATGGAGCCGTCCGCGCTCGCGCTGCCCCAGCGGGTGCCGGCGCTGGACAGGCGCAGCTTGCTGTAGCGCACGCCCAGCTGCGGCGCAAAGTGGTCCAGCCGCTGGGTGAAAAGCGCCTTGGCCTGCTTCATCAGCCAGGCCTGCGCTGCATCGCGAATCTGCGGCTCCAGCGCGCTGCGCGCCAGGCCCAGGTGCAAGGTCGCCAGGCCCGTGGCCGGCGTGGCCGGCTGGAACACCGCGCCCACCTGCTTGAACGTGTGCGCCGGGTCCAGCACGAGGCGAATGCGCTCGCCCAGGTAGTCGAACTCGACGCCATCGGCCCAACGGATGCGCGCCTGCTCCATCTCACCGGCACGGGCTCGCGCGTGTTGCAGCTTCTCCAGCACCCAGGCCGACTTGTCGTGCAACAAAGCCTCCACCTCGCCCACCGGCGTCCAGCGCGGCGCGCTCACGCTCAGCCCGTCGGTGCTGACCGACAGGCCGATGGTGCGGCGTTTGCCGCGCTTGAATTCGTAGGCCACATCGCACGCACCCAGCCGCAGCATGCGGTTGGCGCGCGGGTGGTGCCAGGCGGCGGGCTGAAACACCTGGCTCATGGGCAACGCAGGCGACGCAGCCACCGCCACCACGGGTGGCGTGGGTGCGGGGCGCAGCGGCTCTGGTGTGGGGCCGCCGAGAAAATCGAGCGCCAGTTGCACGAAGCGCTGCATGGCGATGCTCAGGCGGCGGGATACGCCTCGGGATCGAGCCGGCGCATTTCCGCTTCGATCCAGGCCTCGACTTCGCGCATGAGCTCGTCGGGCTCGCGGCCCTGGCTCGGAATGGGCTTGCCGATCGAGAACTCCACCGTGCCCGGCTTCTTGATGAAGGCCTTGCGCGGCCAGCATTTCGCCGAGGTCACGGCAATGGGGATCACCGGGGCGCCGGTTTCACAAGCCAGCCGCGTGCCGCCGCTCTTGTAGGTGCCCTTTTGCCCACGCGGGATGCGCGTGCCCTCGGGAAACATGATCACCCACGTGCCCTGGTTGAGCAGCCGCTGGCCTTGCTCGACCACCTTGCTGAACGCCTGCGCGCGCTTGCTGCGGTCGATGTGAATCATGTCCATGCGGCCCATCGCCCACCCAAAGAACGGCACGTAGAGCAGCTCCTTCTTGAACACGTAGGCCAGCGGGTGCGGCATCAGCGTGGGCATGCAAAACGTTTCCCAGGTGGACTGGTGCTTGAGCAGCAGGATGGCCGGTGCGGTGCTGCCCACCGGCAGGTTCTCAAAGCCGATCACCTCATTGCGGATGCCCAGCATGAGCTTGCCGCTGCTCACCGCCAGCTTGAGCCAGCCCGCGCACAGCCAGTAGATCTGCATGCTGTTGAGAAAGGGCGCGGTCACCAGCACGGCGATCGCCCAGGGCACCACCGTCACCGCCATGAACAGGGTGTGCAGGACGGAGCGCAGCAGGTTGATGAGGATCATGGCGTCGGAGGGTCAGGGGGTGGTGGGCTGCGCGAGCAGCCAGTCGGCAAAGGCGCCGAGGTCGTCGTGGGGATGGGTACCGGGCGGCACGTCGGGCGCGAGCGCGGCCAGGTCGGCGTCCGAGCCCTGGCCCAGGCGGCCCCGCAGGTGTTCGGACTTGCCCGTCATCAGCAAATGGGTGCGACAGCCCGCCGCCGCCGCGGCGCGCACATGCCGCATCGCATTACCGGCGGCGTGAACCGAGGCCATGGGCACACCAAAGCGCGCACCGATCTGCACAAACAGGCCCGGGGCAGGCTTGCGGCAGGCGCACGCGTCTTCCGGTGCGTGGGGACAGAAAAACACCGCTTCCACACGCGCACCCGCCGCAGCCAGCTGGCGGTGCATCTTGGCGTGGATGGCGTTGAGCGAGGCCATGTCGAACAGCCCACGCCCGATGCCGGACTGGTTGGTGGCCAGCACAACGCGCCAGCCCCCGTGGTTGAGCCGCGCCACCGCCTCGAGCGCACCGGGCAAGGCCTCCCACTCGTCCGGCGAGGCGACGTAGTCGTCGCGGCTGCGGTTGAGCGTGCCGTCGCGGTCGAGGATGAGGAGCTTCATGGGTGGTCTCAGGTGGCGAGGCGTGAGAGATCGGCCACTCGGTTCATGGCTTCGTGCAACTGCTTGAGCAAACCCAGGCGGTTGGCCTTGAGCGCGGGGTCGTCAGCGTTGACCATCACACCGTCGAAGAACGCGTCGACCGGCGCGCGCAGGGCCGCGAGCGCTTGCAGCGAGCCGGTGTAGTCGCCCGCGTCGAACCGGGCTTTGGCGGCGGGCACGGTGGCCTGCATGGCAGCGAAGAGATCCTTCTCGGCCGGCTCGACCAGCGCGGAGGCATTCACCGTTGCAGCCACCTCGCCCTCTGACTTCTTGAGGATGTTGCCAATGCGCTTGTTGGCGGCAGCCAGGGCTGGAGCTTCGGGCAGGGCGGCAAAGGCACGCACGGCAGCCAGCAACTGCGGCACAACGGCAAGACCGATCCATCGGCCAGAACCAACCACCGCATCGACCTCAGCGGCAGAGTAGCCCGATTCGCGGCAATAGCCCTCAAGACGCTCCGACATGAACTCAAGAACATCCGTGCCAGCGTCTGAGAATCCACGAGGAAACGCGTCAAACGCGGTATTTACCAGCGTGTTGGCTGACAACATCAATCTGCACTCAATCACCAAGCGGATCACACCCAGCGCATGCCGGCGCAACGCAAACGGATCTTTGTCTCCGGTGGGGCGCTGACCAATGCCGAACAAACCCATAAGCGTCTCCAGCTTGTCGGCCAGCGCCACCACCACGCCGGTGGTGTTGCGCGGCAGCTCGTCGCCGGCGAAGCGCGGGCGGTAGTGGTCTTCGATTGCGAAGGCGATGTCTTCGGTCAGCCCGTCGTGGCGCGCGTAGTAGCCGCCCATGATCCCTTGCAGCTCCGGGAACTCGCCCACCATGTCGGTGAGCAGGTCGGTCTTGGCCAGTTGCGCGGCGGTGTCGGCGCTTGCCGCGAGCACGTCGCCGCCCAGCTGCTGGCCAATGGCCCGCGCGATGGCGCGCACGCGCTCCGTGCGCTCGCCCTGCGTGCCCAGCTTGTTGTGATAGACCACCTTGCCCAGTCCTTCGACGCGCGAGGCCAGCGTTTTCTTGCGGTCCTGGTCGAAGAAGAATTTGGCGTCCGCCAGGCGCGGGCGCACCACGCGCTCGTTGCCGCCGATCACCGCACTCGCGTCGGCCGGGCTGATGTTGCTGACCACGAGAAACCGGTTGGTCAGCTTGCCCTGCGCATCCAGCAGCGGGAAGTACTTCTGGTTGGCCTTCATCGTGAGGATCAGGCATTCCTGCGGCACGTCGAGGAACTGTGGCTCGAATTCGCAGATGAGCACGTTGGGCCGCTCGACCAGTGCCGTCACCTCGTCCAGCAGCGCGTCGTCTTCAATCGGCCGGCAGCCACCGCCCACCTTCGCGGCGGCAGCGGCCAGCTGGCGCGCGATCTCGGCCTTGCGCTCGGCAAACGACGCGATCACCGCGCCGTCTTTCGCCAGCGTGGCGGCGTAGCTGTCGGCGTCTTTCAACACCACCGGCGACACCGCGGCTTCAAAGCGGTGGCCTTGCGTGGTGTTGCCCGACGTCAAACCCAGCGCCTTGACCGGCACCACGCTGCTGCCGTGCAAGGCCACGAGGCCGTGCGCCGGGCGCACGAAGTTCACGCTGCTCCAGCCGGGGAGTTCGCAGTCGGTCTCGAGCTGGTAGCTCATGACCTTGGGAATGGGGAGCTTTGCGATCGCTTCGTCCAGCGCTTTCTGCAGGCCGGTGGCCAGCTCGGCCCCGGGTGCCACGCTGTCGTAGAACAGGGCTTCGGCCTTGCCATCGGGCGCGCGCTTGAGGCCCGCCACCGCGGACGCGTCGGCGCCGAGTGCGCCCAGGCGCTTGAGCAAGGCGGGCGTGGGCTGGCCGTCAGCGGTGAGCCCCACGCTCACCGGCATGAGCTTTTGCGATACCGCCTTGTCCGCGGCGCGGGCCAGCACACCGGCCACCTGCGCGGCCAGCCGGCGTGGGGAGGCAAAGGCGGTCACTTGCGCGTCGGCCGGGGCCAGGCCCTGGGCCTTGAGCTGATCCGCCAGCACGGTGGCAAAGGCATCGCCGAGTTTCTTCAGTGCCTTGGGTGGCAGCTCTTCCACGAACAGTTCGACGAGGAGATTCTGGGTTGTCATTCTGGTGGCTCCCGCTCAGGCGGCCTTCTTCTGTTCGGCTTTGCTCAGCTCGGCGAGCACCTCTTCGCTCCAGGCTTTGGGCGCCATGGGGAAGCCCAGCCGGGCGCGGCTGTCGAGGTAGCTGCGCGCCACCTTGCGCGCCAGATCGCGGATGCGGCCGATGTAGGCGGCGCGCTCGGTCACGCTGATTGCGCCGCGCGCATCGAGCAGGTTGAAACTGTGGGCGCACTTGAGCACCTGCTCGTACGCCGGCAGGGCGAGCTGCTGCTCCATGAGATGCCTGGCCTGCTTCTCGTGCGCGTTGAACGCGGTGAAGAGAAAGTCGGCGTCGCTGTGTTCGAAGTTGTAGGCGGACTGTTCTTTCTCGTTCTGCAGGTACACGTCGCCGTAGCTCAGCGTGTCGGTCCACCGGAGGTTGTAGACGTTGTCCACGCCTTGCAGGTACATGGCCAGGCGCTCCAGACCGTAGGTGATCTCGCCGGTGGCGGGCTTGCAGTCAATGCCGCCGACCTGCTGGAAGTAGGTGAACTGCGTCACCTCCATGCCGTTGAGCCAGACCTCCCAGCCCAGGCCCCAGGCGCCCAGCGTGGGGTTTTCCCAGTCGTCTTCCACAAAGCGGATGTCGTTCTTCTTCAGGTCAAAACCCAGGGCCTCCAGGCTACCAAGGTACAACTCCAGGATGTTGGCCGGCGCCGGCTTGAGCACCACCTGGTACTGGTAGTAGTGCTGCAGGCGGTTGGGGTTCTCGCCGTAGCGGCCGTCTTTGGGGCGGCGGCTGGGCTGGACGTAGGCGGCCTTCCAGGGCTCGGGGCCGAGCGCGCGCAAGAAGGTGGCGGTGTGGCTGGTGCCGGCACCCACCTCCATGTCATAGGGCTGCAGCAGCGCGCAGCCTTGGGCGTCCCAGTAGGACTGCAGTTTCAGAATGATGTGCTGGAAGGTCAACATGGAGCTGGCCGGCGCGGCCCGGACGTGGCGATGGAGGACACGCGAAGGCGCAGGCAGCGCTTTCGCAAGCCCTCGATTTTACGGGCGCGCCCCGTCCGCCCGGTCCCCGGTCAGCCTTGCGGGGCATTCTTCCTGGCGTCGGAATCGCCTTGGGCCTTGGCCAGCGCGAAATACTTGTCCAGCCACAGCCGCGCGATGCGGTTTCTGGAGATTCGCTTGAAGAAGAAGCTGATGGGAATGCCGACCGAATCGGCGCTCGACACCTGGGCGATGTAGTTGTCGAACGCGTTCATGAGCGTGTTGAGGTCCACCACCTTGTTGCTGCCCTGGTCGATGGTGCCCAGGCCCTGGATGACGCTTTGCATGAGACCGCTTTGCATGGCCATGCGCTGGCCGCCTTTCACGGAGCCCTCGGCCATGCTGCTGGGCGTCGGGCGCGAGTCGTAGGACTCGCCATGCGCCTCCCCACCTGGTTGCCTGTCGCTGAGCAAGGTGGCCACGCCGGTGCGCAGGTGCGCCGACGCCAGCGAAGGCACCGCCCCCAGCACGATCAGGTTGGCGTGGGTGGACACGTTCTGCGTGCTCAAGAGCTTGCGCACGTTCTCCAGCACCGCTTCGTCCACACCGAAGCCCCCGCTGGCGGCCTTCACCCACCCGCCCAGACGAAGCTGGTCCTGCAAGGCGGCTTCCTGCTCCGCCGCCAGGCCGGTGCCGGTCATTTCGTTGTTGACCATGTGCACCATGCCGATGAAGCTGGAGCCGTAGTTCGCGCCCGTGAGCAAGGTCAATCGTTGGGCGTCAGCCGCCCCTTGCGGCGCCTCGGCGGCCTCGATGACCGAAGACAGGTTGCTGGTATCGATGCCGTGGCCCGCTGCGGCATGCATGCTGTTCCACACCTCCACCGCCTTGTCCGCGTCCAGCTTGAGCGGTTGCAGCATGGCCGAGGCCCGGTGCGTGGCGCTGGCCGTGATCACCAGCGTACCGGCCACGCTGTGATGGCGCAGCTGCTGGTGGACCTGGGCGGCGGCCACCTTGGGCACATCTTTCGCGGCAGAACCCAGCGGCGCCACCGTTTCGCGAATCGCCCCTTCGAGAGAAGACACCGCCGCCGCATCCGCCTCTTCGTTGCCGCCGTACGAGAAGTACTGCACGTCGATCTTGATCGAGTCGGATGCGAGCGCCAGCCGCTCCACCTTCACACCGGAGAAGTCCAGCGGGCTCTCGAGCCCCGAGACGTTTTCGATCGCGGCCACTTGCTCGCGCAGCTGCTGCACCTGGGTGTCGTTGGCGATGCGCGCCACCATGTAGTCGCTTGCGGCCTGGCTCACCGCCTGGTTCAGCTCGGCAATCTTGGTCTTGAGGTCGCCAATGTCGACCCCCAACCCCACCAGCTCGTTGATGGTCATGCTCAGTCCGCGCCGCATCGCAATGAACGAGTTCATGCGCTCGAACGCCGCATCGGTTCTCGCCTGCAGGGCCGCAATTTTCTCCAGCAGCTGGGGCAGGTCGGTGTTGACGACGTGCCCCAGCACCAGGGACGGATGATCAAAAGGGATGGAGGCAGCCATGCGCTTTTTATAGCGACGGGTCCCCGTTCACTCATGACGGAATCATGAGGATTGGCCGTCCTCCTGCCCAGCGGCTACGGTGCCGCGCGCGCCAATGGCGGCGTTTCAGCGGCGCCGCGTGCGGCCACCCCGGCGGCCCAGGTGGCGCGCCGTGGCGATGAGCAACACCAGCCCCAGGCAGACGACCCACAAGGGCATCAAGCCCCATTGCGACGTCCAGCGGGCATAGGGTGTGAGCCCACTGCGGCCCTGCACCGTGGCCTCCAGGCGGCCGGTGGTCAGGCGCTGCAGCTGGTGCGTGACCGTTCCCTCGTGATCGATGACGGCCGTGGCGCCCGTGTTGGTGGCGCGCAGCATGGGTCGGCCCAGCTCGATCGCGCGCAGGCGCGAAATCTGCAAATGCTGGTCGATGGCGACGCTGTCGCCGAACCACGCGATGTTGCTCAGGTTGACCAGCACGGTGGGCGCGCCCGACGGTTCGCGGAACGAGGCCGCGAGCTCTTCGCCAAACAAATCCTCGTAGCAAATGTTCGCGGCCACGCGCTGGCCCGCCACCGCCCAGGCGGGCTGCCCGAGGGCACCGCGGTTGAAGTCGCCCAGGGGAATCTTCATCAGGTCGGTGAACCAGCGAAACAGCGGCGGAATGAACTCGCCAAAGGGCACCAGGTGGTGCTTGTCGTAGCGGTAGAGCCCGTTGTCGGGGGTGTCCAGGCGGGCCTGCCCCTGAAGCCGCCCCGCCGAGCCCGAAGACAGCCCCCAGACCGAGTTGGTGTAGCCCTGCTCCAGGCTGCCCAGCGGCAGGCCCAGCAAGGCGCTCACGCCGGTCCCGGCGGGTTGCTGTGCCAGGTGGCCAAGCAGCGGCTGCCAGAAGTCGGAGCCGAGCTGGCCGGGCAGCAGCGGAATGGCGGTCTCGGGCGCAACGACCAGCTGCGGGCCCGTGGCCGAGCTGCGCGCGGCCTGCGCGGCTTCTTCGATCTGCTTCGGGTACCAGGCCAGGGCCTGCGCCACACCGGTGCCTGGTTCAAACTTCTGGTCTTGCGCAATGTTGCCTTGCAAGAGCCACACCCGCAGCTCGCCGGCGCTGCCCGTGTCGCGATGGCCCCAACCGCGCCAGGCCGATCCACCGCCCAGCAGGCTCGCCAGCAGCACGCCGACCACGACGAACAGGGCCAGCGAACGCAGTGCGCCAGGCCAGCCATCCCCCAGACCCGGCACCAGACGCGCCTGCACGCGAGGCGCCGGCGTCGAGATGCGGGCGCCAGCTGCGGCACGCGTCGAAGGACGCGTGACCGGCGACTGCAGCCACACCGTCACGCGGCGCCAGGCACCAGACACCAGCGACGCCAGGCAGTAAGCCAGCACCGCCGCCAGAAAACCCATGCCGTACACCCCCACCAGCGGGGCCCAGGCGGCCATCAGGTCGACCTGCGCATAACCGCCTGCACCCCACGGGAACCCGGTGAACCAGTGTCCCCGCGAGAGCTCCGCCAGGGTCCAGAGCGATGCAAACATGAGGCCCTGCGCGGTTCGCGACACGGGCGCCCACGCGCACAGCAGCCCCACCGCCACCGCGTAATAGAGCGACAACAAACCCGCCAACGCCACTACGGCCAGCACCGCCAGCCAGGCCTGCAAACCGCCGTACGTGTGCAGCGAGATGAACAGCCACCAGAACGTGCCTGAGAGCCACACGGTGGAGAACACCCAGCCGCGCCAAGCGGCCTGCCCCACGCGGGTGGCGTACTGCAACGCGAGCACGAGCAAGGCCAGCGAGACGATCTGCCACCAGCCGTTGGGCTGCCCCACGGCAGTCCCCGGCAAGCTCCAGCCCGCCAGCGGCCAGGCGATGGATGCCGCCTGCAACAGCCCGCCCAGCACGCACAGCAGGAACCACGCAAATCCGCTGCCGCGCGCATGGCGCCCGGGCGGGCGGCGGCTCATCGGATTGAAGCTCGACGGCGTGTGCAGTGAACCGAACAGGCTTCGCATGCGTGGGGGCAATCTCAGGCGTCGCCAGACACGGGCAGGACCTTGAACCACTTCACCGCGCCACCCTTGGTGTGCAGCACGGTGAAGCGCAGGCCGTCCAGCTCATGCACTTCGCCGCGCTTGGGCACATGGCCCATGGCGTGCGCGATCATGCCGCCGATCGTGTCGAAATCTTCCTCGGAAAGCCGCAGGCCGAACGACTCGTTGATGCGCTCGATGGCGGTGTCGCCGCTCACCCGCCAGGTGCTGTCGGCCAGGGCGAAGATGTCGCCGTCGTCTTCGGCGACGTCGAACTCGTCCTCAATCTCGCCCACGATCTCTTCCAGCACGTCCTCGATCGTGATCAGGCCCGCCACGCGCCCGAACTCGTCGATCACGATGGCGAGGTGGTTGCGGTTGCCGCGGAACTCGCGCAGCAAGTCGTTGAGCCCCTTGCTTTCCGGCACGAAGGTGGCCGGGCGCAGCAGCGCCCGGATGTTGAGCTCCGGCGCGCGCTGCAGCTTGAGCAGGTCTTTGGCCAGAAGAATGCCGATGATGTTCTCGCGCTCGCCTTCAAACACGGGAAAGCGCGAGTGGGCGGTGTCGATCACGAGGTGCAGCAACTCGTCGTACGGCGCATCGATATCCAGCACATCCATGCGCGGCGTGGCCACCATGACGTCGCCCGCGGTCATGTCGGCGATGCGGATCACGCCTTCGAGCATGACGCGCGATTCGGCGTTGATGATGTCGTTGTCCTCGGCCTCGGCGAGGGTTTCGATCAGCTCGTCCTTGGAGTCCGGCCCGGGATGGATGAACTCGGCAAGCTTTTGCAGAAAACCACGTTTGTCGGCATGCCGCAGGCTGCGCTGCGGCCCGCTACTGGGAGGGGAGTCGGCCACTGAAGGATCGGGGAGGTTGTAACAGGGCGAAAGGATACCCCAAGCGGGTATTCACGCGCAAAGCGGGCAGCGGCCGCTGCCCCGCAGGCCAGCTCAGCCGCGCACGCGCTCGCGCGCTTCCCGCACACCGCGGCGGATGTCCTGCAGCACCGAGAGAAAGCCCCAGAACTGTTTGGCCTGCGCCTTGAGGTGGTAGTCGGTGATGGCCACCTGCTCGTTGACCATTTCGGTGACACGCGAGTCAAAGTCAGCAGGGGGCAGGCGCAGGTGCGCTTCGGATTCCGAACCATCGCGCTCGATCACGGCGCCTGCGCGGCGGGCGATCTTGAGCATGGCGGTGTTTTCGGACAGCGCGTGGATGAACAGCATCTGCACGCCTTCGTTGCGCGCGTGCATGACCGCGCGCTCGAACAGGCGCCCACCGTAGCCACGGCCACGCGCGGCCTTCGACACCGACACGCCGAACTCAGCACAGCTGGTGTACTTCGGGTCGAGGGAGAACGCGAGATGCGCCATCGCAATGAGTTCGAGCCGGCGGTTGAAGATGCCGAAGAGTTCGTCGCGCTCGAAGTTGAGCTGGGCCACGTAGCGGCGGATCTGCTCGTCGTTGGCCGCATAGCCAAACCGCAGGTAGCGGTCGTGCGCGTCGAGTTCGAGCAGGTGCGCCTCGATGCGGTCGATCTGGCCGGGGCCGATGGAGCGGATCGGCACCACCACCGAGCTCGGGCTGTTGGGACGCTCGTTGCGACCCGACGCCTCGCCCGCGGACGAAGCCGCGCGTGCCACGGCCTGCGCTTGCAGCGGTGTCGAGTGGAACCAGCGGGTGGGATCAACCATGGGCAGGACTGTACGGGTTATCCCTATATCGACAAGGACGCATGCCCCTAAAGCCATGGGAACCCGACGGACGGGCCTTGAAAGCCGCGCTACAGCGGCAACGCCGTGGTGCTTTTCACGCGGTCCATGACAAAACTGGTCTTGCAGTCCTGCACGCTGGGGTGCTTGAGCAGCGTATCCATGATGAATCGTGAATAGGCCGCCATGTCGGACACGACGAGGCGCAGGTGAAAGTCCATGTCGCCGGTGAGCGCGGCGCATTCCACCACCTCCGGCCACGACTGCACGCTGGCGCGGAACAAATCCATGGGGTTGCGTTTGGCGCTGTCGAAGTGTTTCTCCAGGCGCACGCTCACATGCGCGGTCAGCCCCAGGCCCACCGCTTCGGGCCGCACCAGGGCCACGTAGCGATCAATCACGCGGGCCTCCTCCAGGCGCCGCACCCGGCGCAACACCGCACTGGGCGACAGGCCCACCGCCTCGGCGATCTGGTCGTAGGTGGCGCGGCCATCGGCCTGCAGGCTGCGCAAGATGTGTCGATCCAGCTTGTCGAGTGCTTCCATGCCATCCATTCTGCAGGATTCCTGCAACGTGGACGAGCGGGGCGCCCCAAAACGCCGGAATCGTGACACCCTGCGCCGATACAGTGGCTCTTTCACCCGCTCAAGGAGACGCCCATGAACACCGCCCTGCCCGCTGCCGCCACCTGGGACAACCCCATGGGTACGGACGGCTTCGAATTCATCGAGTACGCCGCCCCCGACCCGGTGGCCATGGGCGCGCTGTTCGAGCGCATGGGCTTCAAGCCGATTGCGAAGCACCGCCACAAGGCCGTGACGCTGTACCGCCAGGGCGAGATCAACTTCATCATCAATGCCGAGCCCGACAGCTTCGCGCAGCGCTTTGCAAGACTCCATGGCCCCAGCGTGTGCGCCATCGCGTTCCGTGTGGCCGATGCCAAGGCGGCCTACGAACGTGCCATCGCCCTGGGCGCCTGGGGCTACGCGCAGTCGGCCGGCCCGGGCGAGTTGAACATCCCGGCCATCAAGGGCATTGGCGACTCCATCATTTATTTCATCGACAAGTGGCGCGGCAAGAACGGCGCCCGGACCGGCGACATCGGCAACATCGGCTTTTTCGATGTGGACTTCGAGCCGCTGCCCGGTGCCGAACTCAACCCGGCGGGGCACGGCCTGACGTACATCGATCACCTCACGCACAACGTGCACCGCGGCCGCATGGACGAGTGGGCGGGTTTCTATGAGCGCCTGTTCAACTTCCGCGAGGTGCGCTACTTCGACATCGAAGGCCAGGCCACCGGTGTCAAGAGCAAGGCCATGACCAGCCCCTGCGGCAAGATCCGCATCCCGATCAACGAAGAGGGCAACGAAAAGTCGGGGCAGATCCAGGAATACCTGGACCGCTACCAGGGCGAGGGCATTCAGCACATTGCCATGGGCTCGACCAACCTCTACGACACGGTGGATGCGCTGGAGCTCAGCGGCGTGAAGCTGCTCAACACCAGCGAGACCTACTACGAACTGCTGCCACGCCGGATTCCGAACCACGGCGAAAACCTGGAGGCGCTGAAACAGCGCAACATCCTGGTGGATGGATCGCCCGGCGAACTGCTGCTGCAGATCTTCAGCGAAAACCAGTTGGGCCCGATCTTCTTCGAATTCATTCAACGCAAAGGAAATCAGGGGTTCGGCGAGGGCAACTTCAAGGCGCTGTTCGAGACGATGGAGCTGGACCAGGTGCGCCGCGGCGTGCTCAAGGCCTGAGCGCACCATGGCCGTTGAACCGGTGGTCTATGGCGCCAGCGAGCGCCCGCCGCGCGGCGACTACTCGCGTGCGCAACAGGACTACACCTGCGCACAGGATTGGGCGTCGTACACCCCCGCCGACCACGACACCTACCGTCGCCTGGTCGAGCGGCAGACCGCGCTGCTGCCGGGCCTGGCCTGCGACGCCTTCATCGAAGCCTTGCCATCGTTGGGCGTGCGCGACCGCATTCCTCGATTCGAGGAAATCAACGAACGCTTGAAGCCCGCTACGGGCTGGGAGATCGTGGCCGTGCCCGGCCTCATTCCCGAGCGGCCTTTTTTTGATCTGCTGGCCCACCGGCGGTTTCCCGTGACGGACTGGATTCGGCGGCCTGACGAATTCGACTACGTCGTGGAGCCCGACGTGTTCCACGACCTCTTCGGGCACGTGCCGCTGCTGTTCAACCCGGTGTTTGCAGACTACGTGCAGCGGTATGGCGAAGGCGGCCTGAAAGCGCACGAGCTGGGCGCTGGCGAACTGCTCTCGCGCCTGTACTGGTACACCATCGAGTTCGGATTGATCCAGCAAGCCGATGGTCTGCGTGCCTATGGCGCAGGCATCCTCAGCTCGTCGGGCGAGCTGCGCCACAGCGTGACCAGCCCGCAGCCTCAGCGCATCGCACTTGATCTGCTGCGCTGCATGCGAACTCGCTACAAGATCGACGATTACCAGGCCACGTACTTTGTCATCGACAGCTTTGACCAGCTGTTCCAGATGACCGCGCCCGACTTTGCACCGCTTTACGCCGCGGTGCGCTCGCTCGGCGACCTCGCCGCCGACGTCACGATCGCCAGCGACTCGTCCATCACGGTGGGGTGAAACGCCAGCGCCACGTGTGCCGCACCCGGCACGAGCCGGTTGTCGGCGCCCGGGAGTGTGGCGGTGGATGCCGGAAAGACGATGTTGTCTGCATTCGAGTACCAACACACGAAACTGGCGTAGGGGCTTTGCGGCCTGAGTTGGCTTTCGCGCTGGTGCAGTGCCGCCAACCATTCGCCCTCCTGGCGCATCTGGCGTCCGTTCGCGACGCGGCTGAAGCGACCCAGCCACGTGCCCCGATGCGGGCTGCCGATGGTCACCACCCGGTGCACCGGCGTGTCGGGCTCGGCCGCCATCCAGGCGCGCGCCACCAGACCGCCCATGCTGTGGCAAATGAGCACGGGCGGGCGGCCCGTGAGCTGGTGAGCGCGGTGCACGGCATCGCTCATCAGGGGAATGTAGGCATCGATGTCGCCAAACACCGGCTCCAGATTCACCGACACATACGGCAGGCCCTCGCGGCGCAGGCGCGCCATCCACGGCAGCCACAGTCCACGGTTGCAGACGAAGCCGTGCACGAAGACCACCGCGGGCGCGGCACCGTCGCAGGGATCTGTGTCATCGGGCAGGCTGGCCCAACGAAACGGCTGCCGCCAGGCAAACACCTGTGGCGCCACCCGCACCTCTTGCCACCATGCCCCAGCCACGCCAGACCAGCCCGCCTGCGGCGCGGCGTCCGTCCTGTTCAATCGCGCGGCGGCCACCCCCTCCAAAGCGAGTACCCCCGCGTAACCGAGCAGGATCAGCACAGCGCCCACCACCGCCAGACCGGTGGAGCGCGACCACCAGAACATGAGCCACGCACCCGCGCAGAGCAGCGCCCCCAGCACCAGGACCTGTTGCAGCCGCGCCAGTCGGGACGGGCGCACACGTTGAGCGGGTTTCGTGGTGTGGTCGGACATCGCCGAACTATCGCACGGCGATGGCGGCCCCGAATTAGACTGGTGTTTCCATCTGCGCGAACCTGCCATGACCCACACGCCCAGCGCCGCTGACCGCATTCGAATGCATCTGGACCGCGTCGCCCAGTTGCGCCAGCAGGCCCGCTCCGCCGGCCTGGAGCGTGCGGTTGAAGACATCAAGCGGCTGCAAGCGCAGCGCTTTCGCGCCACCTACGCAGATGTTCTGCAGCACCCCACCTATGCGCCCGCCACGCATTTTTTTCTGGATGAGCTGTACGGCGTTCATGATTTCGCACAAAGGGATGCGCAATTTGCCCGCATTGCCGGCGCTCTTGAGCGGCTGTTCCCCGAAGCCGTGGCGCAACTGGCGGTGGACCTGGCCGAGACGCACGCGCTGACCGAAGTTCTCGATCACGCCATGGCAACACACTGGCTGCCCCAGGATGCCGCCCTCCCGCCTGGCGTTCGGTACATCCGGGCCTGGCGGCTGACCGGCGAGCGTGCGGCGCGCGCGAGGCAGCTGGAAGTGGTCCAGCACATGGGCCTGGAGCTGCAGCGACTCACGCGCATGCGACCGTTGCGCCTAGCGTTGCGCATGATGCGCAACCCGGCGCGCGCCGCCGGGCTGGACGCGCTGCAGCACTTTCTGGAAAGTGGTTTCGATGCGTTTGCGTCAATGCGCGATGCCCGTCCGTTCCTGGACACCATCAGCACGCGCGAAGCGCACTGGATCGGCCTGTTCTTCGATGAGCAGGAAGACGCGGCCAGTCAGGCGCTGTCGGCCGAGCTCGCGCGCTCCACCCGGACAACGGCATGACCACACCTGCAGGGGTCTGTGCTTTGGGTGACAGCCCCCTAGGGGTCGCCCGGTACTCAGCAGGGCGCTGCCTTGCCAGAATGGTTCTCCCTTTCCTGCACTGGCAACTTCCATGACCCGACCCTGGCTCGATCAATACCCAGCCGGCGTGCCGCACGACGTGGCACCCGAGCGCTATCGCTCCCTCTCGGCGCTGCTGGAGGAATCGTTCAAACAACATGCCCGTGAGCCGGTGAGCGTGTGCATGGAGCAGTGGATGAGTTACAGCGAGCTCGACGGGCTCAGCGCAGCGCTCGGGGCCTGGCTGCAGGGGCGAGGCCTTGTGCCCGGCGCCCGCGTGGCGATCATGCTGCCCAATGTCCCCCAATTTCTGATCACCATGGCAGCGGTCGTGCGCGCGGGCTACACCGTCGTGAACGTCAACCCGCTATACACCGCACGAGAGCTGGAGCACCAACTCAAGGACTCCGGGGCTCAGGCCATCGTCATCCTCGAAAACTTTTGCCACACGCTGGAAGAGGTCATTGACCGCACGTCCATCGAGCATGTGGTGGTGGCCAGCCTGGGCGACGAGTTGGGTTTCTGGTACGGGCAATGGATCACTTTTGCGGTCAGGCACCTGGCCAAGATGGTGCCGGCCTACAAGCTGCCTCGCTCAGGCCCTTTGGGTGAACGCACCATCGTGAACTTTCGCCAGGCGGTATCTGAGGGCAGCAGCAAGCCACTCAAGCCGGTGGACAGCCATCTCGACAGCACGGCCTTCCTCCAGTACACCGGTGGCACCACAGGACTCTCCAAGGGCGCTGTCCTCACGCACCGCAACATCATTGCGGCGATTTTGCAAGCCGAAGCCTGGTTCAAGCCCGCGCTCAACCGCGTCGGTGACTTGCGGCAGGTCAATGGCATTGCGGCGCTGCCGCTGTATCACATCTTCGCACTTACGCTGAGCCTGCTCACCATTCGATGGGGCGCACACATGACGCTGGTGCCCAATCCCCGCGATATTCCCCAGCTCGTCAACACCCTCAAGCGGCGACCATTTCACGTGCTGCCGGCCGTGAACACGCTGTTCAACGCTCTGCTGCAGAACCCCCAGTTTCGTCAGCTGGATTTTTCAAGCCTTGCGCTGTCGCAAGCGGGCGGCATGGCGGCGTCCGAGGGCACAGCCAGGCAGTGGCAGGCCGTCACGGGCTGCACCATGATTGAAGGCTGGGGCATGAGTGAAACCTGCGCCATTGGCACCAACAACCCGGTCACCAGCAAGTCGTTCAGTGGCACCATCGGGTTGCCATTGCCAGGGATCGAGATCGCGATCAAAGACGAAGAAGGGCACAGCGTTCCCCAGGGTGGCACCGGTGAGATCTGCATCCGCGGGCCCAACGTGATGACCGGCTACTACAACCAGCCCGAAGAGACGGCCCGCGCGTTCACATCCGACGGATTCATGCGAACCGGCGATGTCGGCGTGATGGATGCCAACGGGTTCACCCGCATCGTGGACAGAAAGAAAGACATGATTCTTGTGTCTGGCTTCAATGTGTTTCCCAGTGAGCTCGAGAACGTGATCTCGCTCTGCCCGGGCGTGCTTGAATGTGCGGCGATCGGCATCGAGGACGACAAGCAGGGTGAAGCCGTCAAAGTCTTTGTGGTGCGATCAGACCCCACGTTGCGCGAGGAAGACGTCGCACGCTTCTGCCAAGACAACCTCACCGGCTACAAGCGCCCCAAACTCATCGAGTTTCGAGACGAGCTTCCCAAAAGCAATGTCGGAAAGATCTTGCGACGAGCGCTGCGGACACCAACCCCGCAGTAGCTTGTGACGTATGGATCACGCTCGAATTGATCTGCCGGTTGAAACCGATATCGCGGCCTCACTGAGCGCGATCGGCATCACGTGCATCGAACGCGGCTGGTTGTCAGCCAATAACATCCTGCTGCAGGGCGATGGTCCGACTGCCCTTGTGGATTCCGGCTATGCAACACATGCCGAGCAAACCGTCCAGCTGGTGGCTAACGCCTTGCAGAGCCGCCCACTCGATCTGCTCCTCAACACACACCTGCACAGCGACCATTGCGGCGGCAACGCGGCGCTGCAAACCGCGTATCCCACGCTGATCACCCGCATTCCACCGGGTCAAGCGGACGTCGTCACTGACTGGGACCCGGTTGCGCTCACATTTGAGCCAACCGGGCAACATTGCCCCCGTTTTTCACATCAAGGCTTGCTGACGCCGGGGACATCCCTGCGGCTCGGAGGCCTCGATTGGGACATACACGCCGCCAAGGGACATGACCCCCACTCCGTCATCCTCTTCCAGCCGCAGCACCGCGTTCTCATTTCTGCGGATGCGCTGTGGGAAAACGGCTTCGGCATCGTCTTCCCGGAACTGGAGGGGCATCAGGCGTTTGATGAAGTCGCAGACACCCTGCAGATGATCGAAGACCTTGACCCGAGAGTCGTACTGCCGGGCCATGGGCGCCTATTTCTCAACGCACGAGCTGCACTCGAACGTGCGCGCAGCCGGCTCGACCTGTTCGTTCAACAACCCGAGAGGCACCGGAGACACGCGCTCAAGGTGCTCATCAAATTCAAATTGCTGGAATGGCAATCTGTCTCTGAAGCCACATTGCTGGATTGGGTCACCAGTACCCCATACTTCAAACTCGCCATGCCACCCGCGGCCTCAGCTGATCGGGCACTTGCAGGCCAGTGGCTCGACGATGTGCTTCAAGAATTGGTGCGCAGCCAAGCCATTTCGCGCCATGGCCCAACCATCTTTAACTGCTAACACTCAATACGCGGACACCGCGTAGAAAAAGACGGTCATCGAATTGTCCAAAATTCACTGCCATTGAATCCGACCGTCCCAGAAACACCAAACCCCCAAGTACCTGCTGGTACGAGGGGGTGTGGGGGCTTGTAAGAGCCTGACGATGACCTACTTTCACACGGGAACCCGCACTATCATCGGCGCAAAGGCGTTTCACTGTCCTGTTCGGGATGGGAAGGAGT
>NZ_JAHVAB010000083.1 GCF_019264445.1 Hydrogenophaga sp.
CTGCATGCACCCGCAAGGGTGCAGGCGGAAGGCTTACTTCAGGTGGTCGTTGACCAGCTTGGTCATTTCGAACATGGAAGCCTGGGCCTTCTTGAAGATTTCCTTCAGCTTGGCGTCGGCGTTGATCATGCGGCGGTTGACCGAGTCCTGCAGCTTGTTCTTCTTGATGTAGTCCCAGATCTTCTTGGTGACTTCGGTGCGTGGCAGCGGGCTGTTGCCCACGATGGCAGCCAGAGCGGCGCTGGGGGTCAGCGCTTTCATGAAGGCTGCGTTGGGGGTGCGCTTCTTGGCAGGAGCGGCCTTCTTCGCAGGCGCTGCCTTCTTGGCGGGAGCGGCTTTCTTTGCAGGAGCTGCCTTCTTGGCAGGCGCCGCAGCCTTCTTCGCGGGAGCTGCCTTCTTGGCCGGAGCGGCCTTCTTCGCAGGGGCGGCCTTCTTGGCCGGTGCCGCTTTTTTAGCGGGCGCTTTTTTCGCAGTTGCCATGGTTGAATTTCCTTCTAGAAGTTGACGAGTCGCCAGCAGAAAACGCGCTTTCTCACTGGTGTCTCGGATGCTAATGGAGTTGCACACGCAATCCAAGGTGGAGAGCGCGCTTTTTTCAAGCTTTGCGCCGCGCGGGCGCGGGTTTTTGGCTGGGAAAACAACACTTCTGCGCGCACCTGCGGCGGCGTGCCTGGGCGACCGGGCGTATCTGCTCAAATCGCCCGCTGATTCACATCGTTGTGTCCTGCGAGTTTTGCCATGCCAACCCTTCCTGCTTTTGCCACCTGTGATCTGTGCGACGCACACAAAACCGATGACAGCGGCCGCTTCCGCGTGCTGCCCCCGGTGTTCCGCGATTTCGGTGCCGTGCGGCGTTTTGCGGGGCCTGTGGTGACCGTCAAATGCTTCGAAGACAACACGTCGGTGAAGACCGCGGTGGAGAGCGCAGGAGAAGGGCGCGTGCTCGTGGTCGATGGCGGTGGGTCGCTGCGCCGTGCGCTGCTGGGCGGCAACCTGGGTGTGGCCGCGGCGCGCAATGGTTGGGCGGGCGTGGTCATTGATGGCTGCGCGCGCGACGTGGCCGAGCTCGCCCAGTGCGAGGTGGGCATACGCGCGCTGGCCTCGATGCCATTGCCGACCGATCGGCGTGCCGCTGGCTTGCGCGACGTCGCGGTGCAGATTCAGGGCGTGTGGGTGCGGCCGGGTGACTGGCTGTATGCCGACGAAGACGGCATGGTCGTGAGCGACCGCGCGCTGACCTGACGCCTCAGGCCGTCAGGCCCTTGTAGAGCATGTAGCTGGCGAGCAGGTACAGCAGGCCCGCAAACACGCGCTTGAGCGACTTGACCGGCAGCGCGTGTGCGGCCTTCACGCCCAGCGGCGCCATGAGCACGCTGAAGAACGCGATGACGGCAAGTGCCGGCAAATAGATGTAGCCAAACGATCCGCTGGGCAGATCCTTCAGCCCCTGGCCGGCAATGACATAGCCCACGGCGTTGGCCAGTGCAATGGGAAAGCCCAGCGCGGCGCTGGTGGCCACCGCGTTGTGAATGGCGACGTTGCACCACGTCATGAACGGCACGCTGATGAAGCCGCCGCCGGCGCCCACCAGCCCGGAGAGCATGCCAATGACGCCGCCGGCGCCCACCAGGCCCGGCGTACCGGGCAGGGTTCGGGTGGGCTTGGGCTTTTTGTCCAGCAGCATCTGCGTGGCCGAGAAGCCGACGAAACCCGCAAAGAACAGCGCGAGCCAGGCGCCTTTGATCAGCGCGAAGATGCCCAGGCTGGCGATGGCCGAACCCAGCACGATGCCGGGCGCCAGGCCTTTGACGATGTCCCAGCGCACCGCGCCGCGCTTGTGGTGCGCGCGCACGCTGGAAATGGATGTGAAGATGATGGTGGCCATGGACGTGGCGATGGCCATCTTGACCGCCAGGTCTGCCTCGACTCCGCGCCCGGCGAGGATGAAAGTGATGAACGGCACCATCAGCATGCCGCCACCGATGCCCAACAAGCCGGCCAGAAAACCGGTACCCAGGCCGAGAACGGCCAGCTCAACAATCAGCAGGGGATCGAGTGACATGAAAAAAGGTGTCTGCAAGTGCCACCGGACCGGCATCCTGAACCGGGGTTCAGGTGGGCGAGGGCAGCGGGGCTTCGGGTTCGTCTGACGCGAGACGCTCGCACCAGCCACGCAATGTACCAAGCCCGGGCTCTATGAGCATTGGTTCAAGGAAATATAAAGCCCGGCGCGCACTGCAGACGGTTGGAATTGTAGGTGCAGCGTGGGCCGTGTGTGACCCATCCGTCGACAAATCCCTGCGCCAGGACAGGCGGGAGATGTCAGAGCAGTCGACCGTCCTTGTCCAGGGTCTGGTCGAGGCGGCGCATGAGCTCGTCGACGCGGGCCTGCGTCTGTGGGTCGAGCGGTTCGTTGTCGAAGGCGCCACCGTTGTCTGCGAAGGCGCTGTTGTCTGGTTGACCGAACGACGACGCCTGGAAGCTCTCGGCTTCTTTCTGCGAGAGCTCGAATGCGAGGTTGAGTGAAGCGAGGACCGCGATGCGGTCGCGCGCCTTGACCTTGCCGGCGTCGCGGATGCGGCACATCGCGGTGTCCACGCGCTCCACGGCGTCGAGCAACGAAGCCTCGCCGCCGGGCGGGCACGAGAGCAGGTAGCTCTGGCCCATGATCTGCACTTCAATCTGCTTGCTGCCCGGCTTGCTCATGAGCGCTCCTTGCGTGTGTCGGGGTGGCCCTTGGTGAGCTCGGCGGGCAAGCGATCGAGCAGGGCGTCGATGCGGGCGCGGGCAGCCATCAAGCGGGATTTGAGCGAGTCGCGCTCGGCCTGCAGGGTGTGCACCTGTTCGACCAGCAGGCTGTTGGTGCGCTGCAGTTCTTCGTGGCGCAACAGCAGCCGCTCAACACGCTCGGTGATCTGGTCAAAGTGCTTGGGATCGGCCATGGTGGGGACTCGGTGTGGGTGCATTGTAGGGTTGCCCCACGCTGCTGCGGCTTAGAATGCGCGCTGTTGGTGCTCGCGGTGTGGTTCACATGCCGCAGTTCAACGGGAAGCAGGAGGGAAAGTCCCCAGGGACGAACCTAACCTGCGCTGCCCCCGCAACGGTAAGCAGACGAGAGGCCACTAGCGCAAGCGCAAACGGCCTCTTCGCTTTCATCACGCAGCCACTGGATGACACGCCGTGTCATCTGGGAAGGCGATGGAGGTTGTTCTGTCAGCCCGGATACCGGCCAACGAGGTGGTGGTGCGTCTGGCAACAGGCGCGTCACCGTGACGCCCAAGCACTGTCGGGGAAGACGGTGAGGGCTTGTTGTTCGTTCTCTTCATCATGAAAAATCGCATCTTGCGCGCGCCCCTGGCCGCGTTGCCGCTGGCATGTCTGGCGGGTTTTGGCGCGTCTGCCGCCCATGCCGAATCCACCCTGGCCGAAACCGTGGTCACCGCCACCCGGGTCGAAACCCGCACCGACGCCGTGCTCAGTGACGTGGTCGTGATCGACTCTGAAGTGATTCAGCAATCGGCGGGGCGCTCTTTGACGGAAGTGCTGGCCCGCCAGGCGGGCTTGCAGATGTCGGCCAACGGCGGGCTGGGCAAGCAGTCGGGCCTGTTCATTCGGGGCACGGAAACGCGCCATCTTCTCGTGTTGATCGATGGCGTGCGCTATGGCTCCAGCACCGCGGGTGCGCCTGTGCTCGACAACATCCCGCTCAGGGGCATCGATCGCATTGAAGTGCTCAAGGGCCCCGCGTCGGGCCTGTACGGCAGCGACGCGGTGGGTGGCGTCGTGCAGATCTTCACCAAGCGCGGCACCAAGGGCTTCCACCCGGAGGCGAGCGTCACGCTGGGCAGCTTTGGTCACCGGGAGGCCGCAGCCAGCCTGAGCGGCGGCAACGACACGGTGACCTACAGCCTGAGCCTGGGCTCGGTGCGCGAAGACGGTTTTTCATCGACCAACCGCAAGGTGTCCTTCGGCAACCACAACCCGGACAAGGACGGCTTTGACCAGGACAGCCTGTCGGCGTCGCTGCGCTGGGCGCTGGCGCCGGGCTGGTCGACCGATGTCCAGTTCACGCAGGCCGACGGCACGAGCCAGTTTGACCAGGGGCCAGGCACGTTCAACGTGCGCTCGGAGACCACCACGCGTGTGGCCGGCTGGGGGCTGACGCGCCAGTGGTCGCCCGACTCGCGCACGCGACTCAATTTCGCGCGCAGCGACGACCAGTCCGACAGTTTCAGCTCGCCCGCTGCGCCTTCGGTATTCAACACCGCGCAGACGCAGGCGAGCCTGCAGCACGACTGGAACACCGCCCTGGGCAACGTGTTGGTGGGGCTGGAGTCGATCAAGGAGGCTGTGTCGGGCACGCAGGCATACGCCGTGAATTCGCGCACCACGGACGCCGCTTTTGTCGGCTGGACGGGGCAGGCCGGTCGGCACCTGTGGCAGACCAATCTGCGGCGCGATGACAACTCGCAGTTCGGCAGCGCTACCACCGGTTTCGCCAGCTACGGCTTCCAGCTCACGCCGAACTGGCGCCCGCATGTGGCGTACGGCACCTCTTTCAAGATGCCGTCGTTCAACACGCTGTACTACGTGTCGGCTTCGTTCAACGGCAACCCCACCACGCAGCCCGAGCGCGGCAAGAACACCGAAGCGGGCCTGACATACACGAGCGGCGCGCACGAGGTGAAGCTCACGCGCTTTGACAACCGCGTGCGCGGTTTCATCACCTTGCAGCCGGTGGTGGCCAACGTGCCGCGCGCCCGCATCGAAGGCTGGTCACTGGCATACACCGGTTCGGCCGGGGCCTGGAGCTGGTTCACCCACCTGGAGCTGCTGGACGCGCGCAACCAGCTCAATCGCCTGAAGCTGCAGCGCCGCGCCGACGAAGTGCTCACGGCCAGCCTGGACCACCGCATCGGCGCCTGGAACTGGGGTGCCTCGGTGCAGCTGGTGTCTGATCGCTTCGACAACGCGGCCAACACCGTGCGCCTGCCCGGCTTTGGCACGGTAGACCTGCACGCGCGCTACGCGGTGAACAAGGACTGGTCGCTGGCCTTGCGTCTGAACAACGTGGGCGACAAGTTCTACGAAACGGCTTATGGCTACAACCAGCCGGGCCGAGCCGCCTACGTCACCCTCAACTGGGCGCCCAAGCGATGAGCGTCGCCTGCCCAGCCGTGTTGGTGGCGGCCCCGGCGTCCGGCCAGGGCAAGACCACGGTGGCTGCGGCACTGGCGCGGCTGCACGCGCGCGCCGGGCGGCGCGTGCGTGCGTTCAAGTGCGGTCCGGACTTTCTGGATCCGCACTGGCTCGCCTTGGCCACGGGCGAGCCAGTGCACAACCTGGACCTGTGGATGACCGGCGAGCGCGACGCCCGCGCGAGGCTGCATGCCGCCGCAGAGCAGGCCGATCTCATCGTGGTGGAAGGCGTGATGGGCCTGTTTGATGGCGAGCCGAGCGCCGCCGATCTGGCGCAGCGCTTCGGATTGCCGGTGCTCGCGGTGATCGATGCCTCGGCCATGGCGGGCACGTTTGGTGCGCTGGCGTTTGGTTTGCAGCACTTCCGCTCTGGCCTGCCTTGGGCGGGCGTGCTGGCCAACCGTGTCGCCAGCGAGCGCCATGCGCAGATGCTCCAGACATCGCTCGCGGGCAACGAGTCGTCCTTTCTGGGTGCCGTGATGCGCGATACCGCTTTCACCCTGCCCGAGCGCCACCTGGGGCTGACGGTGGCGGCCGAGTTGCCCGATGCGATGGCCCGGCTGGATGCCGCCGCCGATGCGCTGGCGACCACGGCACTGGGCCAGATGGATGGCGCTGCGCTGACGCGTTGGGCCGTGCGCTTTGAGGCGCCTGTTCCTGTGCCGGAAGCGGCCCCGCTGCTGGCGGGCCGCACCATTGCCGTGGCGCGCGACGCGGCGTTTTGTTTCGTCTACCCCGCCAACCTCGACACCTTGCGTGCGCAGGGCGCGGAGCTGGTCTTTTTCTCGCCCCTGGCCAACGAGCCGCTGCCCGCTTGCGACGCGGCCTGGCTGCCGGGCGGCTACCCCGAGCTGCACGCCGCCGCGCTGGCCGCCAGCGACCAGACGCAGGCCAGCCTGCGCGCGCACCTGCAGGCGAACCGACCCCTGTGGGCCGAGTGCGGCGGCATGATGCCGCTCTTTGACGCCATCGTCTCCAGCGACGGCGCCGAGCAAGCCACCTGGGGTGTGTTGCCAGGCCGTGTGGTCATGCAGAAGCGACTGGCCGCGCTCGGTCCGCAGCAGCTCACGCTGCCCGCGGGCACGTTGCGCGGCCACACCTTTCACTATTCGAGCTGCGAGTCTTCGGTGCAGGTCGACCGGCACACCGAGTCGGTGCGCGGTGGCGCGCTGGGTGTGGGCGAAGCGGTGTACCGTGCGGGATCGCTGCGGGCCAGTTATTTCCACGCCTGGTTTCCTTCCAGCCCGGCGGCGGCCGCGTCGCTTTTTTTGCCTGGAGACCCGCCTTGACACATGCCCTCGGCCCGCAGCGCATCGTCTGCCTCACCGAAGAAACCACCGAGTGGCTCTACCTGCTCGGGCAGGAGCACCGCATCGTCGGCATTTCGGGTTACACCGTGCGGCCCCGGCGCGCCCGCGAGGAAAAGCCCAAGGTGAGCGCATTCCTCAGCGCCAAGATCGACAAGATCCTGGCGCTGCAGCCCGACTGTGCGTTCGGCTTTTCCGACCTGCAGGCCGACATCGCCGCGCTGCTGATCCGTGCGGGCGTGCAGGTGACGGTGTTCAACCAGCGCAGCGTGGACGAGATTTTTTCCATGCTCTACCAGGTGGCGGCCATCGTGGGTTGCGCCGACGAAGGCCGTGCCTGGATCGACGCCACACGCGAGCGGCTCGAGGGCATCCGCGCTGCGGTGCAGGCGCTGGAGGCCGCTGGCAAACGCCGGCCGCGCGTGTTCTGTGAAGAGTGGGACGAGCCCCACATCAGCGGCATCCGCTGGGTGTCGGAGTTGCTGGGTATCGCCGGGGGCGACGACTGTTTCCCCGAGCTGGCGGTGATGCCCATGGGCAAGGACCGCATCATTGCCGATGGCGCCGAGATCGTGCGCCGCAACCCGGACATCGTCATCGGCTCGTGGTGCGGCAAGCACTTCCGGCCCGAGAAGGTCGCTGCCCGGGCCGGCTGGCAGGACGTGAACGCGGTGCGCACGGGCCAGCTTTTCGAGATCAAGTCCGCCGACATCCTGCAGCCCGGTCCCGCGGCGCTCACCGACGGCGTGGCGCAGATGCACCGCATCGTCACCGATTGGATGGCACAACATGGCTGACAGCGTGGCGCGCAGTGAGTTCATTCTGGGCGGACAGCGCAGCGGCAAGTCGCGCCGGGCGGAGTCGCTGGCCATGTATTGGCTGGTGCGCTCCCCGTCGCACCGCGCGGTGATGTTGGCCACCGGGCAGGCCTGGGACGACGAGATGCGCGCGCGCATTGCACGCCACCAGCGCGACCGCGCCGAGCGCGTGCCCGGCATGGTGACCGTGGAAGAGCCCCTGGCCCTGGCGCAAGCCCTGCGCGAGCACAGTGCGCCACACACGCTGGTGGTGGTGGACTGCCTCACGCTGTGGCTCACCAATCTCCTCATGCCTGCAGCAGGTGCGCCCACCCATGCCGCAGAACCCACGCAGGCCCTGTGCCATGGCATTCGTGATGCGGCGGGCCCGGTGGTGCTGGTGGGCAATGAAATAGGCCTGGGCGTGATCCCGATGGGGCGCGAGGTGCGCGCTTTTGTGGATGCCCTGGGCGCCCTGAACCAGGCGGTGGCCGGCACCTGTGAGCGTGTCACCTTGATGGCCGCTGGCCTGCCGCTGACCTTGAAGGAACCGCAATGAAACACGCCTGGACCCGACGCTGGCTGTGTGCACTGGGCGCGCTGCTGTACGCGGGTGCTGTGAACGCTGCCGCCTTGCAGGTGACCGATGACCGCGGTGTCACCGTGTCGCTGGCGCAGTCGCCGCAGCGCATCGTGTCCTTGCTGCCTTCGCTGACCGAAACGGTCTGCGAGCTCGGCCAGTGCCACCGGCTGGTGGGGGTGGACCGGTATTCCAACCACCCGGCCTCGGTGCGCAAGCTGCCCCAGACCGGCGGAGGCATCGATCCCAACATCGAGGCCATCGTCGCGCTGCGGCCCGACGTGGTGCTCATGGCCACGTCGTCGCGCGGTGTGCAACGGCTGGAGTCGCTGGGCCTGAAGGTGCTGGCGATGGAGCCCAAAAGCTCGGCCGATGCGCAGCGCGTCATGGGCAAGCTGGGCCAGCTGCTGGAGGTGCCCGATGCCGACCGCATCTGGCGCGCGATCGACGCAGGCGTGAGTGCCGCTGCGCAGTCGTTGCCGGCCAGCGCGCGCTCGTTGCGCGTGTACTACGAGGTGAGCACCGGGGGCTATGCGGCGGGCACGCGCTCTTTCATTGGCGAGATGATGGCGCGCCTGGGCGTGCAGAACATCGTGCGGCCCGAGCTGGGGCCGTTCCCGCGCATCAACCCCGAATACGTGGTGCGCGAGAACCCGGACCTGATCATGATCGGCTCGCGCAACGTGCAGGGCATGGAAGCGCGCCCGGGCTGGCGCGGCATGCGCGCCGTGCGCGAGCAGCGCGTGTGCGTGTTCACCCCTGAAGAGTCGGACGTGCTGGTGCGCCCCGGCCCGCGCATGGCCGAAGCCGCGCGGATCATGGCGCGCTGCATCGCCACACAGGGCTTGCGATGAGCGGTGCGCGCCACAGCCTCTGGCTTGCCGGTGCCCTGCTGCTGGCCTCGCTGGCCGTGCTCTTTCTCGGGGCCGGCGTGGGCAGCACGGGTTTTGACAGCGTGCTCAAGGCGCGCCACGACCCGGTGGCCTGGCAGATCCTGTGGGACATCCGCCTGCCGCGCACCCTGGGCGCGTGGATGGCCGGTGGCCTGCTCAGTCTGGCGGGGGCGGTGGCGCAGGGCCTGTTTCGCAACCCGCTGGCCGACCCGTACCTGCTAGGCAGTGCCTCGGGGGCGGCGCTGGGCGTGGCGTTGGCGCTCGCGCTGTTTGGCACCTCGCCGTTTGCCACGCAATGGCTTGTGCGCCTGGGCCTGACGGGTGCCGCCTTTGCCGGCGCGGTGCTCGGCGTCGTGCTCACGCTCGCGCTGGCCAAGGGCGTGCAGCACACGCTGCGCCTGTTGCTCGCGGGCGTGATCGTGGGCGTGGTGCTGGGCGCTGCGCGCGATCTCGTGACCATCGCCTCGCCCGACACCTTGCAGGCCATGCAGGGCTTCATTCTCGGCAGCACCGGCTTTGTGGGCTGGGCCGGCTTCGGCGTGATGGCGGGCATGCTGCTGGCCGCCTTGCTGGTGGCGGCCTCGCTGGGCCGTGTGCTGGATGGCCTGGCGCTGGGTGAGTCCACGGCGGTGAGCCTGGGGCTGCCGCTGGCGGCCGTGCGCGCGGTACTGGTGGCGGTGCTCGCGCTGGCCACCGGCGCGGCCGTGGCGCAGACGGGGCTGATTGCTTTCGTGGGTCTGGCCGCGCCGCACCTGGTGCGCTCCATCGTCAAGACCACCCATGGCCGCCTGGTGGTGCTCAGCGCGTTCATGGGCGGCCTGCTGCTGATGGCGGCCGACGTGCTGGCGCGCTGGATCATCGCGCCACAGGAGCTGCCGGTGGGCGTGCTCACCGCCGTGCTGGGCGGCAGCTACCTGCTGTGGCTCATGCACCGCCGCCGCCGGCCCGGGAGCTTCCTGTGAGCGCGGCGCTGCAGGCCCGTGGTGTGGGCGTGGTGCTGGGCGAGGTGCCCGTGTTGCATGGGGTGGACGTGGCCTTTCCCGCGGCGCGCTGGACCAGCGTGGTCGGCCCCAACGGCGCGGGCAAGTCCACCTTGCTCAAGGCGCTGGCCGGCCTGTTGCCGCACAGCGGCGAGGTGCAGCTGCTCGACCGCCCCCTGACGCAGTGGCGCGGCCGCGAACGGGCGCAACGCCTGGCGTGGCTCGGGCAAGGCGAGCAGGGCGCCGACGACCTCAGCGTGTGGGATGTGGCCATGCTCGGGCGCCTGCCCCACCAGCCGTGGCTGGCCGCGCCGTCGGCCGCCGACCGCCTCGCCGTGGAACAAGCGCTGCGCGCCACGCAGGCCTGGGACTGGCGCGAGCGGCCGCTGGGCGCGCTCTCGGGCGGCGAGCGCCAGCGCGTGCTGCTCGCGCGGCTGCTGGCCGTGCAGGCCGACGTGATGCTGATGGACGAACCCCTGGCCAATCTGGACCCGCCGCACCAGGCCGACTGGCTGCTGCTGGTGCGCGAGCTGGTGGCAGGCGGCAAGACCGTGGTGAGCGTGCTGCACGAGATCGGCATGGCGCTGCACGCCGACCAGATGGTGGTGATGGCGCAAGGCCGCGTGCAGCACCACGGCACCTGCGACGATGCGCGCACACACCAGTCCCTTGAACTCGTTTTTGACCACCGCATCGCGATCCACCCGCTGGGCGACCAGTGGGTCGCGCTGCCCCGATGAACACGCACCGACCGGAGCCACCCCATGCAGATCGAAACCCCGCCCACCGAGAAACGCTACGACAAGCCCGAAGGCGAGCGCCGAGGCCTGGTCATCGTCCACACGGGCGACGGCAAGGGCAAGAGCACGGCGGCCTTTGGCCTGGCCTTGCGCGCGTTTGGCCGCACCCATGTGCACGGCAAGCGGGTGAAGGTGTTCCAGTTCATGAAGGTGCCTTCGGCGCGCTTTGGCGAGCACCGCATTTTTGAGCAACTGGGCTTGCCCATTGAAGGGCTGGGCGACGGCTTCAGCTGGAAGAGCCAGGACCTGGAGCACTCGGCGCAACTCGCGCGCGATGGCTGGCAGAAAGCGCGCGCGGCCATCATGGACGGCGAGCATTTCATGGTCACGCTCGACGAGCTGACCTACCCCCTGATCTACGGCTGGCTGCCGCTGGAGGATGTGTTGCAGACCCTGCGCGAGCGGCCGCGCGATGTGCACGTGGTCATCACCGGGCGCCGCTGCCCGCCCGAGATCATCGAACTCGCCGATACCGTGACCGAGATGACGCTGGTAAAACACGCCTTCCGCGCCGGCATTCCCGCCCAGCGGGGCATTGAAGACTGATTTTTCTTGACGGACCCATGACCCTGAACACAACAACGGAACACCCCGTGCGCCTCGTACCGCGCACAACGATCGCCCCCGCGGCCCCCGAGCGCTGGAGCGTGGAGGCGGTGGCCTCCCTGTTTGACCTCCCGTTCTCCGACCTCATCCACCGCGCCCAGACCGTGCACCGCGAACACTTCGACCCCGCCGAAGTCGAGCTCGCCACGCTGCTGTCGGTCAAGACCGGCGGCTGCCCGGAAGACTGCGGCTACTGCCCGCAGTCGGTGCATTTCGACACCGGCCTGGCCGCCGGCAAGCTCATGGGCGTGGACGCGGTGCGGGAAGCTGCACAGCGCGCGAAGCAGGCCGGCGCCACGCGCTTTTGCATGGGCGCGGCCTGGCGCGCGCCCAAAGACCGCGACGTGGACGCCGTGGCCGAACTCGTGCGCACGGTCAAGGCCGAGGGCCTGGAGGCCTGCGCCACGCTGGGCATGCTGTCCGAAGGCCACGCCGAAACACTGCGCGACGCCGGGCTGGACTACTACAACCACAACCTGGACAGCGCGCCCGATTTCTACGGCGAGATCATCACCACGCGCGACTACCAGGACCGCCTCGACACCCTGGAGCGCGTGCGCGGCGCCGGTGTGAAGGTGTGCTGCGGCGGCATCGTCGGCATGGGTGAGTCGCGCCTGCAGCGCGCCGCGCTCGTGGCCCAGCTGGCCAACCTCGCGCCCGACTACCCGGAGTCGGTCCCGATCAACCACCTGGTGAAGGTGCAGGGCACGCCGCTGGCCGACCAGCCCGACCTGGACCCGCTCGAATTCGTGCGCACCATCGCCGTGGCGCGCATCACCATGCCGCGCGCGCGGGTGCGCCTGTCGGCCGGCCGCCAGCAAATGAGCGAAGCGGTGCAGGCCCTGTGCTTCCTGGCCGGTGCCAACTCCATCTTTTACGGCGAAAAGCTGCTCACCACCGGCAACCCCGACGTGGCCGCCGACATGGGCCTGCTCGCCAAACTCGGCCTGCGGCCACGCCGCGCCTGAACGCCATGACCGAGTGGCTCACCCCTGCCGTTGCCACGCCGCTCGCGGTGCTGGTGGCCTTGGGGCTGGACCGCTGGCTCGGCGAGCCGCCCGCGCGCTGGCACCCCGTGGTGGGCATGGGGCGGTACCTCGGATTCATGGGTGCGCGCATCGCGCCGCGCGTTGAGGCTGCCGGGGCCAGCGCGGCTGCTGCCTTTGTGGGGGGCGCACTGGCCTGGTGTGTGGGCGCGGCGCTGGTGATGGCGCTGGCCTTCGGCGCTGCGTGGGGCATGGCCCAGTGGGCCTGGTGGTGGCAGGCGCTGGTGCTGGGGGTCTTGCTCAAGCCTTTGCTGGCCTGGCGCATGCTGCGCGACGAGGTGCAGGCGGTGGAAACCGCGCTGGGCGCTTCGCTGGCCGAGGGCCGTGCGCGCCTGGCCTGGCTGGTGAGCCGGGATGTGGCTGGGCTCGACGCCGCGCAGGTGCGCGAAAGCGCCATCGAGTCGCTGGCCGAGAACCTCAATGACTCCGTGGTCGCGCCCCTGTTCTGGTTTGTGGTGGCCGGCTTGCCGGGCGCTGCGCTCTACCGCTTTGCCAACACCGCCGATGCCATGTGGGGCTACCGCGGCGAACGCCAGGGCCGCGACTGGACGTGGGCCGGCAAGTGGGCCGCGCGGGCAGACGACGTGTTGTCCTGGGTGCCCGCGCGCATCACCGCTGCCTTGCTGGCCGCGCTGGTGGCAGCGCGCCGCTGCAGCGCGCTGCCCGCGCAGGCGCGGCGCACGCCATCGCCCAACAGCGGCTGGCCCATGGCCGCCATGGCGCTCGCGCTGGACGTGCGGCTAGGCAAACCCGGCGTGTACGAGCTGCACGGCGCTGGCCGCAGCCCGCAGGCGGCCGACACGGCGCACGCGCTGCAGCTCGCAGGCCGGGTCGTGGTGGTGCTGGCCTGCGTGGCCCTGGTCTGGGCAATGCTCAACCTGAGGGGTGTCTCATGACGGCTGTGCACGGCGGGCCGGATGCGCACGGCGCAGCGCGCTGGGATTTCTCCACCAACAGCAACGCCTGCGGCCCATGCCCCAGCGCACTCGCCGCCTTGCAGGCGGCCGATGCGGGTCGCTACCCCGACCCGGCCTACACGGCACTGCGCGAAGCGATCGCTGCTTTCCACTCGGTGGACAAGGACCGGATCGTGCTCGCCGGCAGCGCCAGCGAATTCATTGCCCGCTTCACCGCCTGGGTGGCGCGCGAAGGCGGGAAGCGGGTCTGGCTGCCCGCCATGGCCTACGGCGACTACGCCCAGGCCGCGCGCGCCTGGGGCCTGCAGCGCGCGCCCGATGCCGCGCAGGCCGACCTGGCCTGGCTGTGCGAACCCAGCAGCCCGCTGGGCGAGCCCGAACCCTTCGCGTCCTACGTGGTGGCCAGGAGCGCGCGCGTGGTGCTGGACCTGGCCTACGAGCCGCTGCGCCTGAGCGGGCGCTGCAGCCTGGGTCCCGAGGCGCGCGATGCGGTGTGGCAGCTGTGGTCGCCCAACAAGGCACTGGGGCTCACGGGCGTGCGCGGTGCGTATGCGATCGCGCCGGCGCAGGCCGGGGCCGATGTCCGCGCGCTGGACGACCTGGCGCCTTCGTGGGTGCTGGGCGCACACGCCGTGTCCATGCTCTCGGCCTGGGTGTCGCCCGATGCGCAGGCCTGGCTGGCGGGCAGCCTTTCGCGGCTGAGCGACTGGCGCGTGAGCCTGCGCGAGCGCCTGGCCGACTGCGGCTGGATCGGCCTGCCCGGCGATGCCAACTTCTTCTGTGCTGCGCCGCCGCGCCCGCTGGACGCCGTGGCCCTGCGCGCGGCCGGCATCAAGCTGCGCGACACCACCTCCATGGGACTGCCCGGCCACTGGCGCCTGGGGGTGCTGCCGCCGGTGGCGCAGGAAGCGCTGCACGCGGCCTTGCGGCGGCAGGAGGTGCTGGCATGACCGCGCGTTGCGTCATGGTGCTCGGCACCACCAGCGGCGCCGGCAAGAGCTGGCTCACCTCGGCGCTGTGCAGGTACTACGCGCGCCAGGGCCTGAAGGTGGCGCCCTTCAAGGCGCAGAACATGAGCAACAACGCAAGGGTCGTGGCCCCCACGCTCCACCGCTCGCGCGGGTCGCTGCCCCCCGAGGAGGCTGATTTTCCTTGGGGCGGCCCGGCGGAAAATCGGTGGCTCGGGGGCGAGATCGGCTCAGCCCAGTACTTCCAGGCCTTGGCCGCGCGCGCTCAACCCGAGGTGCGCATGAACCCGCTGCTGCTCAAGCCCGAGGCCGACACGCGCAGCCAGGTCGTGCTGATGGGGCAGGTGCATGCCGAGCTGGGCAACCTGCCGTGGCGCGGCCGCAGCGAGCGCGTGTGGCCGCACATCACCGCTGCGCTGGACGCGCTGCGGGCAGAGAACGATGTGGTGGTGATCGAAGGCGCGGGCTCGCCGGCCGAGATCAACCTGCACGCCAGCGACATCGTGAACATGCGCGTGGCGCGCCATGCGCAGGCGCGCTGCCTGCTCATCACCGACATCGACCGGGGCGGCGCATTCGCCCACCTTTATGGCACCTGGGCGCTGCTGCCCGAAGACGAGCGCGCGCTCATTCGGGGCTTTGTGCTCAACAAGTTTCGCGGCGACGCGGCGCTGCTCGCGCCCGCCCCGCAGATGCTGCAAGACCTCACGAGCGTGCCCACCGTGGCCACGCTGCCCATGTGGTGGCGGCACGGACTGCCGGAGGAAGACGGTGTGTTCGACATGGCCCCCACGCCGGGCGCTGCGCTGGGCAGTGGCAGCGCGCACGGTCTGAAAACCATTGCGGTCATCGCCTACCCGCGCATCAGCAACCTCGACGAATTCCAGCCGCTCAAGAACGTGCCCGGCGTGCGCCTGGTTTGGGCGCGCAGCCCTGCGGAGTGTGTGGACGCCGACTGGATCGTGTTGCCCGGCAGCAAGGCCACCGCCGCCGACCTGGCCTGGCTGCGGGCCCAGGGGCTGGACCGGGCGGTGGCCACGCACGCGGCGCAGGGCGGGGCGGTGCTGGGCGTGTGTGGTGGTCTGCAGATGCTGGGCGAGGCGCTCATCGACACGCACGGCATCGAACCCATGGACCTGGGCAACGCGCCGGGGCTGGGCCTGCTGCCGCTGGTGACGCAGTTCGCGCCGCAGAAAACGGTGCGGCACACCGCGTCGCGTTTTGCGGCGCTCACCGGCGCGTGGGCCGCGCTCTCGGGCGTAGAGGCCGCCGGCTATGAAATCCACCACGGGCAGACACTGCCGCACGCCGCCATGGCCGCCGCTGGCGATGTGGCGCGCCAGGCGCTGCCCGATGGCCTGGGCTGGCAGAACGCGCAAGGCAACGTGCTGGGCGTGTACCTGCACGGCCTGTTTGAAGACCCCCGCGTGCTGCACGCGTTGTTCGGTGCCTCGGTGCCCACGCTGGACACCGTGTTCGACGGCCTGGCCGACTTCATCACCACCCATTTCGAGACCGGCGTGCTCGATCAACTCATTGCTCCCTGACCATGACCCCCATTGCCCCCGTGCACGATCTTCATCAAGCCGAACTCGCGCTGGCGCTGCAGCGCGCGCTGGACAACAAGACCAAACCGGTCGGTTCGCTGGGTCGCCTGGAGGCGCTGGCGCAGCGCATCGGACTCATTCAGGGCACGCTGCAGCCTGAGCTGCGCGAGCCGCAGATGCTGGTGTGCGCGGCCGACCACGGTCTGGCTGCGCGCGGCGTCTCGGCCTTCCCGAGCGACGTGACCTGGCAGATGGTGGAGAACTTTCTGGCCGGTGGTGCGGCGGTGAGCGTGCTGGCGCGCCAGCACGGCATCGGCCTCACGGTGGTGGACTGCGGTGTGCGCCATGAATTTGCACCGCGGGCAGGCCTGCTCATCCGCAAGGTGGCACCGGGCACCGCCGATGCGCTCGAAGGCCCGGCCATGAGCGCCGCGCAATGCGCACAGGCCTTGGCCAACGGGCGCGAGGTGTTGCGCAACCTGCCGGGCAATGCCCTGCTGCTCGGCGAGATGGGCATTGGCAACACGTCGGCGGCTTCCTTGTTGCTCGCGCGGCTGGCGGGGCTGGACGTGGCCGATGTCACCGGCGCCGGCACCGGGCTCGGCGCGCAGGCGGTGCAGCGCAAGATCGGCATCCTGCGGGAGGTGCTGGCGCGCCATGCGCAAGCCACCGCACCGCTGGAGGCACTGGCCGCCTTCGGTGGATTCGAGATGGCGACCCTCGTTGGTGCGGTGCTGCAGGCCGCAGAGGAACGCCGCGTGATCGTGGTGGACGGCTTCATTGCCACAGCGGCCGTGATGGTGGCTTCGCACCTGCAGCCGCATGTGTTGCAACGCTGCGTGTTCGCGCACCGCTCGGGCGAGCGCGGCCATGTGCTCATGCTCGCCCACCTCAAGGCCGAGCCGTTGCTCGACCTGGGCTTGCGCCTGGGCGAAGGCTCCGGCGCGGCGCTGGCGTGGCCGCTGCTGGTGAGCGCGTGCGCCGTGTTGCGAGAGATGGCCAGCTTCGAATCGGCCGGGGTGTCGCGCAACACCGCCCCACCCGAAACGTCCGCCCCCGTTCGCCCACTGGCGGTTGCTCCCGTTCGCCCTGCGGCTTCGGCCCCCGTTCGCCCTGAGGCTTCGGCCCCCGTTCGCCCTGAGCCTGTCGAAGGGCTTTCCAACACGGAGGCCGGGGCTTCGACAGGCTCAGCCCGAACGGACCGCTGAACGCATGGCCACCTCCCTGCGCCACTTCCTGCTGGCCGTTCAGTTCTTCACCCGCATTCCGGTGACGGGGCGGTTGGCTGACTGGGTGGGCTTCAGCCCGGCCATGCTGCGGGCGAGCGCCGCGCATTTTCCGGGGGTGGGCTGGCTGGTGGGCGGGCTCACGGCGGGTGTGTTCTGGGTGTTGCTCGCGCTCTTGCCGGCGGGGCCGGCCGCGCTGTGGGTGGCGGCGGTGCTGAGCACGGTGTTCAGCGTGATGCTCACCGGCGCCTTTCATGAAGACGGCCTGGCCGATCTGGCCGATGGACTGGGCGGCAGCGCGCAGCGCGAGCGGGCGCTGGAGATCATGAAGGACTCGCGCATTGGCAGCTTTGGCGCCATTGCGCTGGTGCTGGTGTTGTTGGCCAAGGTGTCGCTGCTCGCGCTGCTTGCGCAGGGCAGTGGCTGGCTGGCGGTGGTGGCGCTGCTGGTGGCGCACGTCACTTCGCGCACAGTGCCGCTGGTGGTCATCCGCACGCTGCCGCATGTGGGCGACACGCCGCAATCGAAAAGCAAGCCTTTGGCCGAGAGCCTGTCCAACGCGGCGCTGCTCGCAGGCTTCGTGTGGTGGGCGCTGGCGATGGCGCTGGCGTGGTGGCTGCTGCCGGGTGCGCCCTGGTGGGCGGGGGTGCTCGGGGCGCTGGTGGGCCTGGCCTGGATGTGGCGCCTGCTGCACCGGCGCCTGCAGGGCTTCACGGGCGACGGGCTTGGCGCCACGCAGCAGGTGAGTGAAGTGCTGTTCTACCTGGGGCTGGCCTTGGCGCTGCCCACAATGTCATGAAACTCTGGTTGTTGCGCCATGCGCCGGTGATGTTGGGCCCCGGCCTGTGCTACGGGTCGAGCGACGTGCCTGCCCATGCCACGCTCACGCGCGAAGCCGCGCTGGCCATCTCGCCCTTGCTGCCGCCGGGCACGCCGGTGTGGATGTCCGGGCTGCTGCGCGCGCAGCAGCTGGCGGCCGCGCTGCAGGCCGAGCGCTCCGACCTGGGCGCGGCGCGCATCGACACGCGGCTGAACGAAATGGACTTTGGCACCTGGGAGCTGCAGCGCTGGGACGCCGTGCCGCCCAGCGCCTTCGACGCCTGGATGGCCGACTTTGCGCACCACCGCTTCGGCGGCGTGGAGAGCACGCAGATGGTGCTGTACCGCGTGGCCGCCGCGCTGGGCGAGCTGCGGCCGGCCACGAGCACCGACGTGTTGTGGATCACCCATGCCGGCGTGATCCGCGCGGTGCAGTTCATCTTGAGCAGCGGCGGCGTGCACATCCGCGATGCGGCCCAGTGGCCCAAGGACGCACCCGCGCCGGGCGGGTGGGTCACGGTGGAGTGCTGAGCGGGCGCGGCCCGCTCAAGCCGGCGTCTTGTCCTTGAAGTCGCAGCACTGGGCCACCGCGCAGCGCGGGCACAGCGGCTTGCGCGCCTGGCACACGTAGCGCCCGTGCAGGATCAGCCAGTGGTGCGAGTCCACCGCGTAGGCGGGCGGCACCCGCTTCATCAGCTGCATTTCCACCGCCAGCGGCGTCTTGCCCGGCGCCAGGCCAGTGCGGTTGCTGACGCGGAAGATGTGCGTGTCCACGGCCATGGTCGGCTCGCCGAAGGCCACGTTGAGCACCACGTTCGCCGTCTTGCGGCCCACGCCGGGCAGCGCTTCGAGCGCTTCGCGCGTGCCGGGCACTTCGCCGCCGTGCTGCTCCACGAGCATGCGGCAGGTCTGCATCAGGTGCCTGGCCTTGCTGCGGTACAGGCCGATGGTCTTGATGTACGACTCCAGGCCTTCCAGCCCGAGGTCGAGGATCGCCTGCGGCGTGTTGGCCACCGGGAAGAGCTTGCGGGTGGCCTTGTTGACGCCCACATCGGTGGCCTGGGCCGACAGCAGCACCGCGGTGAGCAGCTCGAACACGCTGGTGTATTCAAGCTCGGTTTGCGGGCTGGGATTGGCCGCCTGGAGGGTGGCAAAAAACGCGTGGATCTGGGCGGGCTTCATGGGAGCAGAGTCTAGCGCCGCAGATTTGGGGACAATGCGTGGCTGTCCTCCATTCCTTTGCCCGACGAGACCTCGCCATGTCCTTCCAGATCCCCTTTGCCGACCGCCTCAACAACGTCGAAACCTCGGCCATCCGCGAGCTGTTCAAGCTGCTCGGCAAGCCCGGCATCATCAGCTTTGCCGGGGGCTTCCCCGACAGCGCCATGTTCGACGTGGACGGCATCCGCGAGGCGGTGAACGCCGCCCTGACCGAAGAAGCCGGCGGCGCGCTGCAGTACGGCGCGACCGAGGGTTACCAGCCGCTGCGCGAACAGCTCGCTGCCTTCATGGCCAGCAAGGGCGCCCACGACGTGGCGGCCAACGACCTCATCGTGACCACCGGCAGCCAGCAGGGCCTGGACCTGCTGGGCAAGACGCTGATCTCACCCGGCGACAAGGTCATCGTCGAAGGCCCCACGTTCCTGGCCACCATCCAGTGTTTCCGCCTGTATGGCGCCGAGCTCATCAGCGCCCCGGTAGACGGCGACGGCGTGAAGACCGATGTGCTGGAGCGGCTCATTGCCGAGCACAAGCCCAAGTTTGTGTACCTCATTCCCACCTTCGGCAACCCCAGTGGCGCCATGCTCAGCCAGGCGCGGCGCCAGCAGGTGCTGGAGATGGCGGTGAAGCACAACACGCTGATCGTGGAAGACGACCCCTACGGCGATCTGTACTTTGGCGACGCGCCTCCGCCCAGCCTGCTGGCGATGAGCAGCACCGTGCCCGGCAGCCGTGAGCGGCTGGTGCACTGCGGCTCCCTGAGCAAGGTGCTCAGCCCTGGCTTGCGCGTGGGCTGGATGGTCGGCCCGGCCGAGCTGCTGGCCAAGGCCACCATGTGCAAACAGTTCAGCGACGCCCACACCAGCACCTTCGCGCAGGCCACCGCTGCGCAGTACCTCAAGGCCGGGCGCATGCCCGCCACGCTGGCCAAGGTGCGGGCGGTGTACGCCGAGCGGGCGACCACCATCGGCAACGCCTTGCGGCGCGAGCTGGGCGACGCCATTGAATTCGTGCAGCCACAGGGCGGGCTGTTTGTGTGGGCACGCCTCACGGGCGCGGGCGGCAAGGTGCAGGACGGCGCCGAACTCGCCCGGCGCGCCATCGACAACGGTGTGGCCTTCGTGCCCGGCGCGCCCTTCTACGCCTCCCAGCCCGACCACGCGACCCTGCGCCTGTCGTTTGCCACGGTGGGCGTGCCCAAGATCGAAGAGGGCGTGGCCCGCCTCGGCCAGGCCCTCTGACGGGCTGAGGCCCACGCGCCTCATTCGTGCCGCATTTCGGGCCTCATTTCGAGTCCCATTTCGAGTCCCATTTCGAGCCCCATTTCGGGTTGCTCGCAGCCATTGAACGAATGCCAAGGGCGGCATTTGCATTCGCGTTGAAGCGCCATTGGCCCGTCGGTGAATGGCACTGATTTTTCATTTCATTTTTCGAATTCAATTCCGTTGTATTTCGGGAGGTGGTGCATTGTTTTCATCAGGCGCAAATGAAAACAATGACTGGGCGAAATGGCCTTCGTATTGGTGGATCAGGCTGCCCATCCAATAAAAAACCGGGTTCACGGGTGTGCACCCGTTGGCGCGAATTGGCGCGGCATGATCGCGCAAAGCCACCTTATCTGCGCTCATCCGGGTAAGTCCAAAGCAGTCATTTGCCGTCCGTATGAGGTGCGCTGGTGTTGAATCGGCGTGTCATTGCGTGAAAAAGAACGCGGCATCGCGTCACCTTTACTGCGGTTGCAGTATGGACGCCCCATACCTGATTTTTTACAACCGGTGATCACCTTGGGCGATTGGGCCCAAGACGGGTCAATGGTTGATTTGTATCGCCTGTTTTTTTGCGTATTGAGCGCGGCGGCGATGGGCAAATGGAGCGCTGTTCATTTCAATGACCGCCTCAATTGACCTGGAGTGATGGCATTCCCATGCGCATGGGCAGAGGTGAACGGGACCTCGCGGCGCGTGGGCACATTGACTTCTTACAGGCGAGCGATTCGGGTCATGGGGCGTTTGATTTCCAAGGTGGTGAAGTGGGCGTGGCTGGTGCCTGTGGCGCTGGCGCTCGCCTGCTTGCCGCTGCTCGCGGCCACGTTTGCCAACAACAGCGCCACGGTCGCCGCGCCTGCCGGAGTCATCGACCCCGTTGGCGGCTGCAACGCCAACAACCCGCCCGACTGCACGGGCACCCTTGGCGTCGGTTTGACGTTCGGTTCAGTGACATCGCCCGGCGTCTTCACGGCGGGTGGCTCCGGTCCGGTGCGCACGTTCACGCTGCCAGCGGGTACGGTCGCCGGCACGTACTCCGTGACGTACACGGCGACCGTCAATGCTGGTGCTACCGGCACGGTCGGCAACAGCGTCACGGGTGGTGCAGGCTGCACCACGATAGGTGCTTGTGTGACCAGCCACCTACACCATTCGCCTGAACAACGCGGGTGGCACCGCTTTTACCAACTACCGCCTGACGGAGAACGTGCCGCCCGGTGCCACGTTGGTGAGCGTGTCGGGCGCATCGGGCTTTGCAGGCCCCATGAGCGGGCCAGGCACGCTGAACCTGACGGTACCCACTGTGCCGGCGGCTGGTGTGGCGGTGGTGACTGTGCAGTTCCAGGTGGCGGCGCAGCTGCCGGGGGGCATCACGGCCTTGCCGAACGTGATCAGCGGCGGTGACCTCAGTCCGCTGTGCGCCAGTGCATGCGCCGTGAGCATCCCCGTGGGCAATCCGGTGGCGCTGGGCTTGATCAAGAGCGCGGCCGTGCGCGAAGTCCGCGTGGGCGACCTCGTGCGCTACAGCATCCGCGTGAGCAATCTGGGGGCCGCCGCCGTGAGCGGCCTGAGCGTGGTGGACACACCCGCACCCGGGTTCAGCTACGTGGCGGGTTCGATGAGCGTGTCCGACGCCGACGGCGCGTTCAACCTTGGCGCGGGGCAGTCGCCCTTGCACATCGGTGGCATCGACATCGCCGCTGGCGGCGAGGCCGTCATCAGCTACCTGCTGCGCGTGGGCGCTGGTGTGCGCCAGGGTGTGCACACCAACCGGGCACAAGCACAGAACAGCCTGGGCCAGCCGCTCTCCGGCATCGCTTCGGCGCAGGTGCAGGTGGTGGGCGATCCCCTGCTGGACGAAGCGCTGCTGCTCGGCACCGTGTTTGACGACCGCGATGGCGATGGCTGGCAAGACCCCGCGCACCTCAGCGGTGTGAAAGTGCAGGGCGGTTTTGCGCCCGGCGTGTACCTCGCCGGCTCGACCACGCTGGACCGGGGCCAGGGGCCGCAGCCCGTGGCCGACGCGAGCGCACCGTTGCTGCACGGCATGAACCTCGGCTCGATGTCGGCCCGCCAGTCGCAGGCCGACCCGGCTGAGAGCCATCAGCTGGTGGTGCGCCAGCGCTTGAGCGATCTCGCGTTCACCGACGACTTCGTGCTCACCAGCGACCAGGGCGTCACCGTGCGCATGAACGCGGCCGGCCAGACCACCACCGAGCGGTCGGGCGAAGCCGCCAAGGGTTTGAACGCCGCCGCACCGAGTGTGGAGCGCCGCCTCTCAAAAGTCGAAGGCGGGTACGAGATCGCCTACGTCGTGCGCAACCACGGCATCGACGAACGCGGCATTCCCGGCGTGCGCATCGCCACCGTGGAAGGCCTGCTGATCGAGTCCGATCCGTTTGGCCGCTTCCACCTCACGGGTATCGGCGGTGGTGATGCCGCGCGGGGCCGCAATTTCATTCTGAAGATCGACCCCACCACGCTGCCCGACGGCGCCACGCTCACCACCCCCAACCCGCTCGTGCGCCGCGTTACACCGGGTCTGCCTGCGCGCTTTGACTTTGGTGTGAAGCTGCCCGTGCAGGTGCTGAGCGGACGCGAGCTGGTGGAGGTGGAGCTGGGCGAGGTGCTGTTCGATCCGGGCAGCGCGACGATCCGTCAGCAGCATGGAGCCGTCATCGAAAAGATGGTCGGCAAGGTGCAGGCGTATGGCGGCGGTGAGCTGGTCATTCGGGCCGACGGCGAGTCCGCCGCACTGGCCTTGGGCCGCGCACGTGCCCTGGACGAAGCCATGTCCTCCAGGCTCACGCCCGAGGTGGCCAGAGCCACGCGCGTGGCCGTGCGTGCCGAGATGAACGACCCGGACAGCCTGGTGGTGGGCGTCGGGGTGGGCGGGGTGGTGCTGGGCACCGTGCTCTTTGACACCGATCGGTCGGAAATCCGTCCCGTGTACCGCCCGATGCTCGCCGACGTGGCCCGTCAGCTCGCGGCCCTGCAAGGTGGGGTGGTGGCCCTGGTGGGTCACGCCGATCGCCGCGCCTCGGACGCCTACAACATGGCCCTGGGCCTGCGCCGGGCGCAAGCGCTCTACCAGGCGCTGGTGGCCGAACTTCCCCCCGAGACGCGAGCGAAGGTGCGCGTCGACATTCTCCCGAACGCGCCGCATGGCCCGCGTCCTGGGCAAGCCGCAGGACCCACACCATGAAGATGAAAGTTCTTGACTGCGCCTTGCTGGGCCTGTTTTCCGGCGTGGCCTCCAGCGCCTGGGCGCCCGCGCTGGCCGACACACCCGCCATGTCTTCCGCCCGCTGCAACGACACGGGCTGCAGCCACCCCGATGGCCTGCTGTTTCGCCTGCAAAGCCGGGGCGAGCGTGAACCCGTGACGAGTGGCACCCCATCGCGCGCCAGCGACGCCGCGCTGCAACCCGACCGGCGCGCCACCATCGAACGGCTCGACGCAAGCGCACCCGCGCCCGGCGCGGTGCCGGGCACCTACGACGAGCCGCCCACGCTGCAGCTCACCAAGGTGTCCAACGGTGGTGTGGGCACCTTCACCTTCACCGGCAACAACGGCTGGGCCAGCCAGTCCATCACCACCACCACGGCCGGTGTGGGCGTGGCGGGTGCCACGCAATCGCTGGGTGCAGCCACCACCGCCACGACGATCAACGAATCTCTGCCGGCAGGCTGGCAGCTTGGCAGCGTGAGCTGCACCGGCATGGGGTCGGGCGGCACCGCGACGGTGGCTGGCTCCAGCTTCACGCTCAATGCGGCGGCCACCGCCTACAACGCCGACATCCTCTGCACGGTGACCAATACCAGGATTCCCATCCTGAGGTTGTCCAAATCCCTGCCCGATGGCCGGGTGCAAGCCAGCGACCAGTTCACGCTGAACATTGCGGGCGCGGGCGGGCCGGCCACGGCCACCACCACCGGCAGCACCAACACACCCACGCAGAACGCCACACTCAGCAACACCACCGCCGGCAGCGCTTACACGCTGTCGGAAACCTCGGCCAACCTCGCGGCCTACGTCAGCACCTACGCCTGCACGAACGCGCGCGCCGGCGGGCAGACGCCCAGCGGCAGCGGCACCAGCTTCAGCGTGACGCCCGCCGCTGGCGACGACCTGAGCTGCGTGTTCACCAACGCCTGGCCGCGCGCCAACCTGTCGGTGCTCAAGACCGCCAGCCCCAGTGCCACCTCGTCGGGCGGGCTGGTCAGCTTCACGTTGACCGTGTCCAACGCCGGGCCGAACGCCGCCAACGGCGCCGTGCTGCGCGACGCGCCTGCTGCCGGCCTGGACTGCACCGAGGTCGGCCTGGCCGCGCCCACGTGTGTGGCCAGCGGTGGCGCTGCTTGCCCGGGCGGGCTCACGAACGCGGCCCTGCTGGGTGCTTCCGGCGTGGCCATTCCTGTGCTGCCCGCGGGTGGTGGCGTGATCGTCACGCTGCAGTGCCGTGTCACGGCCACGGGCTTGCCGTAAGCCTCGCCGCGTTTCCCCGACCTGCGCCTGGGGCCTTGCAGGCTTGTGTGGACAGGTGAAAGGCTTTCATATACTGTACACAAATACAGTATTTTGAAGCAGCCCATTCACCCCCCACAAACCCCCCACCATGCAGCCCGCCATGTCCTGGCAGGAGGACGACCCGTCTCCTGCGACCGCGCCTTTGCGCCCGCCACGCCCCCTGCGCCCCCCGCGCCAATTGGGCAGCGGCTTGCCGGCGGCCGTGGCCGCGGCGCTGTGGCGGGGCGACCAGCTGGGCGCGCCGGTGTCAACCGTGTGGTCCAGCGGCTTTGCCGCGCTGGACGCTCAGTTGCCCGGCGGCGGCTGGCCGGGCCACGGGTTGACCGAAATCCTCACGCCGCACAGTGGCACGCTCGAGTGGCGCCTGCTCGGGCCGGTGCTGCGCCAGGTCTGTGCGGCCGGACAGCCGGTGGTGGTGGTCGGCCCGCCGCTGCCGCCCCATCTGCCGGGCCTGCGCCTGGAGGGCCTGGACGAGCGCCAGCTGGTCTGGGTGCAGGCCGACACGCCGGCCGAGCGCCTGTGGTCGGCCGAACAACTCATCAAGGCCCAGGCCTGTGGCGCGCTCCTGGTCTGGCTGCCGCAGGCCCGGCCGGAGCAGATCCGCCGGCTGCAGGTGCTGGCGGCGGGTTTTGACGCGCCGGTGTTCGTGTGCCGGCCCGCCCGCGCCCTGGGCGAATCGTCGGCCGCACCCCTGCGCGTGCGGGCGGCCGTGGGGCCCGACTGGGCCTTGCACATCCACATGGCCAAGCGCAAGGGCCCGCCGCTGGAAACCCCCCTGCACCTGAGCGCCGTGCCCGGCGCCCTGGCCCCTTTTCTCACGCCCCGGCTGCGGCTGCCCAGCCGGTGGACGCATCACCCCGAGACCGAGCATGTTGTGGTCCGCCCTTCTGCCCAGCCCGACGAGCACCGGCACAGCGCAGCCCACTGAAGCGGCTGAGGCCACTCGGCGCGCCCTGGCCATCTGGGCCCTGCAGTTCACCCCCCGGGTGGCGCTGGTGGACGAAGCCGTGCTCATGGAGGTGCAGGCCAGCCTGCGCCTCTTCGGGGGGCGGCGGGCGCTGCGCGAACGCGTGCTGCACGAAGGGCGCGAACTGGGGCTGGCCCAACTCGCCTGGGCACCCAACGGCCTGGCTGCGCTCGCGCTGGCGCGCGCCGGCATCGAAAACGGTTGTCGGCTCCCGCTGGACGGGCTGCTGGATGCCTTGCCCATGGACACGCTGAGTGCGGTGAGGCCGCACCGGCTCACGCTCGAACACATCGGCTGCCGCACGCTGGGCGATGTGCGCGCGCTGCCGCGCGGTGGCCTTGGCCGGCGCTTCGATCAGCGGCTGCTGCAAGCGCTCGACGAGGTGTATGGCCGCGCGCCGCAGGTGCACGAATGGGTGGCGTTGCCCGCATCGTTTGAAGAGCGTCTGGAGCTCATGGCGCGGGTGGAGCAGGCCCATGCCCTGGTGTTTGGCGCGCGTCGGCTGCTGCGCGTGCTCAGTGGCTGGCTGGCGGCGCGGCGCGCGGGTGTCACGGCCTTTACCTTGAAATGGGCGCACGACGCCATGCGCTCGCGCGCGGCGGGCGAGGGGGGTGAGATCACCATCCGCACGGCCGAGCCCACGCGCGACACCGAGCACCTGTGCCGCCTGCTCACCGAGCATCTGGCGCGGGTGACGCTGCAGGCCCCGGTGGGCGAGCTGGCGCTGGTGGCCACCGAGGTGCAGCCGCTGCATGACGTGAGCGCCTCGCTGTTGCCCGATACCGTGCGCCAGGGCGAAAAGCTCGGCCTGGTGCTTGAGCGTCTGGCCGCGCGCCTGGGGCCGCAGCGCGTGCTGCGCCCCGTGCTGTGCGAAGACCACCGGCCCGAGTGGATGTGCCGCTGGCAGCCGGCCTCGCAGCCCCTGCCCCGCAAGAGCGCGCCGCGCACTGCACTGGCCCAGCCGGGCTTTCTGTTGCCGGTGCCGCTGCGCCTGCTGGTGCAGGACGACCACCCGGTGTATCACGGTCGCCTGCTGTTGCTGCTCGGGCCGCAGCGCGTGGAGGGCGGATGGTGGGACCGCGTCGAGGGTGAAGACCGCACGCGCAACGTGGTGCGCGACTACTGGGTGGCCCTGTCGGCCGAAGCGGGCGCGCTCTGGGTCTTCCAGACCCGGTTGGGCCAGGCGCCGGCCTGGTTCCTGCACGGGCACTTTGCCTGAAGGCTCGGCATGAACACCCCCGCCGTCCTGCCCGACTACGCCGAGCTGCGCTGCCTCTCCAACTTCACCTTCCTGCATGGCGCCAGCCATCCCGAGGAACTGGTGGAGCGAGCCGCCGCGCTGGGCTACCGCGCGCTGGCCCTGGTGGACGAGTGCTCGCTGGCCGGTGTGGTGCGTGCCCACGTGGCCGCCAAAAAGCACGGGCTGCCGCTGCTGGTCGGCAGCCAGTTCCGCGTGCGGTGCGACACACCGTTCACCCTCGTCGTGCTGGCCTGCCATCTCCCGGGCTACGGCAACCTGTGCGAGTTCATCACCGGCCTGCGCCGGGCGTCGGCCGAGAAGGGAACGTACCGCCTGAAGCAGGACGACATCCGCGCCGAGGCCCTGGCCGACTGCGTGGTGATCGCGGTGCCCGATGCCGCCTGCGATCAGGACCGCATCGACCGCATCGCGCGCTGGCTGCTGTGGCATTTCCGGGGCCGCTGCTGGCTCGGGGTGGAGCAGCTGTGCCGCGTGGATGACGAGATGCGCCTGCACCAGCTGCGCCAGAGCAGCGAGCTCACCGCCGTGCCGCTGGTGGCCGTGGGCGATGTGCAGATGCATGTGCGTTCGCGCAAACCCCTGCACGACGTGCTCACCGCCATCCGCATCGGCAAGCCGCTCACCGAATGCGGCTTCGCGCTGCAGCCCCATGCCGAGCAGCGCCTGCGCCTGCGCTCGACACTGGCCCAGCTGTACCCGGCGGCGCTGCTGGCCGAGACGCTCGCGGTGGCCGCGCGCTGCCAGTTTTCGCTCGACGAGTTGCGCTACCAGTACCCCAGCGAGGTGGTTCCCGAAGGAGAAACGCCGCAAAGCCACCTGCGCCGCCTGACCGAGGAGGGGGCTCGCAGCAAATGGCCACAGGGCATTCCCGCCAGGATGGCGAAGCAGATCGAGCACGAGCTCGAGCTGATCGCCTGCAAGCAGTACGAACATTACTTTCTGACGGTGCACGACATCGTGGCCTTCGCGCGCTCCCAGGGCATCCTGTGCCAGGGCCGGGGGTCGGCGGCCAACAGCGTGGTGTGTTACTGCCTGGGCATCACGGCGGTCAATCCCGACCTCACGCAGCTGCTGTTCGAGCGCTTCATCTCGCGCGAGCGCGATGAGCCACCCGACATCGATGTCGACTTCGAGCACGAACGGCGCGAGGAGGTCATCCAGTACCTGTACCGGAAATACGGACGCGAGCGCGCCGCGCTCACCGCCACCGTCATCAGCTACCGCCCGCGCAGCGCCCTGCGCGACGTGGGCAAGGCGCTGGGGTTTGAGGACGGTTCCCTGGACGCGCTGGCCAGACAGGCCCGCTGGTGGGACGGCCACGCCATTGCCACAGAGCGGCTGGTGGAAGTGGGCCTGGACCCCGAGCAACTCCAGGTGCGCCAGCTGCTGGAATGCACCTCGACGCTCATGGGTTTCCCGCGCCACCTCTCGCAGCACACGGGCGGCTTCGTGCTTACGCAGTTGCCGCTCTCGCGCCTGGTGCCCATCGAAAACGCCTCCATGAAAGACCGCACCGTCATCGAATGGGACAAGGACGACCTGGACGCCCTGGGCATGCTCAAGGTGGACGTGCTTGCCCTGGGCATGCTCACCGCCTTGCGCAAGGCCATGGCGCTGATCGGCCAGAAGGAGGGCCGCTCCTTCGGCATGGAGGACGCCACGCAGAACGACGGCCCGACCTACGACATGATCTGCGCCGCCGACACCGTGGGCGTGTTCCAGATCGAGAGCCGCGCGCAGATGAGCATGCTGCCGCGCCTGAGGCCCCGCTGTTACTACGACCTGGTGATCGAGGTGGCGCTGGTGCGGCCGGGGCCCATACAGGGCGGCGCCGTGCATCCTTACCTGAACCGCCGGCAGGGCAAGGAGCCCGAAACCTACCCCGGCCCGCGCGATGGCGAAGACCTGCGCGCCGCGCTCGGCCGCACCATGGGCGTGCCCATCTTCCAGGAGCAATGCATGCAGATCGCCGTGCTCGCAGCCGGCTTCACGCCGGGCGAAGCCGATCAGCTGCGCCGTGCCATGGCGGCCTGGAAGCGACATGGCCACGTGCAGAAATACGAGAAGAAGCTCATTGACGGCATGACCGCGCGGGGCTACGACGTCGAATTCGCCCAGCGCATCTACGAACAGATCAAAGGCTTCTCCAGCTACGGTTTCCCTGAAAGCCATGCCGCCAGCTTTGCGCTGCTGGTGTACGTGAGCGCCTGGATCAAGCGCCACCACCCGGCCGAATTTCTGGTGGCCCTGCTCAACAGCCAGCCCATGGGCTTCTACACACCCAGCCAGCTGGTGCAGGACGCCCAGCGCCACGGCGTGGTGGTGCGCCCGGTGGATGTGGCGCACAGCGAGCTGGCGAGCCGGATCGAACCCGATGGCGCGGTGCGGCTGGGCCTGCACCTGGTCAACGGCCTGGGGGCAGACGCCGCGCAACGCCTGCGGCAGGCGCGCGAACGGCAGGCCTTCACCAGCGCGCAAGACCTGGCGCGCCGCGCCGCACTGGACCAGGTCCACATGAAAGCGCTGGCCGCCGCCGATGCCCTGGCCAGCCTGAGCGGGCACCGCCGCCAGCAGGTGTGGGACGCGGCCGCGCTGCGCTCGGCGCCTGCGCTGCTCAAGGGCGCGCCGGTGGAGGAAGCCCCGCTGGCCTTGCCCGAAGCGCCGGAAGGCGAGGCCGTGGTGTGGGACTACGCCAGCCTGGGCCTGACCCTGCGCCGCCATCCGCTGGCGCTGCTGCGGCCCGAGCTGGCACGGCGCAGGCTCATGACCGCCGAAGCCCTCAAGGACGCGCCCAACGGCCGCCTGGTGCGCCACTGCGGCATCGTCACGCTGCGCCAGCAGCCCGGCACTGCGTCGGGCGTGGTGTTTGTGAGCCTGGAAGACGAGACCGGCGTGGTGCAGGTCATCGTGTGGCGCCGCATCCGCGAGCGCCAGCGCGCCGTGCTGGCGGGTTCACGCCTGCTGGCGGTGTACGGGACGTGGCAGCGCGATGGCGAGGCCCGCAACCTGATCGCCGGCCACCTCGAAGACCTCACGCCGCTGCTCAACGGGCTCTCCACCGTGAGCCGCGACTTTCACTGAACCGCTCAGAACTGCAGGAAGCTCACGCCCGCGCCCACGCTGGTCTGGCGGAAGTTGTAGTCGGAGAGCGTTTCGCCGTAGCCGCTGAAGAGCTGCACATACCAGCGCAGGCCGTTGGGCTGGTCGCGGTACACGGGGTAGGTCCATTCGAGCTGGGTGGAACCCCTGCCCTGGCTGCGCAGGGTGCTGCGGTGCATGAGCGAGGCCGTGTGCAGCCCGCTGGCCCAGCCCAGGGTGAACTCGGCCTTGCCGCGGAAATCGGTAAGGTCGGGGTTGTTGTCGTTTTCCAGGCGTTCCTTCAGGCGGTGGTTCAGCCGCGTGGTAAACGACCAGTTGCCGCGCTCCAGCCCCGCCGTGAGGTACACCCGGTTCCAGCTGCGCGAGAGCGGATCGGACTGCCCGTTAGACTGGTGTGCCACGCCCAGCTGGGTGTAGCGCCATTGCCAGCCAAACGGCAGCGTGCGCAGGCCCGCCGTGGTGGGCACCACGTAGATCAGCTCGGGCTGGTAGTCGGTGTTGCGAAAGGGGCGCGAATCGGCGTGGTTGTAGACCTGCCACATGGCCTGCATGGTGAAGGCGGCCCAGAGGTCGGCGCCGGGCAGGCCGAAGTCCTGCAGCACCTTGGTGCGCACCGACAGCTGGAACTTCGCCTCTTCCCGCCGGTTGTCGGGCTGGGCCACGGCGGCCTGCGTGGGCGACTGTGGCGCGCGGTTGATGCGGCTGGTGACGTGGAGCGGCAGCACGTAGTTCTTCTGGTAGCCCACGAAATTGAACACGCCGCGTTTGTCGGACGGCTCCAGCTCCCAGAACTTCGAGGCCAGGCTGGTGGACGGCGCCGACTCGGGTGGCAAGGGCGCGCCCGTGGCCGCCAGCAGCGAAGGCGCCGCCACTTCACCCGGCGCGGGCTGTGCCGCTGGCGGGACAGCGGGCGCGGGTGCGCGCCCGGCCAGGCGGTCGTAGCAGTTCAGGCGGTCGGTGGGGGCGCCGATGACGGCGCACTGGTCCAGCGTGGGCAGCGGCTCCGTGGCGGTTTGCGCGTGCAGCGCGGGCGTGAGCACCATGGCGCAGAGCAGCCAGCAGGGGGAGGGCGCGAAGCGGTGAGGGGTGGACGGGTGCAGGT
>NZ_JAHVAB010000038.1 GCF_019264445.1 Hydrogenophaga sp.
GGTGTTGATCACCTCGGCGAGCACGGCGCGCAGCGAGCCATCGGCGCGGTGGCAGTACCAGAAGCTCACGGGCTTGAAGCTGTAGCCGAGCACGCGTGGGTAGGTGTGCAGCCACACCTCGCCGTGGGCGTCGTCGATGCCGTGTTGCTGCAGCACGCTGTCCAGCCAGGCCAGGCTGTCGGCGCGGCCGTCGCCATGGTCGGCGTCGTGAAAGCTGAGCGCTGCGCGGCGGTTGCGCGCGAGTGCGCCCGGGCCGTACGCGCGCAGGCTGCGCATGGGCAGCATGAGGAAGTAGGTCGGGTAGGCGAACGCGTTGCGCTGCGGGCGGTGACGCGTGTGGCGCACCTGGCCAAAGCCAATCTGCGCGACCGGCGCGGCGGCGTTCATGCAAACACCCCCGGCAGCGCGGCGCGGCGTGCGTCACTCTCGCTGGCTTGTGGCAGGAGGCCCTTGGCGTCGATCAGGGCGCGTGCGGCCTGCAACCCGGATTTGAGCCCGTCCTCATGGAAGCCATAGCCGGTCCACGCGCCAGCAAACCAGGTGTGATGCTGGCCCTGCATGTGGGGCACGCGCGACTGGGCCCGAATCGCCGGCAGATCGAACACGGGATGGTCGTACGCGTACTCGCCCACCACCTGGGTGGGGTTGATCTCGCGCTGCGGGTTGAGCGAGACCACCACCGGCTGCGTGACCGGCAGCGGTTGCAGCCGGTTGAGCAGGTAGTGCAGGCAGACCTGCGCCGATTCCACGTTCGCGCTGGGTGCGCGCTCGTAGTTCCAGGCGGCCCAGGCGCGCGGGTTCTCGGGCAATACCGAGGCGTCGGTGTGCAGCACGGCGCGGTTGGGCTGGTAGCGGATCGCGCCCAGCACTTCGCGCTCGGTGGCGCTGGCTTGCGGGCCGAGCAGGCGCAGGGCCTGGTCGCTGTGGCAGGCCATCACGATGGCGTCGAAGCGCTCGACCTGGCCTTGCGTGACCACGCGCACACCCGCCTCATCGCGCAGCACCTGCTCCACCGGCGTTGACAGGCGCTTGTCGGCAATGCGCTCAACGATCCGGTTGACGTAGCGGCGCGCGCCACCGGGCACCGTGTACCACTGCGGCCGGTTCGTGATCTGGAGCAGGCCGTGGTTGTGGCAGAAGCGCACCATGGTGGCCACGGGAAAGGCGAGCATCTGGTCGGTGGGGCAGCTCCAGATGCAGCCCATCATGGGCAGGAAGTACCAGTCCCGGAATTCGTCGGAGAAGCGTTGTGCACGCAGGAAATCGCCCAGTGGCTGCAGCAGCGGGCTGTTGGGCTGCAGGTCTTCCCCTCGCTCGGCCAGGCGCGTGACCACGCGGTTGAAGCGAACGATGTCGGCCAGCATGCGCAGGAAACGCGGGTTCGCCAGGTTGTGGCGCTGGGCAAACACGCTGGAGAGGTCGCTGCCGCTCCACTCCAGCGCTGCACCGCCGCGCCCGGCGCCCGGCACCTGCACCGAGAACGACATGTCGGATTTGGCGATCGGCACTTCCAGCGCCGAGAACAACGCGAGCAGGTTCGGATAGGTCCGTTCGTTGAGCACCAGAAAACCGGTGTCGACGCCAAAAGCGGTGGGCACCCCCTGCGCGTTGGGCAGCGTCATGTCGACCGTGTGGGTGTGCCCGCCGAAGTAGTCGCCGGCTTCATACAGCGTGATGTCCGCCAGGCCTTGCAGCGTGTGTGCGGCGGCCAGGCCCGAGATGCCGGAGCCGACGATGGCCACCCGTGCGGCGCGCGCCGTGCCGTGAGGGTGTGGTGAGGGAGTGAGGTCTGAGTACATGGTCAGACCTCAACGCCGTGGGGTCGCGCGCCGGGTACAGGGCGACCGCCGTGGCCAATACAAAAGACTGCGAAGCGCCCCCAGACGAACAAGGGAGGGAGGGAGGAGGAGGAGAAGCGCCTCGGGATTGCAACCGGATCACTCGGACCCGGAAGGCTTCGCAGTGCAAAACGAATGTGGGCGGATGGCGTTGCCGCCAACCTGCAGGCTACGACGCGACGCGCCGCAGAAAAGTTCCACGGCTGTGCGCGCGGGGCATGCGTGGTGGGACGGTGGCAGGTTGAAGGCTTGGGCAAAGGCATGGCTTGATACTTGTTGGTTTTTATTGTGACTGATCAGTCACAATTTAGTCGACAGAAACTTTTCTATTTCCTTCACCAATGTGGGGTTTTTGGGATCGACGCCGCTGGCGTAGCTGCGCACGGTCTGTCCGTCGCGTCCGATCAGGTACTTGTGGAAATTCCAGCGAGGCGCCTCGCCCGTCTTCTCGGCCAGCTGGCGGTACAGCGGGTTGGCGTTGCGCCCGACCACGCTGGTCTTGCTGAACATCGGGAATTTCACGCCGAAGGTGTTTTCACAGAAGTCGGCAATCGCCTGGTTGTTGCCAGGCTCCTGGCTGCCGAAGTCGTTGGCGGGAAAGCCCAGCACCACCAGGCCTTGCGACTGGTAACGGGCATACAGGGCCTCCAGCCCTTCGTACTGTGTGGTGAAGCCGCAGAAACTGGCGGTGTTCACCACCAGCACCACCTTGCCGCTGTACTGGCACAGCGACTGGGGCTTCTCGTCCTGCAGGCGGTCGAAGCGGTGTTGCAGCAGCGCGGGGCAGGTCGCGGGTGTGGCGGCAGCTGGCCGTGCCGCCTGGGCGCTGGCGGCAGAGGGCATGAGCCCCACGGTCAGGCAGCCCAGGGCGAGCACCAGGGATGGGAAGTGGCGTGTGTTCATCGTGGGGGCTCCGGCGTTCAAAAGCTTGATTCCATCATGGGTCCATGTCCCGCTCAAGCGGGTGCTCAGTTCGCGAGGCCGCGTCGTGCATGGAATACGCGCGGCACTCACGGACGGATTCAAACGCATTCGCCGGAACTTTCCCATCGTCTTTCTCCCCGTACAGCGGGGTGTGGCATGTCACCGCGCTGAAAGCCCCCCGCATAGAATGCTCGCGTTAGGAAAGACCACCATGCTGTACCCCGAACTCTTCAAACAACTCGAATCCGTGCGCTGGGACATGGACAAGGACATCCCTTGGGACCGGTTCGACGCCAGCGCCCTGACCGACGAACAGGCGCAGACCATCAAGATGAATGCCATCACCGAGTGGGCGGCGCTGCCGGCCACCGAGATGTTCCTGCGCGACAACCGCGACGATTCGGATTTCTCGGCCTTCATGTCGATCTGGTTCTTTGAAGAGCAGAAGCATTCCCTCGTGCTCATGGAGTACCTGCGCCGCTTCCGCCCGGAGCTGGTGCCGACCGAACAGGAGCTGCACGACATCCGTTTCGAATTCGATCCCGCCCCGCCCCTGGAAACCCTGATGTTGCATTTCTGCGGCGAGATCCGGCTGAACCACTGGTACCGGCGCGCCAGCGAGTGGCACACCGAGCCGGTGATCAAGCAGATTTACAGCACGCTCAGCCAGGACGAAGCCCGCCACGGGGGCGCCTACCTGCGCTACATGAAGCGCGCCATCGGCAAGTTTGGCGACGAGGCGCGCACAGCCTTCGCCAAGGTGGGTGTGCTCATGGCCAGCGCGCGGCGCACCGCACAGGCGCTGCACCCGACCAACCTGCACGTGAACAAGGACCTGTTCCCCAACGACACCATCCAGAGCCGTCTGCCCAATCCGGAGTGGCTGGAGCACTGGCTGGACAAGCAGATCCACTTCGATGCCGTGTGGGAAACGCGCGTGGTCGAGCGCATCCTGCACAACATGAGCCTGCTGATGGAGCAAAGCTTCAAGACGGTGCAGGAGCTCAACCGCTTCCGCAAGTCGTTGGCTGTGGCGCCCACACCCTCGGCCGCCTGAGCCCGTTCAGGCCCGCAGCAGGAGCCCGCTTCGGCGGGCTTTTTTCTGCGCGTCGCCGTCAGTGTGCGGCACGGCGCGAGCCGGGCAGCGCGGCCACCAACAGACCGAGCACCACGCCCCAGAACGCGCCCGTCACGTGCGCGGCCTGCACCACCGCCAGGTGGTTGCTAGCGTCCCACACGATCGGTTGCGACCAGCCCCGCTCCAGCACGACCTTGGTGAGCACGCCCCAGATCAGCAGCCCACCCCAGAACCGCGAGCCCCGGATCGGAATGCGGTCCAGCGCAATCTGCACGGCCAGCAACAGCGTGCCGGCGTGCATCAGGCCCGAGAGGCCTGCGGCGTACGTCACCTGCGGCCACCACAGCAGAGCGATCTGTGTGAGCGGCCAGGCCAGCAGCCATGCGAGCGTGCAGCGGACGTCGGGCCGCAGCACCCATCCAGCCGCCGCGACACCGCCCAGCGCCAGCAGGTTGCTGATGAGGTGCGGCGGATTGAGGTGTATCCAGGCGCTGGTCCACAGCGTCCAGGGCTGACCGGCCCACTCGGACGCCCGCCACACCAGCGGGCTTTGGCCTTGCTGGCCCGACCACCACAGCAGCAGGCTGGCGGCGCCGTGCAGGCCGCAGAGCCACAACCAGCTGCGTGAGCGCATCGCGATGCGTTACGCGGGTGCGGGCACCCGGCCCAGCACGTGCTGCCACAGGGCGAGCACGGCGCTGGAGGCGTCCTGCACTTCGCTGGCGTCCACCTGGGTGGGCGCCTCGTCCAGCCGCGCGCGGTGCTGGATCTGGCGCAGCGCGCGGTACGCGCGGGCGGCCGCCTCGCCCATGCCCGGGGCCAGCAGGCCGGCGGTTTCCGCGCGGCGCAGCAGGTTGATGTTGCCGGTGTTGGCGCGCAGCTCCGGGTGGGCGCGCGAGTGCAGCAGCACGAGGTACTGCACCACGAACTCCACGTCGACCATGCCGCCGGGGCTGTGCTTGACGTCAAAGCGCGTGCCGCGCACCGGGTGGGCCGCGCGCACCTTGCCGCGCATGGCCACGATCTCGGCGGCCAGCGATGCGGGGTCGCGCTCGGCGGTGATCACCGCCTCGCGCACGGCATCGAACTGCCCGGCCAGCGGCACTCCGCCGAGCACGAAGCGCGCGCGTGTCATGGCCTGGTGTTCCCAGGTCCAGGCGGTGTTGCTGCCGCGTTGCTGCTGGTAGTTGGCGTAGGCGTTGAAGCTGGTGACCAGCAGGCCCGAGTTGCCGTTGGGGCGCAGCGCGGTGTCGATCTCGAACAGGTCGCCCTCGCCGGTTTTCACGGTCAGCCAGTTGATCATCTTGCGCACGAAGGCGGCATAGATCTCGGCCGCGTTGTCGTGTTCGTCTTCGTAGACG
>NZ_JAHVAB010000059.1 GCF_019264445.1 Hydrogenophaga sp.
GGGCGACGGCCTGACCGAGGGCACGCAGATGGGCCCGCTGGCCAACCCGCGCCGCGTCACGGCCATGGCCGAGTTCACGCAGGACGCCGTGGAGCGCGGCGCCACGCTGGCCACCGGCGGTGGGCGCATTGGCGAAGCGGGCAACTTCTGGCAGCCCACCATCCTGACCGACGTGCCGCTGAACGCGCGCGTGTTCAACGACGAGCCCTTCGGACCGATGGCCGCGGTGCGCAGCTTCAACACGCTGGACGAAGCCATCGCCGAGGCCAACCGCCTGCCCTACGGCCTGGCCGGCTACGCATTCACCCGCTCGCTGAAAAATGCCGATCTGCTGGCGCGCCGCGTCGAGGTGGGCATGCTGTGGGTGAACATGCCCGCCATGCCGTCGGCAGAAATGCCGTTCGGCGGCATCAAGGATTCGGGCTACGGCTCCGAGGGCGGCCCGGAGGCGATGGAGGCCTACCTGAACGCCCGCGCCGTTTCCATCATGAATGTTTGAGGGAGTCACCCCCCTGCGCCGCTGACGCGGCTTCCCCCCTCTGTGGCGCGCCTGCGGCGCTGCGAGGGGGGACGACACCTTGGGCAGGCGGAGCCGGACCCTTGGTGTCCCTGGAGGTCGCTGCCTCCTTGGCGAGTCGCCGCGCTGCGGTGTTTACCCTTTGTTCGGGCCCAGTCGGTTGGTGAAGGCCACCACCAGCGCGGTCATGAAGAAGAAGGCCTGCAGTTCGAGGCGCCAGCCGCCGGTGTTGGTGATGTCGAACCAGTGGCCCATGTGCGCCAGGCCCACAGCCACGGCCATGTTGATGGCGATGATCAGCGCCGCCGGCACCACCCACACGCCCGCGAGCAGCAGCAGCGGGGCCACCAGCTCACCGATGTACACGCCATAAGCCAGCAGGCCGGGCAGGCCCTTGCCCACCAGCATGCCTTCGATGCCGCTCACGCCGCCGGTGACCTTGGCCCAACCGTGAAAGATCATCAGGATGGCCAGCGTCCAGCGCAGCAGAAGGACGCCGAAGCGGGGTTGGTTGAACAGGTTGTTGAGTGCGTTCATGTGGGAGAAATAGTCAAAGCGTCCGCAGCAAAAAGGGACGTACCGAAGGCAGAGCCACTGCCGCGCGAAGAGGTTCCCGGTAAGAGGTTCCCGGTGTGTGGCCCGGCAGCGCGTCAGCGGTGAACGATCAGCGGCCTTGCCGCCGCTTCCAGTCCTGGTACCCGCGCCATCCCCACAACGCCACGCACCCGGCCCCCAGCACGAGCGACAACCAGCCCAGGCCTGCGGAGCCCGCAATGATGTCCCGCAGTTCGGGCGACTGCAGGCGGTGGGGCGCGATCAGCACGAACAGGCCGATGAAAGCAAACAGCGCGGCTTTCCACAGCAGGTCGTCGTTGGGCCGCGGCTTTTTCGCGTTCATCTTGCCCGTCCTCACAGGTTCGGCGCGAGCCAGCGTTCGAGCTCGTTGCGCGCCACGGCGCTGCGCTCGGCCAGGTCGTCTACCTGGTCTTCGCCGATCTTGCCGACGTTGAAATACGTGCTCTGCGGATGCGAAAGGTAGAAGCCGCTCACACTGGCCGCCGGCGTCATGGCCAGGCTCTCGGTGAGGCCCATGCCGATGTCTTCGCACTGCAGCAGGTCGAACAGGGGGCGCTTGACCTGGTGGTCTGGGCAGGCAGGGTAGCCCGGTGCCGGGCGGATGCCCTGGTACTTTTCCTGGATGAGGTCTTCGTTGCTCAGCGCTTCGTCCGCCGCGTAGCCCCAGAGGTCGGTGCGCACGCGGTGGTGCAGGCATTCGGCCAGCGCCTCGGCCATGCGGTCGGCCAGGGCCTTGAGCATGATGGCGGAGTAGTCGTCGAGGTCGTCGATGAACTGCTTTTCCTTCTTCTCCACCCCCAGGCCCGCCGTGACGGCGAACACGCCCACGTAGTCGTTGGCCACGCCCTTGGGTGCAACGAAGTCCGACAGACAACGGCTGGGCCGCATCACGCCTTCGAACTCGTGCTTCTCGGTCTGCTGGCGCAGGCCGTGCCAGGTCAGCGCCACTTCGCTGCGGCTCTCGTCGGTGTAGAGCTCGATGTCGTCGTCGCGCACGCTGTTGGCCGGGTACAGGCCCACCACCGCGCTCGCGCTCAGCCAGCGCCCTTCGATCAGGCGCTGCAGCATGCGCTTGCCATCGCTGAACACGCGGCGCGCTTCTTCGCCCACGATCTCGTCTTTCAGGATCTCGGGGAACGGACCGGCCAGGTCCCAGGTCTGGAAGAACGGGCCCCAGTCGATGTACTTCGCGATCTCGTGGAGGTCGAAGTTCTTGAACACGCGCTTGCCGATGAACTTCGGCTTGGCCGGCGTGAAGGCGGCCCAGTCGATCGGTGTCTTGTTCGCGCGCGCCTTCTCCAGCGGCCACAGCGGCACCTGCTTCTTGTTGGCGTGCTGGGTGCGCACCTTCTCGTAGTCGGCGCGCAGCTCGGCGATGTAGGTGGCGGCCTGGTCGGACAGCAGGCCCTGCGCCACGCTCACGCTGCGCGAGGCGTCGGGCACATAGACCACCGGGCCTTCGTAGTGCGGCGCGATCTTCACCGCCGTGTGCACGCGGCTGGTGGTGGCGCCACCGATCAGCAGCGGAATGCGGCGCTCGCGGAAGTGCGCGTCCTTCTGCATCTCGCCGGCCACGTACTGCATTTCTTCCAGGCTGGGCGTGATCAGGCCCGACAGGCCCACGATGTCCGCGCCCTCGGCCTTGGCCATGGCCAGGATCTCGTGGCAGGGCACCATCACGCCCATATTCACCACCTCGTAGTTGTTGCACTGCAAGACCACGGTGACGATGTTCTTGCCGATGTCGTGCACGTCGCCCTTGACGGTGGCGATCACGATCTTGCCCTTGGGCTTGGCGTCGCCGCCGGCCGCTTGCAGCGCCAGCTTTTCGGCTTCGATGTACGGCAGCAGGTGGGCCACGGCCTGCTTCATCACGCGCGCGCTCTTCACCACCTGCGGCAGGAACATCTTGCCCTGGCCAAACAGGTCGCCCACCACGTTCATGCCGTCCATGAGCGGGCCTTCGATCACGTGCAGCGGACGGCCGCCACCGGCCTCGATCTCGCGCCACATTTCTTCCGTGTCTTGGGTGATGTGGTCGTTGATGCCGCGCACCAGCGCGTGCGACAAGCGCTCGCGGATCGGCAGCGCGCGCCACTCGTTCTTCTTGGTGTCGTCCTTGGCCGAGCCCTTGGCGTTCTCGGCCACTTCCACCAGGCGCTCGCCGGCATCGGGCCTGCGGTTGAGCACCACGTCTTCCACCCGCTCGCGCAGCTCGGGCTCCAGCTCGTCGTACACGCCCACCATGCCGGCGTTGACGATGCCCATGTCCATGCCCGCCTGGATGGCGTGGTACAGGAACACGGTGTGAATGGCCTCGCGCACCGGGTCGTTGCCGCGGAAGCTGAACGACACGTTGGACACGCCGCCGCTCACCTTGGCGCCGGGCAGGTTCTGCTTGATCCAGCGCGTGGCGTTGATGAAGTCCACCGCGTAGTTGTTGTGCTCCTCGATGCCGGTGGCAATCGCGAAGATGTTGGGGTCGAAGATGATGTCTTCGGGCGGGAAGCCCACCTCGTCCACCAGCACGCGGTACGCGCGCTCGCAGATCTCGACCTTGCGTTCGTAGGTGTCGGCCTGGCCCTTTTCATCGAAGGCCATCACCACGGCCGCCGCGCCGTAGCGTTTGACGAGCCGCGCCTGGCGCTTGAATTCGTCCAGGCCTTCCTTCATGGAAATGGAGTTGACGACGCCCTTGCCCTGCACGCAGCGCAGCCCGGCCTCGATCACGTCCCACTTGGAGCTGTCCACCATCACCGGCACGCGCGCAATGTCGGGCTCGCCCGCGATCAGGTTGAGGAAGCGCACCATGGCGGCCTTGCTGTCGAGCATGGCCTCGTCCATGTTGACGTCGATGATCTGCGCGCCGTTTTCCACCTGCTGGCGCGCCACGGCCAGCGCGTCTTCGAAGCGCCCCTCCAGGATCATGCGGGCGAAGGCCTTGGAGCCAGTGACGTTGGTGCGCTCGCCCACGTTGACGAACAGGCTGCCGGTGTCCACGCGCAGGGGCTCCAGGCCGGAGAGCAGCATGGGCGGAACGTGGACGGACGACGGGGAAGCGGTATCGGACATGGGACTCACCAAGGCAGTTTGCGAAAAACAGACCGGTGAGCGCCGTTTGGGCCTGTTCGCGCCCACTCAAGCCTGACGCACGGTGGGGGCTGTAAAAGCCCGCCGGCGCTGCAACGCTCCTTGAGAAGCGGCGATTTTAGCCCGGCAGCGCGCCGGGCATGGCGCTGGTGTGATGTTTGCTTGCCCGAAACACATGTCCCACCGCTCCGACCCCGACGCCCACGGCACCGACTGGCACGCCCAGGAGCTGCTGCTCATGCGCGAGGTGATGAAGCTGGTGGGCCGCAGCCTGGCGCCAGCCTTTGTGCTGCGCGAAATGCTGCACCTGATGAGCGAGCTGCTCGGCCTGAACCGGGGCCGTATGGTGATTGCCGGTGAGGTGCGCGATGGCGGCGAGCGCACGGCGGCGGTGCGCCACGCCTATGGCCTCACGGCCGAAGAGGTGCAGCGCGGCATTTTCAAGTGGGGCGAAGGCATCACCGGGCGCGTGCTGGCCACGGGGCTGCCCGCCATCGTGCAAGACGTGGACGCCGAGCCGCTGTTTCTGTTTCGCACCGTGCCGCGCGACCGGCTGCCGCCGCAAACGGTGTCGTTCATCGCGCTGCCGATCGACGTCAACGGCGCCACCATCGGGGTGCTGGCTTGCCACCGCATCCGCAGCCGCCAGCGCCACCTCAACGACGACCTGGCCGTGCTGCGCATCCTGGCCACGCTCTCGGGCCAGCTGCTGCAGCTGGAGCAACTGGTGGCTGACCAGACGCGCCAGCTGGTCGCGCGCAACGCCGCGCTGGCCCGCGCGCTGGAGACCGCCAGCGCACGCTACGGGCTCATTGGCCAATCGCCCGCGCTGCTGCAGGCGCTGGGCGAGCTGGAGCGCGTGTCGCAGTCGCAGGCCACGGTGCTGCTGTTGGGCGAGTCGGGCACGGGCAAGGAGCTGTTTGCGCGCGCGGTGCACCTGGCCAGCGGCCGGCACGACCAGCCGTTCATCAAGGTCAACTGCTCGGCGATTCCTGACACGCTGTTCGAGTCCGAGCTGTTCGGCTACGAGCGCGGCGCCTTCACCGGGGCACACTCCGCGCGCGCCGGCTGGTTTGAGCAGGCCAACGGCGGCACCATCTTTCTGGACGAGATCGGCGAGCTGCCGCTGGCCATGCAAAGCAAGCTGCTGCGCACGCTGCAGGAAGGCACGCTGGTGCGCCTGGGCGGCACGCGCGAGGTGAAGGTGAACGTGCGCTTGGTGGCCGCCACCAACCGCGACCTGGCGCAAGAGGTGCAGGCCGGGCGCTTCCGCCAGGACCTTTATTACCGCCTCAACGTGATCCCGATCCGCCTGCCCAGCCTGCGCGAGCGCGGTGAAGACATCCGCGCGCTGGCGCTGCATTTCGTGAACCGCGCCAACCAGACGCACCAGCGCAACGTGAACCTCGCCCCCGACGCGCTGGCGCGCCTGCAGGCGCACGACTGGCCCGGCAACATCCGCGAGCTGGGCAACCTGATCGAGCGGCTGGTGCTGCTGGCCGACCACACGCTGGTGACCGCGGCCACGCTGGAGCGGTTCATGCCGCAGGCCACGCAAGCGCCCAACGCGGCACTGGGCCACCACGCACCAGCGCCCGCCGACGCGGGTGCGCTGGTGCGCGGCTACCAGAGCGCGCAATCGCACAGTGCGCAGTCGCTGCAGAACGCCTTGGCGCAGCACCAGGGCAACCAGTCGCGCGCGGCGCAGAGCCTGGGGCTCACACTGCGGCAATTCGCCTACCGCCTGCGCAAGGCCGGGCTGCGCTGAGCAAGCGGCCAATGTGTTGACAAAGTGTCGACACATTGCGAAGTGCAGAGCGTCTCCAGCACCGCTGAGTCCGATGTTTTGCTATCTACTTAATAGCAATTTCGTCAATAGAAACAACGCCTTTAAAGGTTTGCAAGGCGATACCAGCCACCTGGCACGCAGGTTGCGGTAGAGACCTCAGGCAATCCCGCCTTCCGCCACTTCCGCGAGGTCTCCATGAGCATTGAAGCCACCCTGATCGCCCCCGCACAGCTTGCTGCCCTGCAGTCGTCCGAATCCGTGGTCGTCATCGACACGCGCGATGCGGACACCTTTGCCGCCGGTCACATTCCCGGTGCCGTGAACCTGCGCGAGGTGTTCACGTATCTGGCCACTTCCACACCCGAAGGGCTGGAGGCGCTCAAGGCGACCTTTGCCAGCGCACTCGGCGCCGCCGGCCTCTCAGGCAAGGAAACGGCCGTGTTTTACGAAGACGCGATGAACAGCGGCTACGGCCAGTCGTGCCGTGGCTACTACCTGCTGACCTGGCTGGGCTACCCCAAGATCAAGGTGCTCAACGGCGGCTTCAGCGCGTGGAAGGCTTCGGGCCTGCCCGTGTCCACCGAAGCGGTCACGCCCACGCCCGCCACCTTCCCCGAGCTGCCCACCGCCGACGTGATGCTCACCCAGGCCGACGTGCAGGCCGCGCTGGGCACCGACACCGTGCTGCTGGACGTGCGCGACGTGGACGAGTGGATCGGCGACAGCTCCTCGCCCTACGGCAAAGACTTCGCCCCGCGCAAAGGCCGCCTGCCCGGCGCGAAGTGGGTGGAGTGGTACCGCTTCATGAAACCGTCGGCCCAAGGCCCGGTGTTCAAGACGCCCGACGAAGTGAAGGCCGAGTGCGCCACCGCCGGCATCGCGCCCGACGACACCGTGTACCTCTACTGCTTCAAGGGCGCGCGCGCGTCCAACACTTTCCTCGCGCTCAAGCAGGCCGGCTTCAGCGACGTGCGCATGTACTTCGGCTCTTGGAACGAGTGGTCGCGCGACGACAGCCTGCCCATCGAGACCGGCCTGCCCGTGGCCAAGTCCACCAAGAAACCCGCGCTGGCACTCGCTGCCTGAGCCCGGCCCCACGCCCTTTCCCGTTCAACACCCTGGAGACCCCATGTCCGCCACCGACACCCTCGAACCCACCGCCCCCGTGACCACCGTGAAGGCCTACCTGCGCCCGATCGATGGCACCGGCCTGGCTGCCTTTGCCGCCAAAGGCAAAGCCAACCCGGCCAGCCGCGGCACCAACAAGGTCCACACCGTGATGGAGGGCCAGTACCGCTCGCTGTCGTATGTGGGCCAGCACGCGCCGGTGGTGGTGGACGAGCCCCTGCACCTGTTCGGTGAAGACACCGCGCCGGCGCCAGGCGAGATCGTGCTCTCCGGGCTGGGCGGCTGCCTGGCGGTGGGCATCACGGCGGTGGCGACCTGGAAGGGCGTGAAGCTGAGCAAGCTCGAGGTGTTTCTGGAAGGCGACATCGGCAACCCCGCCGCGTGGGGCGCTGGTGGCGCGCTGGAGAAAACGCCGCCCGAGATGGGCTTTCAGGCGATCCGCGTGAAGGTGCTGGTGGAAGGCGATGCGACGCGCGAGGTGCTCGACGAAATCGTGCAGCACGCCAACTTCTATTCGCCCGTGGCCAACAGCATGCGCAACCCGATTCCTTTCGAGATCGCGCTGGCCTGAGCCCTTCCTCGTTCGCCCTGAGCCTGTCGAAGGGCTCACCCACCTTGGAGCCTGCATGAACCCGAACGACCTGCCCCGCGAGCTGACCCACGAAACATCGGCCGACGAGCTGATCGCTGCCGTGCGCGCCGTGGCGCAAGGTCCGCTGGCCGCCGTGGTGGAAGCCTGCGACCGCGACGGCGTGTACCCGCGCGAGGTGCTGCAACAGCTGGGCGCGCTGGGCGCGTTCAGCGCGCACCTGGACGCACCCGCGGGCCGGGCCGACTACGGCCTGGCGATCCGCGCCATGGCCGAGGTCTCGCGCGTGTGCGGCGCCACCGGGTTCATGGTGTGGTGCCAGCTGGTGTGTGGCCTGTACATGCAGGCCAGCGGCAACCCCGCGCTCGGTGGCGATGCGCTGAAGGCCCTGGCCAGCGGCGTGTCGCTGGGCGGCACGGCCATGTCCAACCCCATGAAGAGCTACGCGCAGATCGAAAGCCTGCTGCTCAAGGCCACGCCCGTGGAAGGCGGCTACCTCGTGAGCGGCAGCCTGCCCTGGGTGAGCAACCTCGGCCCGGGCCACGCCTGCGGCGCCCTCGCCGCCGTGGTGGACGCAGACGGGCAACCGCTGGGCCGCGAAGCCATGTTCCTGCTGCGCTGCGACGCGCCCGGCGTGGAGCTGCGCGAGTGCCCCAGCTTCTCGGCCATGGAGGGCACGGGCACCTACGCCCTGCGCCTCAAGGACGTGTTCATCGGCGCGGGCGAGCTCATGGCCGAGCCGGCCAAGCCGTTCATTGCGCGCATCCGCGCCGCCTTCGTCATGCTCCAGTGCGGCATGGCCGTGGGCGTGACGCAAGGCGCCATCGATTCCATGTGGGCGGTGGAGGCGCAACTGGGCCACGTGAACCAGTTTCTGGAAGACCGGCCCGATGCCCTGCAAGCCGAGCTCGACGCGCTCACCGAGCGCGTGATGACGCTGGCCCAGACGCCCTTCAACACCTCGGTGGAGTTCTTCATCGACGTGCTCGACGCGCGCGCCCACGGCGCCGAGCTGAGCCTGCGTGCCGCGCAGTCGGCGCTGCTGCACCAGGGCGCGCGCGGCTACCTCATGAGCTCGGACGTGCAGCGCCGCGTGCGCGAGTCGCACTTTGTGGCCATCGTCACGCCCGCCATCAAGCACCTGCGCAAGGAAATCGCGCGGCTGTCGGCCGAGGTGATGCCCGCATGAACACCTTTCTTGCCGAACCCCAGCCCACCCCGCCGTTCGGGCTGAGCCTGTCGAAGCCTTCGCCAGACGTGGCCGAGGCGGCGCTCGCCCCGTACCAGCAATACATCTGCGACGCCTGTGGCTACATCTACAACGAGGCCGACGGCGACCCCGACGGCGGCCTGCCCCCCGGCACGCGCTACGCCGACATTCCCGACGACTGGGCCTGCCCGCTGTGCGGCGTGACCAAGGCCGACTTCTCGCCCTACACCCCGCCCTCGCTCGACGCCTTGCGCGCCGGCATCACCCACAGCGCGCCGGTGGCCGCACGCGGCGCAGCCGGCGTGGTGATCGTGGGCGCGGGCCGAGCAGGCTGGCAGATGGCCGAAGCCCTGCGCGCGCTCGACGCGCACCTGCCCATCACCGTGGTGACCAACTGCGCCGGCGACGTGTACGACAAGCCCATGTTGTCGATCGCGATGGCGCGCGGCCTGGCGCCCGAATCGCTCGCCCGCGAACGCGGCACCGACGCTGCCGCTCGCCTGCGCGTGCGCCTGCTCGCCCACACGCAGGCCGTGCGCATCTGCACCGACACGCGCACGCTGCGCACCACGCGCGGCACGCTGAAATACGACCGGCTGGTGCTCGCGCACGGCGCGCAGGCGGCCTTGCCACCCGCGCTGCCCGCTGAACTGTGCTGGCGCATCAACCACCTGGGCGCGTACCAGCGCCTGCGCGCCGCGCTGGGCGACTCGCCCAGAGACGTGGTCATCGTCGGCGCGGGCCTCATCGGCAGCGAGCTCGCCAACGACCTCGCACTCGGTGGCCACCGCATCACGTTGCTCGACGTGCAGGCCGCGCCCCTAGCGCGCTGGCCCGCCGAGCAGGCCGGTGCGCCGCTGCTGGACGCCTGGAAAGACCTCGCGATCCGCTTCGTGGGCGGCGTGCAGGTGGCGCAGCTCGAACAGGTGGCGGGCCGCTACCGCCTCACCACCACCTGCGGCCAGCGCTTCGCGGCCGACCAGGTGATTGCCGCCACCGGCCTGCAGACGCCGCCGCGCCTGGCAGAAAGCGCACAGCTGGCGTGGCACAACGGCATTGCGGTGGACGCCGCCACGCTGCGCACCAGCAACGACCGCATCCACGCCATGGGCGATTGCATCGCCATCGACGGCCAGCCCAGCCGCTTCATCGAACCCATTGGCCGGCAAGCCCGCGCCATCGCCGCCCACATCTGCGGCGCTTCACCCGCGCCCTACGAGCCGCGCGCGGCGGTGGTGCGCGTCAAGACCACGTCGAGGCCGCTGACGCTGCACTGAGCGCGCCGAACGCCTCAGCCCTTGGGTTTGGCGTGCACCTGCGCCAGCGCCATGACGATCTCGCGCACCAGCTTGCGCTGCGGCGCGGGCAGGCTCAGGAACGCGTCAAACACCTCGCGCTCCTGATACCCCGCACCGGCGTCCCAGCGCTGGCGGTGCTCCTCCACGCGGTGGCGCACGGCCTGCCCAAAGCGCAGCACCTCCGGCTCCACCTTCAGCACTTCGGCGAGCACCAGCAATTTGTCCTGCGCGGGAATGGCCTCGCCCCGCAGCCAGCGCGAAGCCGCCTGGAACGACACCGAGCGCCCCCAGTAGTGGGCGTTGAACACGTTCAGCAGCACACCGGGCCGCGGCTCCAGGCCGGCCGCCTCCATGGCGTGGCGCAGGCGTTGGGCGAATTCGAGCTTGTGTTCCATGCACCGAACGCTAGTTTTCGGCGCCACAGTGCGTCAACGTCATGTTGTACGATGAATTCACGAATTGATTGAATTCATCAACCAAGGGCCGGCGCTCATGACCGGACCCCGCCCAGGGAGGGCAGCATGACCATTTCGATCAAAGACCTGTGCACCGGTCTGGAGGCGGGCACGGCCGAGGTGCTCCAGCGCGCCACGCCGGCGACGGCAGAACTGCTGCGTTGGTGGTTCGGCCGTGCCCCGGTGCAAGCGCGTGCCGGCCTGAACTTCTCGCCCGCGCAACGGCGCGCCCTGCTGGGCGTCATCGTGGCACACGAGCTGGGCATCGGCCGGGCGCCGCCACCCGGGGCGCTGACGGTGCCCCTGCGCGCGGGCGAAGGCCGGGTGCGGGTGCTGCTCGCGCTGTTGTCATGGCAACTGCTCAACCAGCACGACGCGCAGGCCTCGGGCGTCGACGATCCGCGCTTCACGCGCCACCTCATGGTGGTCGCACCGCATCCGGCCACGCACGAGCGTCTCCTCGTCGCTCTGTGCGGCCAGCCGCTGCCCGGTGGCCACGGCGCGCGCGACTTCGGCGCATCGGATTGGGTGCGCATGGCCGAGCTGCTGTTGCCGCCCCACCGCCGTGACACCGTATGGCGCCTGGTGTGCGCCAGCGTCTGCAGCGGCACGCGCATCGCCAGTCATGCTGCCGACGAAGGCGTCATCGCCATCACCGGCGGTCGGCTCGACGCGCTGGAGTGCCTCGCGCGCTGGCCACAGCTGATGGTGCTGGACGACGACAGCGGCGTGCGGCCCGCGCGCGCCCGTGGCTTCTCGCCTTGCGCCTGGCGCGAGCAGCTTCACCGCATGCTGGCCACGCGCGAGGGGCATGGCCTGCATGTGGTGTTGGCGGGGCGCTGAGGGCCTGGCGCGTCAGTGGCCCGCCGGGGTCGACCGCAGCGCGATCACGCGCCGCGCCGGCTTCTCGGCCCGCGCGCGCAGCTGGCCGCAGCCGCCGTCCACGTCCTGCCCGGCGGACTGGCGCAACTTGGTGAGGATGCCGCGCCGGTGCAGGCGGCGCGCGATGTCGGCGGCGCGCTCGCCGCTCGGGCGGCGGTACGGCAGCTCGTCCACGGTGTTGTACGGAATCATGTTGAGGATGGCGTACTTGCCGTGCAGCAGGCGCACGAGGCCCTCGATCTCGTCGTCGCCATCGTTGATGCCTTCGAGCAGCGTCCACTGGTACTGAATGGGGTAGTCGGTGGCGCGCGCATAGCGCTCGCCCGCGTCCACGAGTTCTTCGGGTGTCATGCGCGGCGCACGCGGCAGCAGCTGTTCGCGCAGGTCGGCCCGGGTGGTGTGCAACGAGAGCGCCAGCGCCGGCTTGACGCGGCCCTGCGGCAAGGCCTCGAACACGCGCGGATCGCCCACGGTGGAGAACACCAGGTTCTTGTGGCCGATGTTGCCCACCGTGCCCAGCAGGTCGATGGCCTCCATCACGTTGTCCAGGTTGTGCGCGGGCTCGCCCATGCCCATGAACACCACCTTCTTCACCACGCGCCGCGTGCGCGCCAGCGCCACCTGCGCCACGATCTCGGCGCTGCCCACCTGCCGCACCAGACCGCCCTGCCCCGTCATGCAGAACACGCAGCCCACCGCGCAGCCCACTTGCGTGGACACGCACAGGCCGTCGCGCGGCAGCAGCACGCTCTCCACCGTCTGCCCATCGGCCAGCGCCACCAGCAGGCGCGCCGAACCGTCGTCACCGGGGTGCTCGGACACCAGGCGCGCCAGGCCCGCGAGCTCGTCGCTCAAGGCCGGCAGCGCGGCCACCAGCGTGGCCGGCAGAAAGTGCGACACCTCGCGCCGCCCGCTCGTTTGCGGCAGCGCCTGCGACCACAGCCGCAGCACGCGCTGCGCGTGGCGCGGGTTGGCGCCCAGGGCCTGCAGGCGCTCGCGGAGGTGTTCGATGCGCATGGTCACGACCCGGTGGCGCGGTCGCCCGCGAGCACTTGCGCCACCTCGCTGGCCAGCGCGAGGCTGGCCGTGATACCCGGGCTCTCGATGCCGAACAGCTGCACCAGACCCGGCAGGCCATGGCGCGGCGGGCCGCTCACCTCGAAGTCGTTGGCGTCCAGCCCCGGCCCGCCTTGCGCCAGCTTGGGCCGGATGCCGCTGTACGCGGGTTGCAGCGCGCCGTCGGGCAGCTCGGGCCAGTAGCGGCGGATGGCGTCGTAGAAGGCGTCGGCGCGCTGCGGGTCCACGCGGTAGTCGGGCTGGTCGTGTGCGGCCAGCGCGGGGTCGAGCGCTTCGGTGTCGGGGCCAAAGCGCGCCTGGCCACCCATGTCCAGCGTGAGGTGCACGCCCAGCCCACCGCCAGAGGGCACGGGGTAGATCAGCCGGCTGAAAGGCGCGCGGCAACCACTGAGCGAGAAGTAGCTGCCCTTGAGCCACAGCGCGGGCGGAATGTGCGCGGCGTCCAGGCCTTCGATGCGCGCGGCCACGTGCTGCGCCTGCAGGCCCGCGGCGTTCACGAGCCAGGTGCAGTCCACCTCGAACGCTTCGCCGTCGCTGCCGCGCGTGCGCACCCGCCAGTGCGGGCCCACGCGCTCGGCGCCCACGAACTCGGTGCAGGGCGCCAGGGCGGCGCCCTGCGCTTCGGCCTCGCCCTGCAGCGACAGCATGAGCGCGTGCGTGTCGACGACGCCGGTGGACGGCGACCACAGCGCGCCCACGCAGCGCAGGGCGGGCTCCATCGCCTGCACCTGCGCAGCGTCCAGCCACTGCAGGGCGTCGTCGGGCGTGGTCAGGCCGTTGGCGTGCGCGCGCTCGGCAATGGTCTTGAGCGCGGGCAGCTGCGCGGCTTCGGTGGCCACGATGAGCTTGCCCGTGCGGCGGTGCGCCACGCCGTGCTCGACGCAGTAGTCGTACAGCTGGCGCCGTCCCTGCACACAGCTGCGCGCCTTGAGCGTGCCCGCCGCGTAGTACATGCCGGCATGAATGACTTCGCTGTTGCGCGACGAGGTGCCGGTGCCGATGGCGTCTTCGCGCTCCAGCACGAGCAGCGGGCCGTGGGGCGCGAGTTCGCGCGCGATCGCCAGTCCCACCACACCGGCGCCAATGACAACGGTTTGGACGTGATCAGCCATGGCAGGTGGCGCCGCGGCGGCGCGGGAAAGAGGGCACAACAGGGTTCATGAAAGGACTCGGCAGAGGGACGCGGGCCACGAGCTTAGCCGCCTCAGCGCTCGAAAAGGGCAGACAGCGCTGGCCCCGCCTCATCGATGAAATGGCGCAGCTTGGCCGGCACGAAGCGCTGGCCGGGGTACACGAGGTGGATGGGGTCGGTGCGCGCGTGCCAGCCGGGCAGCAGCGGCACCAGCTGGCCATGCCCCACGTCGCGGCGGCACACGTAGTCGGGCAGCAGGGCCACGCCCTGGCCGTCGAGCGCGAGCTGGCGGATGAGCCGCATGTCGTTGGCGGCAAAGGCGCTGCGCAGCGGCACCTGTGCACGCGCCTTGCCTCGGGTGAGCGTCCAGCGGTCGCGCCCCAGCGGGCTGAAGCACAGCGTGGCGTGTTGTGTGAGGTCTTTGGGCACTCGCAGGGCGGGGGCGCGCGCCAGGTAGTCGGGGTGGGCAAAGGGCGCCCAGCGCGCCTGCCCGATCTGGCGCGCGACCAGGCTGGAGTCGGCCAGTTCACCGGTGCGCAGCGCCACGTCCAGCCCCTGCGCCACCAGGTCCAGGCGCGCGTCGGAAAACACCAGTTCGATCGACACGCCCGGATGCCGCGCGCGGTAGGTGCTGAGGATGCCCAGCAGCTGCTCGTCGCCCATGTCGATGGGCAGCGTGATGCGCAAAAGGCCTTGCGCCTCGTGCCGGCCGGCATCGATCTGGGCCTCGGCCTGCAGGATGTCCTCGAGCCCGCGCGCGGCCTGGTGCAGGTAGGCCTGGCCGGCCTCGGTCAGGCGCAGGCGGCGCGTCGTGCGCTGCAGCAGCGTCACGCCCAGGCGCTTTTCCAGCCGCGACACGCGCACGCTCAGGGTGGAGGTGGGCATGCCCAGCAGCCGCGCGGCGGCGCTGAAGCCACCGGCCTGCGCCACGCGCACAAACACCAGCGTGTCGTTCAGGTCCATGGTGTGATTGTTCAGCTCATTGAAAAATGATTTGCGATCTTACCGACTTATCACCCGCCGCCATGCCCGGTACAGTGCACCTTCAACCAGGAGATCACCGCATGAAAACCGTTTCCTTCATCCAGCGCAACGCCGGCGGCCACTGGGTCGGCGATGGCTTCCCCGTGCGCAACATGTTTTCGTACAACGACCGGCCCGAGCGCTTCTCGCCCTTCCTCATGCTCGACTACGGCGGCCCCACGCGCTTTGAGCCCACCACGAAGCAGCGCGGCGTGGGCCAGCACCCGCACCGGGGCTTCGAAACCGTGACCATCGTCTACGACGGTGAGGTCTCGCACCGCGACTCCAGCGGCGGTGGCGGCACCATCGGCCCCGGTGAAGTGCAGTGGATGACGGCGGCGGCCGGCATCGTGCACGAGGAGTACCACGGCGAGCGCTTTGCCAAGACCGGTGGCGCGTTTGAAATGGTGCAGCTCTGGGTGAACCTGCCCGCGCGCGACAAGATGGCCGCACCCGGCTACCAGGGCATCACGCGCGACCAGATCCCGCAGGTGGATCTGGCCGACGGCGCCGGCGTGGCGCGCATCATCGCGGGCGCATTCCAGGGCCAGACGGGACCGGCCCGCACCTTCACGCCCATGCAGGTGTGGGACCTGCGCCTGAAGGCGGGCCACAGCGTGACGCTGCCCGCCGCCGAGGGCCACACCACGGCACCCCTGGTGCTGCGCGGCCGCCTGCGCCTGGCCGATGGCCAGGAAGTGGGCCCGGCGCAAATGCCGGTGTTCTCACGCGATGGGCAGGACGTGCGCTTCGAGGTGCTGGAAGACGCCACCGTGCTGTGGCTCACCGGCGAACCCATCGACGAGCCGGTGGTGGGGTATGGTCCGTTCGTGATGAATACCGAGGCCGAGATCCACCAGGCCTTCGCCGATTTCCAGAGCGGCAAGATGGGTCGAATTACGGCTGAAGCCTGAACAGGAGTTCACGATGCTTGAGATGGTGATCACCGCCCGCGAGGCGGACCTGGGCCACGGCCTGAAGGTGCGGCGCGTGCTGCCGTATGCCAAGCGCCGCATGGTCGGCCCGTGGATCTTCGTGGACCACGCCGGCCCCGTGACGCTGGCCGCCGAAGACACGCGCGCGGCCGATGTGCGGCCGCACCCGCACATCGGCCTGTCCACGGTGAGCTACCTGCTCAGCGGGCAGGTGTCGCACCGCGACAGCCTGGGCGTGCACCAGCTCATCAACCCCGGCGACGTGAACTGGATGACCGCCGGGCGCGGCATCTCGCATTCGGAGCGCTTCAAGCACCCCGACTCGTTCGCGGGTGGCGGGCTCGAACTCATGCAGCTGTGGGTGGCCCTGCCCGAGGCCGACGAAGAGACCGACCCCGCCTTCACCCACTACCCGTCGGCCGACCTGCCGGTGCGCGACGAGGGCGGCGTGTGGATGCGCCTGATCGCCGGCGAGGCCTACGGCATGAAGAGCCCCGTGCGCACGCACTCGCCGCTGTTTTACCTGCACACCGAGTGGCAACCTGGCGCCCGCCTGGCGCTGCCCGGCGGCTACAGCGAACAGGCCGCCTACGTGGCGCGCGGTGAAGTCGAGTACGACGGCGTCACCTACGTGCCGGGCCAGCTGCTGGTGTTCGGCAACGACACCGACGCCACCCTGAAGGCCCACACCAAGGCCACGCTCATGGTGTTTGGCGGTGAGCCGGTGGGCGAGCGCCACGTGTTCTGGAACTTCGTGTCCTCGCGCAAGGAGCGCATCGAGCAAGCCAAGGCCGACTGGGCCGCGGGCCGCTTTGCGCTGCCCCCCGACGACAACCAGGAGTGGATTCCGCTGCCTTGAGCCTCGGGGTGGCTACACGCCGAGGTAGCGCCCGGGCCGGTGGTTGAGCGTGAGGATGGCGCCAATGGCCACCGCACCCACCACCGACTGCAGCACGCGCTGCGGCGGCACCACCGCGAGCGCGGCCAGCACCACCAGCACGTCCACGCCCATCTGCACATGGCCCGCGCGCACGCCGCGGCTCTGCTGCAGCCACTGCGCCACGATGTTCACGCCGCCCACGCTGGCCTGGTGGCGCAGCAGGGCGAGCAAACCAAAACCAATGAGAAAGCCGCCCAGCACCGAGGCCACCCAAGGGTTGAGCAGCTCGAAGCGCACCACCTGCGGCGCCAGCGCGGTGCACAGCGACACCAGCGTGACCGCGCACAAGCTCTTGAGCGTGAACGCCACGCCCAGGCGCTGCCACGACAGCCAGAAGAACGGCAGGCTGAACAGGAAGAAGCACAACGCCAGGCTCAGCCCGGTGGCGTAACTCACCAGAAACGCCACGCCCGCCACACCCCCCGTGAGCAGGCCCGCGTGGGCAAACATGGTCATGCCCAGCGCCACAAAGAGCGAACCGGCGACCAGCGCGTGGCCATCGTCCAGCCAGGAATGGGACAGGCGGATCAGGGGTGTGGTGGGCATGCGGGTATCTAAGCACAACGCATGCCTCGCTGGCGGTTGCCTGCAAGCCCAGCGCACACAGCCCAGGGTGATCCGCAGGGCGCGCCTCGATCAGTACTGTTTGTAGGGCAGGAACTTGCCCGACATCACGATCTGCACGCGGTCGCCATTGGGGTCGGCCTGGCGCTGCATGTCCATCTTGAAGTCGATCGCGCTCATGATGCCGTCGCCGAATTCTTCGTGGATCAGTTCCTTGAAGGTCGTGCCGTACACGCTCACCAGCTCGTAGAAGCGGTAGATCAGCGGGTCGGTGGGCACGGACGTGGGCAGCGAGCCCTTGTAGGGCACGACCTGCAGCCACTTCTGCTCTTCGGTGGACAGGCCGAAGATCTTGCCCAGGGCCTTGGCTTGTGCGGGTGTGGCCGTCATCTGGCCCAGGCACAGCGCGGTGGTCCATTCCTTGGACTGGCCCACCTTCTTGGCCACATCGGCCCAGCTCAGGCCCTTGGTGACTTTGGTGTTGATGATTTTTTCGGTGACGTCGAGTCGGCTCATGGTGTTGCCTCTTTGTTGATGAAACGGTTGAGTGAAGGGAAGTGGTCCAGGGACACCGCGGGTCCGGCTCCGCCGGCCCCAGGTGTCGCCCCCCTCCCCGAGGGGGGTGGCGCCGAAGGCGACGCGGGGGGTTCAATGGGCTCGCGCACGCGAGACCAGGAAGTCCACGATGTGGTTGCGCAAGTCGTAGTAGCCATCGAGGTGATGGAGTTGCGCGCGCGTGCGGCTGCGGGGCAGCGGGTTCACCACCACCTCGGCCATGCCACCGGGCTTGTAGCCGCCGGGCGTGTCCGTGCCGTTGCTCATGAGCAGGATGCGGTCGGCCAGCAGGATGGCTTCGTCCACGTCGTGCGTGATCATGAACACCGTTTGCTGCGTCTCGCGCACGATGCCCATCAGTTCGTCCTGGATGGTCCCGCGCGTGAGCGCATCGAGCGCGCCAAAGGGCTCGTCGAGCAGCAGCATCTTGGGCTGGATGGCGAACGCCCGCGCAATGCCCACGCGCTGCTTCATGCCGCCCGAGAGCTGGCTGGGCTTCTTGTCGATGGCCGGCGACAGACCCACCAGCGCCACGAACTTTTCCACATGCGCGCTGAGCTCGGCGCGCGGCATGTCGGGCCAGCGCGACTTGACGGCAAACGCGATGTTTTGCCGCACGGTGAGCCACGGCATGAGCGCGTGGCTCTGGAACACCACGCCGCGCTCCAGGCTGGGGCCGGCGATCTCGCGGCCGTCCATGAAGCAGTGGCCGGAGGTGGCGGTGTCCAGCCCCGCGAGCACGTTGAGAATGGTGGTCTTGCCGCAGCCGCTGTGGCCGATGATGCAGACGAACTCGCCTTTGTCGATGGCGAAGGACACGTCGGCGAACACCGGCTTGTCGGCCTGGTAGGCCTTGGCGAGTTGTTCAACCTGGAGGAAACCGGTCATCTTGGGCGCTTTCGTTGGGGCCGCTGCAATGGCTTGGGGCAAGGCGCTTTCGCGCACGCTGGTGTCACTCCACATAGGTCACCGCCTTCTGCAGTTGGGCAAACATCAGGTCGAGCAACATGCCCACCACGCCGATCAGCAGAACGGCAAAGATCACGTTGGTGAGCGAGAGGTTGTTCCACTCGTTCCACACGAAGTAGCCCACGCCGGTGCCGCCCACCAGCATCTCGGCGGCCACGATCACCAGCCAGGCAATGCCCATGCTGATGCGCATGCCGATGAGGATGGTGGGCGCAGCCGCCGGCAAGATCACCTGGAAGGCCTTGCGGATCGGGTTCACCTCCAGCGTGCTGGCCACGTTAAGCCACTCGCGCTTGACCGACGCCACGCCAAAGGCGGTGTTGATCAGCATGGGCCAGACCGAGCAGATGAAGATGACGAAGATGCCGCTCACGTCGCTGTCCTTGAGCGTGTAGAGCGCCAGCGGCATCCAGGCCAGCGGGCTGATCGGCTTCAAGACCTGCACGAACGGGTCGAACGCCTTGCGCATGAGCGGCGACATCCCGATGAGAAAGCCCAGCGGAATGGCCACGGCCATGGCGAGCAGAAAGCCCAGGCCCACGCGCGCCAGCGAATGCGCGAGCTGGATGCCGATGCCCTTGTCGTTCGGTCCCTTGTCGTAGAACGGATCAGAGAGCTGCGCCCAGGTCGCCTTGGCCACTTCGATGGGCGGCGGGAAGCCGGTGCTCTTGGCCGCACCGGGGTCCTTGCCCATCATCTTGGCGTACTCGATTTCCTCGGCCGTCATGCCGGCGGAGGCGCCGCCAATGCTCGGCCCGCTGGTGGAGAGCTGCCACGCCCCGACAAAGAAGACGAAGATGAGCAGCGACACCAGGGCCGCGCGCAGGTTGAGGGTGGCGGTCTTCATGGTCACGCGGCCTTGCTGATGGCAAAGCTCTTGAGGTACTCGGCCGGTTTGGCGGCGTCAAACGGCTTGCCCATGATGGTGTGCTTGGTGTAGCCCGGCCCTGCGGCGAAAGGCTGACCGAGGTCCTTCATGTACTTGCGCGCGTCGGTGATGAGGAACACCCGCTCGGCAATCTGCTTGTAGTTCACGTCGCCCTTGATGTAGCCCCAGCGCTGCATCTGCGTGAGCATCCACACCGCCATGCTCTGCCACGGCATCGGGTCGAAGTCGGCGCGGTCGGGCACCGTCTGGATCTTGCCCAGGCCGTCGGCGAAGCGGCCGGTGAGCACCTGCGTGAGCACGGCTTCGGGCTGGTTGAGGTACTGCGTGGGTGCAATCACCTTGGCAATGAGCTCGCGGTTCTTCGGGTCGCGCGCCATGGCGGCCGAAGTGAGCACCGCGCGGTACAGCGCCGCGAAGGTGTTGGGGTTCTTCTGGATGAACTCGGTGCTGGTGCCGAAGGCGCAGCAGGGGTGGCCGTTCCAGAGGTCCTTGGTCAGCACGTGGATGAAGCCGACTTCGTCAAACACCGCGCGCTGGTTGAACGGATCGGGGCCGAGGAAGCCGTCGATGTTGCCGGCGCGCAGGTTGGCCACCATCTCGGCGGGCGGGATCACGCGCAGCTGCACGTCGGTGTCCGGGTTCAGGCCGTTCTCTGCGAGGTAGTAGCGCAGCAGGAAGTTGTGCATCGAGTAGTCAAACGGGATGCCGAACTTGAAGCCCTTCCAGTTCTTCGGGTCGCGGTTGTCCTTGTGCTTGAGCGCGAGCGTGATGGCCTGGCCGTTGATGTTCTGGATCGTGGCCACGTTCATCGGCGTGGCGTTGCTGCCCAGGCCCAGCGAGATGGCCAGCGGCATCGGCGAGAGGAAGTGCGACGCGTCGTACTCCTTGTTGATCATCTTGTCGCGCACCAGCGCCCAGCCTGCGGTCTTGGTGACCTCGACGTTGAGGCCCTGCTTGCTGTAGAAGCCCAGCGGGTGCGCCATGATCAGCGGCGTGGCGCAGGTGATCGGAATGAAGCCGATCTTCAGGTTGGTCTTCTCCAGCGTGCCGGGCTTGCCCGCCTCTTGCGCCATGGCCTGCATGGTGCCCACGGGCAGCACGCTCGCAATGGCGGCCATGGCCGTGCCCTTGCCCACCGCGCGCAGGAAACGGCGGCGCACTTCGTCGTGCGGGAACAGCGCTTTCACCAGCGTTGCTTCAATGAACTCGTTGCTGTAGGCCTCGAACTCGGCCGTCTCGCTGCGGCGGCGCAGCTCGATCGCCGCGCTGTCTGCGGCCACCTCGGCGTGGTGGTCGGCCACGGTGTGGTCGCGCCCGCAGCTGCACTTCATCATGAGCGGACGATCGGCGTTGTAGGGGTCGAAGAATTCGGACATGGCGCACCTCGTGTGTTGAAGACGAGGAGGTCTTTGCAAGCACCGGGCCAACCAAGCCGCCCGCAGCCGCTTTGAGCGCCCTGGGTGCGCAAGTCGTGCAGCGCTTTCCCACGCGGTGTAGGGCCAGCCCTACATACGGCGCGCTTTCAGCCGTTTTTGGGCGCGCGGGCGTGGCGCTCGGCGTACAGCGCGAGCTCCACATCGTTCTTCGTGCCGGTCTTCTCCAGCACGCGTGCACGGTAAGTGCTCACGGTGTTGGGCGCCAGGCCCAGCTGCGCACCAATTTCGCTCACGGTGCGCCCCTGCGTGAGCAGGCGGTAGACCTGGTACTCGCGGTGCGACAGCGCCTCCGGCCCCGCCTGCGCGGCCGCGCTGCCCACGGCGGCGGCCAGCGCCTCGGCCGTGGCCTGGCTCACAAACACCGCGCCACCGGCGGCCTTGCGCACCGCGGCCAGCATGTCGTCGGGGTCGGCGCTCTTGTTGAGGTAGCCGCAGGCACCCAGGCGGATGCAGCGCACCGCGTACTGCTTCTCGGGGTAGGTGCTGAGCATGAGCACCGGCAGGCGCGGGTGGTCGCGCTTGATGGCCTGCAGCACGTCCAGGCCATCGAGGCCGGGCATGGCGATGTCGAGCAACACGAGGTCCAGCCCCAGGCTGCCGCCGAGTTCGTTCACCTGCGCCAGCACCTCTTCACCGGTTTGCGCTTCCGCCACCACCTGCACGTCGGGCGCATCGGCCAGGATCTGTTTGAGGCCTTCGCGCACGATGCGGTGGTCGTCGCCGATCAGCACGCGAATGGTCTCTGCCAGCACATCAAAACTGGTGTTCAAGCTAGGTCTCCACGCAGCGCGACCGCCAGGCACATGCGCGTGCCCTGACCTGGTGCGCTGTCGATTTGAATATGGCCGCCGAAATGGCGCGCCCGCTCGCGCATGCCCATCACGCCGTAGGCATTCGCGGCCTCGAAGGCTTGCGGCGGTGCGCCCACGCCATTGTCCTGCACGGTCAGTTGCAGTGCAGTCCCCTGCACGACGATGTGCACCCCCAGGCGGTTGGCACGCGCGTGGCGCCCCACGTTGCTAAGCATTTCCTGAAAGATGCGAAACACCGCCATGGCCAGCGGTTCGGGCGGCTCGGGGGCGTCGGCCACCTCCATGCACCAGTCCAGCGCCATCTCGGCGGACTGCACGAATTCCTGCGCCTGCCATTCGAGCGCCGCCCACAGGCCCTGGTGGTCCAGGATGCTGGGGCGCAGGTCCGTGATGATGCGCCCGACGTTGTCCACCGCGGTCTCGATCAGCCGGCTCATGTTCTGGCACTTGCAGCGCATGCGCTCGCGCATGTCGTGGGCGGCTTCGGCGGTGCGCTGCTCCTGCTCGGCCAGGCGCTTGTCCATCCAGTTCACGTCCATCTTGAGCGCCACCAGCAGGCTGCCGAGCTCATCGTGCACCTCGCGGGCGATGCGGGTGCGCTCGTCTTCACGCACCGTCTCGGACCGCGCAGCGAGTTCGCGCACCTGCTTGAGCGCTGTGGCCAGCGCGAGCGTGCGCTCACCCACACGTTCTTCCAGCTCGTCCTTGGCGCGCTGCAGCGCATCGGCGGCGCGCTTGCGCTCGGTGATGTCGACGAAGGTGACCACCGCGCCGCGCACCTCGCCACCGTCCAGGATGGGGTGGCTCGAATACTCCACCGGAAAGGCCGAGCCGTCGCGGCGCCAGAACACCTCGCTGTCGATGCGGCACGGCAGGCCCTGGCGAAAGGCGTTGAAGATCGGGCAATCTTCCACCGGGTAGTGCGCGCCGTCGGCGTGCGAGTGGTGGGTGAGGTCGTGCATGTTGCAGCCCAGCAGCTCCGCGGGCTCGAAGCCGATCATGCGGGCGCCCGCGTGGTTGATGAACACGCACAGGCCGTCCAGGTCCACGCCGAACACGCCCTCGCCGGTGGACGCCAGCAGCAGCGCGAGCGGGTCGCGCCAGGCACCGGCAGACGGCGTCTGCGGGCGGCTGACCAGATGGGTGGAGGCGTCCAGGTGCATGGTGGTGCCCAAGCAATGGATGTGCCAAAGCGGTGCACGCGGGGTGGATCATTGCGCGCAAACGCATGACAATCGCGTGTTTTCTGCCCGCCCCACCGCCATGGCCCTGTTCCACACCTTGTTTGGTACCCGCGACGACACCGCCAGCGCGCGCAAGCGCCGCTCGGTCGCGCTGCGCGAGCGTGTGAGCGCTTCAGGCACCGCCGTGCGCGCGGCCGACCTGCTGCGCTCGTCCACGGCGCTGATCCAGCTGAGCGAGGCAGAAGCCCTCACGGTGGTGGGCTACATGCAGCTGCGCCGCTGCGCGGAGGGCGAGGCCATCATCCGCCAGGGCGACAGCGGGGGCAGCGGCGACGACGGCTTCATGGCGCTGGTGGTCGAAGGCGAGGTCACGGTGGAGGCCGTGACGGTCAGCCGCACCTCGCCGCTGACCATCAACGTGCTCGGCCCAGGCCACCTGATGGGCGAGATGTCGCTGATGGACGGCGCGGCCCGCTCGGCCACCTGCACTGCCAGCACCGAGGTGCGCTGCGCGGTGCTCACGCGGGAGGCGCTGGAGGCCCTCATGGCCGAGGAGCCCGCCACCGCCGCCAAGCTGCTGAGCGCGGTGGCCCTGCGCCTGAGCCGCCGCCTGCGCGAGGCCGACAGCAAACTGCAGCTCTACAGCCAGCTGGTGCAGAGCATGCAGCAGGAGATCAACCGGCTGGTGCCGGACGAATCCTGATCAGCTGCTCTTCTCGGCGGTGCGGTTGCTCCACAGCATGGTGACCACCAGGATGGCGAACACCACGCCCAGCGACACGGCCACCGGAATCTTGTAGATGTCGATCAGCAGCATCTTGGTGCCGATGAAGACCAGGATCACGGCCAGGCCGTAGTTCAGCAGGTGGAAGCGGCTGGCAGCGGCCTGCAGCAGGAAGAACATGGCGCGCAGGCCCAGGATGGCAAACACGTTGCTGGTCAGCACGATGAACGGGTCCTTGGTGATTGCGAAGATGGCGGGGATCGAGTCCACCGCAAAGATCACGTCGGTCAGGCCCACCAGGCAGATCACCATGAACAGCGGCGTGGCAATGCGCTTGCCGTTTTCCATGGTGAAGAACTTCTCGCCGTCAAAACCCTTGCTCACGGGCAGCACCTTGCGCAGCAGCTTGAGCGCGGGGTTGTCGTCCAGGTTGGGTTCCTGGCCAGCGGCCCACCACATCTTGACGCCGGTCAGCACCAGGAAGGCACCGAACACATAGAGCACCCAGTGGAACTCCGAGATCAGCCAGCCGCCGACCAGAATCATCACGGTGCGCAGCACGATGGCGCCCAGGATGCCGATCATCAGCACGCGCTTCTGGAACTCTGGCGGCACCGCGAAGTACGTGAAGATCAGCAGGAAGACGAAGATGTTGTCCACCGCCAGGCTCTTCTCGATGAGGTAGCCCGTCAGGAACTCCAGCGACTTTTCGGTGGCAAGTTCGCTGGACCCGGTGCTGTCCTTGATGGCCCACCAGAACAGCGCGTTGAACACGAAGCTCAAGGCGACCCAGATGATCGACCAGTTCAGCGCTTCCTTCACGCCCACGGCATGGGAGCCCTGCTTCTTGAGCACCACAAAGTCGACAAACAAGGCCGCCACGACGAACACGACGAAGACGACCCACAGCCACAGCGGGGCAATGCTATCCATTGAGAAACCTCAGGTTGGTGTTGAACAAACACCCCAAGGTCTTGCCACGGCCACGCAATGCGGCGGGGAGTTTCCGGCGACCGGCAGGTCGCGTATTGACGAAAACTCCTCCTGCCGGACACCGACTGGGCGTCGGGCGGCAGGCTGACTACTCCCCTTGAAGGGAACCGCGATTGTCTTCGAGCCGGCAAGCCCCGCAAACTGAAAGACCTTCAGGAAAAACCTGAAGGTCTTGGCGTCATCGACAGATTGCCGGGTCACCACGTCCTGCGTGGTGCCGTCGGCTCAGGCCGCTTCCTTGTAGAAGTAGTCGCGCTTGAGGCCGCGTGGCGCCAGCGGCTCCACGCTCAGGCGGATCGCTTCGATGTGCTGCGGCGTGGTGCCACAGCAACCGCCGACGATGTTGACCAGGCCTTCCGCGGCGAACTCGCGCAGCAGGCGGCTGGTGTCTTCGGGCGTCTCGTCAAAGCCGGTGTCGCTCATCGGGTTGGGCAGACCGGCATTGGGGTAGCAGCTGATGAACGTGTCACCCGCGGCCTTGGCCAGCTCCTGGATGTACGGCCGCATCAGCGCCGCGCCCAGCGCGCAGTTCAACCCCACAGCCATCGGCTGCAGGTGGCGCACGCTCGCCCAGAAGGCGGTCACGGTCTGGCCGCTCAGAATGCGGCCGGATGCGTCCGTCACGGTGCCGCTGATGATCAGCGGCAGGCGCTGGCCGCTGGTCTCGAAGAACTCGTCGATGGCAAACAGCGCGGCCTTGGCGTTGAGCGTGTCGAAGATGGTTTCGACCAGCAGCACGTCGGCCCCGCCTTCCACCAGCGCCTCGATCTGCTCGAGGTACGCCGCGCGCAGTTGCTCGAAGGTGACGTTGCGCGCACCTGCGTCGTTCACATCGGGGCTGATGCTCGCGGTCTTGGGCGTTGGGCCCAGGGCGCCGGCCACGAAGCGCGGCTTGTCGGGTGTGCTGAACTTGTCGCAGGCTGCACGCGCCAGGCGGGCCGATGCCAGGTTCATCTCGCGCGCCAGGTGACCCATCTCGTAGTCGTCCTGTGCGATGGTGGTGGCACCGAAGGTGTTGGTCTCGATCAGGTCGGCGCCGGCGGCCAGGTAGCCTTCGTGAATGTCGCGGATCACGTCGGGGCGCGTGAGGCTGAGCAGCTCGTTGTTGCCCTTCACATCCTTGTGAAAGTCCTTGAAGCGCTCGCCCCGGTACTCGGCCTCGCCCAGCTTGAAGCGCTGGATCATGGTGCCCATGGCGCCGTCCAGGATGGCAATGCGGTGCTTGAGGATGTCGGGCAGCGACTGGGCGCGGGTGTAGGCAGGAGCGTTCATGCCCGGATTGTAAGAAGCCCCCTCGGCGCGGCCCCGCGCGCCAGACCGGCGGCCCTTCGAATTCCCCGACAATACCGGGCATGAAACACCTCACGCCCCAGCAGGCCTGGGCCTGGCTGCAGGCCGAACGCGAGCAACGCGCGGCCCGTGGCGAGGAGCCCCCGCTGTTTGTCGACGTGCGCATGGAGATCGAGTCGCTCTACGTGGGCCGCCCGCCCGGCGTGGAGAACATCCCCTGGTACGAGTACCCCGACCTCACACCCGACCCCGTGCGCTTTGCGCAGGCCGTGGAGCGCGAGGCCGGCCAGAAGAGCCGCCCGGTGCTGCTCATCTGCCGCAGCGGCAAGCGCACGCAGGACGCAGGCAAGGCACTGGAAGCGGCCGGCTTCACCAACGTGGCGCACGTGCTGCACGGCTTTGAGGGCGAACTCAACGAGGACTTCAAGCGCTCCAGCCTCAACGGCTGGCGGTTTGACGGCCTGCCCTGGGAGCAGATGTGAAGCTCGCCGCGCCAGAGGTGTCCGCGTGACCGAAGCCATCGACATCGCCCCCGGCAGCGAGATCCTGGAGAGCAGCCTGGACGTGCTGCACGAGGTGTTCGGCTACGACGCCTTCCGCGGCCCGCAGGCCGACATCGTCTCGCACGTGGGCGCGGGCGGCGACGCGCTGGTGCTCATGCCCACGGGCGGTGGCAAATCGCTGTGCTACCAGGTGCCAGCCATCGTGCGCGAGCGCGCTGGCCAGGGCCTTACCGTGGTGGTGTCGCCCCTGATCGCCTTGATGCACGACCAGGTGGGCGCCTTGATCGAAGCCGGCGTGGCCGCCGCCTTCCTCAACTCCAGCCTGTCGCTGGAAGACGCGCAGCAGGTGGAAAAGCAGATGCTGCGCGGCGAGCTCACCCTGCTCTACGCCGCCCCTGAGCGCCTGACCACGCCGCGCTTTTTGGCACTGCTGGATTCGCTGCACGAGCGCGGCAAGCTCAGCCTCTTCGCCATCGACGAAGCGCACTGCGTGAGCCAGTGGGGCCACGACTTCCGCCCCGAATACCGCGCGCTGGTGGTGCTGCACGAACGCTACGCCGGCGTGCCCCGCGTGGCGCTCACCGCCACCGCCGACGATCTCACCCGCGCCGACATCGTCGAGCGCCTGCAGCTGCAGGAAGCCCGCACCTTCATCAGCAGCTTTGACCGGCCCAACATCCGCTACCAGCTGGTGGAAAAGAAGGACGCCACCGCGCAGCTGCAGCGCTTCATTCGCGACGAGCACACCAGCGCCGAAGGCCATGACGCGGGCATCGTCTACTGCCAGTCGCGCCGCCGCGTGGAAGAGGTGGCGTCCCTGCTCAACGAAGCCGGCTTTAACGCCCTGCCGTATCACGCCGGGCTGGACGCGGCGGTGCGCCAGCGCCACCAGGACCGCTTCCTGCGCGAAGAGGGCTTGATCATGGTGGCCACGATCGCCTTCGGCATGGGCATCGACAAGCCCGATGTGCGCTTTGTCGCCCACCTGGACATGCCCAAGAACATCGAAGGCTATTACCAGGAAACCGGGCGCGCCGGGCGCGACGGCGAACCCGCCAACGCCTGGATGGCCTACGGTCTGCAGGACGTGGTGAACCAGCGCCGCATGATCGACGAAAGCCCGGCGGCCGACGAGTTCAAGAACGTGCTCCGCGGCAAGCTCGACGCCCTGCTCACCCTGGCCGAGGCCAGCGACTGCCGCCGCGTGCGGCTGCTGCAGTACTTCGGCGAGAGCAGCCAGCCCTGCGGCAACTGCGACAACTGCCTCACGCCGCCCGAGATGTTTGACGCGACCGAATCGGCGCGCAAGCTGCTCTCGTGCATCTACCGCGTGCAGCAAGCCAGCGGCACGGCGTTTGGCGCGGGCCATATCATGGACATCCTGCGCGGCAAGGTCACCGACAAGGTCACGCAGTACCAGCACGACAAGCTCTCCACCTTCGGCATCGGCGCCGACCTCTCCGAGACGCAATGGCGCGCGCTGCTGCGCCAGCTCATCGCGCGCGAAGCGGTGCAGGTGCACGACGCGCCCTACAACACCCTGCACCTGGCCGACGCCGCGCGCGACATCCTCAAAGGCCACAGCACGGTGCGCCTGAAATCATTGGCCGACAAGGCGTCCGGCTCGGTGCGCAGCGGGCGCCAGCGCGCCGCACGTGCCACCGTGAAGGACGACGGCGTGCCGCTGAGCCTGTCGGAGCGCGAGTGCCTGGAAGCGCTCAAGGCCTGGCGCGCCGGCGTGGCGCGCGAGCACAACCTGCCGGCATTCGTGATCTTTCACGACGCCACGCTGCGCGCCATCGCGGCCCGCAAACCCGAAAGCCTGGCCGATCTGGACGGCATTGCGGGTATCGGGCAGAAAAAACGCGAGGCCTACGGTGCGGACGTGGTCCGGGTGGTGAGTGCTTTCGTGTGAGCTGACATCGCGCCAAGGTCATCGCGTGTCAACCAAGGTGTGACAGCGTCGACCGCCCGTCGGCACACCCTCTTTTGACCGCCCGGTCAGCTCAAGACCCGAGGCGCACTGCCGATGTTTCTGGTGAAGCGGGGGATGTGTTCTCCCAGCCAAGATCCCACGAAACGGAGCGCGTCATGTTTTTCAGATTGCCATGGTTTGGCAAATCCCGGCCGATGCAGCCGCAGTACCACGACACCCAGGTGCTGGAGCTCGACTTTCTGGTGGACGAGTTCCATGAAGCCATGGCCGACATCAAGGACCCGGTGCGCCAGCGCATGCACGCGGCGCTGATGTCCTGCCAAACCCCCAAGGACCTCTGGTTCCTGCGCAGCAAGCTGTTCAACCTGATCTCCAAACACCATTGCGAAAGCGTGGCCACCGTGCGTGTGGGCCGCCTCGACCAGAAGCTGCGCTTCTTCGTGAGCAACCACCCCGACTACTCGCCCGACGAACTGCCGACCGGGCCGATGGCGTTGTTGCATTGATCCCCCCCGCGCCGCCTGCGGCGTCATCCCCCAGGGGGCGGCAGCTGCGGCCCCGGATAAACAAAAAGGCCACCTTCGGGTGGCCTTTTTGTTTGGAGGGTCGGTCGTCAGTGTGTAAAGCCCATGGGCCGCGCCTCACGCACCTCTGGCTTGATGCGGTGCTCGGCTTCCAGCTGGGCAATGAATTCCTCGGGAGCGAGTGCTTCGGCGAGGATCTCGACCTGGCGCTTCACCGCCGCGAAGTCACCCGGGCACAACTGTTCCAGCTTGGCCAGCCGCGCGGCCAGCGCCGCATCCAGCCGCGTGGCGTCTCCGCCCAGGGCCTCCACCACGAACATCCTCTCGCGCTGCGCCAGCGTGAGCGGCTTGAAGCGGATCTTGAAAGTGAAGCGCCGCAGTGCCGCCTGATCGATGCTGTCCATCAGGTTGGTGGTGCAGATGAAGATGCCGGCAAAGCGCTCCATGCCCTGCAACATCTCATTGACCTCGGTCACCTCGTACGTGCGCTGCGCGCCCCGGCGGTCTTGCAGGAAGCTGTCGGCCTCGTCCAGCAGCAACACCGCCTTCTCCGCTTCCGCCTCCCGGAACATCGCGGCCATCTGCTGTTCGGTCTCGCCCACGAACTTGCTCACGAGATCGCTGGCGCGGCGGATCATGAGCGGGCGCTCCAGCTGCTGCGCCAGGTGCTCGGCCAGCGCCGTCTTGCCCGTGCCCGGCGCGCCGTGGAAACACAGGCAGCCGTGGCCGCGCGCCTTGAGCGCTGCAATCACGCGCGGCAGCTCGTAGCGCGACTCGACATTGAGCATGTCCAGGCTGTACTGCGTGGCGCTGGGGCGCTGCACCAGGTCGGGTTTTCGCCCCAGGGCCAGGTCGGCGTTCTTCAGCTGGCGTTCGATCAGCTCGTCCAGCATGGGCGCGGGCTGCGCCGGCGCGCGGGCCCGCCGTGCCGCCGGTTTGGCGGGGCTGGCCGCGAGTTGCGCGAAGCGCAGCGCGGTGCGGATCTGCGCGGGCGTGAGACCTTTGCGCTCGGTCAGGCGCGCCACCAGCGCGTCGGACACCGGCGCGCCTTCCAGCGTCTTGCGCACGAGTTGCTCACGCGCGCCTGGAGGCGGGCTCTTGAGCTCCAGGTGGTAAGCGAAGCGGCGGCGAAACGCCGGGTCGATCTGTTCAATGCGGTTGGTGACCCAAAGGGTGGGGACCGCATTGGTTTCCAGGATCTGGTTCACCCAGGCCTTGCCGCTGACGCTGCTGGTGTGTGAAGCGGCCACGTGCTCGGCGCGCGCCATGATCTGCGCGGCCTCGCTGGAGATGGGCGGAAACACGTCCTCCACTTCGTCAAACAGGAGCGCGGAGTGCGCAGTGCCCTTGAGGAACACCTGGGCGATCTGCAGCGAGCGGTAGCGGTCGCGCCCACTGAGCGCATTGCCGTCGCGGTCGGCGTATTCGACCTCGAAGAGCTCCAGGCCCGCGGCCTGCGCGACCACGCGCGCGAGCTCGGTCTTGCCGGTGCCAGGCGGGCCGTACATGAGCACGTTCACCCCGAGTTCCTTGCGGGCCACGGCTTCGCGCAGCAAACCACACAGCAGGCGCACGTCTTCGCCCACATAGTCGAAGTCTTTCGCCGTCAACGCCGAGCGCGCGGCCGGCCGCGTGAACACCGCCATCAGCTCGCTCTGTGTGCGGTACTCGCGCATGAGCACCGGCGGGAGTTTTTCGCTGACCTTCATCAGGTCGGCCAGGTCGGTGATGTTGTGCTCGGAGATCAGGTTCTCGACCATGCCGATGCGCTCCAGGCGAGAGCCGGCGCGCAGTGCTTCGCCGACTTCGCTGGCCTTCACGCCGGCCACATCGGCAATCGCCGCGTACGCCTCGGGCGCGTTGTTCACCTTGAACTCGACCAGGATGGATCGCAGGTCGCGCTGGTAACGGGCCAGCGTGCCGTAGAGCAGCAGCGCGCGCTCGGCGCGGTTGAGCTGCAGCAGGCTGGCCAGCGCGTCGATGTTTTTTTCCACCAGGGTGGACTGCTTCTTCAGCGAATGGCTGAGCCATTCACCGGTGACGGCCAGCACCGAGAGCAGGTCTTTGGGCGACTCCTTGGCGTATTCGTCCAGATAGAAGAACAGCGTGCCTTCTTCGTAGGGGCCGCGCCACACACCGTAGCGCTCCATGAAGGCGTTGGTGGCCAGGCGGTCGTGTCCACTCCAGAGCTCGTTGTCCTTGCAGCGGCGCTGCAGGAACTCGCGCAAGCGCAGCAGCACGGTGTGCGGCCACACGAGATGGCGCCCGGCGAGCGAGAGCAGCGTGTTGAGATCGCGGCGCACATTGAAACGCGGGCCCTGGCGGGCAGCGAGCGTGAGCACGAAGTGCGAGCACATGAGGTCGAGCACCGGCGCCTGGCGCAGCCCATGCGGCACGAACACGCGCCCCTCACCCACGCCCGGGCTGCGCCCATCGCGTGCGTCAAGAACAGTGCGGGCCGCCGGTACCGCTGCTTGCGGCAAGCGCTTGGTCATCCAGACACCTCCAGTCGGGGTAGAGCCGACATTGCAGCGGACCATAACCCAGCTTGATCAATCATGGAAGAGAGTGATGCAGCCTGTCTGAGCAATTTGTCGGGCTTTCACGCCGCGCGCGGTCGGGCAGGCCAGTTCACAATCGCGCCATGCTGCAACTTCATGACATCGAAACCGCCGCCGGTCGCCTCTCGGGCCATGTGCTGGACACCCCCTTCGTCGAATCGCGCACGATCTCCCAGCTCACCGGTTGCCAGGTGTTCCTCAAGTTCGAGAACCTGCAGTACACGGCGTCCTTCAAGGAGCGTGGCGCCTGCAACAAGCTCGCGCAGCTCAGCGCCGACGAACGGGCGCGCGGCGTGATCGCGATGAGCGCCGGCAACCACGCCCAGGGCGTGGCCTACCACGCGCAACGCCTGGGGCTGCGCGCCGTCATCGTCATGCCGCGCTTCACCCCCGGGGTGAAGGTGGAGCGCACGCGCGGCTTCGGCGCCGAGGTGGTGCTGCACGGCGACACGCTGGAGGCATCGCGCGCCCATGCCCGCGAGCTCGCCCAGCAGCAGGGCCTGGTGTTCGTGCATCCGTACGACGACGAGGCGATCGTCGCCGGACAGGGCACCGTGGCCCTGGAGATGCTGCGCGTGCAGCCCGATCTGGACACCCTTGTGGTCGCCATCGGCGGCGGCGGCTTGATCGCCGGCATGGCCACGGCGGCCAAGGCCCTGCGGCCGGGTATCGAGATCGTGGGCGTGCAGACCGAGCGTTTCCCGGCCATGGTCAATGCCATCAAGGGCACCCACCTGCCCCAGGGCTCCAGCACGATTGCCGAAGGCATCGCGGTGGGCACTCCCGGTGTGATCACAGAGGCCATCATCCGCCAGCGTGTGGACGATCTGCTGCTCGTGGACGAAGGCGATATCGAGCAGGCCATCGTGATGCTGCTGGAGATCGAGAAAACGCTGGTCGAAGGCGCCGGTGCCGCCGGCCTGGCCGCGCTGCTCAAGCATCCGCAGCGCTTCGCGGGCAAGCGGGTGGGGCTGGTGCTGTGTGGCGGCAACATCGACCCGCTGCTGCTGGCCTCGATCATCGAGCGCGGCATGGTGCGCGCGGGTCGCCTGGCGCGTATTCAGGTCAACGCACGCGACGTGCCGGGCAACCTGGCGCGCATCACCGCCACCGTGGCGGAAGCCGGCGCAAACATCGACGAGGTGCACCACCAGCGCGCGTTCACACTGCTGGCAGCGCAGAACGTGGCCATCGAGCTCGTGCTCCAGACTCGAGGGCGCGAACACATCGCGCAGGTCATCGAACGCCTGCGCGAGGCCGGGTTCGAAGCCACGCTGCTCTGAGGCCTGGCGTCGGTTGACGCTGCGGCGGCCGCTCTGACATCATCGGTCGGTCTTTCAACGCGCACGGGGGATGAGCATGGACACCAACACCTTGTGGAACTCGCTGCAGAACACGCTGGGCACGCACATCCCCCAGCTGCTGGGCGCTCTGGCCATCTTCATTCTGGGGTGGTTCATTGCGGTGCTGGTGCGCGCTGCCGCCCGCAAGACGCTGGGCTTCGTCGGCGTCAACCACCGCTTTGGCAAGCTCACCAGCACGCACGTGGACATCGAGGGCGCGGTCGGGCTCGCGCTGTTCTGGGTGGTGATCCTGCTCACCCTCATTGCGGTGTTCAACTCCCTCAACCTGGCTATCGTCTCTGGCCCGTTCTCGGCCTTCACCACGCAGATCTTTGTGTACGCGCCGCGCATCCTGGGCGGCTTGTTGCTGGCATTGCTGGCGTGGCTGGTCGCCAGCGTCGTGCGCGCGCTCTCCCAGCGCCTGCTCGACAAAACCACACTCGACGAGAAGCTGTCGGAGCACGCAGACATGGCGCCCATCAGCGACAGCCTCTCCGGCGCGCTGTTCTGGCTGGTGATCTTGCTCTTTGTGCCCGGCATCCTGGGTGCGCTGCAGATGGAAGGCTTGCTCGATCCGCTGCGTTCGATGGTGACCAAGACCCTGGACATCCTGCCCAACGCGCTGGCCGCGGTCGTGATCGGCGGTGTCGGCTGGATCGTGGCCACCGTGCTGCGCAACCTCACCACCCACCTGAGCCGCACCGCCGGGGTGGACAGGCTCGGTCACCGCGCCGGCCTGACCGATGCGGTCCAGCTCTCGCGCGTGATCGGCATGCTGGTCTTCATCGCCGTGTTTCTGCCCTCGCTGGTGGCCGCGCTGGACGCGCTCAAGATCGAAGCCATCTCGCGCCCGGCGACCGACATGCTCTCCACGCTGATGCAAGCGGTGCCGCACCTGATTGCAGCCGCGCTCATCCTGGTCGTCACGTGGCTGGTGGCGTCCTTCGCGAGCCAGTTGCTCGCCAGCCTGCTGGCCAGCCTCGGCTTTGACACGCTGCCCGCTCGCGTGCAGATGGCGCATGCCTTTGAGAAAACCCGCGCCTCCACCGCCGTTGGCCGGGTGGTGCTGTTCTTTGCCATGCTGTTCGCCACCGTCGAGGCGGCCGCGCAACTGGGCTTCACCCAGCTCAGCGACATGGTGGCCAACTTCATCCGCTTTGGTGGCGACATCCTGCTGGGCTCGGCCATCCTGGTGATCGGCTTCTGGCTGGCCAACCTGGCCCACGACGCGATCGACCGCGCCAGCGGCGCCGGCACCAAAGGCCTGGCGCGCATCGGCCGCTACGCCATCCTGGCCCTGGTCATCGCCATGGGCCTGCGCGCCATGGGCATTGCCGATGACATCGTCAACCTGGCCTTTGGTCTCACGCTGGGGGCGGTGGCGGTGGCGGTGGCGCTGTCGTTCGGCCTGGGCGGCAGGGAAGCCGCAGGCAAACTGATGGACCATTGGCTTTCCAAGTTTCGCCGTGAGGACCGCTCCAATGACCGCATCCCCTGAACCCACCCTCAGCGTCGAACTGCTCCAGGGACTGCTCCGCGAATGGTTCGCGCCCTGGATTCAGGCCATGGGCCTGCAGGTCGAGTCGTTTGCCCCTGGTGAGGTCACCCTGCGGTTGCCACAAAGCGATCAGCTCTCCCGCATTGGCGGCATGCTGTGCGGGCAAGCCATGATGTCGGCCGCCGACACCGCCATGGTGCTGGCCATCGTCACACAGCTGGGCACCCGGCGACCCATGACGACCGTGCAGCTCAACACCAGCTTTCTCAAGCCGCTCTCTGGCCAGGACGCCCGCATCACGGCCCGCGTGCTGCGGGCCGGCAAGAGCCTCGTCTTCGGAGAAATCGACATGTGCGGGGCGAACGACGGCCGCAGCGTGTGCCGCGCCAGCACCACCTACGCCCTGCTCTGAAACACTTCCCGTAAAATCACCGGAGTTTTTGAACCCACCGACGGAGCGCGACATGTCTCACCACGATCACCACACCCCCAGCGACCAGCCCCAGGACGTCGTGGAGTCCATCGTTCCCATGATGCCCATCGTGCTCCCCATCGCCGGTGCGGTGCTGATGTTCCTGCTGGCCTTCATCGCCATCTACATGGCCTGAACCGCCCAGGTTCATGACAAGCCGGACGCCCGCCAGGGCCTTCGGCTTTCTTTTTGGGGCCGCTGGCCGCTCCAACCGTTTAATGCATCACGTTATGCGGGTTTTGCATGTAACCGGACCGTAACTTTGCGGGCGCTTTCTTAAAATCGGGGGCATAGGCCGACACGCTGATCAAGCCCGGGTCCATCCGCCCAAGCTTCATCTCCCCTGCTGCCCCGCCATCCGCACCGCAGCCTCCACGCGCCGACCGCCCTTCTTGTCCGAAGGGACCCTTTGACAGCCGCCCCGTCAGTTGCCTGACGCCAGCGGCTGTCGGTGTCTCTGAGGCTGCCGGTTTACAAACTTCTGGAGCGACTCCATGAATTCACCCGTGATGCAGGGCCTGACCCTCAACACCCCTTCCTACGTCAAGAACGCCCGTCTCATCGCCTGGGTGGCCGACATGGCCGCGCTGTGCAAGCCCGACAGCATCTACTGGTGCGACGGCAGCGAGGAAGAGTACGCGCGCCTCTGCCAGCAACTGGTGGACGCCGGCACCCTCAAGAAGCTGGACCCGGTCAAACGCCCCAACAGTTTCCTGGCCTGCTCCGACCCGTCGGACGTGGCCCGCGTGGAGGACCGCACGTTCATCTGCTCGCAAAAGCAGGAAGACGCCGGCCCGACCAACAACTGGAAGGCGCCCGCCGAGATGCGCGCCACCCTGCAACCCCTCTTTGACGGTTGCATGCGCGGACGCACGATGTACGTGGTGCCTTTCAGCATGGGACCGCTGGGCAGCCCCATCGCCCACATCGGCATCGAGCTGTCTGACAGCGCGTACGTTGCGGTCAACATGAAGCTCATGACCCGCATGGGCAAAGCCGTCTTCGACGTGCTGGGCAGCGACGGCGATTTCGTGCCCTGCGTGCACACCGTGGGCGCACCGCTGGCCGAAGGCGAAGCCGACAAGACCACCTGGCCTTGCAACCCGACCACCAAATACATCGTCCACTACCCCGAAACGCGCGAAATCTGGAGCTACGGCTCGGGCTACGGCGGCAACGCGCTGCTGGGCAAGAAGTGCTTCGCACTGCGCATTGCGTCCACCATGGGCAAGCAGCAGGGCTGGCTGGCCGAACACATGCTGATCCTGGGCGTGACCAACCCCCAGGGCAAGAAGTACCACGTGGCAGCGGCCTTCCCCAGCGCCTGTGGCAAGACCAACTTCGCCATGCTCATCCCGCCCAAGGGCTTCGAAGGCTGGAAGGTCACCACCATCGGTGACGACATCGCCTGGATCAAGCCCGGCAAGGACGGTCGCCTGTACGCCATCAACCCCGAAGCGGGTTACTTCGGCGTCGCCCCCGGCACCAACACGCTGACCAACCCGAACTGCATGGCCAGCCTCGACAAGGACGTGATCTTCACCAACGTCGCGCTGACCGACGATGGCGATGTGTGGTGGGAAGGCATGAGCGATGCGCCCGCGCACGCTATCGACTGGCAAGGCAAGGACTGGACGCCACAGATTGCCAAGGAAACCGGCGCCAAGGCCGCCCACCCCAATGCCCGCTTTACCGTGGCCGCCACCAACAACCCCGCACTCGACCCGGCCTGGGACGACCCGGCCGGTGTGGCCATCGATGCGTTCATCTTCGGCGGCCGCCGCAGCACCACCGTGCCGCTGGTGACCGAAGCCCGCAACTGGACCGAAGGCGTCTACATGGCCGCCACCATGGGTTCGGAAACCACCGCCGCGGCCTTTGGTGCCCAGGGCGTGGTGCGCCGCGATCCCTTCGCCATGCTGCCGTTCACCGGCTACAACATGAGCGACTACTTCCAGCACTGGCTGGACGTGGGCAACCAGCTCGCCGGCCAGGGCGCCAAGCTGCCGGCCATCTACTGCGTGAACTGGTTCCGCAAGGACGAGGCCGGCAAGTTCGTCTGGCCAGGTTTTGGCGAGAACATGCGCGTTCTGAAGTGGATGATCGACCGCCTCGAAGGCCAGGCAGGTGCAGGCACCGAGCATGCGTTCGGCGTGAGCCCGCGCTTTGATGACATCCACTGGGAGGGCCTGAATTTCTCGGCCGACCAGTACCGCACCGTCACCCACATTGATCGCGCCGCCTGGGTCAAAGAGCTCGAGCTGCATGCCGAGCTGTTCACCCAGCTGGCCCACCATTTGCCCCGGGAGCTCGAGGAGACAAAAGCGCAGATCGAGAAGCGCCTGGCCGCCTGAAGCTGGCCGCGCCCGACCACCGGCGGCCTGCAAGATCTGCTGGCCGCCGAACCGCTCCTGACCCATCCCCGTCAGGGCGAAAAAAAAAGCCACCGGACCCGGTGGCTTTTTTGTGGGCGCTTGACGCGTGTCAGATGTAGTACATCAGGCGGTTGCGTGCGCGGGCCGTGCCCAGACGCTCCCAGTAGCCCATCTCCGGCTCTGCCGTCTTCGTGGCCTCTGGCAAGCCCAGGGGTGCGAGGGCTTCGGCAAACGCTTGAGCGGGTTCCTCTGCAGCCTCTTCGGCGTGCGTGCGAGCGGCCATCAGCTCGTTCATGAGGCGATGGTCCATGCGGGCCATTTCCCACATGCGGGTCTCGGCGCGCGCTTCGGCCAGCGCTTGCGACCAGCCGTCCAGCGACACCACAGCGCGGCGGGCCAGGGAGCGGGCGGTGTCGGCAAACAGTGCCATGCCGGCGAACACCACGACCCACAGGAACACCCAGGCCAGGAACAGCTGGCCATCGGCCCAGGTGCTGATGAGGCGGTCGGCCACCACGACCATGGCGGCCACGACGGCGGCCAGCAACATGGCGGTCAGGCCACGCGCACTCTCGGTGCGGCGTTGAATGCCATCCACACCCTTGTGCGCGGGCATGGAAGCCGGGCGCAAGCCCAGCGGGGCAGAGGAAACAGATGTGAACGTGCTCATGAAGAACTCCTGAAAGGGATGAATGTCTTTTGGACACCGCAATACTAGGGTTAACCCTTGTATCTTTCCACTTTATCTTTGTGATGTCTTACATTCACTCCGGTGATGAATAACCTCAATTTCCGCACCCTCGACCTGAACCTCCTTCGCGTGTTCGACGAGGTAATGACCGAGCGCAACCTCACCCGTGCCGCCAACAACCTGGCCATGACGCAACCGGCGGTCAGCAACGCGCTGCGCCGTCTGCGCGAGGTGCTGGGGGACGAGCTCGTGCGCCGCTCCGGGTATGGCGTGGAGCCCACGCCCGCCGCACTGGCACTGTGGCCCACGGTGCGCGACGCGCTGCACATGCTGCGCGAGTCGCTCTCGCCCGGCGAGTTCGACCCCTCCAGCGCGCGCAATGCCTTTGTGCTGGCCATGGCAGATGCCACCGCCGCCAAGCTCATCCCCGGCCTGATGGACATCTTCGAAAGTGAAGCGCCCAACGCCAACCTGCGGGTACTGCCCCTGACGACCCGCGATCCCCGTGATTTGCTGGAGTCCGGCACCGCCGATCTGGCCATAGGCCACTTCCCCGGCGTGCTTGCCGAGCTCGGCGCGCTGCATTTGCAGGAGCACAACCCCCACTTTCACCACCAGCGGCTGTACGACGGCGAGTACGTGGTGGTGATGCGCCGCGGCCATCCGTTGGCAGGCCAGCCGCTCAGCCTCGACACCTACTGCGAGGCGCGCCACCTGCTGGTGAGCTTTTCGGGGCGCCCCTTTGGCTTTGTGGACGAGGCTCTGGCGGCCATCTCCCGGCAGCGCCGCGTGGTGCTCACGGTGAACCAGTTTTTCACCGCCGGGCGCGTGGTGGCCACCACCGACCTGCTCACGGTGCTGCCGCGCCATTTTGTGGGCGCCACGGGGATGGAGCACGAGCTCGCCCTGTGCGAGCTGCCCCTGCAGGTGCCTGCCGTGCATGTGGACTCCCTCTGGCACCGGCAAGCCACGCAAAACACGGCGCACCGCTGGTTGCGCCAGGCCATCGCGCGTGCGGCCGCCCTCGACTTCCGCCCGGGCATTCCCGCCAGCGAAGCCCCGGCGAAACGCCCCCGCCGCCGCGCGGGCTGAATGCCCTGGCCGACAATGCCTCCATGAAACTCCAGCTGCTCAGCGACCTGCACCTCGAAGCCAACCCCGACTTTGTTCCGCAGCCCGCACCGGGTGCAGACCTCCTGGTGCTCGCAGGCGACGTGGGTTCCTACCAGCTGCGCCGCGACGGCAGCGCCATGGCCGAGCCCGACTGGGGTCTGGGCCGCTTTGCGAATTGGCCGGTGCCGGTGCTGTTCGTGCCGGGCAACCACGAATACGACGCGCTCGACGTCGATGCCGCGCATGCGCAGCTGCGCGACACCTGCGAGCGGCTGGGGCTGATCTGGCTGGAGCGCCAGCAACACCATGTGCAGGGCATCAGGTTTCTGGGCACCACGCTCTGGAGCGACTACGACGCGCTCGGCGACCGCGGCAAGGCCTTTCGTGCCGCCAACCACTACCTCACCAAGATGGCAGGCCAACGCCACGGGCAGCTTTTTGACGCCGCAGCCATGCGCGAACTCGCACTGGAGTGTCAGCGCTGGTTGCGCCAGGCGCTCGCCGAGCCGTTCGACGGCACCACCGTGGTGGTCACGCACTTCGCACCGACCTTGCACAGCATGGACCCGCGCTACGGTCGCAGCCCGGGCACGGCGGGCTTCTGCAACGGCCTGGACGACTGGTTGCCGCAGGCCGACCTCTGGCTGCACGGCCATCTGCACTGCGCGACCGATGTGCAGGTCGGTCGCTGCCGCATCGTGGCCAACCCGCTTGGCTACGCCGACAAGAACGAGCAAGACGGCTTCATCCCGCACCAACTGATCAACGTGCCCACTCGCGATCACGCCTCCGTTTGAGCCAGCGCAAGGTGCAGGCTGGTCAAAGGCCTACACTGGCCGCTGACCCCAACCCGAAGGAGATGCCTCATGAAGATCCTGCTCGCTGTCGATGGCAGCAAATACACCAAGAAGATGCTGGCATATCTGGCCACGCACAACGAGATGTTCGGCGCAGGCAACGCCTTCACGCTCATCACCGTGCAGGCACCGATCCCGCCGCGTGCGCGCGCTGCCGTGGGAACCTCGGTGGTCAATGAGTACTACGAGGAAGAGTCGGCCAAGGTCACGTCCCCGGTGGTCAAGTTCCTCAAGCGCCACGGCATGGACGCCAAGACGCTGCACAAAGTGGGCGCACCCGGCGAACAGATCTCCAAAGCGGCCGACAGCGGCAAGTTCGATCTGGTCGTGATGGGCTCGCACGGCCATGGTTCGCTCGGCAATCTGGTGATGGGTTCCGTGGCCACGCAGGTGCTGGCCCATTGCGGTGTGCCGGTGCTGCTCGTGCGTTGACCAGGCGGCAACCGCCCTGCCAATGGAAAAAGGCCGCAGCATGCGGCCTTTTTTTGTTGAACGACCCCTGACTCAGCGCGACTGCAAGCCGTCAAAGCAGGTGCTCAGCACGAGGTCGATGATCTGTTCGTTGGTGTACTGCCCACTGCCCTTGAGAAAGCCCAGCACCGGATCGCAGGCGCGCGCAAACAGTGTGTACAGCACGGCAATCGGCGGCAGGCCTGGGTTGAGGCTGCCGTCGGCCTGTGAAGCGGTGATCCAGGCACCGAGGCGATCGCTCACGTCCATCAAGCCATCGACATAGGCTTTGTTGGTGGTCAACGCGGTGCGCAGGGTGGAGTTTTCGCTGGGCAGGGAGGGCATTTCCCCCGCGAGCTGCACCTCCATGGTCCAGCGCGCCACGGCCTTGAGCTGGTCGATCGGGCGTGTGCCGGCGGGCGCGTCATGCAGCTTGTCGAGAAACGCGCGTGCGCGGTCCATCACGCGCACCATGGCCGCCGCCGCGAGGTCTTCCTTGCTGGGGAAGTGCTTGTAGAGACTGGCCTTGGCGATGCCGACCTCGGCCGCCACCTCGTCTACCGTCATGGCGTCGAAGCCTTTTTCGGCCAGCAGGCGGTTGACCGCCGAGACGATCGCGTCTTCTCGTGCCAGATGCATCTGCGCGCGAAAACTGCGTTTGGGTGGCGTTTCGATTGGGGCTTTGAGAGCGACGCTGACCATGAGCAACCTTTGGATGGGAGCTGAATTCTGCCGGAGATTGACGAAGGCGTCGATATCCTTACTTCTTAGTTGATTTTGTGACTATTCAGTATCTTTTTCAACTTGAGAGGCTAGACTCCGCTCCAACCTCCGCTATCCCGCGTTGGTCAACACGATTTCATGAAGGACTCACCATGAAAAAGACCCTGATCGCTTCCCTGATGGCCCTGGGCGCACTGACCCAGGCACACGCCGCCGACATCGTCGACACCGCCGTGGCCGCTGGCTCGTTCAAGACGCTGGTCACCGCCGTTCAGGCTGCCGGCCTGGTGGACACCCTCAAGGGCCCCGGCCCGTTCACCGTGTTTGCCCCGACCGACGATGCATTTGCCAAGATCCCCAAAGCCACGCTGGATGCGCTGCTGAAAGACAAGGCGGCCCTCACCAAGGTACTGACCTACCACGTGGTGCCTGGCAAGGTGATGGCCAAGGACGTCAAGCCCGGCATGGTCAAGACCGTTCAGGGCAGCATGGTCACGGTGTCCACCACGGGTGGTGTGAAGGTGGACGCGGCCAACGTGGTGAAAACCGACATCGCTGCCGACAACGGCGTGATCCATGTGATCGACACGGTGATCATGCCCAAGTAAGGCTTGCTTCACGCCTCCACAAGCCCCGCCCTGGCGGGGCTTTTTTTCGTCAGCCGGCGGCCTTGTCGACCGGGCGCAGGTTTTGCGCTGCCGCCGCGCGCAGCGCCGTGCTCAGCGCATCGAGCACATCGGAGTTGAGGTTCCAGCAATGCCAGTGCAGCGCCACGCCCAGCCGGTGGCGCGGGGCCAGGTTGACCAGCTCGCCCCGCTCCAGCAAATCGCGCACCCGCAACTCGGGCAACACGCTGGCACCCCAGCCGGCCAGCGTGGCGCGCACCTGGCCTTCGCTGGAGGGCACGAACAACTGCTTGAGCATCACGCGAGGCAAGCCAAAGGCCTTGGCCACAAACCCGTGCTGCAGGTTGTCCTTGCGGTTGAACGCCACGAACGGCACCTTGTGAAAATTGTGCGCGGTCAGCCCTTTGGGCAGGTGTTGCGCGGCGTAGCCGGCCTGCGCCACTGCCACGTAGTCCATGGTGCCCAGCGCCTCCATCTTGCAGCCGCGCAAAGCCTGGCCGAGCGACGTCACGCAGCCCAGCACCTGCCCCTCGCGCAACCATTCGTGGGTGAACTCCTGGTCGTCGGTGATGATTTCAATCGGCAGGCCGCCTCGCGCCAGCGCGTCCAGCGCGGGCAGTGCCCAGGTGGCGATGCTGTCGGCGTTGATGGCGACCGAAATGCGCTCTTCGTCGCGCCCGTTGCCGGTCGTGCTGGGCGCGAGTTCCTTCAGGTCTTTTTCCAGGTCGGCGCGCAGCAGCCGCATCATCTTGGCGTGCTTGAGCATGAGCTGGCCGGCCGCCGTCGGCTTGAGCGGGCGGCTGCGCACGATCAGCACTGTGCCGACCTGCGCTTCGAGCGCCCGCAGTCGTTGCGACACCGCCGACTGGGTGATGGAGAGGCGCTGCGCCGCGCGCTCGAAGCCGCCTTCTTCAATGATGGCGGCCAGGCATTCAAGGGCGTCCGGGTCAAATGTGCTCATGGAAAACCTCGGCAAAAGCGGCGTGTCCGGCGCATGACAGACACATAAGCGGTTCTGATGAAGGAAATTTTAGTTTAATTTCACTTCAACTACGCTCCGGAATTTCCCATACTGCGGCGCATTCACCCACCTCTTTTTCGGAGCGGATCATGCAAGTCACGGTACTGGGCGCAGGCATCATCGGAGTCAGCACCGCCTGGCATTTGCTGCAGCGGGGCCACGAGGTCACGCTGGTCGACCGCCAGCCCGACGCCGCGCTGGAAACCAGCTTCGCCAACGCGGCGCAGATCTCGGTGAGCTACTGCGAGCCCTGGGCCAACAAGGACGCCCCGCTCAAGACGCTCAAGTGGATGTTCTCTGACGAGTCACCGCTGCTGTTTCGTCCGCAGCTGGATTGGGCGCAATGGCGCTGGGGCCTGCAGTTCCTGGCCCAGTGCAACGACGCCGCTTTCGTGCGCAACGTGGCGCAGCTGGTCGCGCTCGGCGCGTACAGCCACGCCGCACTGAAGGACGTGGTGGCCGACACCGGCATCGAATACCACCGGCTGGAGCGCGGCATTGCGCACTACTACACCGACCAGAAATCGTTCGATGGCGCTGCCGAAGCGGCCGCCGTGATGCAGCGCTTTGGCGTGCAGCGCAGCGTCGTCTCGCGCGCCGAGTTGCTGGCCATCGAACCCGCGCTGCAGGCCTTTGGCGAACGCATTGTGGGCGGCACCTACACAAAGAGCGACGAATCGGGCGACGCGCGCGTGTTCACCCAGAAGCTCGCCGCGCTGTGTGCCCAGCGCGGTGCGCAACTGCTGTGGGGCCACGACATCGAACAGCTGGAGAGCGACGGCAGCGAGGTGCGCCAGGTGCGCGTGCGCGACCGCGCCACCGGGGTGGCGCGCGCCCTCAAGGCCGATGCCTTTGTCGTGGCCTGCGGTTCCTACACCACGCCGCTGCTCAAGTCGGTCGGACTGCACGTGCCGATCTACCCCGGCAAGGGCTACAGCGCTACGCTGCCGCTGCTGCAGCCCGAGCGCGCGCCCTCGGTGAGCATGATCGACGATCAGATGAAATGCGCGATCTCGCGACTGGGCAACCAGCTGCGCGTGGCCGGCACCATCGAGCTGGGCGGCTTCGATCTCTCGCTGGACACACCCCTGGCGCGCAAGCGCTGCGAGATGCTGGTGCGCCGCATCGAGCAGGTGTTCCCGGGCGTGGCCGACACGCGCACGCCTGCACAAGGCGGCAACCCGCAGTTCTGGTGCGGCCTGCGCCCGGCCACGCCCACCAACATCCCGCTGATCGGCCGCACCCGACTGCGCCGGCTGTGGATCAACGCGGGCCACGGCACGCTGGGCTGGACACACGGCGCGGGCTCGGGGAAGGCGCTGGCCGAGCTCATCCACGGCGAGCAACCGGCGATGACTTTCGGCTTTCAAGGCGGCGCCGCTCGCACGAAAGTGAGCCTGCCGGCAGCGCGGCTTCAAACCTCGTCGACATCGGCGCGCAGCTGAGGGCTGGCGCTCAGCCCCTCGCCTGCGCCACCACTTCCAGGACCATCGCCTGGGCGGCGATGGACAGCGCCTTGCCTTTGAGGCGGGCCAGCACGATCGGCCGGCGCAGTTGCGGGTCACGAACCGGGACAGCGCGCAAGCGGTCTCGCCGGAAGTGGAACAGCGTGAGCTCGGGCACCACGCTCACGCCCAGGCCCTGCGCGACCAACGCGGACAGCGTGGCCAGGTGTTCGACTTCGAGCCCGTCGAGCGGCCCTTCTGACACCCCCAGCTGCACCTGAAGGTTCTGGCGCACGCTGCTGGTGCGCGCCAGATGCATCATGTCCGGCCCCATGGCCTGTGCCAGCGTGACCGAGCGCCGGCTGGCCAGCGGGTGGTCGTCGCGGCACACGAGGAAATACTTCTCCTGGCGCAGCACCTGGCAGTCGAACTCCTGCAACTCTTCGCCCGCCGTGATCGCGATGTCGACCCGGCCGTCGCGCAGCATGGACAGCCCGTTGGCGGCCAGTGTGTCGAACAGCTCCACCTTGATGCGCGGGTTGGCCGCGCGGTAACGCGCAATGACGGACGGCATCCACTCGGCGGCCACCGAAGGCAACGCGGCCACGGCCACCCGGCCGACGCGGCGCTGGGCCAGGTCCTGCAAGCCGGTGAGCGCCTGCCGCATGTCGTTGCGAATGCGGCGCGCCTCCTCGACGAACACTTCCCCTTCGGGCGTGAGCGTGACCAGCCGGGTTGAGCGTTCGAAGAGCCGAACCCCGGCTGCGGCCTCGATCCGGCTGATCTTCTGGCTGAACGCGCTCTGGGACAGGTGGCATCGCTCCGCCGCACGGGTGAAGTGCTGGGTCTGCGCCAGCGCCAGGAAAGCCTCGAGATCGCGCGTTGAAATATTCATTGATGATTTCGATGAATTTAGCGTTATTTTCCATTTTACTTGTCAGTCCCGGGTCACGATCATTCGATCCATGGACCACACCAACACCCCCTCTACCGACCTCCTTCGCATCGGCTGCGGTGCAGGTTTTTCTGGCGATCGCTGGGACGCTGCCGTGGCAGTGGTCAGCACACTGGTGGCCAAGGGCGGCCCCTCTGCGCTGATTTTCGAGACGCTGGCCGAGCGCACGCTGGCCCTGGCGCAGCAACAGCGCCGCGCCGACCCCACGGCTGGATGCGAGCCCATGCTGGAGCGCTTCGTCACGCCGATCCTGCGCGAATGCACCCTGCATGGCATCCCGATCATTGGCAACTTCGGCGCGGCCAACCCGCGGGCCGCTGCCGATCGCCTGCAGAAGCTGGCCAAGAGCCTGCGCCTGCCCCCGCTGCGCATTGCCGTGGTGGAGGGCGATGACCTGCTGCAATCGCTCGACAAGGACCGCCTGCGCGGCCTGCTGCCCGAGCACCTGACCAGCAAGCAACTGGTGAGCGCCAACGCCTACCTGGGTGCCGTGGAAATCGCACAGGCCCTCAAGGCCGGCGCACAGGTCGTGGTCACCGGCCGGGTGGCCGATCCATCGCTGGCGCTGGGCCCGATGCTCGCGCACTTCGGCTGGGCCGAAGACGACTGGGACCGTCTGGCCAGCGGCACGATGGCGGGTCATCTTCTGGAGTGCGGCGCGCAGGTGTGCGGCGGCTACTTCGCTGATCCAGGCGTCAAGGACGTGCCCGAACTCGAACGCGTGGGATTCCCCATCGTGGAGATGCGCGCCGATGGCCGCTTCGTGGTCACCAAGGCCTGGGGCACCGGCGGCTGCGTGGACCTGCGCACCGTGAAAGAACAACTGCTCTACGAGATCCACGATCCCGCCTGCTACGTCACGCCCGACGTCATCGCGGATGTGAGCGAAGCCGACATGCGGCCGGTGGGTGCCGACCGCGTTGAGGTCACAGGCGTGCGCGGCCACCCGCTGCCGCCCACGCTCAAGGCCACGCTGTGCTTTGAAGCAGGATGGCTGGCCGAGGGTGAAATCTCATACGCCGGCGCCAACGCCGTGGGACGCGGGCGGCTTGCGGGCCGGATCGTGCGCGACCGGCTGAACCAGGTGGGCCTGATGTACCTGCCCTTGCGCATCGATCTGATCGGGCAATCCAGCGTGTTTGCCGACGACGCGGGCGACTGGAATGGACCGCCGATGGACGACAGCCTTGCCATCCACGACATCCGCCTGCGTGTGGCCGCCAACACCAGAAACCGCACCGATGCAGAAGCCGTCACACGCGAAGTGATGTCCCTGTACACCTGCGGCCCGGCTGGCGGCGGCGGCGTGCGCACACTGATCAGCAACCGCCTGGCGAGCGACTCCTGCCTGGTGCCGCGTGACTGGGTTCAACCGACCTGGAGTTTTGTGCCATGAATACACCCTCCCAACTCATCGTTCCCTTGCGCGCCCTGGCCCACAGCCGAAGCGGTGACAAGGGCAACCGCTCCAACATCAGCGTGATCCCCTACCACCCCGACTGCTGGGACCTGTTGCTCGAGCAGGTCACCGAACAGCGGGTGCGCGCGCTGTTCGAGGCGCGCCGGCCCTCGCTGGTGACGCGCTACCTGCTGCCTCGCCTGCACGCCATGAACTTCGTGCTGGACGACGTGCTGGACGGCGGCGTCAACGGTTCGCTCAATCTCGATGCACACGGCAAGACCCTCTCGTCGCTGATGCTGACCCTTCCCGTTCAACTCGAAGTCGCCCAGGCGCGCGAGCTGAAACTTCACCACCACCTCCACGGAGAACTGTCATGACCCCGAATCGCCAAGGCGCGCTGTCGCGCCTGCTCTTGCTGGCTTGCGCTGGCGCCGGTCTGTTGATGCCCTCGCTGTCGTCTGCACAGGACTATCCCAAACGACCCATCACCGCGGTGGTGCCCGTGGCCGCAGGCGGTGCCTTCGATGCCCTGGCCCGTGCCTGGGCCGACTACCTGAGCAAGTCCATGGGCACGGCGGTGGTGGTCGACAACAAGACCGGTGCCAACGGCAGCGTGGCGGCCACCTATGTGGCCAAGCAACCCGCCGACGGCTACACGCTGTTGTTCGGCAGCACCTCGAACATGTCGCTCAACCCGTTTTCCTACAAGTCGCTGACCTACAACCCGACGCGCGACTTTGACCCGGTGCTCATGCTCGGCAGCTCCAGCCAGGTGCTGGTGGCCCACCCGGGCTCAGGCATCAAGTCGCTGGACGATCTCGTGCGCCTGGCCAAGGCCAAACCGGGGACCATCAACTTCGGTTCCGCCGGCAAGGGGAACTCCACGCACCTCTACGTCGAATTCGTGGCGCAACACTTTGGCCTGGATCTGGTGCACGTGCCCTACCGTGGCGCCGCGCCCGCACTCATGGGTGTGATGGCGGGCGAGACGCAGTTCATGTCGGACGCCATCGTCACGGCCTCCACGCAGGCCAAACAGGGCAAGGTGATCCCGCTGGCCATCATCGGCGCCAAACGCTCACCCGCGCTGCCCGAGGTGCCCACCATCCTGGAGCTGGGCGTCAAGGACTTTCCCATCGGCGGTTGGTATGGCGTGATGGCACCCAAGGGCACCCCGAAGGCGGTGATCGATCGCCTCAACGCCGAAACCCGGAAGTTCTGGGCGGACCCCGGGGTGCAGGCCCACATGGCCAAGATGTACATCGAGCCGATGGAAACATCGGGACCGGACGCGGTGTCGCGCATGATGCAGCGCGAAGCCGCCGTGTGGGGCCCGATCATCAAGCGGCTGGACATCCAGAACGAATGAGCCCGCACACCATGCCCGACACCACACCGCCAACCGCTGCCCAGGCCATCGCCCTGCCCACCGAGCACCTGCCTGACGGCGACGATTTCCTGATGTGGCCGCCTTGCCTGCAGTCGCACGGCTACCGCAATGTGGACCGCCTCTTTGCCACCCGTGTCATTGCGCGTGGCACGCCGCGCGAGCTGGCCCGTGGCCAGGAGGTTCAGGTGCAGGTGCCCGTCGGCGGCCATGCGCTGTCGCTCGGCCAGTTCATGGACCGCAACAACGTCGCCGGCCTGCTGGTGATGCGCGACGCTGCGGTGGTGCTGGAACGGTATGGCCTGGGGCTGCGCGCCGACGAGCGCTGGAGCACGATGTCCACCGTCAAGTCCATGACGGCCATGCTGGTGGGCGCTGCGGTGGGCGATGGCGCGATTGCCGACATCGCCGACCCGGTCACGCACTACCTGCCGCAGCTGACCGGCTCGGTCTACGACGGCGTGACCGTGCAACAGCTCATGACCATGTCGTCGGGCGTGCGCTGGTCGGAGGAATACGCCGACCGCGATTCCGACGTGAACCGCTACAGCCGCTCGCTCGCGGGCAAGGTCCCTGGCGGCGTGCTGCAGCTCATGCGAGGTCTGCAGCGCGCGGAGCCGGCGGGCACCACCTGGCGCTACAACACGGGCGACACCTACCTGCTGGGCGCGCTGGTGTGCGCCGCCACCGCCATGCCGCTGGCGACCTACATGTCGCAGCGCATCTGGCAGCCCTGCGGCATGGAGTTCGACGCCTACTACACGCTGGAGAGCGACGACGGCACCGAGATCGGTGGCAGCCGCGCAGGCATGGCGCTGCGCGACATCGGCCGCTTCGCGCAGCTGGTGCTCAACGATGGCGTGACCAGCCAGGGCGAGCGGGTGCTGCCGCAGGGCTGGGTGGATGCGGCAGCCACACCGGCATTCGCGCTGCCCGACGAGTCGCAACGCAGCCCGCACCGGCGCACGCTCGGACTGGTGGCGTACGGCTACAGCTGGTGGCTGGACAACGACGGTGGCATGTGGGCGCTGGGCCACTGCGGCCAGCGCATCTACATCCATCGCCGCGAGCGCCTGGCGGTGGTGCAGCTCGCGGTGTACCCCGAGCCGCAGCACGCCAGCGCGCGCGAGCCTGACCGTGACGCGCAGCTGGCCAGCCTGATCCGCGCGCTGCGCCGCGCCAGCTAGCCGTGTGCGCAGCGGTGTCACAGCTTCGACGCGTCGGGCCTCACCACCTTGCCCGTGCCCGATTTCTGAACGGTCAGGGGCAGGGGCTTGAAGCCCCACTCGCCATAGATCTGGAGCTGGTCCTTGTAGTGCGGGCTCGTCGGGTCGGATGAGGTGCCGGGCGGGTTCGCGTCCACGCTCTGGAGCTGCCCCGCCTTGCCGATGGCCAGGCGCTGCATGGCGCCCCGGTTGGCCGACGCGGTGAGCGCGGGCCGCTCCGTGCGCGACGCGGTCGGCACGCCTTCGTAGTTCTCCGGAAAGAAGGCCTGGGGCACCATCGGCTGCCTCACCCCCGCCAGATTCAGCGCCGGATTCCTGGCGTCGTCCTTGAGTTTCTTCACGGCCCCCTTCAGGGCGGCGAGCATGACGTCGTCGGGGTTCTTGCCCTGCAGCACATCGAAGGGGGGCACATCCAGCGGCCGCAGGTTCATGCGCGCCTGCAGGCCACGCAACGCGATCTTGGTGCCCATCGACAGGTTCACGCTGTTCTTGATGTAGGGCAGCTGCAGCGTGCCGGTGTACATGCCCCAGGCCGCAAACGCCTCCTTCGTGAGCAAGCCTCCCACCGTCATCTGGACGAGCTGGTCCAGCCACGCCTGGAAGATCGGGAGGGCCGCGTCGGCGTAGAGCGCCGGGTTGTTCGCATCGGGCAAACGTTCGCCTTTCCAGGCCAACAGCAGCGACAGGGCCTGCTGCACGTCCTTGTCTTCCTTGGCAGCACGACCGGCGTCGATGCGCTTGAGCAATGGCCCGAAGTGGTAGAAGTTGACGTCCGTCGTGGTGGCCTGCTGGTAGATCTTTCGCACGTCCTCTGGCGTGATGGGCTGGGAAGACTTGGCGCGCTCGCGCATGAGGTCGACCAGGATGTTGGCCCGGTCGCCTTGTGCCCAGCGCGGGATGTGCAGGTCCATGTTGGCGTAGTCCACCGCCGGCTTGTTGTTCCAGTTCACCAGGTAGCCCGACGGCGGGTTGTACAGAAAGAGCGTGTCGGCGTAACTGCGACCTTCGATCTCGCCGTGCTTGCCCACCGCCGGCAAGCGCGGATCGGTGCCGCCCTGGCGCGTGCGGTCTTTGGGGAACCAGCCGCCAAACAGCCAGCCGATGTTGCCGTCCTTGTCCGAGTAGTACCAGTTGTAGCCCATGGCCATGCGCTGTCCCTCGGCGTGGAAGGTGGCCCAGTCCCTGGCCTGCGTGGCGCGCTGCCAGGCCATCACGGACGTGAGTTCGTGGCCCTTCCACAGGTTCTGCTTGCTGTACACCACAGGCGCATCCAGCGGCGTGATGAAAGGCCCCCGGTGCGTGCGGTAGACCGTGAGTTTTCTGGGGGTCTTCTCGCCCTTGACGCGAATGACGATGTCGCGCGCGATCACCGCCTCGGACCCGCCTTGGGTTTCATACCGGCTTTTGTCCTTGCTCAGCGACTCCTGGAAGATGGTGGTGTGGTCACCCCCAGCCGCCGTGCTGCCCCAGGCCACATGACCGTTGTCGCCGGTGGTGATCGCCAGCAGGCCGCCCGGTGCATGACCCACCACCTGGTACCCGGGCGCGTACAGCCCCACCGTGTAGAAGTAGCTCGGCAGGAACCACCCGGGCTGCGGTCCATTGAGCTGAATGGACATGCCGTTGGCCTTCTGGCCGCCCACCAGGATCGCCATGCTGGTCGTGCTGGCCTCGGGCGACACCTCCATCGGGCCGGGAGGCACCACGGTCAATGGCGTGTTCGCCGCGACCCGCGTGGCCTCCAGCGAGACGGGGGCCTGCGCCAGCGGAAGGGTCGCGTGGTTCTCCATCGTGGTGGGGGCATAGGGGTCGTTGACCCACAGCAACGTGTCGAAAATCTGCTGGCCCAGGTGGGGCCTGGCCGGTGTGTCGTACCGCTTCTTCAAGGCGCTGTACAGCGCCGCATTGCGCTCGGCCTCGGTGTGTGAGGTGTACGAGCTCAGGGCGTTCGTGGTGGCCGCCAGCATGTCGTCGAGCGTCCAGGCGCGCAGCTCGGTTTTGGCCAGCTCGGGGCCCCACACCTCGACGAACTGCCTTGGCAGCAGTTTGCCCCCGCTGTTCTTGACTTCCTCAATGCGTTTGTTGACACCATTGAGATAGCCCTGGATCAACCCCTTCTCGGGGTCGGTCAGTCGCATGAACTGCGCCATCAGACTCCGGGCGTCGTACTCCCGGAGGTTGCGCAGATCTTCGGCCACCGGGTCCAGCGCGGCGGCGCCGCCGGTGGACGAGGGAATCCTGGCGGTACCGAGCACCGCCGCGAGTTGCCCGGTGGCCTGGCGGCGGCGCATCTCCAGCTGGAAGAGGCGGTCTTCGGCCACCGCGTAGCCGTAGCCGAAGAAGGCGTCGGGCACGCTGTCGCCATAGATGTGCGGCACACCGTACTTGTCACGCACGATTTCGGCAGCATCGGCGCCGCCCAGCACCGCAGCGAGTGCGACAGCAAAAGCGCCGAGGCGGCGCGTGGGGACAAGGAACATGACAGGACTCCAATCGCATCGGGAGCCTTCAGTGTTCCGTCGGGCCACGGGGCAGACCATCCGCCCCGCGCCGTAGGCACGGCCTTCAGGAGGCCAGCGCGCGCATCTCCGAGATCAGGTCGGACTTGCCTTCGAAGCCAATGCCCGGCAGGGGCGGCAGCGTCACGTGGCCTTGCTCGACCTTCACGCCATCGGGGAAGCCGCCGTAGGGCTGGAACAGGTCGGGGTAGCTTTCGTTGCCGCCCAGGCCCAGGCCGGCCGCAATGGCCAGCGACATCTGGTGCCCGCCGTGCGGAATGCAGCGGCTGGGCGACCAGCCGTTGTCCTTGAGCATGTCCAGCGTGCGCAGGTACTCCACCAGGCCGTAGCTGAGTGCGCAGTCGAACTGCAGCCAGTCGCGGTCCGGGCGCATGCCGCCATGGCGGATGAGGTTGCGCGCGTCCTGCATGGAAAACAGGTTCTCGCCCGTGGCCATGGGGCCGGCGTAGACCTTGCCGAGCTCGGCCTGCAGCTCGTAGTCCAGCGGGTCACCGGCTTCCTCGTACCAGAACAGCGGGTACTGCGAGAGGGCCTTGCCATACGCCACGGCGGTCTTGAGGTCGAAGCGGCCGTTGGCGTCCACCGCGAGCTGCTGGCCCGGGCCGAGGATCTTCAGCACGGACTCGATGCGCTCGCAGTCGTCGGCCAGCGAAGCGCCGCCGATCTTCATCTTCACCACCGTATAGCCACGCGCCAGGTAGCTTTCCATTTCCTTGCGCAAGCCGTCCAGGCCCTTGCCCGGGTAGTAGTAGCCACCGGCGGCGTACACGAACACGCGCGGGTTGGGCGTGCCGCTGCCATAGCGCTCGGCCAGCAGCTGGTACAGCGGCTTGTTGGCGATCTTGGCCACCGCGTCCCACACGGCCATGTCGATCGTGCCCACGGCCACCGAGCGCTCACCGTGGCCGCCGGGCTTCTCGTTGATCATCATCTGCGCCCAGACCTTGTGCGGGTCGAGGTTGTCGCCGGTCTCGTCGAGCAGGGTGGCCGGGTCGGCCTCGAGCACGCGCGGGCGGAAGCGGTCGCGGATGAGGCCGCCCTGGCCGTAGCGGCCATTGGAGTTGAAGCCGTAGCCGATCACCGGCTGGCCATCGCGGATGACGTCGGTGACCACGGCCACCAGGCTCAGGGTCATCTTCGAGAAGTCGATGTAGGCGTTGCGGATGTCCGACTTGATCGGACGGGTGGATTCGGCGATGTCGACGATTTTCATGAGGATGGGAAGTGAAGGAACAACAGAAAAGGCATCAGCGGGGCAACGACGCGCCACCGCAGATGGCGATGTCCTGCCCGGTGATGGCCGCTGCCGCAGGCGATAGCAGGTAAGCCGCGAGCGCGGCGATTTCGGCCGGCTCGATGAGCCGGCCGATGGGGGGCACGCGCGGCGCGCTGGCGGCGCGTGCGGGGTCTTGCAACATGCCCGTGGCGGTGGCGGCCGGCGAGATCACGTTCACCGTCACGCCCTGCGCGGCCACTTCAGCCGCCCAGCTGCGCGCCATGGCCAGCAAGGCGGCCTTGGTCGCAGCGTACTGGCCGCGCCCGGGCATGCCCTGCGCGACGCGGCTGCCAATGAACACCACACGGCCCGAGCCGCGTGCGGCCATGCCGGGCACGAGGGCATCGGCCAGCCGCGTGGCGGCGTCCACGTGCAGGCGCCACATGAGCTCACCACCGGCGTGATCGAGCTGGCCCAGCGGGCCCACGCGCATCACACCCGCTGCGTGCACCAGGGCGTCCACCGGCCCCAGCGTGGCGGCCACAGGCGCGATGTCGGCGCCGTCGGCCAGGTTGACGGTGAGCGGTGTGAACGCCGCATGCGACAGCGAGGCGGGAGCGACGTCCAGCCCGCTCACCCGCCAGCCCTGCGCCAGCAACGCAGAAGCCATCGCACCACCAATGCCCGCACTGGACCCGGTGACCACCGCATGACCCAAGGAGGCTCTGCTCATCACACCCCCCCGCCGAGTGAAGGGCAGCCCGTCCAGAAACACCGCGGAACCGGCTCCGCCGGGCCGCAGGTGTTGCCCCCGGAAGGGGGTATGCGGCTACACGCAGTGAGCAAGCAACGGGGGCGATGTTTATTCGACACGGATCTTGCCCTCGGTGACGATCTTCTGCGAGCGCGCCATGTCTTCCGTCTGGAACTTCACGAAGTCCTCGACGCTGCCGGGCGTGAGCAGCAGACCTTGGGGCGTGAGCTTCTCGCGCATGTCGCTGGCCAGGGCCTTGTTCACCTCGGCATTGAGACGGTGGGCAATGTCGGCCGGCAGGCCGGCCGGGCCCCACAGGCCGTACCAGCTGTAGAACTCGTAGCCCGGAATCGTTTCGGCCACGGTGGGCACGTCGGGCAGGCTGGCCGCGCGCTGGGCCGAGGTGACGGCCACCACGCGCAGCATGCCGTTGCGGTGGTATTGCAGCGAGCCCAGGATGGGGTCGACGAAGCCGTCGATCTGTCCGCCGATCAGGTCCTGGAAGGCCGGCGCCGTGCCCTTGTACGGCACGATGAGGTAGTCCAGGTTGCCCGCGCGCTTGAGCAGCTCGGTGGAGAGGTGACCGGCCGAGCCGATGGAGCCGACAGCGAACTTCATGTCGCCAGGGCGCGCCTTGGCGTAGGCCAGCAGGGACTTGATGTCGGTGATGGGCAGGTTCTTGTTGATCGCCACCGACAGCGGCGCCTTGGCCACCAGCGCCACCGGCGTGAAGTCCTTGGTCACCGTGTAGGGCACCGACTTCATCGTCATCGGCGCCGTGGTGAAGGTCGATGCGTTGAACAACAGGGTGTAGCCATCGGGCGTGGCCTTGGCCACCGCGTCGCCACCAATCACCCCGTTGCCGCCGGCCTTGTTTTCCACGATGAAGGTCTGGCCCATCTGCTCGCTCAGCTTTTGCGCGAGCATGCGGCCCACGGTGTCCAGCGTGCCGCCCGGCGGGAACGGGATCACCATGCGCACGGTGCGGTTGGGATAGGTCTGGGCGAGCGCGCTGGTGGCGGCGGCCCCCAGCACGGCGGCGGCCAGCAGGCCCCGGATGAAGTGATGGCGTTGCATGTCTTGTCTCCTGTTGTTGAATGGAAAGGCAATCGAAAGCGGTGCCGTGTGCGCCTCAGCGCTTGAGCAGCCCGGCCTGCTGCACGGCCGCGCGCAGCACGGCGGTCTCGTGCGCGTTGGGCGCCTCGGTGGGCGGGCGCACCGTGGCGTCGTCGATCACACCCGCCAGGTACATGCCGCCCTTCATGCGGGCGTGGGCTTCGCCCGTGGGTTCACCGCCGCCGTACACCGCGTCCTTCAGCGGTGTGATGACGGCCTGAACGGCCATGGCCTTCTTCAGGTCGCCGGCCTTCACCGCGTTCCACAGGTCGATGATGAGTTGCGGAATGAAGGTGGCGAAGCCGACCAGCGCACCGTCCACGCCCTGCACCATCGAGGCCAGCAGGTATTCGTCGTGGCAGGTGAGGATGGCCTTGCCGGCATCGGCCTCGCGGATCGCCTGGATGTCGCGGGCGTACTTGTTCATGTCGCGCTGGCCGACCTTGAATGCCTGCAGGTAGGGCAGCTTCGCCAGCTCGGCGAGCAGTTGCGACGAGTAGGACGCGCGCGTCCAGGCGGGGTAGACGTGGCAGACCAGATCGAGCCCGGGCGCGGCCTTGTGAATGGCCTCGAAGTACTGCAGCGCGTGGCCCGGCGTGAAGCCAAAGCGCAGCCAGTGGTGCGGGGGCATGACGTCAAGCGCCACCGCGCCTGCGGCCTGCGCGGCACGGGCATGTTCGGCGGCCTCGGCCAGGCCTTCGCAGACGATGGACGAGATGACCGGCATGCGGCCCTTGAGCTCGTCGGCCACGATGCGCGTGACCTCGGCGCGCTCGGACGGCGTGAGGGAGAACACCTCGCCGGTGTGCCCGTTGGTCATGATGGCGACCACGCCGTCGTGACCCGCCAGCCAGGACGCGAGCTGGCGCAGCGCGGGCTCGTCGATGCGGTGGTCGGGGGTGAAGGGGCAGGAAATCGCGGGAATGATCCCCCGATAATTCTGGATCGATGGCATGGGCGTTGTCTCCGTGGAATGAAAATGCGGCGAGAGCGCATGATTGCGGCGCCCCGCCGGGGCGTCCAATACCCGAATCGCATACATCTATCTGCGCGCAAACACCCCATGGGCCCTGGCAACCGACCCCTTGACCTCGAATGGCTGGAAGACTTCCTGGCGCTGGCAGAAAGTGGCAACTTTTCGCGCGCGGCGCAGGCGCGCTTCATTGCCCAGCCCGCGCTCAGCCGCCACATTCGCTCGCTGGAGGAATGGGTGGGCGTGGCACTGTTTGACCGCAGCGCGCACCCCACGGTGCTCACCCCGGCCGGCCAGCGCTTCAAGCCACTGCTCGAAGACCTGCTGGCCCGGCTTGAAGCGGCGCGCATCAAGGCGCGCGCCGCGCACGACGAAGCCGCCATCGGCCTGCGCTTTGCGGCCACGCACCTGCTTTCGCTGGCGTTCTTTCCCCCCTGGTTCTCCCGCGTGGAGCAGACGCTGGGGCCGCGCACGGTGCAGATGTATTCGAACAACCTGGAGGCCTGCGAAGACCTGATGCTGCAGCGCAGCGTGCAGTTTTTGCTGTGCTACGGGCACCCCGCCGTGCCGGGGCGGCTGGAAGAGTCGGGTCACCCGATGTACCCGATCGGCGACGAGACGCTGCTGCCGGTGGCCGCCGCCGCGCCCGATGGCACACCGGCTTTCCAGCTGGGTGCCGCGGCGGTGGACGAGCTGCCCATCCTTGCGTACCACGCGTCGTCCGGGCTGGGGCGCATGCTGCAGGCCTGCCTGCGCCCGCTGCTGGGCGGTGACGTGGCGCACCGTACCGTGTTTTCCGCGCACCACGCGGTGGTGCTCAAGAGCATGGCGCTGGAAGGCCGGGGCATTGCGTGGCTGCCGCAAAGCCTGATCGCCGCCGAGCTGCAGGGCGGCCAGCTGGTGGTGGCCGGTGGCAGCGAGTGGGCGCTGCAGATGCAGATCCGGCTGTACCGCCAGCCGGTGGAGATGACGGAGTCGGCCGAAGCGCTGTGGGCGCTGGTGGCGGCCTGACCCGGTTCAGCTGGTCTTGCGCGCTTTCACGGGCACTGCCGGTGCGGCCTCGTCGGGCCGCACGCGCTCGACCATCCAGCGCTGCAGGTCCATCCACATCTGCCGCATCTCGGCATCCAGCGGCGTGCGCAGGGCGCTGGGCAGTTCCACCGTCACCACCGGCATGCCCTGGTGCACGCCGCCGTAGTTGCCCAGGCTGCCGGGGAAGATGCCGACCTGGTCGAGGTAGAGCCGCCCGAGCTGCGGCGGCGGCACGCCGGGGCCGTCGAAGTCGAGCACGCCGTACGGCGCATGGATGCTCACGATCAGGTGCGGCTGGAAACGCGCCATCTCATCGTGCAGGTAGCGCGACTCCGGCTCGGACAGCGGCTCCTTGCCGGGCCAGCGGCGCGGGTCCTTGCGGGTGCGTTGTTCCCAGTAGACCTTGGCGTCGCGGTGCCAGTGGGGCGTGGGAAAGTTGCGGTTGAGGTCCACGCCGTTGGCATTGACGCGCCGCGCCGGGCGCGACAGCAGGCCGTCGGGGTTGAGCGCAGGAATGAAGCGCCAGTGCGCGTTGGCCGGCGTCTGCACGGCGTGCTGGATCCAGTGCAAGGCCACCGACGCCGAGGACAGCTCATCACCATGGATGGCCCCCACCACCAGCACGCGCAAACGGGCCTCGGGCGCCACCACGTCGCGCGCGTAGAGCGTGCGGCCCTGCACCGAGCGGCCCACGGTGGGCTTGAGCCGGGCGGCCACACACAGCGGGCGCTGGAGGTTGGGCAGGCGGGCGACGAACGCCACACAGGGGTCGGGCGGTGCGACCGTGCGGTGGTGTGCGGGACCGCGCAACGGGGGGGATGCCTGCGCCTGCGTGCAGGCCAGCGCCAGCAGCGTGGCGATCAGGGGCGAGGCGAGGCGAAACCAGGGGGCGCAATGCATCGCGGCATTCTAGGCAACGCCTGCGCGCGGCCCTGCTGTCACTCGTCGCGCTCGCCGGCCTCGTACAGCGTTTCGCGGCCCATGCGGTCCACGATGAGCTCGGCCGTCCAGGGCAGCATGAGCGAGCCGCAGCGGCTGTCGCGGTAGAGGCGCTCGAGGGGCAGGTGCTTCATCATGCTTTGGCCGCCGCAGGTGCGGATGGCCAGCCGCGCGATGTCGTTGGCGCCTTCCATCACGCTGTGGTGCGCGGCATAGAGGCGCAGCTTTTCGTCTTTCGACGGGTTGGGCCGGGCCTCGCTGATGGCGCGCACAAACAGGCTCTTCATGCTCTCGAGCTGGATGCGCATCTGCGCCACGGCGATCTGCTTGGTGGGGTATTGCCTACGCTTGACGGGCGGCTCGCCGGGCACTTCGCCGCGCAGGTATTTCACGGTGAAGTCATACGCCGCCGTGGCCAGGCCCAGGTAGGTGGGCGCGAGCGTGAAGAACATGGCCGGCCAGGTCTGCGCGCCCTTGAAGTAGATGCCGCGCGGCATGAGCTGCTCGGCATCGCTCACGAACACGTCCTTGAACGTCAGGTTGCGGCTCACCGTGCCGCGCATGCCCAGCGGGTCCCATTCACCGCTGATGGAGACGCCCTCGCTGCTGGCCGGCACGCTGATGTAGAGCGTGTCGCGCGCGTCGGGGTGCTCGTCGCCCTTGTCTTCCGTGCAGAGGATGCCGTAGTAATGCGCCGCGCCCGAGAGGCTGGCGAAGATCTTGCGGCCGTTCACGAGCCAGCCGCCATCGACCTTTTTCGCGGTGGTGCCAAACGGCGCGCGGCCTGCAGCGGCGGCACTGCCCTCGCTGAAGGGTTGGGCGTAGATCGCGCCGTCGTCGACGATGCGCTGAAAGTGCAGCTCGCGCCGCGCGAGGTGTTCGGCGCGCTGGGCGTCGGTCATGGCAATGCCGTCGGCCAGCACGCCGGTCCACATGGTGCTGCAGATGTGCATGTTCCAGGTGAGCGCGGTGGCGCCGCAGAAGCGGCCGATCTCGGCGGCCACCATCATGTAGGTGGCGTAGTCGGCGCCCAGGCCGCCGTGCGCGGTGGGCACGCAGAGCTTGAGAAAGCCGGCTTCGCGCAGGTCGTCGTAGTTGGCAAACGGGAAGCTGGCTTCGCGGTCCCACTGCGGTGCGCGCGCGGCAAAGCGGTCGCGGCCCAGGGCGTGCGCGCGGCTGAGCAGTTCGCGCTGCAGCGGCGTGAAGGTCATGTCGCCCACGGCGGGCGTGAAATCGAGCTGGCTGGTGGTGGCGGGCAGGGGCATGTTCATGGGGTGCTCCTCGGGCGGGTCAGTGCGTGTCGCGGGTGCGGTCGGGCGGGGTCTCGCCCAGGAAGCCGAGCAGCGCCGCGTCGAACTCGTCGGGGGCTTCCAGGTTGGTGAGGTGGCCGATGCCGGGTAGCTCCACATAGCGCGAGCGAGGAATGGCCGCGGCCATCTGCTGCATGACCGACGGCGCGGCCACGCGGTCGAACTCACCGCCAATGAGCAGGGTGGGCACGCCGATGCCGGCGAGCGCGGCCTGGCGGTCGAAGGTGACGAGGCAGTCGAGCGCGCGGCGGTAGGTGGCCGCGGGCACGCCGGCCATGCAGTGCTCGGCCAGCCGCGCGCCTTCGGGCAGCGAGCCCGGGCCCACCATCTGCGGCACCAGCTTGCGCGCCACGTCGGCCATGGTCTGACCCGCGTCCAGCGGTGCCGTGCGCTGGGCAATGAACTGCTGCGCCCAGGCGTCGGCGCTGCGGCCGTCGGTGCGCTTGCCGAAGGCGGCCGAGGTGGCGCTGAGCACCAGCCGGCTCACGCGTCCGGGGTGGCGCGCCACCACCTCCTGCGCCACCATGCCGCCCATGCTGTGGCCCACGAGCACCACGTGCTCGCACTGCAGCGCGTCGATGAGGTCGATGCAGCTTTGCGCCAGCCCCTTGAACGTGTAGGGCTCGATGGGCGCGCTGTGGCCGTAGCCCGGCATGTCCCAGGCCACCGCACGGTAGCCCGCGCCCGCCAGCGTTTCCACCTGCGGCGCAAAGGCCACATGGCCGCCGCCAATGCCGTGCAGCATCAGCACCGTGGTGGGGCCGCTGCCCAGGGTGGTGAACTTCGGGATCATGGGCGCACCACCTGACCGGCATCCACCACCACCGCGCCGTCCAGCGTCACGGTGCAGCCACGCAGGGGGAAGTCGAAGTGGCCACGCGTGTGGCGGCCGGCCACCTCGTTGGCGCCGGTGCTGTAGAGGAAGTTGCCCGCGAAGGCGCGCAGCTCGGTGCCGTTGAAGTCGCGCTTGTCGTAGAGCGCCATGCTGTCCCAGCGAGCAGCGTCGTTCAGGCCGTAGCCCACGTGGCTCACTGCACAGGCTGGCGGCCGGGCGGCGGTACCGTCCAGCTCGGCCCACGCCGCGTAGTGGCTGCGCAGCAGCTCGGCGTCCACGCCCTGGCCGTCGATGCGGGTGATGTGGTCGTTTTCAATGGTGAGCGTGATCGCGCGCTCGATGTAGCGCTTGAAGGTGAGGTTCACGTCGCCCTCGGCCAGCACCAGCGTGCCGTTCACGCTGCCCGCCGCAGGGAACGCCAGCACCAGGCCGCCCGGCCAGTGCGTGAGCGTGCCCGGGCGTGTGGTGGTGCCCCAGTTGCCGCCCACCACCGCGCCCTGCAGCGAGATGGAGAGGTCGGTGCCTGCCGCCGAGCGCACGTGCATGGCCTGGGCCGCGCGCACGCGCCGCACATGGTCTTTCACGCGGGCTTCGGTCGCGTCGTCGGGCAAGAGGCGCACCAGCGCTTCGGGGTGTTCGTTGCTCACGTAGACCACGCGCGGCTGCGTGCTGCCGTTGCCTTGGAGGATGGCGGGCAGTTCGGGCGCGTGCATCAGCCCTTCGACCGTGCAGTCCACCACCAGCGTGCTGCCGGCGAGCGCGGCGATCACCGGGGCAAGCTGCTGGAGGGCGTCGCTGGCGCCCGTGGAACGCGACACCGGCTCGCCCGCACTGAACACGGAAGGCAACACCAGCGTGAACGAGCGCACACCGAAGCGGGAAAGCGCCAGCCGGGCCAGCTCCAGAAGCACGGGGCGGCTCTGGGTTTCACCGAGAATAGCCACCACGTCGCCAGACTGCAGGGCGCAGCGGCGAAACAAGGTCTCGAAGGCGTCGATCCAGGCGGGTTCGATCCGCTCTTGCAGCATGGTGTCTCCTTGTCATGGGTCACATCGCGCTGGGTCAGGCGATGAGGCCTTGTCATTATTCATGAATTTTCATATAAATTCCAACCATGTCCCCAGCCCGATCCGCCGGCCTCCAGGCCCGGCCTCCAGACTTCTCGGCACACGAGTTCCGGGCCACGCTGGGCATGTTTGCCACGGGTGTCACCATCGTCACCGCGCGCACCGACAGCGGTGACCTCATTGGCCTCACGGCCAACTCCTTCAACTCCGTTTCGCTCTCGCCACCGCTGGTGCTCTGGAGCCTGGCGCGCATGGCGGGCTCGATGGCCGCTTTCTCCAACGGCCGCCACTACGCCATCAACGTGCTCGCCGCCGACCAGCAAGCCCTGGCCGAACGCTTTGCGGCCCGCGACACCGACCGCTGGGCCGGCGTGGGCTTCACCGCCGGCATGAGCGGCGCGCCCCTGCTCGACGGCGTGGCCGCAAGCTTCGAATGCTTCAACCGCAGTCAGTACGCCGAGGGCGACCACGTCATCTTCGTCGGCGAAGTCGAACGCTGCAGCCGCCGACCCGAAGCCTCCCCCCTCCTGTTCCACGGCGGCCGCTTCTACACGGAACACCCCTTGTGAGCACCCGCCCAGCGGCCAAGCGCGGACGCACCGGGCCAGCCGCAGCGGCGGAGCGTGGGGGCCACTTCGTGAATGATTACTTGGGCTACCTGCTCGGCCAGGCCAACCACGCGCTGTTCAAAGACTTCGACGCCGTGGTGCGCGAGGCCGGGCTCAGCAGCATCGAGTGGCGCGTGCTCGCCACGCTCAGTGGCCAGCCCCCCATGCCGGTGGGCCAGCTCGCGCATGAGGTGCTGAGCCAGCAACCCACCGTGACCAAACTCGTGCAACGCCTGGAAGCGCAAGCCTGGGTGACGCTGCGCGACGACCCGAGCGACCAGCGCCGCACGCTGGTGAGCATCACCGCCACCGGGCAGAAGAAGGTGACGCCGCTGATCGCCCTGGCCCGCGAGCACGAGGCCGCAGTGCTCGGCGCCTTGAGCGCGACCGAGGTGCAGCGGCTCAAGGACCAGCTGCGCCGCCTCGCCCAGGGCACCTGAGGCGCACGCCCACGCGACAGCCAGGGCATCGGCGCGCGCCGACAATCGCCGCATGACTCCACCGGCTCAACGCAAGACACACCTCGACTCCCTCGCCATCACGCTGCTCGTGGTGTGCTGCGCCTTCTGGGGTTTCCAGCAGATCCTGATCAAGGACACCGTGGCCGAGGTGCCACCGCTGTGGCAGGCCTCGCTGCGCTTCTGGGGTGCGGCGGTGCTGATCTGGCTCTGGAGCCGGGCGCGCGGCGTGCCGCTGTTTGCGCGCGACGGCACGCTCAAGGCCGGGCTGCTCGCAGGCAGCCTGTTTGCGGGCGAGTTCGCTTTCATCTACCTCGGGCTGCTGCACACCAGTGCCTCGCGCCTCACGGTGTTTCTGTACACCAGCCCGTTTGTGGTGGCGCTGCTGCTGCCGCGCGTGGTGCCGGGCGAGCGGCTGCGGCGCATCCAGTGGGTGGGCCTGGTGATTGCGTTTGCTGCCGTGGCGCTGGCGTTCAGCGAAGGCTTCATGCACGGCTCGCCGGTGGCCGGTGCCTGGCTGGGCGATGCCATGGCGCTGGCCGCCGGCACGCTCTGGGGCCTGACCACGCTCACCATCCGCGCCACCCGGCTCTCGGGCGCCAGCGCCGAAAAAACGCTGTTCTACCAGGTGGCCGTCACGGCGGCGGTGGCGCCGCTGATCTCGCTGGCGCTGGGCGAGGTGTGGTCGCTCGACTACTCCGCGCGCGCCTGGGGTTCACTGGGCCTGCAGACGGTGGTGGGCGCGTTCGCGAGCTACCTCACCTGGATGTGGATGCTGCGGCAGTACCCGGCCACGCAAATGTCGACCTTCACCTTCCTCACGCCGGTCTTTGCGCTGGTGTTTGGCGTGGTGCTGCTCAGCGAGCCGCTGACCTTGCAGCTGGTGCTCGCACTGATCGGCGTGGCGGTGGGCATCGTGCTGGTGAGCCGGCGCGCCTGAGGCATCAGGCTCCGCGCGCCGCAAAGTGCAGCTGCAGCGCCTGCAGCGCGTGACGCACCTTGGCCGGCTGCTCGCTGCGGCGCGGCGTGACGGCAAACACGGCGGCCGGCGCCAGCCGCCAGTCGGGCAGCACGGGCACGAGCCGGCCCGCGGTCAGGGCCTGTCGCACGTCGTCGCTCATGCCCACGTAGAGCCCCCAGCCCGCCAGTGCCATGGCCTGCAGCGCCGTCACCTGCGAAGCCAGCAGACGCGGCTCCACGCGCACCTCGAACCGCTCGCCTTCTCGCCCAGCGTCTCGTCCACCCTCTGGACCCTGAAAGTCCAGCGTGTCCGCCGTGCCGCTGCGCGGTGGCATCCCCAGCCAGTCGTGCCCGGCGAGGTCGCGCGGGTGGCTCGGCCAGCCGCGCTCGGCCAGGTAGCGCGGGGCCGCGCACAGCTGTCGCTGCAGCTCGCCCAGGCGCCTCGCCACCAGCGATGAGTCGGTGAAGCGGCCCACGCGCAGCGCCAGGTCCACGCGCTCGGCAATCAGGTCGATCGGGGTGTCGTCCAGCAGGAGGTGCAGGCGCAGGCGCGGATGGCGGCGCAGCGGCTCCAGCGCGGTCGACAGCAGTTCGCCAAAGCCGATGGGCGCGGCCAGGCGCAGCTCGCCCTCGGGCTCGTCGCGCAGGCGCTCGAGCGCCGCGTCGGCGCTGCGGGCCTGCGCCACCATCGCCGCACAGGCCGGGTAGTAGCGCTCGCCCGCCTCGGTGAGCGTGATGCGGCGGGTGGAGCGGTGCAGCAGCACCAGGCCCAGCGCGCCTTCGAGCAGGCGCAGCTGCTGGCTCACCGCCGACGGCGTGCTGCCCACGCGGCGCGCGGCCGCGCTGATGGAGCCGCTGTCCACGATTTCCGCGAACAGCGCCATGCGCTTGAGTTTGTCGGTCCAGGCGGCGGCGTCGCTCATTCGTTAGCTTTTCTACAAAAAGAAAGCAAATTCTGCCGGCTACCGCCGCCTTTGTGTAGCCATGACACTGAACACCTTGCCCAACCCCTTCGTTTTCCAAACCCTCTCAGGAGCCTTGTCATGAAGATCGCCCTCATTGGTGCCACCGGTTTCGTGGGCAGCGCCGTGCTCACCGAACTGCTCTCACGCGGCCACGCCGTGACCGCCCTCGCCCGCCACCCCGGCAAGCTCGCCGCGCAAGCCGGCCTGCAAGTGGCGCAGGCCGACGTGAGCGACGCCGCACAGGTGGCCGCCGCGGTGGCCGGCCACGACGCCGTGGTGAGTGCCTACAACCCCGGCTGGGGCGAGCCCGACATCCAGCGCCTCTTCGGCCTGGGTTACGAGGCCATCCTGGCCGGCACGAAGCAGGCCGGCGTGCAGCGCGTGCTGGCCGTGGGCGGCGCGGGCAGCCTGGAAGTGGCCCCCGGCCTGCAGCTGGTGGACACGCCGGAATTCCCGGCCGAATGGAAGGCCGGCGCGCTCGCCGCGCGCGACCTGTTGACCCGCCTGCGCACCGAGACCGCGCTGGACTGGACCTTCATCTCGCCCCCGATTGCACTCGCCGCGGGCGAGCGCACCGGCCAGTACCGCGTGGGCGGCGACCAGTTGTTGCCTGGCGAAGGCAGCGCCCCGGCCGGCATTTCCGTGGCCGACCTGGCGGTGGCCATCGTCGACGAGGTGGAGACACCGCGGCACACGCGCCGGCGCTTCACCGTGGCGAACTGAGTGCTGCGCGGCCGGTATCAGCCCATCTGCAACACCAGCTTGCCCAGCGCCTCGCCGCGCTCCATGCGCAGCTGCGCGTCGGGCAAGCGGTCGAAGGGAAACACCTCGTCCACCAGCGGCACCACACGGCCATCGGCCAGCAGCGGCAGCAGGTCGCGCGCAAACGCGCGGGCGGCCGCCTCGCGGTGCTGCAGGGTGCGCAGCTTGGCGGACACGCCAAACAGCGTGAGCCGCTTCTTGTGCAGGGCCATCAAGTCGAGCTCGGGGTTCACCATGCCGTCGATGTAGCCCACGGTGGCCAGGCGGCCGCAAAAGGCCATGGCCTGCAGACACGCCGGAAACACCGAACCGCCCACGTTGTTCACCACCAGGTCCACGCCCTGGCCCCCGGTGGCTTCCAGCACCGCTGGCGCGAAATCGCCACTGCGCGTCTCGATGCCCACGTCAAGCCCGAGCTCGCGCAGGCGCGCGAGCTTGCTGGCCGAGCCCGAGGTGCCGATCACCCGCGCACCGAGCGCCTTGGCCACCTGCAGCGCGCCCACACCCACGCCGGACGACACGCCGGTCACCAGCAACCATTCGCCCGCCAGCAGGCGGCCTTGGGCGATCAACATGTCGTGCACCGTGGAATACACGACCGTCGTGCAGGCCGCCTGCTCCCAGGGCATGCCGGCGGGCACGGGGTGCGCCTCGCCCGATGCCATGCAACCCATGTCGGCAAAGGCGCCGTCGCAGCGGCCCATCACCCGGTCGCCCGGGGCGAACGCGGTGACGCCCTCCCCCACACCCACCACCTCGCCCGCGGCCTCGAAGCCGGCGGGCCTGGCGGGGCCGCCGGCCGCATGCAGGCCGTGGCCTGCAATGAACTCGCCCCGGTTGAGCGCGGCCGCACGGATGCGCACCAGCAGCTGCCCCGGTTGCGCCTGCGGCGTGGGCACCTCGCGCTGCTCCAGCAGCATGCGCCCAGCGCCGGTCTGTATCCACCACGACTTCATGCCCGCTCCTATTCCTTGGGGATCTTGGCGTCCTGGATGACGCGCTGCCAGCGCTCGATGTCGGCGCGCAGCTCGGCGCCGAAGGTGTCGCCGATGCTGGACTCGGCGTCGTAACCCGCGTTGCGCAACTTGGCGAGCACCTCGGGGTCCTTCAGGATCTGTGCGGACAGCTGCTGCAGGCGCGCCACCACCGGCTGAGGCGTGGCGGCGGGCGCCATCACGCCGTACCACACCGCATAGGGCGGCGAGACCACGCCCACCTCGGTCAGTGTGGGGATGTCGGGCGCGTGCGTCGAGCGCTTGCCGCCCGTGATGGCCAGGCCATTGAGCTTGCCCGACTGCAGGTAGACCATCATGGGCGTGAGCGTGGAGATGATGAAGTCGACCTGCCCGCCCACGGCATCCGCCATGGCGGGGGCCGAACCGCGGTAAGGGATGTTGTTGAACTTCGCGCCAGAACGCAGGGCCATCAGTTGACCAAACAGGTGGGGGCCCGTGCCCACACCGGGCGATGCGTAGTTCAGTGCCCGGGTGCGGCCGAGTGCCAGCAGTTCCTGCACCGACTTCACCGGCAGCGACGGATGCGCCGCAATGGCCACCGGCGTGCTCGCCACCTTGGCGATGGGCACGAAGTCCTTGAGCGAGTCGTACCGGATGTTCTGGAACATGACCGGGTTGGTGGCCAGGAACTCGTTGCCGAACAGCAGCGTGTGGCCGTCGGCCGGGCCGCGCGCCACCAGCTCGGCACCGATGTTGCCCGATGCACCGGGCTTGTTTTCGATCACCACCGGCTGCCCCAGCAGGGACGAGAGCTTGTCGCCGTAGGTGCGCGCAGCCACGTCGGCACCCCCACCCGCCGAGAACGGCACCACCAGCTTGATGGGCCGATCCGGCCAGGTCTGTGCGGTGGCGCTGCTCGCTAGCAACACCGCAGCGCAGCACAACGTGGCGCGCCACACGCGAGAAAAAGAACGCTTCATGGTTTGTCTCCTGTTGATATGAGAAGGGGTGCTCTGCGGCACCCTTCGCCGCACTAGACCACTCCCGCCGCCCGCAACGCCTGAATCTCGCGCTCGTCCAGCCCGGCTTCGCGCAGCACTTCGTCGGTGTGCTCGCCACAATCCGGCGCCGCGGTGCGCACTTCGGCAGGCGTGCGCTCCAGCCGCACTGGCTGCGTGATGAAGGTGCACAGCCGCCCGCTGCTCGCGCGCGCCTGCGCCGTCATGGCCATGTGCCGGACCTGCGGGTCCTCGAACACTTCGGGGATGGTGTAAACGGGTCCGGCCGGCACGCCGGCGCGGTTGAGCACGTCGACCCAGTGCGCCACGGTGGCGTGGGCAAACACCTGCTCGATCGCTTCCGAGAGGGCGGCACGGTTGGCCACACGGTCGGCGTCGGTGGCGTAGCGGGGGTCGGCCAGCCATTCGGGCTTGCCCAGCGCTTCGCAGAAGCGCCGCCAGTTGCCGCCACCGGCCGCGCCGATGTTGAGCGAGCCATCCAGCGCGCGGTACAGGCCCATGGGGCTGGCGGTGGGGTGGTCGTTGCCGGCTTGCGTGGGGGTGGCGCCTTCATTGAGGTAGCGCGCGGCCTGGAAGTCCATCATGGCCACGAGCGCGTGCAGCAGCGAGGCATGCACCCACTGGCCGTGGCCGGAGCGCTCGCGCTCGAACAGGGCCGCGAAGATGCCCAGCGCCAGGTACAGGCCCGCGCTGGAATCGGCCACCGCAATGCCGGCGCGCACTGGCCCCTGGCCCGGCAGGCCCGTGACCGACATCAGGCCGCCCATGCCCTGGATGACCTGGTCAAAACCGGGGCGTTTGGCGTACGGCCCGTCCTGCCCGTAGCCAGAGATGCTGGCGAGGATCACGCGCGGGTTGATGGCGCGCAGGGACTCGTAGTCGAGCCCCAGGCGATGCTTCACGTCGGGGCGCCAGTTTTCCACCACCACATCGGCGGTCTTCACCAGCTCGCGGAAGACGGCCAGGCCTTCGGGCTTCTTGAGGTTGAGCGTGAGCGAGCGCTTGTTGCGGTTGAGGTTCTGGAAGTCGCCACCCTCGCGGTTGTCCACGAACATGTTGTCGTTGGCGTCGATGCCCGGTGGCGGCTCCACGCGGATCACGTCGGCGCCGAAGTCCGCGAGCATGCGCACGCAGGTGGGCCCGGCGCGCACGCGGGAAAGGTCGAGAACGCGCAGGGAAGCGAGGGCCTGGCCGCTGGGCATCGTGTGCATGTCAGTGCCCCTTCCAGACGGGTGCGCGCCGCTCGGCCATGGCGCGCCGGCCTTCGGCAAAGTCATCGCTGTCGCGCGTGGCCTGGGCGCGTGCCTGCAGGCGCCCGAGGTCGAACTCGCCCCGCGCCAGTTCGTTGAGCGAATGCTTGAGCGTGGTGAGCGCCAACGGTGCCAGGGCTGCCACCTGGTGTGCGAGTTGCGTGACGCGCTCCTGCAGCAAGGCCGCTGGCAGCAGCTCCTGCACATAGCCCATGCGCAGCAAGGCTGCGTCGTCCACCGGCTGTGCCGTGAGGAAGAGCCGCTTGGTCGCGCTCACGCCCAGGCGCGACACATAGCGCACCAGCCCGCTGGGGTAGTAGTGCAAGCCCAGCGCGGCCGCCGGCATGCGCGCCACGATGCCCTCGGCACCGAGCGCGATGTCGCAGGCGAGCACGAGGTCGGTGGCGCCACCGTACACGCTGCCATTGAGCGCGCACAGCGTCACCGGTCGCAGCCGCTCCAGTGCCTGCACCACCTGCTCGAAGTCCACGCTGGGCGCGGCGGCGTCGAAGTCTTCCACGTTGTAGCCGGCACTGAACACCGGCCGCTCGGGCAGCACAACCGCGCTGAGCACGACCACGCGGATGGTGGGGTCGGCCTCGATGCGCTCGAACGCGGCCATCAGCGCAGCGAGGTCTTCGTTCTGCAAGCGGTTGCGGTGCTGCGGCCGCTGCAGGGTGATGCGGGCGAGGCCGCCTTCGATGTGAAGGCTGGGCGGAGCAGATGCGGTGTCGGTCATGCGGCCAGCATAGGGATGCCCCCCATGCCGGCATAGACCAGCGCGGCTCAAAATCACATTCATGATCAAGCATCAGGAATGTGAATGGCCAACCCCTCGGTGAAGTCGGCCCTGCGCGCCATGGAGTTGCTGGCCTTCTTTGCGGAATGGCGCCGGCCCGCCAGCGTGAAGGAGGTGTCGCAAACGCTGGGCTACCCGCAGTCGAGCACCTCGGTGTTGCTGCGCACGCTGGCCGATGCGGGCTACTTCGATCACGACGCGCGCACGGGCATGTACATCCCGGGCATGCGGTTGTTGCTGGCCACCGAGTGGATCGGCGAGCAGATGTTGTCCGAACGCAGCCTGCTGCGGCTCATGCAGCAGGTGCACGCGCAAACCGGCCACACGGTGATGATTGGCGCGCAGCAGGGTCTGCACGTGTGCTACCTGCATGTGCTGCAGGCCACGCGGACGGAGCACTTCACGGCCAAGATCGGCTCGCTGCGCCCGCTGTTTCGCAGCGCCACCGGCAAGATGCTGCTGACCCTCAAGCCCGAGCGCGAGATCGGCCTGCTGCTGCGGCGGGCCAACGCAATGGACGCGGCCATCGTGCCCCCGCTGGCGCTGGAAGACGTACTGGCCGCACGCGAGGTCACGCGCCGCCAGGGCTACGCCATGTCCAACGGCACGTCGGTGCCCGGCGCCACGGCGCTGGCCATCCTGCTGCCGGTGCCGCGGGGCGTCAAACCCATGACGCTGAGCATCGGCGGCCCCATCAAGGACATCGTGGACGACCAGCCACGGCTGCTGGCCCTGCTCCAGGAAGCTGTGTCGCCCTTGCGGGCGGTGGGTTGACTATGCCGTGGCGCGCTGGCGCGCGAACGCCACGTACCAGTCGAGGCAGCCCGGGTTGGCCATGGCTTCACGGTTGATGACCTTTTCCAGCGGCTGGCCCAGCAGCAGCTTCTTGATCGGCAGCTCCTGCTTCTTGCCCGAGAGCGTGCGCGGGATCTCCGCCACCTGAAAGATGCCGTTGGGGATGAAGCGCGGCGACAGCGCGGTCTTGATGCGGTCGTTGATGCGGGCCTTGAGCGCATCGTCCAGCGCCACGCCTTCGCGCAGCACCACGAACAGCGGCATGTCGCTCTCGCGGCCGAGGTACTCCAGGTCTACCACCATCGAATCCAGCACCTCGGGCAGCGCCTCCACCGCGCTGTAGAGCTCGCTGGTGCCCATGCGCAGGCCGTGGCGGTTGATGGTGGCGTCGGAGCGGCCGTAGATCACGCACGAGCCATCGGCATGAATGCGCAGCCAGTCGCCATGGCGCCAGACGGCGCCGGCTGGCGCGTCAAGGTCACCGCCTCCGGGTTTGCGACCCTTGCCTGGCGGATACGTGTCGAAGTAGCTGCCGAGCAGGCGCTGGTGGTTCACGTCGCCCACGAAGTACAGCGGCATGGACGGAATGGGCTGCGCGCACACCAGCTCGCCCACCTCGTCGATCACCGGCTGGCCCTGCTCGTTCCACGACTCCACTGCGCAGCCCAGCAGGCGGCACTGCATGCGCCCCGGGGTTTGCGGGAGTTCGCGGTTGCCGCCGATGAAGGCGCCGGCGAAGTCGGTGCCGCCGGAAATGTTGCACCACCAGATGTCGCCCCCACGCTGCGCCGCTGCGCGGGTCGCTGCGCCCAGAGAGGGCTGATGGAGGCTCCGTTCGGGCTGAGCCTGTCGAAGCCCTGCTCCCGCGAGCCCTTCGACAGGCTCAGGGCGAACGGTGGTGGGCTCAGCCAGAACGGGCATTGCGTCTGCCGGGACGGGCGTGGCGTCTGCCGGGACGGGCGTGGGCTCGGGGCGGGTGGCATGCAGGCGGCGGAACTGTTCGGTGCCCCAGTTCTGCGCGTCTTCGGACAGCGGTGAACCAGTGGTGCCCAGCGCGCGCACGGCCGACAGGTCGCCGCAGGTCGACAGGTCCACGCCCGCCTTGAGGCAGTTGGCAAAGAAGGCCGCGCCGGCGCCGAAGAAGGTCACGCCCTCTTCGGCCGCGAAGCGCCACAGGGTCGTCCAGTCGGGCTTGTCTTTGGTGCCGCCGGGGTTGCCGTCGTAAATCACGCAGGTGGTGCCGTTGAGCAGGCCGCTGGTCTGCGCGTTCCACATCACCCAGCCGGTGGAGCTGTACCAGTGGTAACGCTCGCCCCAGCTGTTGGAGTGGTAGCTGCAGCCGATGTCGTTGTGCAGGCTTTTGAGCGCCAGGCCCACGATGACGGTGCCGCCGTGGCCGTGCACGATGGGCTTGGGCAGGCCGGTGGTGCCGCTGGAATAGACGATCCACAGCGGGTGGTCGAACGGCAACCACACGGGTTCGAAGGCGGCGGTGGCGGCGTCGTCGCGCGCGGTGGCCGCGGCAAACGCGGTGCAGGGCGCAGCGGCCAGCAAGGCCTCGGCCTGCGCCGCTTCGCCCTCGGCCAGGTTGGTGTGCAGCAGCACGTGGCGCACCGTGGGCAGCGCGGCGCGCAGCTCGGCCACCACGGCCAGGCGGTTGTGGTCGCGCCCGCCGTAGCTCACGCCGTCGCAGGCAATGAGCACCACCGGCTCGATCTGGCGGAAGCGGTCGAGCACGGCGTTGGTGCCCATGTCGGGCGCGCAGATGCTCCACACCGCGCCCAGCGACACGGTGGCCAGAAACGCCACCATCGCTTCAGGAATGTTGGGCAGGTAGGCCGCGACACGGTCGCCCGGCTGCACGCCTTGCGCCTGCAGGTGCTGCGCGAGCGATGCCACCTGGCGGCGCAGCTCGGGCCAGCTCAGCTCGACGCGGCGGCCTTTTTCGTTGCGGCTGACCACGGCTGAAAAGCCCGCTGCGTGCGCGGGCTGCACATGGCGAAACACCTGCTGCGCGTAGTTGACGCGCGCGCCGCTGAACCAGGTGGCACCGGGCATCACGTTGTGCGTGAGCACGGTGGTGTGCGGCGTGGGCGACTGCATCTCGAAGTAATCCCAGATGCTTTGCCAGAAGCCGTCGAGGTCGGTGGTGGACCAACGCCACAGGGCGTCGTAGTCGTCAAAGCGCAGGCCGCGCTTCTCGGCAAGCCAAGCCTGGTAGAGGCGGATCTGGGGCACGTACGGAGCGGTCATGCGGCGAGCTTAGACCGCCGCCGCGCGCTGGCTGCCTAGGGTTTGCACGGTTGTACAAGATTCGGGCGCGCCCGTTCAATGGCCTGCAGCGGCCCACCCGGCGGACCGCCCCACCGGAGATGCGCCATGCCTTCGACACCGAACCCGCTGCACGGCTTTCAGGTGGACCGCGCGACGATCCGCACCATCGGCCATGACCTGCAGCGCCCCGAGTGCATCCTGGCCGAGCGCGACGGCACGCTGTGGGCCGCCGATGCGCGCGGCGGCGTCACCCGCATCGGCGCCGACGGGCAGCAGCGCTTCATTGGCCAGCAAGCCGACCCGCGTTTTGCGAGCGCCGCGCAGGCGTCCACGCAAGACGTGGAAGCCCAGTACACGCAGGGCACGCTGCCCAACGGGCTGGCCTTTGCCGCCAATGGCGACGTGCTGATCGCGAACTTCGGCACCGACCGGCTGGAGGTCATGACGCGCGAGGGCCACACGCGCACGCTGCACGACACCCTCAACGGCCAGCCCATCGGCAAGGTCAACTTCGTGCTGCGCGATTCAAAGAACCGCATCTGGCTCACCGTGTCCACGCGGGTGAATCCCTGGACGCAGGCGGCGAGCAGCCGCGTGCGCGACGGCTACATTGCGGTGCTCGACGAGCACGGCCTGCGTGTGGTGGCCGAGGGCTTTCACTTCACCAACGAGATCCGCTTCGATGCGGACGAAGCCTGGCTCTACATCGTGGAGACCACCGGCCCGCACATCAGCCGCATGCGGGTGGTGGAGTCGGCGCAGGGCGTGCGGCTGACGGGGCGCGAGGTCTTCGGCCCGTCGCACCTGGGCGGCTTTCCGGATGGCATCGCGTTTGATGCCCACGGCAACCTCTGGTGCACGCTGGTGATGGTGGACCAGCTCATCGCGCTCACGCCGCAGGGCGACGAGCTGCTGCTGCTCGACGACGGCGACCCCGCCGCCTCACAGGCGCTGCTGCGCAAGATGGAAGACGGCACGCTCACCACCGACGACATGCTGCGCGCGCGCGGCACGCTGGCGCCGTGGATGGCCAGCATCACCTTCGGCGGGCCCGACCTGCGCACGGTCTACATCGGCAGCCTGATGGGCACCACCATCCCCTTCTTCACTTCGCCCGTGGCAGGCCTGCCGATGGTGCACTGGTAACCGCACCCGCCTGCCCCCACACCTTCAACCGCCAAGGGTTTGTACGGGTGTACAACATTTTTGAACAGCCGTTCAATACCGCCATGCCCGCCGCCGCCCGCAAGACCACGCCTGCGTCCGCCCCTGCCCGACGCAAGGGCGAGGCCGCGCCCCGCCCGGACCGCCAGCAGGCGATCCTGCTCGCGGCCGAAAAGCTGTTTGCGCAGCGCGGCTACCACGCGGTGACGATCCGCCAGATCGCCGAAGAGGCCGGCGTGCCGCTGGCGCTGGTGGCCTATTACTACGGCCCGAAGAACGACCTGTTCCACGCGGTGTTTGCGCACTGGGGCCACACCATTGAAGAGCGCCTGGCCGCGCTCGAAGCGGTGATGCAGGACCCGCAAGACCCGCAGACGCTCACGCGCATCGTCGAGGCCTTCATCTACCCCGTGATCCACATGCGATCCAGCGACGAAGGCCAGTACTACGCGCAGCTGGTGGGCCGCGAGCTGGCCTACAACAGCGAGGAGTCCGACCGCGTGCTGCGCGACTTCTTCGACCCCATGGCCCACCGCTTCATCGACGCGCTGCACCACGCGCTGCCCCAGGGCAGCCGCGCCGACGCCGCCTGGGGCTACCAGTTCGCGCTCGGCGCCTTGCTGCACCACCTGGTGGACGACCGCATCGGGCGGCTCTCCAACCACGTCAACACCCCCAGCGACCCCGCCGCCGCCGAGCGGCTGGTGCGCTTCATCGTGGGTGGCCTGCGCGCCGCCCTGCCCGTTCCCCCGCCCAAGAAGCGTTCGCCCCCCCCATCCCACAGGAGACAGACATGATGAAAAGACGCACCGCCCTGGCCGCCCTGACCGCCGTTCCTGCCGTGGCCGGCCTGCCCGCCGCCTTCGCACAGGGCAACACCAAGATCGTGTTCGGCTACACCGCCGTGACCGACTTCGCCTCGGTGTTTGTCGCCGCGGAAAACGGCTACTTCAAGAAGCGCGGGCTGGACGTCGAGCTCAAGTTCATCCCGATCAACTCCACCATTCCGGCGGCCGTGCAGGCCGACTCGCTGCAAATCGGCGGCCCCACGCCCAGCGTGTACCTGCAGTCGGTCGACGGCGGGCTGGACCACGTGGTGGTGGCCGGCGCGGGCGTCACCTCCAAGACCATCACCGGCTTTGGCCTGGTGGCCAAGGCCGGCAGCGGCATCCGCACCGCCAAAGACTGCGTGGGCAAGAAGATCGGCGTGCCCGGCCTGGGCGCGTTCCTGCACGTGACCTTCCGCGCCTGGCTCAAGAGCCAGGGTGTGGACTACAAGGCGGTGAACTTCGTCGAGGCCTCGTTCCCCCAACATGGCGACCTGCTGCGCGGTGGCTCGGTGGACGCGGTGGTCAGCGCCGATCCCTTCATGAGCCGCATCACCGACAGCGGCGTGGGCTACGTGGCGTCGTACTACTCGACCTTCCTGCCCGAGAACCAGCCGACCATCATCCACGTGGCCAAGCGCGACTGGGTGGCCAAGAACCCGGCGGCCGCCAAAGGCTTCCGCGAAGCGGTGCAGGAAGCGGCCACCTTCATGAACCAGCCCAAGAACGACGGCGCGGTGCGCGCGGCCATAGGCAAGTACATCAAGCTGCCGCCCGAAGTGATCGCCAAGGTGCAGATCTCGCCTCCCGGTCCGGTGGTCACCGAGAAGCAGCTGAACTACTGGGTCGGCCTCATGAAGGACCAGGAAATGCTCAAGTCCACACCGGACGTTGCTCGCCTGATCGCCAAGTGAGGCACGCCACGCCCCACGCCGAGCCCGCCGCCATGACCGACACCGTTCTGCACTTCGACCGCGTGGCCATCGAGCTCGGCGGCCGCCAGATCCTCTCGCCCACCGAGCTCACGGTGAAGCGCGGCGAGTTCGTGTGCGTGATCGGTCCGTCGGGCTGCGGCAAGACCACGCTGCTGCGCGCCGCGGCCGGCTTCGTCACGCCCAGCCAGGGCAGCGTGAAGCGCAAGGGCGCGGCCATCACGGGGCCCAGCCGCGAGGTCGCTTTCGTGTTCCAGGACTACGGGCGCGCCCTGCTGCCCTGGCGCACCGTGCAGGCCAACGTGAGCCTGGCGCTCGAAGCGGCCAGCGTACCGGCGGCCGAGCGGCCCGAGCGCATCGCGCACGTGCTCAAGACGGTGGGCCTGGGCGCGCACGCGCACAAGTTTCCGGCGCAGCTCTCCGGCGGCATGCAGCAGCGCGTGCAGATCGCGCGCTGCCTGGCGCAGCGGCCCGACGTGATGCTGATGGACGAGCCCTTCGGCGCGCTGGACGCGATGACGCGCGAAACGCTGCAGGACGAGCTCGCGCGCCTGGTGCGCGAAGAAGGCCTCACCGTCATGTTCGTCACGCACGACCTGGAAGAAGCGCTCTACCTCGGCGACCGCGTGATCGCGTTGCGCAGCAACCCCACGCCCGAGCTGCCCAGCCTGGCCGCGCTGATCGACGTGCCCCTGCCGCAGCCGCGCAACCAGCTCAGCACCAAGGAGCACCCCGAGTTCCTGCGCCTGCGCCGCGAGCTGTACCACTATCTCGGCCACTGACATGAAGCTGAAATCCCTCGCGTTCCCCGCGCTGCTGATCGGCGCGCTGGAGCTCTGGGCGCGCACCACCGGCCAGGGCAGCGACGCCATTGCGCCACCCAGCGCGGCCGTGCGCGCATTCTGGGGCGCGGTCAACGACGGCTCGCTGCTCGAAGCCACCGCGTTCACGCTGGGCACGGCGGCGCTGGGCCTCTTGATCGGCGCGCTCGGTGGCTTGCTGCTCGGCACGCTGCTCGGCTTGTCAAAGCGCGCCGCGCGGCTGGGGTTTCTCAGCGTGGAAGTGGCCCGCCCGATTCCTTCGGTGGCGCTCATTCCGCTGGCCATGCTGGTGTTCGGCTTTGGCCTGCGCATGGAGCTCAGCGTGGTGGCCTTTGCCTGCCTGTGGCCCATGCTCGTGCTCACGCAGGCGGCGGTGCAGCAGGTGGAGCCGCGCCTGCTCGAAGTGGCGCGCGCGCTGGAGCTCACGCCGCGACAGCGCTTTGCCTGGATCATCGGCCCGGCCATCGTGCCGCGCCTGTTTGTGGCGCTGCGCCTGGGCGTGGCGATTGCGCTGGTGGTGGCCGTCACGGTGGAAATTGCCGCCAACCCGCACGGCATGGGCTACGCGATGATGATCGCGCAGCAAAGCCTGGACCCGGCCCTCATGCTCGCCTGGCTGGCGTGGATCGGCGTGGTGGGCTATGTCATCAACGCCGGCGCGCTGGCGCTGCAGCGCCAGGTGGCGCGCCGCATGGGGGAGCAAGCCGCATGAGCACCGCCACCGACCGTTCCCGCGCAACCTACCGATTCCTCACGGCGGCCAGCGGTGCCGCCGGCTCCGTGCTCGTGCTCGCCGGCCTCGTTGCCCTGTGGTGGGCCGCCAGCACCAGTGGCTGGGTCAACCGCGCGTTTCTGCCCACGCCGCAGGCCACGCTGCAAAGCCTGGTGCAAGGGCTGGCCGGTGGCGACCTGGCTGCCTACACCTGGGCCACGCTCAGCCGCATGTTCAGCGGCTGGGTGCTGGCCAGCGCCCTGGGCATTGCGCTGGGTGCGCTCATTGGCAGCTCCGAGCGCGCCCGCGAATGGATCGCGCCCACGCTGGAATTCATCCGCCCGCTGCCGGCCTCGGCCGTGATGCCGCTGGCCATTGCGCTGTTTGGCCTCTCGGGCGGCATGGTGCTGGCCGTGGTGGCGTTTGGCGCCATGTGGCCGGTGCTGCTGGCCACGCTGCATGGCCTGGCCAACGTGCACAAGCAGCTGCGCGAGGTGTCGCGCTCGCTGGAGTTGAGCCACCTGGCCTTCGTGCTCAAGATCGGCCTGCCCAACGCCATGCCCGACATCCTGGCCGGCATGCGGCTGTCGATGACGGTCTCGCTCATCGTCTCGGTGGTGGGCGAAATGATCGCCTCGCAATCGGGCCTGGGCCAGGCCATCCTGCTGGCCGCGCGCTCGTTCCAGGCCAGCGAGCTGTTTGCCGGCATCGTGCTGCTCGGCGCCATGGGCTTTGCCAGCAACGTGCTGCTCGCCCTGGCCGAACGATCCCTGTTGCGCTGGCAACACCCCTGACACCTTCAACGCCCCACCGGAGACGACCATGCCCCGCAAGTTCATCGACCTGTCCATCTATCTGGAGAACGACGTGGTGAGCGACCCGCCCGCGTTCGCGCCCAAGATCCAGTACTTCACGCACGACAACACCTTCGAGCAGATCGAGCCGTTCTTCCCCGGCCTCAAGAAAGAAGACCTGCCCGACGGCGAAGGCTGGGCGGTGGAACTGGTGCAGCTCTCCACGCACAACGGCACGCACCTCGATGCGCCCTACCACTTCCACTCCACCATGGACAAGGCGCTGGGCGAGAAGAAGCCCGCCATCGCCATCCACGACGTGCCGCTGGAGTGGTGCTTCCAGCCCGGCGTGAAGCTGGACTTCCGCCATTTCGCCGACGGCTACGTGGTGACTGCTGCCGACGTCGAGGCCGAGCTCAAGCGCATCGGCCACACCCTCAAGCCGCTGGAAATCGTGGTGGTGAACACGCGCGCCGGTTCGCGCTATGGCCACAACGATTTCGTGTCGGCTGGCTGCGGCATGGGCTACGAAGCCACCATGTACCTGCTGGAGCGCGGCGTGCGCCTGACCGGCACCGACGCCTGGAGCTGGGACGCGCCCTTCGTGCACACCGCTGCGAAATACGGCGAGACCAAAGACGCCTCGCTGATCTGGGAAGGCCACAAGGCCGGGCGCGACATCGGCTACTGCCACATCGAGAAGATGCACAACCTGGAAGCCCTGCCCGCCAGCGGCTTCTTCATCTCCTGCTTCCCGCACAAGATCCGCGGCGCCTCGGCCGGCTGGACGCGCGCGGTCGCCATCTTCGACGACGCTTTGCAAGCCACGGCAGCATGAACATGGAACTGAACCACACCCACGACGCGAACACCCGCAGCTGGCTCGAGTCGGCCAACGCACCGGGCACCGATTTCCCGATCCAGAACCTGCCCTTCGGCGTCTTCCGCCGCAAGGGATCGAGCGAGGCCTTTCGCGGCGGCGTGGCCATTGGCGACCAGGTCATCGACCTCGCCGCCATCGCGCAGGCCGGCGCCGTGTCGGGCCCGGCGGCGCAGGCCGTCAACGCCTGCACAGGAGACGCGCTCAACGACTTCCTGGCCCTGGGGCCCACCGCCTGGCGCGCGCTGCGCCACGCGCTGTTCGACCTGCTCAAGACCGGCGCCAGCGGCCCGGGCATGAACGCGCTGCGCGCCAGCCTCGTGCCGCAGGCCGAGGTCGAGCACCGCGTGCCCACGCGCATCGGCGACTACACCGACTTCTACACCTCCATCCACCACGCGCGCAACGTGGGCCGCGTGATGCGCCCGGACGACCCGCTCACGCCCAACTTCCAGTGGCTGCCCATCGCGTACCACGGCCGTGCCTCCAGCGTGGTGATCAGCGGCACGCCGTTCCACCGCCCCATGGGCCAGGCCATGCCTCCCGGCGCGGCCGCACCGGTGTACGGCGCGTGCAAGCGGCTCGACTACGAGCTGGAAATGGGTTTCTACGTCGGCCCGGGCAACGCCATGGGCGAGCCCATTCCCATGGCGCAGGCCGAGCAACACATCTTCGGCATGTGCCTGCTCAACGACTGGTCCGCGCGCGACCACCAGTTCTGGGAAATGGCGCCGCTCGGCCCCTTCCTGGGCAAGAACTTCTGCACCACCGTCTCGCCCTGGATCGTGACGCTGGAGGCGCTTGCGCCCTACCGCGTGCCGTTCTCGCACCCGGCCGATGAACCGCAGCCGCTGGCCTACCTGGACAGCCCGGCCAACGCCGAGCGCGGTGGCGTGGACGTGCAGCTGGAGGTGCGCCTGGAAGCGCGCGAACACCGCGAGCGCGGCATCGCCCCCGACCGCCTCTCGGCCACCAGCTTTCGCCACCAGTACTGGACCATTGCGCAGATGCTCACGCAGCACACCGTGGGCGGCTGCAACCTGCAGCCCGGCGACCTGCTGGGCACGGGCACCATCTCGGGCCCGACGCAGGCCGAAGCGGGCGCGATCGTCGAGCTCAGCGTGGGTGGCACAAAGGACGTGCCGCTGCCCGGCATTGGCTCGCAGCGCCGCTTCCTGGAAGACGGCGACACGGTGATCCTACGCGGCTGGTGCGAGAAGCCGGGCGCGGCGCGCATCGGCTTTGGCGAAAGCCGCGGCGAGGTGCTGCCTGCGGTGGGTTGAGAAGCGGGAAGCCTGCGCCTGCAGGCGTCCATTCACGCGGCGACGGGCAGCGCCGTGCGCGGGTCGTCGGCCGGCGCAGCCGGCAGCACATGGCCGGTGCCCAGCACCCTGCGCCCGGCCAGCAGGGTGAACCGCTCGCCGGGCGCGAGCCGGGCCAGCGCCAGCGCAGGCCGCAGAAACTGCACCGCCAGCACGCAGGGCACCTCGGGCACCGGTTCGCCATCGACCGGCACGGCCAGGCGCGTGGTGAAGCCCTCGGAGCCCACCACCAGCGCACCGTCAAAGTAGCCCGCCCGAATCGGGCGGCTCTCGCGCGGCGTGTCGGCCGCCAGCAGCGTGAGCTCGATGCGCGCGCTCGGCTCAAACGCCGCATCGGCCGCGAAGCCCTGCAGCACATGCCTGGGCGCCTTCGCGCGCTGGATCAGCCACCCGATGATGTTGCCCACGATGGGCAGCCAGAGCACCATGAGCAGCGAGCCCAGGTCGCGCGCCACCGAGGGCTGCGGCGCCAGCCAGCGCACCAGGCCACCCACCAGCGCCAGCACCAGCATGACCACGGTGGCCAGCTGGCGGCGGGAAGACCGGGTGGAAGCGGTCACCGGCGTCACGCCTGGGGCGAAGCCGACGCCTCAGCCCGGTTCGCCGAGCGCGCCTGCATGAACTTGCCCAGCCCCACCACCAGCACCGCACCGGTGGCCGCGGCCACGTAGTGCAGCCACGGGTGGGCCATGGTGTAGCCGTGCACCAGGTTGTCGTTGACCACCGTCTCGCCACCGACCCAGCCAATCAGCGCGGCGCCCAGCGTGATGATGATGGGGAAGCGCTGCATGAGCTTGATCATCAGCGTGGAGCCCAGCACCACGATCGGGATGCTGATGGCCAGGCCCAGGATGAGCAGCACCATGTTGCCCTGCGCGGTCGCGGCCACGGCGATCACGTTGTCCAGGCTCATGACGAGGTCGGCAATCAGGATGGTGCGGATGGCGGCCATCATCGTGCCCGTGCCCTTGTGGTGCGCGTCGTCGTCCTCATCGCTGCCGCTGAGCAGCTGGTAGCCGATCCACAGCAGGAGCACACCGCCGATCACTTGCAGGAACGACAGCTCCAGCAGCTTGGCCGCCACCACCGTGAGCACGATGCGCAGCACCACGGCCGCGCCGGAGCCAAACAGGATCGCCTTGCGTTGCTGCTCCGGCGGCAGCGCGCGGGCCGCCAGCGCGATCACCACCGCGTTGTCGCCCGAGAGAATGATGTTGATCCAGATGATCTTCATCAGGCCGATCCAGAAGTCGGCGGTGCTCAAAAATTCCATGGTCGTTCCAGCGTTCCGTATTGAAGGAGGACGCACTGTAGGAGCGAAACACGGCACCTGTCATTCGGGGTTCTGCGTAAGCGGAGCGCGTTTTTCGCCTGAAACTTAAGTGCCTTAAGTCTGGGAGGTTTTTCGTGCTTTGCGGGCACAATCCGTGCCGGCGCGAGGGCGCCGATTTCATCCCACAACGACAAGGAGACGCGCCCATGGGCCTGTTCAACTGGACCGAAAAACCCGCATCGACGCTGCACAACGGCGGCGTGATTGCGCCCGACGAACGCCTGCCCTGGCCCCAAACCGGCGTGATGGGTGTGCAGCACCTGATCGCCATGTTTGGCGCCACCGTGCTCGCGCCCATCCTCATGGGGTTCGATCCGAACGTGGCCATCCTCATGAGCGGCATCGGCACCCTGATCTTCTTCATCGTCACCGGCGGCAAGGTGCCGAGCTACCTCGGTTCGAGCTTCGCCTTCATCGGCGTGGTGATCGCCGCCAGCGGCTACGCGGGCCCCGGCCCCAACGCCAACCTGGGCGTGGCGCTCGGCGGCATCATCGCCTGCGGCCTCGTGTACACGCTGATCGGCGCCATCGTGCAGGCCGTGGGCACGGGCTGGATCGAGCGCTTCATGCCGCCCGTGGTCACCGGCGCCGTGGTGGCGGTGATTGGCCTGAACCTCGCGGGCATCCCCATCAAGAACATGGCACCCACCGGCTTTGACGCGTGGATGCAGGGCATCACCTTCGTGTGCGTCGCACTGGTGGCGGTGTTCACCAGCGGCATGCTGCAGCGCTTGCTGATCCTCATGGGCCTGATCATCGCCAGCCTCATCTACGCCTTGCTCACCAACGTGCTGGGCATGGGCAAGCCGCTGGACCTCTCGGGCATCGCCAACGCGGCGTGGGTCGGCATGCCCAACTTCAGCGCGCCGGTGTTCGAGATGAACGCCATGCTGCTGATCGCGCCGGTGGCGATCATTCTGGTGGCGGAGAACCTGGGCCACATCAAGGCCGTGACCGCCATGACCGGCAAGGATCTGGACCAGTACATGGGCCGCGCCTTCATGGGCGATGGCGTGGCGACCATGGTGGCCGGCAGCGCCGGTGGCACCGGCGTGACCACCTATGCCGAAAACATCGGCGTGATGGCCGCGACCAAGATCTACTCCACCGCGATCTTCCTGGTGGCCGGCGTCATGGCCGTGGTGCTGGGCTTCAGCCCCAAGTTCGGCGCGCTGATCCAGGCGATCCCGCTGCCGGTCATGGGCGGCGTGTCCATCGTGGTGTTCGGCCTGATCGCCGTGGCCGGCGCCAAGATCTGGGTCGACAACAAGGTCGACTTCTCCGACAACAAGAACCTGCTGGTGGCCGCCATCACGCTGATCCTGGGCACAGGCGACTACACGCTGAAGTTCGGCCAGTTCGCCCTGGGCGGCATCGGCACCGCCACCTTCGGCGCGATCTTTCTGTACGCGCTGCTCAACCGCAAGCGCTGATCGCGCGCGAGCCGTACCGGCGCCGCCCCAGGGGCGTGGCGGCGCCAGCACGGTGCTCCGGCGCAGGACGTATTTAACGATCCGCGCGCTTATGTACGCCTTTCGGTGAAATTCACCGCCCCGGCTAAAACTTTTCCCTCAAAATGCCACCCGGACGCTGGTGCCCGCTGGCGTCTCCCATGGTTTTCGCCGTCGTGACCGCCTCGCGCTGCCTGGCAGGGACACGTGTCGTCATGCTTTTTTGATCGGTCTCGTGTCGACCGCCATTGCCACCATGAAGAAGTCCCTTTCGCGCTTTTCAGAGCCTGTGTTGTGCCAGTTGCGGCGTGAACTGCGACGCGGCCTGGGCGTGGTCGCCATGGCTTCGGCGTCGATGACGTGCCTCGCTGCCGAACCCGCGCCCGCGGCGGGCACCGCCGCACCCGCCACCACGACGGCGCTGCGGCTGTTCGTCTCGGGCCACAGCCTCACCGACAACCCCATCGCCGACGACATCGTGCGCATCGCCGCCAGCCAGGGCACAGAGGCGCGCTACAACCAGCAGATCCTGCTGGGCTCCACCATCAAGGCACGCACCCATGGTCAGGGCAACTGGTCGGGGTACCGCCAGGGCAAGAACCGCGTCGGCTCCAACACCGACGTCATCGCCGAGCTGCGTTCGGGCAAGGCCATTGGCGGCGACCGCTATGGAACGGTGCTCATCACCGAGCGCCACGACATGCTCGGCCCGCTGATCTGGGAAGACACCGTCCGCCACCTGCGGCACTTTCACGAGCAGGCCTACCGCGCCAACCCGGCCGTCCAGACGCACTTCTATGCCTCGTGGATGGGCGTCAAGGACAAGAGCAACCCGCAGTCCTGGATCCGTTACGAACGCGCGGCCGACCAGGCCTGGCAATGCCTCAGCACGCGCGTGAACACCTCGCTCGCCCATGAGGGCCGCCCGGACCGCCTCAAGCACGTGCCCGCAGGCCTGGCCCTGGCGGGGCTGGTGGAGCGCGCCACGCGCGAGCAGGTGCCAGGCATCACGCAGGCGTCCGCCAAGGCAACGCTGGACCAGCTGTTCACCGACGACGTGCACCTCACGCGCGTGGGCGCCTACTACCTCGCCCTGGTGTCCTACAGCGCCATCCAGGGTCGCTCGCCGGTCGGCGCGTGGGCGCCCGCCGGCGTGAGCGCGGCGCAAGCGCAAGCCCTGCAATCCATCGCCTGGGAACTGGTTTCGGCGTCGGCCGCGGCACCCAGCCCCACCCTGCCGCAATGCCGCAGCTACATCGCCACCTCGTTTTGCGAAACCTTCTGGACGCAGGTCGGGCACAAAGACGCCATTGGCGATTGCAAACGCACCTTCACGCAGGCCACGTCCGACAACCCGATGCACTTCGATGCAGCGCGCGACGCCGCGTACTGGCTGCCGTCGCCCTGATACACACCCGACTGCGCCCGCCCATGCCCGCCTTCATGAACCAGCTCAAACGACGCGTGGAACACGCGATCCGGCGGCGCACCGCGCGCCGGCTGCTGGTGGCGCTGAAGCGGGCCACGCACCGGCTTCCTTCAACGCTCGTGGCACCCGGCCGCGCGCGGGTGCTCGTGATTGCCCCGCATGCAGACGACGAGGTCATTCCCTGCGGCGGCACCCTGCTGCGCCACCGCCAGCTGGGCAACCCGACACGGGTGGTGTTCGTCACAGACAGCAGCGCTGGCCTTGCCGATGCGCAGGCGGCCCAGCGGCTGCGCGACATCCGCGTCAAGGAGTCCGAGCAGGTGGCGCAGGCCATGGCGTTCGAATCGGTGGTGCGCCTGGACCTGCCGGACGGGCAACTCGTGCGGCACGAGGCGCCATTGAGCGAGCGGCTGATGGCGCAGATCCGCGACTTTCAACCCGACGTGATCTATTGCCCATTTCCTGGCGATGGCCACGCCGACCACCAGGCCTGCGCCCTCGCGGTGGCCCGTGCGACGGTGGCACTGGGCTGGAAGGGTGAAATTCATGCCTTTGAGGTATGGACCACCTTGTGGCCCAACGTGATGATCGACATCAGCGATCAGGCCGAGGAGAAGCAACGTCTCATTGGCCTGTACGCCTCCCAAATGGCGGATCGGGACTACGCCGCCGGAACACTGGGCCTGAACCGCTTTCGCGGACTTCAGCACCGGGTGCAGTACGCAGAAGCCTTCTACCGCTGTAGCGCGCACGAGTTCCAGATCCTCACCGACATGCTGAACCAGTTGGTGCCCTAGGCACCCACCACGGAGAAACCGAATGCACCCCCCTTTGTCCCGATGGCAACACCTGAAAGGCATCGCCCGCTCGATGGCCATCAACCTGATGCTCGCGGTCCCGCTGATGCGCCGCCTGGTCACCGTCAAGCACGTCACCGGCATCGACGGCGACGAAGAACAGGCGCGCCAGCTGCTCAACTTCTTTGAGGGCATGGCCGACATCAAGGACGCCGTGGTGCTGGAGCTGGGCCCGGGCAAGACGCTGGAGACGCTGCAGTTCGCACGCGAACGCGGCGCGAAATACGTGATCGCCGCCGACATCATCAATTACCACTCGCCCGAATCGGCCCACCGCCGTGGCGTGGACTACCGGCTGTTCGACGGCGTTCGCCTGCCGGTGCCGGACGGCAGCGTCGACGTGGTGTGGGCCTGCTACTGCATGCAGCACTTCCGCGACCCGCAGGCCATGCTCAAGGAAATCCACCGCGCGCTTCGCCCGGGTGGCACGCTCATCTGCCGTGTCGACCTGCGCGACCACTATCACATGTTTGTGAGCGGGCGCCAGTACGACTGCCTGCGGCACTCCTCCAGCCTGTGGCGCTGGATGGCCTGGAACCGCTCCAGCTACGTCAACCGCCTGCGCCTGTCGGAGTGGCAGCGCCTGCTGGGCGAGACGGGTTTTCACACCAACAAGCTGGTACCCCACGAGGACGAACAGCTCCTGAAAGACAACCGTTCGCACGAGTACCTGGCCCACCTCGAAGACCGCGATCTCAAAACCTTCCGGTTTGACGGCAGTTTCCAACGTGCGCTGTGTCTGGCCATGGTGGTGGCGGCCAACGGCCTGCTCATGGTGGACCACAGCTGAATGAGCCACGCCCTGCCATCCGGTGCGGCTTTTCGCCGTCACGTCTGTGCCCCATCTGCGCTGTTTGCCACGCTTGCGACGCCTGCGCACGTGCCATGCAACGCAAGGCACAACGAAGAACCTATGATCCGTCGGGTCGACTGATCGACCCCGCCGCAAGTCCCCTCCGCCTGACCCCATCCATCCGCCATGACGACGCAACCACCCCATTCCGCGTTGCGCGTTCTTGTCGTGGCAGAGCATGCCTCGCGCCGGTACGGCGGAGAAGCGGCCTTGCCGATGCACTACTACGAGTATCTGCGTCGGCGCGGCGTTGCCGCCTGGCTGCTGACACACGAGCGCGTGAAGCTTGAGTTCGAGGGCAACGCGCATGCCGACCAGGTGCTCTACGTCGAAGAGCGGTGGTCCCATCGCGTGCTCTGGTGGCTGAGTCAGCGGCTGCCCTCGCGAATCGAGACCCTCACCACGGGCTACCTCTCGCGACTGTCCACGCAGATCAACCAGCGCCGGCAGATCCGGCAGCTCGTCAAGTCGCTGGCGATCGATGTCGTTCATCAGCCCATGCCGGTCTCCCCCAAAGAGCCCTCGCTGTTGTACGGCCTCGGCGCGCCCGTCGTGATCGGCCCGCTGAACGGTGGCATGGATTTCCCTCCGGCCTTCAAGTCAACAGACTCCGTGTTCGGGCGCTCCCTGCTGCGCGGTCTGCGCTGGCTGTCCCACGGGCTCAATGTGCTGGCCCCGGGCAAGCTCAAGGCGGCCCTGATCCTCGTGGCCAATGAAAGAACCCGGCTGGCACTGCCCGCGGGGCATGCCCCCCGGGTGGAATACATGGTCGAAAACGGCGTTGACCTGCAGCTGTGGCAACCGCGCGAACCCGCGCAGGAAGCGGTCGCGGCAGGCCCGACCCGTTATGTGTTCATGGGTCGGCTGGTCGATGTGAAGCGGGTCGACCTCTTGCTGGAGGCGTTTGCACAGGCCTCCCGCGAGCAACCGATGTCGCTGCTGGTGATTGGCGACGGCCCCTTGCTCCCCGAACTGAAGCAGCAGGCCGCAGCGCTGGGCATTCTGGCCCCCGATGGCGAATCCGCGACGGGTGTGCATTTCGCGGGCTGGATGACCCAACTCGATGCGGCCCGGCGCCTCAAGATGCAGGACTGCCTGGTGCTGCCCAGCATTCGCGAATGCGGCGGAGCGGTGGTGCTTGAGGCCATGGCGGCAAGCCTGCCCGTGATTGCGGTCGATTGGGGCGGCCCCGCGGACTACCTCGATCCATCGTGCGGCATCCTGATCGCACCGCAGAACGCGCAGTTCCTGACACAGGAGATGGCAAAGGCCCTGGTCACGCTGGCGCGCGATCCGGTGTTGCGGCACCAGCTGGGCGCGCAGGGACGTATGAAAGTCGAGCGAGAGTTCGACTGGGAAAAGAAGATCGACGCCATCCTGAGCGCCTACGCTCGTGCTGCCGGACGCGATGGGCAACTGGACCCGGCGGCCCTCAGCGACACCGCACACCCCGCGGCCAACCAGCCCTAGGCCGTCCGCGCCACGCTGGCAGCGGATGCCCTCAGCGCCGCACGCGCTCCCCGGAGGCCTTGCCCTGGCCTGGCTGGGGTGGCCCGCCCAGGACACCACCTATCTTGGCCCCGATGACGGTGCCGATGCCCGGCAACACGGCGGTGCCCACCGCCGCCCCCGCCAGGCTGCCCCAGGCGATATCGACGTCGGGTGCCCGCGTGGGGCCTTTGGCGGCAAACGGCACATCGACCACACCGCCCGCCAGTGCGAGCACGCCCTGCGCCTCGATCTGCTGCCGGTACAGCGTCGCCTGGCCGGTGCCGGTATAGGGGCCGGCCACCGCCTTCACCTCGGTGAATTCGCTCCTCAGACCTTGGGCCGTGTTCTGTGTGGCCACCACGCCGCGCAGGCTCTCCAGCGGCGTCTCGCCCGCGCGGTCCTTGCCGAGGGACTTCACGGCTTTGTCCAGGTCTAAGCGCAGAAGGCGGGCGCTTTCCACCTGGAGCTCGCTGCGTGTGCGCAGGGAGCGAAAGAGCTGCTGCAGCGTGTCGCCCTCGGCGCGCAGTTCGGTCTGGCCCGACGCCAGTCCACCCAGTGGCGAACGTCGGTGAAAGGTGGCCAGCAGGGCGCTGATCTCCACCTCGCGCGGTTCGAGCTCGCCCGTGAGCCGCATGCCTCCGTTGTCCGTGGTGGTCAGGCGCGCCTGACCGAGCGCCGAGCCCCCGCCCGCTTGCAGGCGCAGCTGATAACGATCGGCACCGTCCTCGGTGCGTCCGTTGCGCGTGGCCTCCAGCGAAGCCTCGGCGGCGGCGTCAGGGCGGCTGAGCCGCACGCGCGCGGGCAGCCGGTCTTCATCCCACTGAATCTCGCCGTCGTAGGCCACCGGGATGCCGCTGTAGGAGACGTACGTCGCGTCGGTGAAGGCGACGGCGCGCACCTGCACCCGCTTTGCTTCGCCCGCACCCCGACCCCGGTAGGCGGCCAGGGCGTCGCGCGGCACCCAGGCGCCGTCGACTTCCACCCGATCCAACACCAGCGCGCCGCGCAACAGGGGCAGGAGCTGTGGGTACAGCGCGATGCGCCGCACGCGGATCGGCTCGGGCTGCACGGTGTGGGCGTCGCGCACCTCGAGCATGGGAGCGCCCCACAGCCGCCAGTGCACCGCGCCCACCTTCAGTGGCTGGCCCAGCCGCGCTTCAAATTCCGCTTCGATCCGCCGCGCGAGCGCGTCCTCGCCCGGCAGCCATGCCCACAGCGCCAGCCATGCCGCGGCCAGCAGCGCGACAAGCGCGGCTGCGGCCAGGGTCCAGCGGCGTGGGTGGGTCATGGGATGGCGTGCGTTTGACGCCATGGTGAGCGCCAGAGGGCGCGCCGTCTGTAGGCGGTGGCCGCGTCCGGTGGGTTGCAGGGCACGCGGGCCGGATGTTTTCTATAGTCGCGGCATCAACGACAGGAGAAACCGCTTGAGCCTCTGGAAAAAACCCATTTCGGTCGAAGAACTCACCGCCATCCACCATGACACCGCGGTGCAGCGGCTGGGCATCGAGTTCCTGGAAGTCGGCCCCGACTTCATTCGCGCCCGCGTGCCGGTGGACACACGCACCCGCCAGCCCTATGGCCTGCTGCACGGCGGCGTGAGCGTGGTGCTGGCCGAGACACTGGGCTCGTGCGGTGCGGCCTACAGCTGCCCCGAGGGCCACCGCGCGGTGGGGCTGGACATCAACGCCAACCACCTCAAGGGCGCCACCAGCGGCTGGGTGACGGGCATCACCCGTCCGGTGCACGTGGGCCGCACCACGCAGGTCTGGCACATCGACCTGACCAACGACGCGGGTGAGCTCACCTGCGTCTCGCGCATCACGATGGCGGTGCTGGCGCCGCGTTGACGCTGGCTGCCGCTCACTCTGCCGGTGGCCGCGATCCGGCCAACGCAGCGGGCAGCAGGCCCGTCTCTTCGTGGCAGTTGCGGTACTCGAGCGTGACCTGGTCTGCGGCGGGCACGATCACCTCGTGGTAGCGCGAGAACGCGGCATCGTCACCAAACTGCTGGGCATGCCGAACGGCGCCCAGGTAGGAGGCCAGGTGGCTGTAATGCACCTCGGCCCACCGCTCAAGGTGCTCCAGGCTGCGCCACACGCTCATGCCAAACGTTTCGGAGCGCGTGCGCCCCTCCTCACCCAGCACCCAGGCATAGCGGTTGCACAGACATCCCAGGTTCGGGCCCGATGCGTCCAGCAGATCCATGCTCGCTTTCATGGTGGGTTCGATATGGGCGAGGTACGACTGCCGCTCCTGTGCGCCGCCTTGCGACCAGTCCTGTCCGGTGCGCATCAGGCACAGGTTCGAGGGCGGCCGGACCCGGATCAGCGATCCCTCCACCCAACACTTGAACTCACCCTCTGGTGCCATCGCATCGGTTTGCGACAAGGCGAGCCGATCCCGCATGGCTCCCCAGTAGCCTTGTTCCTGCACCGGGCCGCTGACACGGCCCGCCAATCGGGTCAACCCGTGCCAGACCGCGCCTTCGGCGATCGCTTCAAGGCGGTCCATGGTCGGGCGAAAAATCTCGGCGAAGCGCCCCACCTGCGGCGTGCTGTGGGCGTCTGCCGTCCACCGGTGTCCCGTGCGTCGCCACCAGCGATCGAACACCTCTCCCGCCGAGTAGCAGGCGAGCAAGCGATGGCCGTGGCCCGTCCGGTCAACGAACACGGCGCTGTCGATCGTGAAGGCGCCACCATCGGCACGCAGGCTGTCGAGCAGCCACCGCCACGCTTCGTCGGCGGCCTGCGGCCATGCGCCGTGTCGATGTTGAATGCCGAGGTAAGCCGTGCAGACGTGTGTCTGTGCGTCGTCGAAGCGGGGCACCACGCCACGGCCCAAGGGGCGGTGGCTGCTGCTGATCCTGGTTTGCCGCGTGCGCGTCCGGCGCAGGTGTTCGGGTATGGCGGACTCCATGCAGACGCTCCAGGTTCAGGTCAGGCGGGAAACGGGGCGGTTGCGTCGTCAGCGACGCGACATGGCCCTCTCGCGTGAGCAGGTGGCTGGCATCGCGGCACCGCCCCGCAGCAGAAGCGGCGAAATATAAACCAACGGGCTGGATTTTCCCCGGATGCTGAGCACTTTAGTACCCAGAAACGGGTAGCATCCTCACTGCCGCTCGCAGCGTCCCTCGCCCGTGGCCTGCCCGCGGAAGTCGCTCGTCCAGGTTTGCGCGGCGGTGTCGATCTGGATGCGTTCGTTGTCCACGGCGGTGAGGATCACGGTGTCGCGCACCGAGAAGGTGTAGACCGGCACACCGTCAACGAGCACCGAGCGCACACGCGTCTTGTCGTAGCCGATGCGCACGGTGCGCGTCCAGGTGGTGCGCGCCGGCTGGTAGGACGCTTCACACACCAGCGTCACCTCGCCCGTCGGTGGGTTCGCCTTCTTGCCCTGTGCTGCGGCAGGGCCTGCCGCACCGGCAGCGGCCAGCACCACTGCGCAGCCCAACGCACGCAGCCTCATGACGCGTCCCCCTTGGCCATGCGCTCGCTTTTCCAGTACACGTCGTCGCCACCGTTCATGCGGTTGAGCACGCGCGCGAGCACGAACATCAGGTCGCTCAGGCGGTTGAGGTACTGGCGCGGCGTGTCCTTGAGCGCTTCCTGTTTGCCCAGCGCCACCACCGAACGCTCGGCGCGGCGCGCCACGGTGCGGCACACGTGGGCCTGGCTGGCGGCCCGGGTGCCCGCGGGCAGGATGAACTCCTGCAGCCGGGGCAGCGCCTCGTTGTGCGTGGCCAGCGCTTCGTCCAGCGCGAGTACGGCCTCGGGCTTGAGCAGCTCGAAGCCGGGAATGGACAGCTCGCCGCCCAGGTTGAAGAGCTGGTGCTGAATCTCCACCAGCAAGGCGCGCACGTCGTCGCCCATGTCTTCGCAGAGCAGCACGCCGATGTGCGAGTTGAGCTCGTCCACATCACCCATGGCGTGCACGCGCAGGCTGTCCTTGGAAACGCGGGTGTTGTCGCCCAGCCCGGTGGTGCCGGCGTCGCCGGTGCGGGTGGCGATCTGGGTGAGTCGGTTGCCCATGGAGTTCCTCTGATCGATCGGCGGGCAGACGGCGCCTGCCGGCGTGCAGGGATTGTCAGCGAAAGCCCGCGCACGGGTAACGAGGTGCTGGGAAATGTGACTCAGGCAAAGGTCTTGTCATGGAGGCAACGGGTGGCAAAAGTGCTGGCCGGTGCCGGCAAGGCGGGTGGTAATGCGGGCTTGTTCCACCACGCGTCAGGAGTCCTCCGATGTCCCGTTCACGAGCCGCACAGCGCCTCTCCGACTTCGAAGCCAGCAGCGTGAAGCTCATCGCCGCCTGCGCCCTGGGGCTGGCCGGCCTGGCCACCGCGCAGGTGTCGCCGCCCACGCGCCACGCGCTCTCCGTGTGCACGCCCTCGCGCCTGAGCGACGCACCGCGCCCCACCCGCCTGGACACGGTGCCCACCTCGCTCAAGGGCGCCGAACGCCGCTGAAGGCCCCACAACCCGGGGCGCACAAGTCCCACCCCAAGGCTTAAACTGACCGGCCGCTCACCCTGCCGCCCGGAGACAAGCCATGAACGCCCCGACCGCCCTCAGCCACCTCGCCCCGCAAGTCACCCAGCGCGCCATACCGGCCGAGTTCCTCGCCGCCCTGCAGGCGCGCTTTGGCGCGCAGTGCTCCACCGCCCTGGTGGTGCGCGAGCAGCACGGGCGTGACGAGTCGGTGTACGAGGTGCCGCCGCCCGCGGCCGTGGTGTTTGCGCAGGCCACGCAAGACGTGGCCGACGCGGTGAAGTTGGCCGCGCAATACCGCGTGCCGGTGATCCCCTTTGGCGTGGGCTCTTCGCTCGAAGGCCACCTGCTCGCGGTGCAGGGAGGCATCAGCATCGACGTCAGCCGCATGAACCAGGTGCTGACCATCAACGCCGAAGACCTCACCGTGACCGTGCAGCCCGGCGTGACCCGCAAGGCGCTGAACGAGGCCGTGAAGAGCGAGGGCCTGTTCTTCCCGATCGACCCCGGCGCCGACGCCTCCATTGGCGGCATGACCGCCACGCGCGCCTCGGGCACGAACGCCGTGCGCTACGGCACCATGCGCGAAAACGTGCTGGCCCTCGAAGTGGTCACCGCCAGCGGCGAGGTGATCCGCACCGGCACACGCGCCAAGAAAAGCAGCGCCGGCTACGACCTCACGCGCCTCATGGTGGGCAGCGAAGGCACCCTGGGCGTCATGACCGAGATCACGCTCAAGCTCTACCCACTGCCCGAAGCCATCTCGGCCGCCACCTGCTCGTTCCCCAGCATCGAAGCCGCCGTGCGCTGCGTGATCCAGGTGATCCAGCTGGGCGTGCCGATCGCGCGCTGCGAGCTGATCGACCACAACACCGTGCGCATGGTCAACGCGCACAGCAAGCTCGGCCTGCGCGAAGAAAACATGCTGCTCATGGAGTTCCACGGCTCGCCCGCCAGCGTGAAAGAGCAGGCCGAGACCGTGCAGGAGATCGCCAACGACTTCGGTGGCAACGCGTTCGAATGGGCCGACACGCCCGAAGAGCGCACCCGCCTGTGGACCGCGCGGCACAACGCCTACTTCGCCGCGATCCAGAGCAAGCCCGGCTGCCGCGCCATCTCCACCGACACCTGCGTGCCCATCAGCCGCCTGGCCGACTGCCTGCTGGACTCCGTGGCCGAGGCCGACGCCGCCGGCCTGCCCTACTTCCTGGTGGGCCATGTCGGCGACGGCAACTTCCACTTTGGCTACCTGATCGACCCGACCCAGCCCGACGAACACACGCTGGCCGAAGAGCTCAATCACAAGCTGGTGGCACGCGCGCTGCGCCTGGAGGGCACCTGCACGGGCGAGCATGGCGTGGGTCTGCACAAGATGGACTTCCTGCTCACCGAAGCCGGGGCGGGCGCGGTCGACATGATGCGCACCATCAAGCGCGCGCTCGACCCCGACAACATCCTCAATCCGGGCAAGATCTTCGCGATCTAGCCGCTGCGCCAGGCGGCGCCACGGCCCGCAAGCGCCGAGGGGGCGCAGGTATATTCACACCTTCGATTTAATCTGAAGGGTGAATATCTTTATAAAGCACACTTTTGCACTCGTCTCCAGCCTGTTCCTGGCGGGCTGTGTCGGAACCATGCCGAGCATCGGAGACAGCAGCGCACGGACCGTTGCCACGGGCTCCGCTGGAGGCAGCCAGACCGACAACGTCAACAGCAAGCTGGAGCGCTGCAGCGAGACCCTGGGCACCATCGCCATGGTCGAAGACCAGCAGGCCGGCTGGTACCAGACCCTGCGCAGCCACCAGCTGCAATCCACCATCCCCGTGTTGCGCCTGCTGGTGCAGCAATCCAACTGCTTCGTGGTGGTGGAGCGTGGCGCCGGCCTGCGCAACATGCAGCAGGAGCGCGATCTGGAGCGCACTGGCGAAATGCGCAGCGGCAGCAATTTCGGCAGGGGCCAGATGGTGTCGGCCGACTACACGATGAGCCCTTCTGTCACCTTCAGCCAGAAAGGCACGGGCGGCATGGGCGCGGCGCTGTCGTCCTTCGCGGGCGGCATGTTTGGCCAGGTGGCCGGTGGCATGAAGTTCAACGACGCCTCGACGATGCTCACCTTGGTGGACAACCGCTCGGGCGTGCAGCTGGCCGCGGCCGAAGGCAGCTCGCGCAACACCGACTTCAACCTGTTTGGCGGGCTGTTCGGCGGCGGAACCCTGGGCTCCGCCAGCGCCTTCACCAACACCCCGGAAGGCAAGGTGCTGACCGCCGCTTTCATGGACTCGTACAACCAGATGGTGCGCGCCCTGAAAAACTACAAAGCGCAGGAGATCAAGGGCGGCCTGGGCCGGGGCGGTCAGCTCAAGACCGGGCAATAAACCTCAGCCCGCGCGCAGCCGGAACACCGCCACCGCGTCCACCAGTTCCTGTGCCTGCTGGCGCAGGCTGGCGGCCGATGCCGACATCTGTTCGACCAGCGCCGCGTTCTGCTGCGTGGCCTGGTCCATCTGTGTGACCGCTTCGCCCACCTGGGCAACGCCCGCACTTTGCTCGACGCTGGCACTGCTGATCTCGCCCATGAGATCGGTGACACGCCGAATGCTGGCGACCACCTCCTGCATGGTGGTGCCCGCCTGGTCCGCCAGCGCCACGCCATGCTCCACACGGCCCACGCTTTCACCAATGAGGTCCTTGATTTCCTTGGCCGCCTGACCCGAGCGCTGCGCGAGGTTGCGCACCTCGCCCGCCACCACCGCAAACCCGCGGCCCTGCTCGCCCGCGCGCGCCGCTTCCACGGCGGCATTCAGCGCCAGGATGTTGGTCTGGAACGCAATGCCGTCGATCACCGAGATGATGTCGGCAATCTTCTTTGAGCTGGTCTCGATGCCGCGCATCGTGTCGACCACGCGGTTGACCACATCGCCGCCTTGTTGGGCCACGGTGGACGCGCCTTGCGCGAGCTGGTTGGCCGTGCGGGCATGGTCCGCGTTCTGGCTCACGGTGCTGCCGAGTTGTTCCATGGACGCCGACGTTTGCTCCAGCGCACTCGCCTGACTCTCGGTGCGGCGCGACAGGTCGCTGTTGCCCGACGCAATTTCGGCGCTGCCGTGCGAGACGGCATCGGCCCCCACGCGCACCGCCTGCACCGAAGCCGTGAGCCGCTCGGTCATGTTGCGCAGCGCCACCAGCGTGCTGTCGGCGTCGCCGCTGCGCACCTGCATCTGCACGCCCAGGTCGCCAGCGGCCACCGCCTCGGCGATGCGCTTGAGCTCCTCGGGGTCGGCCCCCAGCGAACGCACCACGCGGCGCAGGTACACCGACAAGCCGAACAGGCCCAGCGCGACCAACGCCACTGCACCGATCACGATGTTGCGATCCATCGACGCGAGCGATTTCACTTCGTTAATGCGCGTGGCCAGCAAGTCGCCCTGGCGCTTCTTCTCACTTGCCAGAGGCCCCAGCAACGCGTTGCGCGCAGGAATGGTCTTGTCGACCAAGTAGGCAAACGCCTCGTCCTTGCGCCCCGCGGTGATGAGGCCCACGTTGACATCGCCGTGGCGCCAGAACTCGTCCATCAACGCCGGCAATGGGGCAAAGGCCTTGCGTCCGTCGTCGTCCGTCATGGCCGCACCAAACTGCTTCAGGCGCTCGTAAAGCAACTGCTTCTTGTGGCCGAGATCGGCCAGCGTGGTGTCGAGCTCGGTCGGGTTGCGCGAGAGGATCGCATGGCGCACCTGCAGCGACGCGCGGGTGACATTGAGCTCCAGCTCGGCAATGACCTGCAGCTGGGGCACATTGGTGTGGTTGATCTCGTCCGTCTCGGTGGACAGCTGGCCCATCATGGTCCAGACCGTGCCGGCCACGAGCAGCAGCAGCCCGATGAGAGACGTGTTGATGAGCAGCAGCCGCTGCCCGAGTTGTGAGCGTCGTGACATGGGTATCTCCTCAGAGCCCAAGTCCAGCAACCACTTACAGAGAACCGTCAGACCACCGCCGGACCGAGCCCCAGCAGGTTAAGCGGGCGCGCCCCGTGTCAATACGGTGAAAAGACGGGGGAAACCGGCCTGTTTCGCCAGGGACTACTGCCCCGCCGCGCGCAGCCGCTCGATGATGCCGTTCAACGCGTCCAGCGAACCGAACTGGATCGCCACCTCGCCCATCTCTTCGAAGCGGCCATGGCGTTTCACGCGTTTCTTCACCCGCACCTCCACCTCGGCGGTGAGCAGGTCGGCCAGCTCCTCTTCCACGCGGCGGATATCGCGCGACTTCTCTTTCTTGAGCTTCTGCGGCGCCAGCGCAAATTCGGCGCTGAGCTTTTTCACCAGGCTCTCGGCCTCGCGCACCGACATCTTGCGCGCGGCAATCTGGTTGCCAGCCGTGATCTGGTTCGCCTTGTCCAGCGCGAGCAGCGCCCGCGCATGGCCCATGTCCAGGTCGCCCGCCATCAGCATGGTCTGCACCGGCTCGGCCAGTTGCAGCAGGCGCAGCAGGTTGCTCGCGGCGCTGCGCGAGCGGCCCACGGCCTGCGCCGCCTGTTCGTGAGTGAGCCCAAACTCTTTCACCAGGCGTTGCAAACCCAAGGCTTCTTCCAGCGGGTTCAGGTCTTCGCGCTGGATGTTTTCAATGAGCGACATGGCCGCGGCGGCCTCGTTGGGCACGTCGCGCACGAGCACCGGCACGCGCTCCAGGCCCGCCAGCTTCGAGGCGCGAAAGCGCCGCTCGCCGGCAATGATTTCGTACAGCCCCGCATTCGGCCCATCGGCCAGCTGGCGCACCAAAATCGGCTGCATCACGCCCTGCACCTTGATGCTCTCGGCCAGCTCGTACAAAGCGCCTTCGTCCATGCGGGTGCGCGGCTGGTACATGCCGGGCACGAGCTGGTCCAGCGCCAGGCTGGAAGGGAGTTGCGGCTCGGCGTCGCCGGGCGCGCCTTCCTGCACCTTGGGGCCCAGCAGGGCTTCGAGTCCACGGCCGAGGCCCTTGGGTTTTTTGGTGACCATGGGTCGTCTTTCGAAAGTCAGAGATTCAGGAGTTCGGCCAACACCGCGTGGCCCATGGGCCAGTCGCCCAGGCCGGATTCGGCGTTGATGTGGCCCGCGTCGCCCAGGTCCACGAAGCGTGAGCCCCAGGCGGTGGCCAGGGTGTGTGCCCGCGCGAAGCTGCAGTACGGATCGTTGCGGCTGCCCACCAGCACGCTGGGGAAAGGCAATCGCTGCAGGGCGATGGGCGACCAGCTGGGCAGCAGTGGGCGCATGTCTTCGCGCTCGGCATCGCCGGGGGCGACCAGCAGCGCTGCCTTCACGCGCGCGGTGTTCTGCGAATGCGAGGCCCAGGCCGCCGTGTGCAGGCAGCCCAGGCTGTGCGCCACCAGCACGGCCGGCTCGTCGCAGTCCAGCAGCACCTCTTCGAGCCGGGCGATCCAGTCGCCGCGCTTGGGGCGCATCCAGTCGTGCTGGTCCACGCGACGGTAGCCGTGGGTGCGCTCCCAGCGGCTTTGCCAGTGCTCGGGGCCGCTGTTCTGCCAGCCGGGGAGGATGAGGACGTTCTCGGGTTTCACGTGAAACACCTTCGCGTCAGAGGCGGTCGATGCGTTCGACCATTTCCTTGGCGAACGTCACAAAGGCCTGGCTTCCCCGCGCGGCCGGGTCGAACACCACGCCGGGCAGGCCGTAGCTGGGCGCTTCGGCCAGGCGCACGTTGCGGGGGATCACGGTGTCGAACACCTTGTCGCCAAAGTGGGCCTTGAGCTGGTCGCTCACCTGTTGCTGCAGGGTGATGCGCGGGTCGAACATCACCCGCAGCAGGCCGATGATGGCGAGGTCCTTGTTCAGGTTGGCGTGCACCTGCTTGATGGTGTTGACCAAGTCGGTCAGCCCTTCGAGCGCGAAGTACTCGCACTGCATCGGCACGATCACGCCGTGCGCGGCGCACAGGCCGTTGAGGGTGAGCATGCTGAGCGACGGCGGGCAGTCGATCAGCACAAAGTCGTAGGCGTCGGCCACTTCGGCCAGCGCGGTTTTCAGGCGCTTCTCGCGCCGCTCCACTTCCACCAGCTCCACCTCGGCGCCCGCGAGTTCGCGGTTGGCGCCGAGCACGTGGTAGCCGCACTTCTCCGAATACACCGCCGCTTCGGCCACCGAGGCGGACTCCAGCAGCACGTCGTACACCGACAACGCCATCTGGCGCTTGTCCACGCCCGAGCCCATGGTGGCGTTGCCCTGGGGGTCCAGGTCGACCATCAACACCCGCTGACCGACCTTGGCCAGGCCGGCGGCCAGGTTGACCGTGGTGGTGGTCTTGCCGACCCCGCCCTTCTGGTTGGCAACGCAAAAGATCTTGGCCATGGGTGCTTACTTGGAAATGGCCAGCTTGATGCCGAAGCCGATGAGGAAGACGCCCGCCAGCTTCTCCAGCGCGCGCACCACCCGCGGGTTGGCGCGCATGCGCTCCGCCAGAAAGTGGGTGAGCAGCACGGCGGTCAGGCCATAGAGAAAGGTGAGAAAGGCCACGGTGACGGCCATCGCGCCGAACGTCAGCAGGCCCTGGTGGCGGGCCGGGTCGACAAAGAGCGGGAAAAACGCCATGTAGAAGACGATGGCCTTGGGGTTGAGCAAGGTGATCGCGAACGCCTGCTGGAAGTACTGGCGCGGGCGGATATTGAGCACGGGCGCATCACCGGGTTTGGCGGTCAGCATCTTCCAGCCCAGCCAGGCCAGATAGGCCGCGCCCAGCCATTGCACCGCGCTGAACGCGGCGGGGTAAGCCGTCAACAGGGCGGCCACGCCCGCCACCGCCAGCCACATCAGCACCTGGTCGCCAGCGATCACCCCGAAGGTCGCCGCCAGGCCACCGCGCACGCCACCCTTGCCGGTGGAGGTGATCAGCGCCAGATTGCCCGGCCCGGGAATGAGCAAAAAGACGACGATGGCGGCCACAAAAGCGCCGTAATCTGCAATGCCGAACATGGAGGTGCCCCCGAAAAGTGGAGGGTCGAGTTTACGTGAAGGGGTTCAGCGCCCTGCCCCCATCGTCCCGCCAGCCCGCCGGCTGTGATGCTCAGGCAACAGGTCCGGGGCCCGGGCGCATCCAGACGATGCAACGCTCGGCGTCCAACCCCGGCACATGCAGCGGTTCCACGTGAAACACATCGACCGCCTCTGCGTCTTTTTTCAGCGCCGCCAGCTCGTCGCCAGGGTGCTTGCCCTTCATGGCCATCCACACGCCACCGGGGTTGAGGGCGTCGTGCGACCAGTGCACGAAGTCCACCAGCGAGGCAAAGGCGCGCGAACACACCACGTCGTAACCCGGGCCCGAAAGCGCGTTGAGGGTCTCCACCCGGGCGTGCAGGCCGCGCAGGTTGGGCAGCTTCAGGGTGGCCGCCGCCTGCTGGATGAACGCGGCTTTCTTGGCCACGGTGTCCACGCAGGTCACGTTGATGTGGGGGCAGGCGATGGCGATCACCACACCCGGCAGGCCGCCGCCCGAGCCCACGTCCAGCAGCTGCAGCGCCCTGCCCTGCGTCTGCGCCAGCAGCGGCCGGATGGCCGCGAGGCTGTCGAGCAGGTGATGGGTCATCATCTCGGCCGGGTCGCGCACCGCCGTGAGGTTGTAGACCTTGTTCCACTTCTGCAGCAGGCCCAGGTAATCCAGCAGCAGATCGACCTGCCGCGCATCGAGTCCGAGCCCCAGCGACTGCAGGCCGGCCTGCAAGGTGGTCTTCAGGTCGCTCATGCCGCGACGTCGGAGGACACATCTGCCGCCACCGGCAGCGTGGCAAACCCCTTGAAGCCACGCTTCTTCAGGTGGATCAGCAGCAGCGAAATGCTGGCCGGCGTGATGCCCGAAATGCGCGAGGCCTGCCCCAGCGTCTCGGGCCGGTGCTTGGCCAGCTTCTGCCGGGCTTCAAAAGAAAGTGCCGTCACCTGCAGGTAGTCCAGGTCGGCGGGCAGTTTCAGGCCCTCGTAGTGGGCAGCGCGCTCCACCTCGTTTTTCTGGCGGTCGATGTAGCCGGAATACTTCGCGGCAATCTCCAGCTGCTCGACCACCGGCTCCAGCAGATCGGCCAGCGTTTCACGTGAAACATCGGCCGCCTGGTACTTGCCGCCGTCCATGCCGACCAGCGATGCATATGCCACACCCGGGCGGCGCAGCAGGTCGAACAGGTTGTGTTCGTGCTCGATGGCCTTGCCCAGCACCCGCTCGCTTTCTTCGGCGGGCAGGTTGCGCGGGTTCACCCAGGTGGCTTTCAGGCGCTCGGTTTCACGTGAAACCGCGTCGCGCTTGCGGCAGAAGGCGTCCCACTGCGCATCGCCCACCAGCCCCATGCGGCGACCCGCTTCGGTCAGGCGCATGTCGGCGTTGTCCTCGCGCAGCTGCAGGCGGAACTCGGCCCGGCTGGTGAACATACGGTAGGGCTCGGTCACGCCCTGGGTCACGAGGTCGTCGACCAGCACACCGAGGTAAGCCTCGTCGCGGCGGGGCAGCCAGGCCTGCTCGCCCCGGCATTGCAGCGCGGCATTGATGCCGGCAAACAGGCCCTGCGCCGCCGCTTCTTCGTAGCCGGTGGTGCCGTTGATCTGGCCGGCGAAAAACAAGCCCTGGATCTGCCGCGTCTCGAAACTGTTCTTCAGCGAGCGGGGGTCAAAGTAGTCGTACTCGATGGCGTAGCCCGGCCGCAGGATGTGCGCGTTCTCCAGGCCGGCCATGCTGCGCACCAGCTGGTACTGGATGTCAAACGGCAGGCTGGTGGAGATGCCGTTGGGGTAGACCTCGTGCGTGGTCAGCCCCTCGGGCTCCAGAAAGATCTGGTGGCTGTCCTTGTCGGCGAAGCGGTTGATCTTGTCTTCCACGCTCGGGCAGTAGCGCGGGCCCACGCCCTCGATCTTGCCGGTGAACATGGGGCTGCGGTCAAAGCCGCTGCGGATGATCTCGTGCGTGCGCTCGTTGGTGTGCGTGATCCAGCAAGGCACCTGGCGCGGGTGCATCGCCGTGCTGCCCATGAAGCTGAACACCGGCACGGGTTGGTCGGCGTTCATGCCGCCGGGCACGCCGTCGCCGGGCTGTTCGGTGCACTTGCTGTAGTCGATGCTGCGGCCGTCCAGGCGCGGCGGCGTGCCGGTTTTCAGCCGGCCTTGCGGCAGCTTCAGCTCCTTCAGGCGGGCCGAGAGCGACACCGCCGGCGGGTCGCCCGCGCGGCCGGCGGCGTAGTTGTTCAGGCCGACGTGGATCTTGCCGTCGAGGAAGGTGCCGGCGGTGAGCACCACCGTGCGGCTGCGGAAGCGGATGCCCACTTGCGTTACCGCCCCCACCACGCGGTCGCCCTCCACCATCAGGTCGTCCACCGCCTGCTGGAACAGCCACAGGTTGGGCTGGTTCTCCAGCGTGCGGCGAATGGCGGCCTTGTAGAGCACGCGGTCGGCCTGGGCGCGGGTGGCGCGCACGGCCGGACCCTTGGAACTGTTGAGGATACGGAACTGAATGCCGCCTTCGTCGGTGGCCAGCGCCATGGCGCCGCCCAGCGCGTCCACCTCTTTCACGAGGTGCCCCTTGCCGATGCCCCCAATGCTGGGGTTGCAGCTCATCTGGCCCAGCGTCTCGATGTTGTGCGTGAGCAGCAGCGTCGTGCTGCCCATGCGCGCGGCGGCCAGCGCGGCCTCGGTGCCGGCGTGCCCGCCGCCGACGACGATGACATCGAATTCCTGTGGGTACAACATGGTGGTGATCGCTTCAAGGGTGCTGCCGCCCGGCGCCCCGGGCAACCCGCGATTGTCCCACCGTTGCGCGATCTGTGTCCTGCCCGCCATCGCACCAGGGCCTTGCGGCGCCGGCGCTAACGCGCCGCGCCGATGGGCGAGCGGACCTCCTTTTCCTAACCTGAGCCCACCCACCGTTGGGTGTTCACAGGAAGGAACCGCAATGAAAACCCCATGGCTCGTGGCCGGCTCCGCCGCACTGGCTTGTCTGAATGCCCACGCGGGCGCCGCCTTCATGTTCGGCATCAGCCACAACTTCGGCGGCGACACCGGCGTCACCTTCAAGATCCTGTCATCCGACAAACGCCACAAGCCCGTACTCGCGGCGGGCGTGAACTTCTTCCCGCAGCGCCTCGGTCTGGACGTGGGCGTGGGCTACAACTTCACGCGCACCACCGTCACCGTGGGGCGTGACCTGCTCAACGAGCGCTACCAGATGGCCTGGGGCATCACCAGCACGCGCTGCCCGCCCCCTCCTCCGCCACCACCGGCGCCCGTGATCACGCCGCCCCCACCGCCCGACGGCGGGTTCGGCGAAATCCCCTGAAGCCGGGGCGCGCACGAGCGCGGGTGCCAAAATCCCGGCATGACCACCCCCTCCCTCCTCGTCTTCGCGGGCAGCACACGCGCCCAGTCTTTCAACCGCCGGCTTGCCCACGTGGCCGCCGACCTGGCGCGTGCCCAAGGCGCGCAGGTCACGCACCTGGAGCTGGCCGACTTCGACCTGCCGCTCTACAACGCCGACCTGGAGGCGCGCGGCACACCCGCCGCCGCCATCCGCCTCAAGGAAATCTTCCACGCGCACCCGGCCTGGGTGATCTGCTCGCCCGAGTACAACGGCAGCTACACCGGCCTGCTCAAAAACACCATCGACTGGGTGTCCAGCCCCGTCAAGGGCGACGCCACCTGGGGCAGCGGCACCAAGCCTTTCGCCGGCAAGGTGGTGGGCCTGCTCAGCGCCTCACCAGGCGCCTTGGGCGGCCTGCGGAGCTTGTCTCACTTGGCACCATTGCTATCAAATTTGCAGTGCTGGGTGGCGCCGAAACAGTTTGCACTGAGCAAGGCCGGTGACGCTTTCGACGCCAGCGGCCATCTGGTGGCGGAGCCCGCGCGCCAGGGCGTGCAAGGCGTGGTCGAGCAGGCGCTCTGGGCGGCGCAGCGCTTCCAGGGCTGAAGACCCGCGCCCTCAGCGCGACTCAGCGAGACTCAGGGCGACGGTGAGCGGGTGCGCTGCAGGATCTGCTCGGTCAGCTTCTGGTAGATGCCGTCAAAGTGGTGATCGCCGGCCATGGGCACGGGCGTCACGTGCTCCACCGGGATGCGCGGGCAGATGGTGTCGCGGTCGTCCTTGCCGTACACGCACAGCGTGTGGGCAGCCGTGAGCCTGGCCAGCTCGGGCTTGAGCGGCAGGCCGCTCTTGTCGCGCGTGAGCCAGTTGCCCAGGCGGAACTCGAAAGACGCCTTTTCCCCCGGCCCGATCAGCACCGTGTGCGCCACCAGCCCGCGAGACGCCGCCGGCAGCCGGTTCACCGCAAACGGCAGCACGTCCGCGCCCTGCGAATAGCCGATCAGCAGGGCGCGCGTTTTCTTCCATTGCGTGGCGTAGCTGCGCACCACGCGGTCCAGGTCTAGCGCCAGGCCATCGGGCGTGCGCGCCGACCAGAAATACCGCAGCGAATCCCAACCCACCACCGGCACCCCCGCCGCCGAGAGCTTGGCGGCCAGTTCCTTGTCGATGCCGGCCCAGCCGCCGTCGCCCGAGAGCAGCACGGCAAACGTGTCGGACACCCGGGCCGACGGCACCGGCACCAGCGGCAGATCGGCCACGCCGGTGTCGGGCGCGGGCGGCGCGGCGGTGGGCGCGCGGCTGAGCTTGCGCTGCGCCTCCAGCAGCGCGGCCGTGGCGTCGGCCACGGGCACGCTCACCAGCTCGGTACCGCGCACCTGCGCCACGAAGTCCTGCACCTGCGCGGGGGCGCAAGCGGTGGCCTCGGCGGGCTGCAACACCGCCCAGGGCGCTTTCGTGTGTGAAGAGGGCAGCAGCGTGATGCCCGCGCCGGGGGCGTTGCGCTTGAAGTTCACGCCGTCGCCCTTGCACAGCGGGCGCTTCACGACCAGCGTGGGGCAGAAGTCCATGGAGATCGCGCCGCCAAACGTGTCGGCCGGCGCCTGCGCGAGCATGGCGTAGGCCAGCGTGCCGCCCAGGCCCTGGCCCACGAGCAGCGGCGGAAAGTACCCCGGCAAACGGGCATAGCCCTGCAGAAAGTGCGAGAGGTTTTCCAGGTCGCCATCGGGCAACAGGCAGTCGCCGCCGTCTTTGGTAAGCGCGGCCAGCAGGCGGGGCGTGTGGAGGCCGGCCACCAGCGCGCCGTTGGCGGCGAGCGCCTGCGCCTGGGCGCCCAGGGCCGGCGTCCAGCCGGCGTCGCCCGAGAGGAACAACACAAACGACTTCGCCTCGCCCTGCGGCCGGTAGAGCGCCACGTTCTTGAAGTTGCCGTGCGACAGTGTCTCGAAGGCGGCGGCCGGGGCCGGGCTTTTGGCCGGCGCCTGCGCGCTGGCCAGGCCGGGCAACCACAGGGCGCCGAGCAGGCTGGCGGTGATGAGCAGTGTCTTCATTTGGTGATCACCCGGCGCAGGCCGCCGGCGATCAGCGCGGCCACGTCGGTCAGGATGAAAAAGGGGGCAAAGCCGCCGGGCGACGCGAGGTAGCGCGGCTCCCAGACGGGGTCGAACTTTTCTTTGAACGCCCGCAGGCCCTGAAAGTTGTAGAAGTTTTCGCCGTGGTTGAACAGCAGGCGCCCCAGGCGGTGCCAGTTGGGCGCCAGCGGGTGCTGCGCCATGCCCGAGAGCGGCACCATGCCGAGGTTGAAGCGCTGGTAGCCCTGCGCCTGAAAGTGCAGGATGGTCTGCGCAAACAGGAAGTCCATGGCGCTGCGCGGCGCGTCGGGCAGCTGGCGCATCAGGTCCACGCTGGCTTCGAGCTTGACGTCGGTGCAGAGCAGCGTGGCAAAGGCCACCAGCCGCTCGCCCTGGCGCACCACCGCCACCGGCTGGCGCAGCACATAGTCGCGCTTGAAGGCACCCAGCGAAAACGACTTTTCGGCCGTGTGGTGCTCGGCCAGCCACGCATCCGAGATGGTTTGCAGCTGGTCAAACACCTCGGCCACCTGCGCGGGCGCCAGCACCTCGAAGCTCAGCCCCTCGCGCTGGGCCCGGGCCACGCCGTGGCGCAGGTTCGAGCGCGCCTTGCCTTGCAGGCTGAAGCCGGGCAGGTCCACCAGCGCGCATTCGCCCAGCTTGTGCACGCGCAGGCCCGCGTCGAGGTACACCGGCAGGCCTTCGGGGCGCACCTGGTAGAAAGCCGCGCGCCCGCCCGATTCGCGCGCCTGCTCCACGAAGCGCCACACGAGTTCCGTCCACTCGCTGGCGGGCCCCACCGGGTCGTACAGCGCCACCCACGAGCGCCCGCGCCGCCCAAACATGATGAACGCGCGCTGCGAATCCGACACCATCAGGCTCTTGTCGCCCATCATCACCAGCCCCGCACCCGCCGAGGGCTGCGCGCGCACGATGCGCGCGGCCTGGTCCAGCGCGCCGTTGTCGGGCTTCACCAGCACACCCTGCGGGCGGCGCAGCAGCTGGCCCAGCGCGATCATCAGCGTGAGCAGCGCCACCGCCACCAGCGCGCGCAGCGAGCGCGGTGCGTAGCCGTCGAACTCGAACTGCCACCACACCTGGTCCACATAGTCCACGTCGCGGTACACAAAAAACAGCAGCGCCGTGACCGCCGCCACCACCGCGACCACCGCCCCCAGCCAGCCCCAGGTAAAGGCCTGCGAGAACAGCGCCGCGCGCCGGTTGAACTGCTTGCGCGAGAGCGCCAGGGCGCCCGCCAGCACCAGCAGCAACACCGCTTCCGACACCGCAATGCCCTTGGGCAGGCACAGCACCAGGCTCACCAGCGCCAGCCCCAGGCCAGCCCACCACGAGGCGTCGAGCCGCAGGAACATGCCGCGCGCCACAAACAGCAGCGCCAGCCCGGCGATGCTGCCCAGAAAGTGCGCCGCCTCCACCACCGGCAGCGGCATGTACAGCGTGAGCAGCTCGGTGGCGTCGTCGGTGGCCGGCGTCACGCCCGACACCAGCAGCACCACACCCACCACCCAGGTGAACGCCGACAACAACAGCGGCGACAGGCTCGCCGCCGCCTTCACCACCGGCGTGGCCGCGCCGCGCTGCCACTCGGCACCGGCCAGCATCGCCACAGCCAGCGCCAGGGGCAGCAGAAAGTAGATCACCCGAAACAGCACCAGCGCACCGGCAATCTGCTCGGCCGGCACATGCTGGCCCAGGGCGAGCAACATCACCGCCTCAAACACGCCCAGGCCGCCCGGCACGTGGCTGATGACACCCAGCGCAATCGCCAGCGCGAAGAAGCCCACAAACGCCGGGAACGCGATCGCGCCCGAGGGCAGCAGAAACCACAGCGCGGCGGCCGCGGCCACCACGTCCAGCGCAGAAATAAGCAGCTGCTGCGCGGCCAGCGGCGCACTCGGCAGGCGCAGCGACACACCGCGCCACACAGGCTGCACACCGCCACGCTGGCAAAAGCCGATGAACGCACCCGCCGCCAGCAACACCACCACCGCCACACCGCGCAACACGCCCGGCGGCGTGCCAAACACCGTCTGCACCGTGCCCGCGCCCCACACCAGCGCCGCCGCGCCCACCACCACAATGCCGATGCCAAAGCCGAACGCGTTGAACACGATGGCCCGCGAAATCAACCCCGCTTCCAGCCCCGCCGCGCCATACAGCCGCATGCGCACCGCACCGCCCGTGAGCACGCCCAGGCCAATCGTGTTGGACAGCGCATACGCAATGAACGCCGTCTTGGCCACGACGCGCTGCGGCAGCTGCGCACCCGCGTAGGCGAGCGCCGTGCGGTCGTAGAAGGTGAGCGCGAAGTAACTCGCTGCCGTGGCCAGTACCGAGAGCAGCAGCGCTGTGGCCGGCGTGCCGCGCACCACCTCCACGATCTGCTCGTAGCTCATCTCGGTCATGAGCTTGTGGGCCGCCTGCACCACCAGCGCACCCAGCAACACGGCCAGCGCCGCATACACCCACAGGCGCCACTGGCTCAGCCGGGAAATGAGGGTCTCGGGGCTGGCGGGCGCCGGGGCGGAAGCCGTGGAAGGGGTAGGAGACGTGATGGCCATGGTGCAAAAGGCAGAGATGCAAACAGTGTAGGGCCCGGGTGCAGCGCGACAATGCATCACCATGCCCACCGCCCCCCTTGCCACGGCCTGCCGCCCCGGCTGCGCCGCCTGCTGCACGGCCCCGTCCATCAGCAGCCCCCTGCCCGGCCTGCCCCAGGGCAAGCCCGCCGGCATGCCGTGCCCCCACCTGGACGGCGCCCTGCGCTGCTGCCTCTTTGGCCAGCCCGAACGCCCCGCCGTGTGCAGCTCCCTCGTCCCCGGGCCCGAGATGTGCGGCAGCAGCCGCGAACACGCCATGGCCTGGCTCACCCGCCTGGAAACCGCCACCCGGCCCCACGCCACATGAACCCCGCCGACCAGCAGACCCTGGCCCAGCTCTACCCCGCGCTGCGCACCGCGCTGGCGCCGCTGGACGCGCAGGCCCTGCCCGTCATGGAGGTGCCCGCCGGCACCACCCTGTTTCATGAACACTCGCCCTGCGCCGGCTTCCCGCTGCTGCTCAGCGGTGAAGTGCGCGTGTCCCGCTCGGCCAGCAGCGGGCGCGAGCTCGAGCTCTACCGCGTGGTGCCCGGCGAACTCTGCCTGGTGTCGTCGTCGTGCCTGTTTGCGCAGCAACCCCTGAGCGCGCACGGCGTGGCGGTAAAGCCCACGCGCCTCACGCTGCTCGCCCCCGACGCCTTTCGCGCCGCGCTCGCGCAGGCCGACTTCCGCGAATTCGTGCTCGGCCTCTTTGCCACCCGCATGGCCGACCTCACCGCGCTCATTGAAGCCATCGCCTTCCAGCGGCTCGACAGCCGCCTGGCCGCCACCCTGCTCGGCCACGGCACACAGGTGCACGCCACCCACCAGGCCCTGGCCGACGAGCTGGGCACCGTGCGCGAAATCGTCACCCGGCTGCTGCACCGCTTCGAGCGCGACGGGCTCATCGAACTCTCGCGCGAGTGCATCACCATCTGCAACAGCGCCGCGCTGCGCGCCATCGCCTCGCCCGCCGCATCAGCCTCGCGCTGAAACCGCTGTGTGACCCAGGTCACATACCCGCGCGGCACAACGGCGTTCAATGGCCGCACGCCCCGCCCCGGGGCGATCCACCCAACCGGAGCACACCATGACCCAAAACGTCGGCGGCATCGACCGCACCCTTCGCATCCTCGTCGGCCTCGGCCTCATGGCCGCCGCGGCCACCGGCACCGTCGGCCTGTGGGGCTACCTGGGCGTGATGCCCCTGCTCACCGGCCTGGTGGGCTGGTGCCCGCCCTACGCGCTGCTCGGCTTCAACACCTGCGCCCTGAAAAAGTGAGCCCGCGCGCGCCGCTGTCTTGACAGGGACACGACACGCGCGCCGCAGCGGCATACAGTGCAGGACACCGCGCCCGCCCGGGGCGCCACAGGAGACACCCCATGCACATCCCCTCCCTGAAAGAAGTCGTCAGCGCCGAAGAATGGGCGCTGCGCTGCGACCTCGCCGCCTGCTACCGGCTCGTGGCCGCCTACGGCTGGAGCGACCTCGTCTTCACCCACATCAGCGCCAAGCTGCCCGACAGCGTGACCGGCGGCGAACACCAGTTCCTCATCAACCCCTACGGACTCATGTTCGACGAGATCACCGCCAGCAGCCTGGTGAAGGTCGACATGGCGTGCAACAAGCTGCACGACTCGCCGTTCCCGGTGAACCCCGCCGGCTTCGTCATCCACAGCGCCGTGCACGAAGCGCGGCCCGAAGCCGGCTGCGTGCTGCACACCCACACGCACGCCGGCGTGGGCGTGAGCGCACAGAAGGCCGGCATCCTGCCCATCAGCCAGCAAAGCACCTTCGTGCTCGCCTCGCTCGCGTACCACGACTACGAAGGCGTGGCCTTCCGCCCCGAAGAAAAGCCGCGCCTGCAGGCCGACCTGGGCAAGGCCAACTACCTCGTGCTGCGCAACCACGGCCTGCTCACCGTGGGCCGCGGCATCGCCGAAGCCTTCCTGGCCATGTACACGTTCGAAAACACCTGCCGCATCCAGATCGACGCCATGGCTGGCGGCACCGAACTCACCCAGGTCGACCCGAAGATCCTCGCCGGCATGGCGGATGTGATGCGCATCGCCACCGCCGGACAAGGCGCGCAACTGGCCTGGCCGGCGCTGCTGCGCAAGGTGGAGAAGCTGGATGCGGGGTACAAGACCTGAGCACGGCCGGGCCTTGGGTCAGGCCGCGTTCGCATCAGTCCCCGGCGACCTCGGACATGATCTCCTTCGAGACTGCTTCCACCTGCTTGGGCGTCATCGCTGAGAACACGCCCTGCCACGCGCTTGAAGAGGTTTGAAACTTCCGGTTGGCAAACGTCTTGAGCTGCGGCAACTCGACGAACTCCACATCGAGGTCCATAAACGCGTTGCCCGCAAACACGCCCACCGCGTAGCGCTTGGCTTGCGAGACATACCGGAAGTCGTTCACCTTCATCTTCACCAGGACGGCTGGCCCGGAGGGGCGCGCAGCCTCCGCCTTGGCGAGCTTGAACTGGGCACCCTTGCTGGCCGCGGCGGCAGACATGGAGGTCTGCCACTCTTCCAGCAAAGCGTCCCAGTCTTCACCAGAGCCGATGTTGCGTGCGCCATAAACCTCCAGCACCACCGTCTTGGCAGCGGCAGGCGAAGCGCCTGAAGCGGCGGGCGCCTTGGCGTCGCGGGTGACTGTGGCGGCGCACCCGGTCAAGAACACGGCCGTTGCGAGAGCCAAAGTGGAGATGAGACGCATGGGTTTCCTTGCTGATGAGGGATAGGGGGTGGCCTTGTGTGGCCCCGCTTTCGCGGCAACCGGGCAACGAAGCAGGATGCAAAGCTTGGGCTGGCGAGAATGTAACGTGCGCCACAAGCTCGGATCTGGCCCCTGAGTGACTGTTCTTCTTTCTCAAAAGTCACCCGTCAGACGGCTGAAATCAGTTGCGCACCCAACACCCTCGAGACATCAGCAATTCCGGCAAGTCTGCTGGCCACAAGACGTCGCTGGTCAACTGGAGTTCCGACGCAGACCACCATTTGTGGTCGTTGATGACGTCGACTTCCTGAGCACTCCAGCGATCCCGGTGCAAGGTCTGGTCCGGTACGGTGACGACGAAGAACTGTTCATCGGCAATGACCTCTACACCATCTGGCAGCTGCAACACGAACTCGCGTCGGGCAATCGGGTCCCCCACATCCGCGACCTGTATGCCCGTCTCTTCCATCAACTCGCGCACGGCGGCCTCTGCGAAAGTTTCCCCTGGCTCCAGCCCTCCGCCAGGCGTCGCCCAGTAGTTCTGCCCCTTCAGAGCGCCCGTTTTGTGCACGAAGCGAAGCAGGAGCAAGCGTCTTGCAGGGCAAAGAACGAGCAAACGGGATGAAGGGCGACAGCGCAACATGATGGTGTTTGCAGCGCAAGTGTTTCTACATAGCCAGGGGCCGAGTTAAAGCAGCGACAACCCACCGGCAATGACGAGAACGAAGGCGCCGACCAGCGAGGTGGCTGCTCCAACGACGTTACCCCAGTACACCAAACGCGCCCAACCACGGGAACCCGATTGGAGGCCTCGGTCTTCCGTGATGGCGGCCAGTGGCGTAGCGATGCAGAAGGCGTAGGCCGACACGATGAGGCTCAAGGCAATGGCCCAAGCCATGGGCTGCGACTTCACCAAAAGCGGCATGACCGCTGCCACCGAAAACATGAGCACCGCACCCAGCGACAAGCTTTGATGTGCGACGCGCCAGGAATGGACAACCTGGGCGGATGCGCTCGCCTTGATGGCCTTGGCATAAGGTGCGCCGAGCAGCAAGCCGAAGAGAAGGACGATCGTTCCGTGGAAAGCGAGGTGTTGCGGTGCAGTGTTCATGGGACGGGTAGGCGTTGTGGGTCGCATGCAGGAAGCGACCCATGGAAGTGGCTTGACGAGTATCTCGTTTGCGCGCGTCTCATTTCTCTCGCATCAGCACAAGGACTGCGGCAACGCTCAATGCAATTGTCCAGAGCGGGGTTGTGATTGCGGTTCGCTTTTCCATTTGTGCGCGGGTCTACCGAAGGCCGTAGAGGCTCGCAACCATTGCCAAGACATCTTGGCGGTGTGCAGGCGCCTCACCCCCCCCGCCCGACAAACCCCGCCATCCCCTCCAGCACCGTGCGCAAGCGCATCAACTCGCGCGAGCCATCCAGCCGCTTCGACCAGGCCGCGATGCGGGACACGCGCTGCAGCCTGGGCAGCAGGTGTTCGATGAACTCGCGCAAGGCGGGGCCGCCGGGGCCGGCGGTGTCGTAGGCCTGCAGCACGGCTTGCACGGCGCCGGGGCCCAGGGGTTGCAGAAAGCGCGCGAGCGACAGGAGCATTTGCAGCACGTCGTACACCTGCACGGTCTGCAGCGCCATGCCGGGGCGCAGGCGTTCTTCGAAGTCGAGCCGCGCAAAGCGCTCGCCGTTCCAGGTGGTGTTGCGCAGCTGGGCGCCGCCGTGCCATTGGCCGCGTGCGTGAAAGCGCGCCAGGTCGGCGCTGGCGGCGCACATCAGGGGCAGGCGTTCGCCTTCGGGCATGCGGTGCAGTTGCAGGTCCACCGTTTCGCCGATGTCGCCAGTGGTGAGGGCGAAGCCGTCGAAGGCGAGCACGGGCGGCACGTTTTCGCCCGCAGCGGCCAGGGCCACCAGGCGTTCGTG
>NZ_JAHVAB010000063.1 GCF_019264445.1 Hydrogenophaga sp.
GCACCACGGCCGCACCTGCCTGCCGGGCCATGCGCGCGAGTGCCACGTAGCGAGCCTGCCTCGCCGCGTCCTCCGGGCTCTCGCCTGGCGCGTGGCGAGCCTGAACGCGCTCCGCTTCAAGCAGCACGCCGTGCTCGGCACAGAACGCTTTCGCGTGGGACTCGAACTGATCGGCCGCTGCCTGCAAGCCATGGTGCACATGCAGGGCCACCACCCTGCCCGGCCATCGCCGGTGCGCAGCCAGCAGCAAGGCCGTGGAATCGGCCCCGCCACTGAAGGCCACGGCCACGCGGTCCGGCAGCACGGCGCCCGCGTCGCCCACCCCACGCGCCCACCACGCTGCCAACGCCTGATCGCAGGGATTGGCGAGTGGCTGGGCCGGGGTATTCACCTCAGCGTTTGTCCTTGCTTTCGGCCTTGGTGTCGGTGTAGCGACCGTAGCTGTTCAGCCGCGCGTAACGGCGGTCGACCAGCTCTTTGACCTTGAGGTCTGCCACCTGGCGCCAGGCGTCGCCCAGCGCGCGCTTGAGGAAGGCGGCCATCTGCTTGTGGTCTCGATGGGCACCGCCTACGGGCTCGTTGACGATCTTGTCCACCAAGCCAAGTGCCTTGAGACGGTGCGCCGTGATGCCCAGGGCATCGGCGGCATCGCTGGCGCGGTCGCTGGTCTTCCAGAGGATCGAGGCACAGCCTTCGGGGCTGATCACCGAATACACGGAATACTGCAGCATGAGCACCTGATCGGCCACCGCGATGGCCAGCGCACCACCCGAGCCGCCTTCACCAATGATGGTGGAGATGATCGGCACTTCAAGCTGCGCCATCTCGAAGATGTTGCGACCGATCGCCTCGGACTGACCGCGCTCTTCGGCGTCGATACCCGGATACGCACCGGGTGTGTCCACGAACGTGAACACGGGCAGCTTGAACTTCTCGGCCAGCTTCATCAGCCGCAGCGCCTTGCGATAGCCCTCGGGCTTGGTCATGCCGAAGTTGCGCAGGCCACGTTCTTTCGTGTCACGGCCCTTCTGGTGGCCGAGCACCATGCAGGGCTGGCCATTGAAACGCGCCAGCCCGCCCACGATGCTCAGGTCGTCCGCGAAGTGGCGGTCGCCATGCAACTCCTGAAAGTGCGTGAAGATCTCGCGCACGTAGTCCAGCGTGTAAGGCCGATCGGCATGGCGCGCGATCTTGGTGATCTGCCACGGCGTGAGGCTGCTGTAGATGTCTTTGGTGAGCTGAAGGCTCTTGCCAGCGAGCTGTTCGATCTCTTCAGAGATGTCGACCGCCGATTCCGTCTGCACGTAGCGCAGCTCTTCAATCTTGGTTTCGAGCTCGGCAATGGGCTGCTCGAAGTCGAGAAAATTCTTTTTGGCCAAGGTGGGCTCCTTTGGTCTTGTGGCAACGACGTCCCGGTGCGATCAGTAACTCACCGGCAGCGGATCGAGCGACCGCCAAATATACCAAGTCGCCACACTGCAATAGGGCGCCCAGGTATGGGCCACTTCGCGAATCTCGCTGCGGCTGACGGGCTCGCCGGAAAAGTAGGCACGACTGATGCCGTTCTGCAGGCCGATGTCGTCCAGGGGTAGTACGTTGGGCCGCATGAGGTGAAAGATCAGGAACATCTCGGCCGTCCAGCGGCCGATGCCTCGAATGGCCACCAGCTCCGCAATGATGGCTTCGTCATCCATCTCGGCCCACTGGCTCACGTGCACCTGGTCGTTGGCAAAGTGCAAGGCGAGATCCACCAGGTACTCCACCTTTCGGGCCGACAGCCCTGCGGCCCGCATGTCGTCCACCTTCAGCTTGAGCACCTGGGCGGGCAGCATTTTCTTGGGCAATACGGCAAAGCGGTCCCACACCGACTGGGCCGCCTTCACCGAAATCTGTTGGCCGACGATGCTGCGAGCCAGCGTGACGAATGCATCGCCACGCGACTGCAGGCATGCGCTGCCATGCTGGGGTATGAGCTTTTTCATGACCCGGTCGCGCTTCATGAGATGGCGACAGGCCTCAGCCCAGTAGGCGGGCGCGTCTGCGCTGAGTTCCGGCATCGCGGTGGGTGCCATCAGCTGCGCTCCCAGGTCGTGCCTGCGGCACTGTCCTTGAGCACAACGCCTTGGTCCAGCAGCTGCTGGCGAATGCGGTCGGCCTCTGCAAAGTTGCGCGCCTGTTTGGCAAGGGCCCGCTGGCCGATCAAGTCCAGGATGTCGGCTTCGCCCAAGCCTGCCTCGGCACCACCCCCCTGCAGGTACAGGGCCGGATCGGCCTGCAACAGGCCCAGCGTCCCGCCGAGCGCGCGCAGCAAGCCGGACAACGCGACGTCCTTGCTGCGGTTGACCTCGCCCGCCAGATCAAACAGCACCGCGACCGCCTCCGGCGTGCCGAAGTCTTCGTTCATGGCATCGCGGAAGCGCTGGGCATGCGGCTGCGTCCAGTCGATCGCGCCCACCGGCGCTGCAGGCACGTGGGACAGCGCGGTGTAAAGCCGCTTGAGTGCGCCCCGGGCGTCGTCCAGATGCACGTCGCTGTAGTTCAACGCGCTGCGGTAGTGCGCGCGGAGGATGAAAAACCGCACCGTCTCGGGGTCGTACTTGGCCAACACCTCGCGAATGGTGAAAAAGTTGCCCAGGCTCTTGGACATCTTTTCGTTGTCCACCCGCACGAAGCCGTTGTGCACCCAGAAGTTCGCCAGCGGTTTGCCGGTTGCGCCTTCGCTCTGGGCGATCTCGTTTTCATGATGGGGAAACTGCAGGTCTGCACCGCCGCCATGGATGTCGAAGGTCTCGCCCAAGGTGCTGCAACTCATGGCCGAGCACTCGATGTGCCAGCCCGGGCGGCCGGCGCCGTAGGCACTGGCCCACTTGGCCTCTTCGGGCTCATCCGGTTTGGCCGATTTCCAGAGCACGAAGTCCAGCGGGTCGTTCTTGTCGCTCGCCACCGCCACGCGTTCGCCGGCGCGCAGGTCGTCCAGCGACTTGCCCGACAACTTGCCGTACCCAGGGAACTTGCGCACGGCGTAATTCACGTCGCCGTTGTCGGCCTGGTAGGCCAGGCCCTTGTGCTGCAGCGTCTCGATCAACGACAGCATCTGCGGCACGTATTCAGTGGCGCGCGGCTCGATGCTGGGCGGCTCGATGCCCAGCGCACCGATGTCCTGGTGCATGGCCGCCGTCATCTCGTCCGTCAGCGCACGCAACGTGATGCCTCGCTCCAGCGCGCGCTTGATGATCTTGTCGTCGATGTCGGTGATGTTGCGCACGTAGGTCACGCGGTAGCCGCTGACCTTGAGCCAACGCTGCACGACATCGAAAGCCATCATCATCCGGGCATGGCCGACGTGGCACAGGTCGTAGATCGTCATGCCGCAGACGTACATGCGCACGTGCCCGGGTTCGATCGGCTGGAAGTCCTCCAGTCGGCGCGACAGGGTGTTGTAGATTTTCAGGGTCATGGGCGGCGGGAGGCGCGGAATTCAGGGCGGTGATCGGGGGTGGAAAACCGGCTCGGTCAGGCCGTGCGCTGCACCCTCCGCGCAACGGGCCTTGCGGGTGTTCCATACGGTCTGGCGCGGCCATCGGAACAAGACCCCTCAGATACAATCCGCCAGTATATCCAGCCCGGTGGCGCGCCCCAGCACGCCTCCAGGCATTCGATCAACGTCTCACTGGCCCCATCCCTTGCGGATGCCCAGGCTTGCTTCCGAGGTCCCATGCAACACCCCGCGAAATCACAGCCCAGCCAAAGCGGCCTCACGCCTCACCTGCGTCGGCTCGCGCTGGCCACGCTCACCGCAGCCAGCCTGGGCATGCCCATGGCCTGGGCGCAAGGCGACGAATATGCCGACGTCAACCGGCTGGTGCGTGCGGGTCAGTTGGGCGAGGCCATGGCCAAGGCCGACCAGTACCTGACCGCCAAGCCGCGTGACCCTCAAATGCGGTTCCTCAAGGGCGTGATCCAGACCGAGAGCGGCAAGGCCACCGAGGCCATCGGCACCTTCGCCAAGCTCACCGAAGACTTCCCCGAACTGCCCGAGCCCTACAACAACCTCGCGGTGCTCTATGCCAGCCAGAGCCAGTTCGACAAGGCGCGCGCCGCCCTCGAAATGGCGATTCGCACCAACCCCAGCTATGCCACGGCGCACGAGAATCTCGGCGACGTATACGCCAAGCTCGCCAGCCAGGCCTACAGCAAGGCGCTGCAGCTCGATGGCAGCAACCAGGGCGTGCCCCCCAAGCTCAGCCTGATCCGCAACCTGTTTGCGGCCGACACGCGGGGCGCGCGCACCAGCACCTCGGTCGCGGCCGCCCCGGCGCCGGCAGCTGCACCGGTGCCAGCCGCTGCGCCAGCGCCGAAGCCGCCTGCCGCTGCCGCCGCACCCGTGGCACCACCGCCGGCCTCCGCACCCGCTGCGCCCGCCGCCAGCGGCGATGCCCAACGCGAGGCCGAAGCCGCGGTGAACGCGTGGGCGCGTGCGTGGGCCTCGAAAAATGTCGCCAGCTACCTCGGGTCTTATGGCCCGGCCTTCACACCCCCGGGCGGCATGAGCCGCGCTGCATGGGAAGCGGAGCGCCGCTCGCGCATCGAGCCCCGTTCGCGCATCGGGGTCGACGTGAGCGACCTCAACATCACCGTCAATGGCGACCGCGCCACCGCGCGCTTCCGTCAGGACTACACCTCCGACACCTTGAACGTCACGAGCCGCAAGACGCTGGAGCTGGTCAAAAGCGGCGGCCGCTGGCTGATCGTTCGGGAATCCACGGGCTCTTGATGGCCAGTCGGCGGTTCGCGCAACGGGGCCATGCCAGCCTCTCGACCGAGCTGCTCAGACCGGGGCGAGGCTACGGTTCACAGGCTTCCAGACGCTGGCCTCGTGCCGCATGGGCCGCAGGCATCCTGGCCGTCCTGGTGGTGGCAGCCGCCTTGCTGCACAGGCCGGCGTCCGAACGCGACGCGCCGGCATCGGCGACCCCGCCGCGCGAAGCACCCACATCGCTCCTCGACACCGCTGTGGCCCGCGTGCAGGAGGCCGCCCAAAGCCTGGCGGGACCGCCACCCTCAGGGCTGGAGCCAGTCACCCTCAGCGGCCAGCGGCTCGAACAAACCAAGCCCATGATGGGGCGAGCGGAAGCCCGTCTCATCGAGATCTACCAGCTCATTGGCGATGCACAGCACCGCGAGGCCCTGAAGCTCGCCGAGTCGCTGGTGCGAGACCACCCGAACTTCCAGCTGGCGCAACTCGTGCTCGGCGATCTGCTGACCCTCCAGACACGCCCCGTGCGCCTGCTGGGCGACGTACCGGATACCAAGGCGATGGCCGCCTCTGCGCAGCTCAGCGCCTTGCGGGAGGAGTCGCGCCGCCGCCTGCTGGCCCTGACCGAGCGGCCGCCCGAAGGCAGCGTGCCCACGCAGTTCCTCACCCTCTCGCCCCAGAGCCGCCACGCCATCGCCATCGACGCCTCCCGCTCGCGCCTGTATTTGTTTGAAAACCTCACCGCGGCGCGCAACGGCACTGAGACGGGTCGTACACCACGCCTCAAACTCCTTGGTGACTTCTACATTTCGGTCGGCCTGTCGGGCATCGAGAAGTCTGTTGAAGGCGACAAGCGCACCCCTTTGGGCGTGTACTACATCACCAGCACGCTCAATCCGGCCGATCTGCCCGACCTCTACGGCGTGGGTGCCCTGCCCATCAACTACCCCAACCCGCTCGATGTGCAGCGCGGCAAGACAGGCAGCGGCATCTGGCTGCACGGCACGCCCAGCGAGCAGTTCGTGCGCGCGCCGCAGGCGTCCGACGGTTGCGTGGTGCTGTCCAACCCCGACCTGCAGCGCCTGCTCTCCACCGTGCAGATTCGCACCACGCCGGTGGTGATCGCGCCCTCGCTGCAGTGGGTCAAGCCCGACGCACTCGCAGGCGACCTGACACAGTTCGAGGAAGTGCTGGCCTCCTGGCGCCGCACCCGCAGTACCGGCAACCTGGACGAACTCAAGTCGTTTTACTCGCAGCGCTTCATGAGCCAGGGGCGGGATCTGGCCCAGTGGTGGCCCCGTGTGGAAACCGAGCTGCGCGCGAACGGCTCGCGCGAGCTGCAGATGAAAGACCTCTCGGTCCTGCGCTGGCGCGACCAGGAGGACACCATGGTGGTCACCTTTGGCGAGGTGGCCGCCGGCCAGAGCCGGGGTGTGACCAAGCGCCAGTACTGGGTGCGCGAACAAGACCGCTGGACCATCTTTTTTGAAGGAACGATCTGATGAAACTGTCCCTCCACCCCCTGCGGCGCCGTGCGGCCGTCATGGCCATTGCCCTGGCCACCGGCGCAGCCTGGCTGCCGATGACGGCCGGTGCGCAAACCACGGCACCGCGCGTGAAGCTCAGCACCTCGATGGGCGACATCGTGATCGAGCTCTACCCCGACAAGGCGCCCAAGACGGTGGAGAACTTCCTGCAGTACGTGCGCGACAAGCACTACGACGGCACGGTGTTCCACCGCGTGATCAGCAACTTCATGGTGCAGGGCGGTGGCTTCGATCAGAGCTACACGCAAAAACCCACGCGCCCGCCCGTCCCCCATGAAGGCCAGGCGGCCATCGCCCAGGGCGGGCCGCGCAACGTGGTCGGCACGGTGGCCATGGCCCGCACCAACGACCCCAACTCCGCCTCGTCGCAGTTCTTCATCAACGTCAAGGACAACGCCTTCCTGGACCCCACACCCATTCCGCCCGGCGACCCCGTGCCGCAGTTCGAGTACCGTGGCAAGGTGTACAAGGACGTGCCGCGCGCCAGCCTGCTCAATGCCGGCGAACTCTACGGCTACACCGTGTTCGGCAAGGTCGTCTCCGGCATGGACGTGGTCAACAAGATCAAGGACACGCCCACCGGCGCTGGCGGCCCGTTCCCCACCGACGTGCCCAGAACCCCCATCACCATCCTCAAAGCCACCCTGGAGAAATAAACATGGCCAACCCGAAAGTCGAACTGCACATCACCGGTCACGGCGTCATCACGCTCGAGCTGGACGCTGAAAAAGCCCCCGCATCCACCGCCAACTTCCTCGCCTACGTGAACAAGGGCCACTACAACAACACCGTGTTCCACCGCGTGATCCCCGGCTTCATGGTGCAAGGCGGCGGCTTCGAGCCTGGCATGAACCAGAAGCCCACCGACGCACCCATCACCAACGAAGCCAACAACGGCCTGAAGAACGACACCTACACCGTGGCCATGGCGCGCACCAGCGACCCACACTCCGCCACCGCGCAGTTCTTCATCAACGTCGCCAACAACGGCTTCCTCAACCACACGGCGCCCAGCGCACAAGGCTGGGGCTATGCCGTGTTCGGCAAAGTGGTGTCGGGCAGCGAGATCGTCAAGAAGATCGAAGGCCTGCCCACCGGCCGCAAGGGCTTCCATGACGACGTGCCCAAGGACGACGTCGTGATTGAAAAAGCCGTCGCGATCTGATGCATGGGGCGCCCCGCCCCGATCTGCATGACCGACACCCCAATCGACCGCTTCGCCGAATGCATCGCTCCCGCGGGCTGGCAAGCGGTCGATTTCATTTCCGATCTGCACTTGCAGGCGAGCGAGCCCGACACGTTCGGCGCATGGCTGGACTACCTGCAACGGCCATCCAGCGAACGCGCCGATGCGCTGTTCATCCTGGGTGATCTTTTCGAGGTGTGGGTGGGCGACGATGTGCTGGGCGCACGCGCGCACACCTCCACCGACCACGCCTTCTGGCGCGCCTGCGCACAAGCCCTGCGCGCCTACAGCGACCACGCTCCGGTGTACTTCATGGCGGGCAACCGGGACTTCCTGGTCGGGCCCGCCGCGCTGGACGCCTGTGGCATGCAGCGGCTGAGCGACCCCAGCGTGCTGGTGCTCAACGGCCAGCGCTGGTTGCTCAGCCATGGCGACGCCCTCTGCCTGGCCGACACGGACTACATGCGATTCCGATCGCAAGTGCGCGACCCCGCCTGGCAACACGAATTCCTTGCGCAACCGCTGCCGCAACGCGAGGCCCTTGCGCGCGACTTGCGTGCGCAGAGCGAAGCGCGCAAACGCAGCACGGGCAAAGACCCCAGCCTGTGGGCCGACGTGGACACCAGCGCAGCGCGCGCCTGGCTGCGACACGCCAACGCGCCCACGCTCATCCATGGTCATACGCACCGCCCCGCCACCCACGCGCTGGGCGACGGTTTGCAACGCGTCGTGCTCAGCGACTGGGATGCGAACGCGCAGCCGGCGCGCGCCGAAGTGCTCCGGCTGGACGCTCGCGGCGTGCACCGCTTGCCCCTGGCGCGCTGAGCCCTGCCCATGATCGACCTGCTCCAACGCTGGCTGCCGCGCGCGCTGCGCCGGCCCACGCCCCTCCCCGACGCGCTGTGGCGCACGACGATCGCCCAACACCCGTTTCTGGCGGCGCTCGACGAAGACGACCAACAGCGCCTGCGCCTGCTGTGCACCCACTTCCTGCTGGAGAAAGAGTTCCACGGCGCCAACGGGCAAGCGGTGACCGACGCCATGGCATTGGCCATTGCCGCGCAAGCCTGCCTGCCCCTGCTGCACATGCACGGCGTGTCGGGCGAGCCTGTGCGCGACCCTCTGAAGCTGCTGGACTGGTATGGCGACTTTGTCGGCATCGTCGTGCAACCGGGCGCTGTGGTGGCGCGGCGCAAGACGACCGATGGCGCCGGCGTGGTTCACCACTACGACGAGGTGCTGGCCGGCGAAGCCATGGACCGCGGCCCCCTCATGCTCAGCTGGGAAGACGTGGCCCAGGCGGGCCAGTGGGCAGAACGCGGCCACAACGTGGTGATCCACGAGTTCGTGCACAAGCTGGACATGCACGACATGTCGATGGGAGAAGCGCCGGATGGCGCCCCACCCTTGCCCACCGGGTTCCTGGGCACGCGTCACCCGGCGCAGGCCCGCGCGCGCTGGCGGCAGACCATGCAGGCGAGCTACGACCGTTTCCGCGAGGCTGTGGCCATGGCCGAACGTTTCGGTGGCGAGCAACCCTGGCTGGACGACTACGCGGCGAAGGACGCCGCCGAATTTTTCGCCGTGACGTGCGAGGCCTACTTCGTCAACCGCGCGCGCTTCGAAGCCGAGTTTGCCGAGCTGATCCCGCTGTACGACGGCTTCTTCCATCCAGGCCGCGCCACGCGCTGAGGCGCGCGGGCGGGCATCAGCGCTTGAGCAGGACCTTCAGCACGTTCTGAAGGCGCCGCTCGGCACCCGCATCAAACCCCGAGGCCAGCACGCTGGCCACATCGTCCACCCAGGTGTCGGCAGGCGCGGCGGCATGGCGGCGCGTGAGCAGTTGCAGCTGCAGCATGCGGCGCTCGCTCAGGTATTCGGCGGGTGTGGGGACTTCGGCCGCCATTTCCAGGCGCAGCAAGGTTTCACCCGACAGCGCAGTGGCGGGCTTGCCCAGTGCGCCCGCCCAGGCCGCGCGGTTGCCCGCGCTCACGCGAGGGCCCAGCGCCTGAGCGGTCGGCAGCTGCTCGGCATCGCGTTGCTGCCAAGCCGTCACCAACTGCGTGAGCACTTCGCCGTGCGCCTGGGCCGCGAGCTTGCGCAGGCTGGCCTGCGCGGCTTCGATGGCCTGGCGTTGTGCACGGAACGCTGCGTCGCCCAGTCGTGGGCCACGCGCTTCGCGCTCGGGCCGCGCATCGCGCCAGGGCGACGCGCCACCCGGACCGCGGGCGTCGCGACCGCCGCGTGCATCGGGGCGGCCCGATCCGCCATCCCGACGGCCATCGCGGGCCACGGGCTCAGCCTTCTTCATGCCGGGGCGGTCGTCACCACGCACGGCGACGATTTTCTTGGGTGGCGCAGCAGGTGTCACAGGCCGAGCCGGTCCAGCAGACTCGGCCGCCTCAGGCACAGCCGCATCGTCCGCAACAGCCTCGGCACCTTCCTGGGCAACGGGCGCGGCAGGCGCTTGCGCCGGGGCCACAGCCGGTACGGCAGCAGGCGCGGCGGCCTGCCCGGCCAGCGCGAGTTCCAGTTCGTTCATGGCCGCACGGATGCGCTGCGCATCGCCGCTGGCGCTGGCGGCTTCCAGCGCGCGCGACGCGTCCAGCACACGCTGGTCGTGCGCGTTCAGGGCTGTGGCGGCTTTCTCGCGCTCGGTGCTCTTGCGTGCAAAGGCCTCGTCAATCGGCTGGCGGAACGCCTCCCACAGCTTCTGCTCGTGCTTGCGCTCCAGTGGCACCGCATGGGCTTCGGCTTGCCAGCGCTGCTGCAAAGCCTTGACGGCATCGATGCGCAGCATGGGTGCGGCGCCCAGGGCCACGGCTTCATCAATCAGTGCCTTGCGGCGCGCGGTGCTCTCGGCCTGTGCCGCTTCCAGGCGCTCGTGCGCCTGGTGCATCGCGTCTTTCCAGACGGGCTGGATGTCGGCAAATGCTTTTTCGCTCAGGTGCCCGGCTTCGCGCCAGCGCTCCGAGAACGCGTGCAGTTCACGCACCTGGGATTTCCAGTCGGTGCTGTCGGCATGCGCCAACGTCCAGGCCTTGAGCTCTTCGATGATGGCCGCGCGCTGCGCCTTGTGCGCCTCGCTCTGCTGGCGCACTTGCACCAGCCACGCTTCAACCACCTTGTGGGCTTGTGTGCAAGCTTCGTCAAAACGTTTCCACAACGCGTGGTTGGGCTGTCCGCCCTGGTCGGTGCTCTTCCACTGGTCACGCAGGTTGCGCAGGGTTTCCTGCATCTTGCGCCCGCCCAGCCGCTGGCCTTCCGGCGCCTGCAGCAGGGCCTCGGCCTTGGCCACCAGTTCTTCGCGCAGCTGGTCTGCGCGCCAGCGCTGCCAGCCTTCGAGTTCGCCAGCCTGGCCCAGCGCCGCCTGGGCGCGGGCGTCCAGCTCGGCGGGCACGAGACGTCCGTGGCTCTTGAGCAAGGCGCGCACATCGGCCGCGGCTTTGGGCGTGGCCTTGCCGTGGCCCTCTGCCAGCTCGCGCTCCAGCACCTTCAGCGCCTCGTCGAGCTCGGCCGCGACGCGAGCGCGCTTTTCCTGCTGCACCTTGGGATCCACGGGGGCTTTCTCAGCGGGTGCGGGCACGTCCTGGCCGCGCGCCACTCGCAACTCGTCGGCCCAGACCGGCACGGCCGGCAGCGGCGCCTGCGGGTTGGCGTCGGCGGCCACGGTTTGCGCCAGGGCGGCTTCGAATGCATCCCACACCAGCTGCAGCTGTTGGCGTGATGCATCGAGCATGGGGGGGAACTTGGCGTCGACGCTGGGCCACTGCACGTCCTGCGACAAGCCGCTGGCCTGCTGCTGCCACTGGGCCACGTCCGTGCGCAAGGTTTCCGCAATCTGCTGGGCGTCGCGCCAGGGTTTGGTGGAAAGCACTTCGATGCGCTGGGCAATCAGCACCGCGGCTTCGCGCTCCACCTGCACACGGTGTTGCAGGTCTTCAATGGCCTTGACGCGTTCGGCCAGCGCCTGGCGCAATGTGGCCAGCGGTTCGCGCGACAGTGGCGCGCCTGCGCGGGCAGCGTCTCGCTGCCAGGCCAGGGCATCGGCCAAGTTCAGGCGCGACTGCTCGATCAGCGACTGCGCCTTCTGAGCCCACTCCACCGACATTTGCTCCTGCGACTTCTGGCGCTTGAGTTCGTCGAGCTTTTCCTTCAGCGGCTTGGCGGCCCCGCGATCGCGGTGCGAGAGCTCCTTGAACACTTCGTTCATCTGCTCGAGCGCGGGGTCGGTCGCGAGCCAGTCGCGGATGCGCGCCGCGCGCTCGCCCGACGTGGGTGCAGAAAACGCGCCGCCGGTCACGGCATCCAGAGGGTGGGCGGCGTTCGATCCGGCGGGCTTGGGAGAAGTGGGCGTGTTCACGGCAGGGTCGGAGGCGTTGGACGAAGACGGGTTTTTGCGCAGGGAAAACAGCGACATGAAAAAGAGGGCTCGATCAATTCGGGTGCCAGCGCCACGGCGGCGCGACCAGCGCGTATTGTCGCCGCAGTTGCCGCGCACCGGCCCCGCCTGGGGCCGGCCTGCTGGCCATTCAACGCGGTGCGAGCTTCAGCTCGGCCTGGGGCCGCCACTTTTCACCCCGGCTGACGAGCTGGGGCGCGCCCTGGAACAGGCGATCTTCCGGCAGCTGTCGGGCCGCCAGGTACTCCTTGACGACCACGCCGCGTGCGACCGCGAGCTCCCGGATCGCATCGTCAGTGACAGGAATCGACGCCAGCAACAAGGCCTCCATCTCGGCCTGCGGAAGGTCCCTGGCGATACCGACCGCATTGCGCGGCTTGGGTATTTCGGCCCGGCGGTAGACCTCCTTGAGCAACGCCGGGTACTCGGCCGGCGACACAGTGAGCGCATCGCTGATGGGCGCGCCCTCGCGCGCCAGGGCCCGGCGTTTTTCAGCCAGCACCCGTTCGTCGAGCTTTGCGCGCTGGTAGCCAGCGCGTTCGGCATCCAGATCACCGTGCCCCACCACCGTGACCTGCAAGCCAGGTCGGTCGGTGAGCGCCTTGGCCACGGCATCCAGCCGCTTTTTGCCGTCGTCGTCCAGCACGCGGCTGCCCGGGTCGAAAGCGATCTGGCTCATTTCTTCGCCGCCACCACCGAAGGCGCTGGCGACCAACGAGAACGGCGACGTGATGGCCTTGCCAATCAGGTTGAAGATGAGACGAAAGATCAGCGGCGCCAGCTTGAACTGCGGATCGTTGAGCGAACCACTCACCGGCAGGTTGATGTCGATCACTCCGTTGCGGTCGGCCAGCAGCGCCACCGCCAGCTTCACGGGCAGGTTGGGCGCCTCGCTGCCGGCCACGCGGTCGCCGAAGTTCAACTGGTTCAGGATGATCTGGTTGGAGGCCGTGAGCTGACCATCGGGTTCAATCTTGTAGGCCACGTCCACGCTGAGCTTGCCGCGCTCAATGCCATACCCCGCGTATTTCACGGTGTAGGGCGACAGCGGTGGCAGCTCCAGGTTGCGCACACGCCCCCGCACGTCCAGCGCCAGCGGCTGGGCCAAGGGGTTGAGCTTGCCGTCGATCTCCAGGGCGGCGGTGCCCTCGGCGCGTCCACGCAGCGAGAGGTCGGCCATTTGCGGCGCACCGCCGGGCGGGACGCTGGCGAATGAGCTCAGGCTGCCAGTGAGCTCGCTGAGGTTGGCCGAGTAGTTCGGCTTGATGAAGCGATCTGAAAACAGCACGCGGCCATTGACCAAGCTGATCGGCCCAAAGCGCATGTCGGGCGGCGGGCCTGCATCCGCCACTGGCGTTGCAACGGCGGGTGTGGCCGCAGCCCCCGCCCCTTCAGCCTGGCTCTTCACCAGCCCTTGCAGGTTGATGCGCCCAGCCTCGTCGATGATGAGGCGCGCAAAGTAGTCGCTGAGCACGGTTTCATCGACGGACACACGCGTGGCCTGCCCCGGCGCCATGCCGATTTTCAAGCCGCGCACCTGGAGGGACTTCCATGCCAGCAGATCTTCGGCCGGCGACAGGGTGTTGGCCCTGAAGTCGTCCAGTGCCGCGTTGCCCGCCAGCGCCAGTCGCAGCCCGGTGGATGGCAACGCTGCGTCAACCGTGCCACGGTAGCTGGCGTCAGCACGAAGCAAGTCCAGGTTCAGGCGGTCGCCAAAGTAAGGCTCCAGCGCATGCACCGGAAGGCGGTCGGCTTGCACCTTGAGCTGGGTGCGCAGGCCGGCGCCCGCCGTCTCGCCAGTGCCCGGCAAGCGCAGCGAGCCCTCCAGCGAGAGTTTGCCGGGTTCTGCCCTGTCGCCTTTGACAGTGGCCATGCGAAGCTGGAGCGACAGCGGCATGTCGGGCTGACTGCGAGCCATCGGCTGGAGGTTCTTGAGCTGCAGCTTGATCTGGCTCAGATCCAAGTTGACGGGTTGCGCCAACCCGAGGTCTTCCACCGACACGGCTCCTGCGTCTATCTGCACGTCGGCCAGCGTCAGTTGCCAGGGAGAGGCTGGCTTCAGCGCAGCGCTCGCGGGCGTCGGCGCTTCTGGCTGCGCCCTCAACCAGCGCTCCACCATCCACCGCCCTTCCTTGTCGCGCTGCACACGCAACTGCGGCCGGTTGAGCACCACCTGGCCCACGCCCACGCTTTTTGCCGCCAGGTCCACGCGCGCATCCTGCACCCGCAAGCTGCGCAAGGCGGCCCATGGTTGGCGGCTGGGGCCCAGCCGCACATCGGCAAGCTCGATGCGGGACGCATTCACGGTCAAACCCATGTCGGTATCGGCCTGGGCCGCTCGCCATTCCAGCTGCAGATCGCTGCTGAGCCGCCCATCAAGCTCCGGCACCAGCACGGTAGCAACGTAAGGAGCCCATGTGGCCAAGGGCAGCTCCCCCAAGGCCAACTGCGCGCTGGCCTGCATGGGGGTTGCCGCGCCCTTGATGGACAGCGGCGTCTGCCCGAGCAGTGCCGCCACCTCGAAGGGGACCGCCTCCTGCATGGGCCACTTGATCGACTGCGCCTGCACATTGAGTGCGCTCAGCACCATCTGCACGCCGGGCTGCACCGACGCATCGCTCCAGCGCACGGTCCCACCTTCCATCGCGAGTCGTTCGACGTTGACCTTCCATGGCGTTGGCGCAGGCGCGGCTGCCGGCGGCGGGGCGCTCTCGGCCCCCGGTGCCGCACCTGGCGTCGCTTTGCCCACCCAGCCCTGCGCCAACCGCTGCAGGTTCAGCCGCCCGGCAGCATCGCGCGCGAGCGTCACGTCCGGCGCCTTCAGCTCGATGGCCGCCAGATCCACCACGCCTGCCAGCGGCTCGACGCGGTTGAGCTGCAGGCCCAGGCGGTCCCAGGCCAGCAGCGGAAGCGTCTGCGATGCGCCCGCGCGCTCCACCACACGCAACCCGGACAGCGCCGCAGTGCCCGAAATCGACAAACGGGGGGTGTCCTGCAGCTCAAAGCCCAGCTTGAGCGCCAGCTGCAACACGCCGGCTTCGGGCTTCACTGGCCACTGGGCAGGCCAGTAAGGGAAGTAAGGCGCCAGGTCCAGCGCAGGAACATCCACGCGGGCATCCGTGTCGCGCGTCTGGGCAAATGGCGTGGTACTCGCGTTGGAGTCGAAGGCGCTGCCGTTGAGGACGAAAGCCAGTCGAGGCTGGGTAACCACTTTCAGGCGAGACGGCAGATTGCTCAAGAAAGGCACACCGACGGTCAGATCGGTCATCTTGTGTGTCACGCCCACGCTGTCGTCGACGAACACGAGCTCCCCACCCGAAAGATGGATGTTGAAGAGAGCAAACAAGGCCGGATCTGAGGGTGCCTCGTTGTCCTTTGGGCGAAGGCGGCTCAGCACATCGTCCACGTCGTAGCGGCCCTCGCCCAGGTGGCGCAAGGCCAGCCTGGGCTGCTCCAGGGTCAAGGTGTTGATCACTGGCGCAAGCCGCAGCAGCGACTGCATTTCGGCATCTATATACAAGCGTGAAAGCGACAACTGTGCGCCATCGCCCTGCGCATTCGCCACGCGCAAGCCTTCGATGGCCAGCTCCAGCGACCACGGGCGGAAATCCACGCGCTCCACGCTCACTTGCCGGCCCAGTGCGGCACTTGCCTGCTTCTGCAGTTGCCACTTCAGCAGCGGTGGCACGCCTACCCAGCCCAGCAGCCACAACAAGAGGAGACCCAGCACCGCCATCAGCAGGCGTCGGGCCCAGCGGCCTTGCGGCAGCCTGGAGAGAAATGTGTTCATCGTGCGATCGATTGCCAGCGCATCCCGGGAGTGTCGTCGAACTGCGGGCCATGCGCGGCACGACCTCTACTCGACAAACGCTCTCCAGAAACAAGAAACCCCGGCAAGCGAGGCTTGCCGGGGTTGACGGCGGGCAATGAGCTCATGCCGTCGTTTTTGGCGGAGGGAGTTGGATGTCTCTCCAGCCTGGAAGCAACAGATTGCTCCCGTTGGGGGCTGGCTTGCGGTTCACCGCGTTGCCAGCAAATGCCCGTCCTCAGACGGACAGCCGCAGGTTACTCCGCTCGTTCTGGCAGATCAATACGGCAACGGGTCGATCGCCATGGAGATTTTCAATCGCGACACTGGTGGCCATTCAACGAGGTCGGAATCACGTTTTGGAACATGAAAGGTGGTCGCGAGCCGACAAGCGGTCAAGGGGCCTGGACGCAGCTGAAACCCTTGCCACACGCGGGATTCCCGCTAGCAATGCCGCCGCGCTGGCGTTTTTGGGCGATTCTTAATATCTAAAAGTAGGCTTGGATCGACTCATAAACATTGACTCGATATTAATAAGCCCATAGGATGCGCCAGCTTTGCCCCACCGGAGGGTAAACCCGAACCGCTGCCCAACGGCTAACTCGACTGTTCACCTCTGCGGTGACCCTGTCGATGGCGACCCAATCCAGCCAGCCCAGCTTCAACGCCAGGCCGGCACAGAAAGGAGCGACAACATGACCGCGCACGACGCAACGCCAACCAAGAGCACCTCAGGTGCCGTGGCATCCCTGAAAACCGCCGTCGCTGATGCCTACCAAGGCTTCTTCGACATCACGCACAACAGCCTCGCACTGCTTGGCACCGTGCTCGCAGTGGCCCTGATCACCCTCAGCGCACGCGCCGATTTGCGCGCCAGCGCCGAAGAGCAACTGTTGGGCTGGCTGCTTGAGCGGCAGGAAGCCGCCACAGCCGATGCGGTGTACACCGCCGAGCCCACCGCCATTGATCGCGTGACCGCCGCCCAGCCAGGGGATTTGCCCAAACAGCAAGCCAATGTGACCTACTGGCTCAGCCGCAAGTACCGTGTGGCTCCCGAGCCCCTGAGTGTGCTGGTGGCCGAGGCGTTTGAAGTCGGCGAAAAAGCCAAGCTGGATCCGACACTGATCCTGGCCGTGATGGCCGTCGAATCCCGCTTCAACCCGTTTGCACAAAGCCCCGTGGGCGCGCAGGGCCTGATGCAGGTGCTGACCCGGGTGCATACCGACAAATACAACGACTTCGGTGGTCAGCTGGCCGCATTCGATCCGGTGTCCAACCTGCGTGTGGGTGCCCGGGTGCTGCAAGAAGCTGTGAAACGCGCCGGGTCGGTAGAAGGAGGTCTGCGACTGTACGTGGGTGCGGTGACCACCGATGGCAGCTGGTACATCAACAAGGTCATGGCAGAACACATGCGCATTCAGAGCGTGGCACTCGGCAAGCCGGTGCAGCGCACGGCGCCTCAGGTTCGCCCCACGCCCGTCGTGGCGCCTGCGCCTGTGGCGCCGGGCACGGAGATCGAGGCCGAAGGCCCGGCTCCCACCACACCGCTGCCCGCGGGCGCGCCCCTTACGCGCTCCTGAGTCACGGGCGGCGGTGGCCGCGCAGCGCCAACCCCGGGCCGGGGACGCAACCCTCGGCTAAACTAGCCGGGTACGCAACTGGCGATAGGCGCGCACCACCGGATGTTCCACTTCTGGAGGTAGCCGCTGACGTGGCCCCCCTGCCCGATCCGAGATCGTCCGCAGGGACAACCACTGGGAAGCGTACCGCCCGGTCAGACAGGCCGGGCGTTCAGCCGTTCGCCTGGGCAGCCCTTGTCTCCGCGCAAGGTTCCACGTCTTGAAGGACTGCCATGTACGACCGCAACATCCTCATTCAGCAAACCGACCCAGAATTGTTTGCCGCCATCCAGGCCGAAAACGCACGCCAGGAACACCACATCGAACTGATCGCCAGCGAGAACTACGCATCGCCTGCCGTCATGGCGGCGCAAGGCACCCAGCTGACGAACAAATACGCAGAAGGCTACCCAGGCAAGCGCTACTACGGCGGCTGTGAGTATGTGGATGTGGCCGAGCAGCTGGCCATCGACCGCGTCAAGCAGATCTTCGGCGCCGACGCCGCCAACGTGCAACCCCATTGCGGCGCATCGGCCAATGAGGCCGTGTTCCTCGCCTTCCTCAAGCCTGGCGACACCATCATGGGCATGAGCCTGGCCGAAGGCGGCCACCTCACCCACGGCATGCCCCTCAACATGAGCGGCAAGTGGTTCAACGTGGTGTCGTATGGCCTGAACGAAAAGGAAGAGATCGACTACGAAGCGATGGAGCGCAAGGCACATGAAACCAAGCCCAAGCTCATCATCGCTGGCGCCTCGGCTTACAGCCTTCGCATCGATTTCGAGCGCTTCGCCAAGGTCGCCAAAGACGTTGGTGCCATCTTCATGGTCGACATGGCGCATTACGCTGGCTTGATCGCCGCTGGCGTCTACCCCAACCCTGTGCCGCATGCCGATGTGGTTACATCGACCACGCACAAGAGTCTGCGTGGCCCGCGCGGCGGCATCATCCTGATGAAAGCCCAACATGAGAAGGCGATCAACAGCGCCATTTTCCCGGGCCTGCAGGGCGGCCCCCTGATGCACGTGATCGCTGCAAAGGCCGTGGCTTTCAAGGAAGCACTGACGCCTGAATTCACCGCCTATCAGCAACAAGTGCTCACAAACGCCAGCATCGTCGCCGAAACGCTCACTTCTCGCGGCCTGCGTATCGTCAGTGGTCGCACCGAAAGCCACGTGATGCTGGTGGATCTGCGTGCCAAAGGCATCACCGGCAAAGAAGCCGAAGCTGTGCTGGGCAGCGCGCACATGACGATCAACAAAAACGCCATTCCGAACGACCCGGAAAAGCCGATGGTCACCAGCGGCGTGCGCATTGGCACGCCCGCCATGACCACGCGCGGCTTCAAGGACGAAGAGGCTCGCATCACCGCCAACCTCATTGCCGACGTGCTCGACAACCCGCGCGACCCGGCGAACATCGAAGCGGTGCGCGCCAAGGTCAATGCACTGACCGCACGTTTCCCGGTCTACAAGTGAGCTGCCGCCGCACCACGGGAGGGCCACTTGCATGAAGTGCCCGTTTTGCGGCCATCTCGAAACGCAGGTGGTGGAAACCCGCGTCTCCGAAGACGCGGACTTCATCCGCCGCAGGCGCCAGTGCGGGCACTGCGAAAAGCGCTTCACCACGTACGAGCGGCCAGAAGTGAGCTTCCCGGCCGTCGTCAAGAAGGACGGCCGGCGCGTCGACTACGTGCCAGCCAAGCTGCGCGCCTCGTTTGCACTTGCGCTGCGCAAGCGCCCGGTCAGCACCGAGCAGGTCGACGCAGCCATTGAGCGCATCGAAGAGAAGCTGCTGAACCTGGGCGCCCGCGAGGTGCCCGCCGCCCGCCTGGGTGAAATGGTCATGCGCGAACTCAAGAAGCTCGACAAGGTCGCCTACATCCGGTTTGCGAGCGTGTACCGCAGCTTCGAAGACATCGACGAATTCCGCGCACTGGTGGACGAAGTCCGGCGCTAGCACGCCTGCTTTCGGCGCGCGTCAGATACCCCCACCCGTTTGTCGCGAGGCGCCTCGCATTCATCGGGCGCCGAGGATCGTTAGCAGCTGTAACAGGCAGACTTCGGCGATGTCCAATCTCCGCCAGTCCGCTTTCAGGTCGCTGCGACAACGCCACGCGGGCTTCACGATGATCGAGTTAATGGTGGTGGTGGCCATTGTTGCCGTCATGGCGATGATCGCAACGCCCAGCTTTCGCGCGCTGCAAGCGCGCAACGCCATACGGGCGGTTGTCAACGACTACACACTCTCGGTTTACTTTGCCAAGACTGAGGCTGTCAGGCAGAACGCGCCCGTGACGGTCTGCCCCAGCTCAAACGGTACGGCTTGCACCAACAGCGGTCTGGAGGCTGGCTGGGTAGTTTTCGTCGGTTTGCCCGACGCAGCGGCTCCTCCCATTCTCCAGGACACGCCGGGCCGCCCGCGGGTGCGAACCACGTTCACCGACAACGCACTCGCAAGCCAGGCCGTTACGTTTCTGCCCAACGGACAACCGGCGGCCACTTTTGTGGGAAACACACTGCGTGTGTGCCCTACCGAGGCCGCGTTCAACGCCATGTCCCGACAGGTCACGATGAACCGCACAGCCCGGATCACGGTGACGAACCCCAGTATCTGCAACTGACCTGCACAGGCGTATGCGTTCACACACGAAATCAAGCCCCCGTCTTCACCTGCAACGCGGTGCTTCGCTTCTCGAGGTGCTGATCACCATGCTGGTGGTGGCGGTTGGGCTGCTCGGCGCTGCCGGGCTGCAACTGGCGTCCACGCGATACCAGCAGACGTCTTCTGTACGGACCCAGGCGCTCACGCAGGCCGACTTCATCATCGAAAAGATGCGGGTCAATAACGCCACCCTGCGGTTCAACAACCTGGCGGCAGCGGCAGCGACCCCGGAAGGCGCCTACCTCGCTCCAGACGGCTATGCCGCTGCCGATCCGGAAGACGGCGCGCTTCCCGACGATCCAGCCTGTGGACTCAACGCGCAACCGGTATGCACGGCAGCGCAATCGGCGCAACGCGACCTGCGCGAGTGGCGCCAGTCGCTGGCGCGCGAGTTGCCAGGCGGGCGAGGCGCCCTCTTTGCTGTGGCCACAGGCGCGGGGGTGACAGAGCCCAACGCACGCCGTGTGGTGGTGATGTGGCGCGAGAAAGCGCAAGCCGCTACAGACAACGTGGCGGGACAAGCCGCGGTCGAAGCGACCGATGACAGCTGCCCGGCGCCCCAAGTTGCGGGCGTGCGTTGTCTCAACCTGTGGGTGACCCCATGAAACGCTATCGCTTTCCCCGCCATCAACGCGGCATGTCGTTGATTGAACTGCTGGTCAGCATCGCGATCGGTTTGGTGATCCTGACGGCCATCGGCACCGCCTACATCAACACCACCAACACCACCCGCCAGCGTGAAAACCTGGCCGAGCTGGATGACCCCGCTTACAACGTCATGCGCATGCTCAAGCACAACCTCACGCTGGCGGGCTATGTGGACATATTCGACCTGGATGCGGGCAACAGGGCTCGTGCGGCCTCGCTCTTTGTGCCGGGGAACACGACGCTGAGCAACATGTTCGTGCGCGCGACGGGTGGAACGTCACCGCCCGTGTTTGCGCCACTCAGCCAGTTTTTCCCAGGTCTTGTGCCGATCTTTGGCTGCGATGGCGCGATGGCTGGAGCCCCCAACACCATCCTGACGTCTCCGCCGCCAGCAGCACCCGCGTGCGGCGCCGCAAATGCCACTAGGCATACCCTCCAGATCGCCTACCAAGGCGTGCCGTTGAGTGCGGCCAACCTGCCCAACAGCTTGCTACCCGCCAATGCAGTCACAGGCGACGGTCTCGACTGCCTGCAACGCACACCGCCTGCTGGCCAGGTGATGGTGATCAACCGGTTTTCTGCACCCGCGCCCGCAGCGGGTGCGGTGTCGCAAATGAACTGTGAGGGCTCCGGCGCCGCCGGCGCGCAATCCATTGCTGGCGGTGTTGAAGAATTCGTGCTTCGCTACCAGCTAGCGGCACCTGGCGACCCCCTCAACCCTGCTGCAGCAGGCAGCGGGCAGCAGCGCTACGTGAACGCTGCCGCTGTATCGAACGCAGGGACGAATCCGCAGGGCTGGGCGGGCGTGACGGCAGTTGAAATCTGCATCGTGTCGGCAACCCCCACCACCAGTGGCCCTGCTGCTCCAGGCACCAACGCCTTGCAGACCACCCGCCCGACATGTACGCGCGCCGCCGATGGCGCCTTCAACGCCAATATCGCACGCGCTGCGGGCGATACCCGCTTGTGGAAGCGCTACACCTCGGTGGTGTCGTTGCGCAACACCGTGTTTGCTACCCCTTTGTGAGCACCGCATGAACAGGCCGCATCTCCAACGAGGCTTCGTGCTGGTCACCAGCCTCATTTTCCTGATCGTGCTTTCACTGCTGGGCGTCATGGCCCTGCGCGGCACACTGTTTGGCGAGCGCATGGCCGCCAACGACCGCGATCTGGCTGTGGCGCGCGAGTTCGCCGAGCTAGCCCTGCGCGATGCCGAGCGCGATGTGTTGGGCTTGCGATTCGATGGAACCACCTATTGCCGGCTTCCCAACGGCAACACCAATTGCGGCGTTGTCCGCCCCGCTGGTACACGTCCCACCAGTGCGTTGGACGCTGGCAATTTCTGGGTGGCGGCCAACCCGGTCATTGACGACATCGGGCTGGACAACGGCGGTCTCGGCGGAGACGCCAGCCTCCAGGGTCTGTATACCGCTCGCTCGGCAACCGCCTGTGGCATGCCGGTATGGAGCGGAGCCAACTGGCAGGACAACGCCAATCCCGCGCGCAGCTGTGCCGGCACGATTGCCGCAGCGGTACCGACGGTCGCCTACGGCACCTTCACAGACGCACCCTTCAATGGCCCGAATGGCACCGTGCCCCCACGCTACATCATCGAGATGTTTCGCGCCGATGATCTCAACATCACACCGACGTCAAACAAGCTCTTCTTCCGGATCACCGCTGTGGGCTTCGGTCGCACGCAAGGGTTGGCCGGGCGCACTTCAGTGACGCTGCAATCGGTTTTCTCCCCGCTTTGAATCACGCCCAGGGAACATTCACATGAACACCCCGACCTTTCGACGTCTTGCGACTGGCCTGCTGGTCACGTGGATGGCCACGGCCGCCTGGGCTTTCACCCCCAGCACGCAACCCCCCTCCACCACGGCAGTGCCTGGCAACGTGATGCTGGCCCTCTCCGTCGAATTCCCCACTGGCCTGCAGGTGTCCTACGACACCACCAACTACAACAACCTGCTGCGGTACGAAGGCTACTTTGACAACCGCAAGTGCTACACCTACAACACCACCGACGAGGTGTTTAACCCCACGAGTGCCATCACAACCACCGGCACTTGCGCGAACGCGGAGTGGAACGGCAACCTGTTGAACTGGCTGACGATGACCAACATCGACCAGTTCCGCTCGGTGATGACCGGCGGCACGCGCGACAACTTCTCGACCAAGAACGCCAGCCACCCTGGCGACACCACTGCGCGCACGGTGCTCATCCGCTCGTTCAGTGACCGCAACAGCTACAACCCCGTCAAGCGCATCCGCAATAAGACCCTATCCCGAGCGACTTGCGCAGCACCACCGCGCGGTATGTGCGCTCCGGCGGGTACGGCTCCAAATTCATTGTCTCTACGAGCAACAATTTTGCCGACCTAGGCGATACGCAGCAGCGGGCCACGTGTGCAAACACCACTCTGCCTTCCAGTGGCGTCTGCTTCAACATCCGGGTGTCGGCCTGTGTGATGTCTCCAGCACAAGGGGTGACCGGAAACACCCGCGAAGCCAACTGCCAGGCCAGATATTCCGGCGTGGCCAAGCCTGAAGGCCTGATTCAAGAATACGCAGCCACCCTGCGGTTTGGCGCGTTTGGCTACCTGAACGAAACCGGCAACCTGCGAAATGGTGGTGTGCTGCGCTCCGCCATGAAGAGCGTCGGACCGGTGGCCGCCACCAGCACGGGTGTTGTTGCAAACACCAATGTGGAATGGAATACCAGCACGGGCGTGATCCTGGCCAACCCGGATCCGGTCGACGCCACCGCCAGCAACGTCGCCAACTCCGGCCTGATGAACTACCTCAACAAGTTCGGCTACGCGGCGGGCTACAAGGGCAACGACCCCGTGAGCGAGCTGTACTACGCAGCACAGCGTTACATGCGCGGCTACGCACCCCCCAATGAGTACGTCAACAACCTGACAGATGCCGGCAAAGACGGGTTCCCGGTCATCACAGGGGCGGCGCACCAACGTGGCGGTGCGCGAGATCCGATGATCAACACCTGCCAGCGCAACTTCATGCTGGGCATTGGCGACATCTACACCCACGAGGATGGCCAACTTCCGGGGCGTCTGCTCGGGCCAGCTGATCCTGACAACCTGAATGTCGACACGCTCTGGAACCGTTTGACAGGTCAGGAAGGCTCGACATCCTGGACAGGTGGCGCCAGCGGCGGCACGCCCTACATTGCAGCACTGGCCCATTGGGCCAACACCAACGACATTCGCAGCGACTTGTCGGGCAATCAAACCATGTCCACCTATTGGGTGGACGTTCTTGAGAATGGCAACGGTGTGGGAGGCATGCCGGCTGCAGGGACGTTGCGCACGCAGTACTGGCTGGCAGCCAAATACGGCGGCTTTGATACCACTATGGCGCCCGGCGACAACCCCAATGTCCGCCTGACGGCCACGGATCCACTGGCCTGGGACATCAACGGAGACGGTGTGCCCGACAACTGGTTTGCTGGCAGCACGCCCACCCTGTTGAGGTCCAGCCTGTCGGCTGCCTTCAGCCGGATCAACATCGTTGCTGGCGCTGCCGCTGCATCCAGCGCTGCGGTCACCTCCAACAGGCAAACCTCCAGCAGCGAGATCATCTACGCGGGCTACCAGCCCCGGGACTGGACTGGCAGTGTGCGATCGTGCTCGCCCAGCCAGACGGCGACCCAGTGCAATGCCACGCCAACGTGGGATGCGTCGCACTGGTTAGACAGCGCGACGAATTCGGTACCCGCAGCCAACAAGCTCACCCCGAGCACCCGGAAAATCATCACCTCGTACCGGGCACCAACCACGCCGTTCGCGTTTTCGACGATGCGGTTTCAATGGGACAGCCTGAACTCGGCACAACAAGCGACGCTCAACGCAGACGGCAACGGTGCGGCGCGGCTCGAATTCGTTCGCGGAAGTCGGGCCAACGAGGGCTCTCTGTTCCGCGTGCGTCCCAGCAACCTGTTGGGCGACATCGTCAACTCTGGCGTCACCTATGTCGCAGGCCCAGGCCCAGCATTGATCGGGGCGAACTTCCCGGGGCACACCGCTTACCGCAACACCACGCGCACCCGTCCAGCAGTGGTCTATGTCGGCAGCAACGACGGCATGCTGCATGCGTTCTCGGGCACTACAGGCAGAGAGCTGTTTGGCTATGTCCCGAGCACGGTGCTGAGCAAGCTGGTCGGTTTCTCCGCCTTCAACTTCCGTCATGACTACATGGTGGACGGCACCCCCATGGTGGGTGACTTCGAGAAGACCGGCTCAACCGCAGCCTCGCCCAGCTGGGGCACCCTCCTTGTGGGAGGTCTGGGTGCGGGCGGCAGAGGCTACTACGCGCTGGACATCAGCTCGCAAAGCACGTTTGCCACGGACAGCGAAACGGCCCTTGCTTCTTCGCTGCCTATCTGGGAATTCACGTCGGCCCAGGATGCCGATCTGGGCTTTACCTTCAACGAACCGTCCATCAGCCCAAGCACCGGCGCCTACCGCCAGATTGCCAAATTCGCCGACGCCACGGTCGCCACGGGCGTTTGGCGTGTAGCCGTGGGCAACGGTTATGGTTCGACGGCTGGCAATGCCGCACTTTACCTGCTGGACGCCAACACCGGAGCTGCATCTACGAAGCTGGTGGCCTACACCAACACCACAGGTACAGCTGGGGAGAATGGCCTGTCTTCACCCACCCCCGTGGACACCGACCGCGACGGATTGATGGACACCGTTTACGCCGGAGACATACGAGGTAATCTGCACAAATTCCAGTTCTCTCGGGCGTCTGGCACTGACTTCGTGCTGGCCAGGCCCGCTGAAACCGGTGGTGCCTGGCGCTATCTGGGTGTGGTGTATTCCACCACCCAACCGATCACCACGGCACCCTCTGTGGTAGCCGCGTGCCAGGGCTCGGGCTGGAACGTTCTGTTCGGCACGGGCAAACTCAACGAGGACACCGACTATGCCGACACCGCCACGCGCGGCTTCTACAACATCCTTGACAACTCACCCTCGTCGGCACTGACCGTTCCTGCAGCCAGTGTGGTCCCGATGGGCGCCTTCACTTCTGTCAATCTGGGCAGTGGTCAGGTCGGGCGCAACTGGAGCACGCCGAACTTGAACGGCGCGCGCGGCTGGAGCATGAGCTTCACCGGAGGTGAGCGTGTATTAACCAACTCCACCATTCCGCCAGACACTGGTGCGGTGCTTTTCGCCACGACACAGCCCCGGGGTGACGTCTGTACTCCGGGCAATTCAGGCTATCTGATGGCAGTCAATATCTGCTCGGGGCGCATCGGGGACCTCGTCGTCAATGGTCAGGTGGTTGGTGGCGTGGCCATCGATTCGTCAGGTGTGGTGAAGGTCAGCAACACCTACACCAACACGGACGCGAGACAGACTGTGGTGTGCAACCAGGATGGATGCAAGGGCCCTGATGCCCCTAGACTATTGGGCTCCAGTGCACCTCGCGGCCGATACAGCTGGCGTGAAATCCTGACGAAATGAACACCATGAACACCTCCCGCGTCCGCAACCGAGGCTTCACCCTGATCGAGGTCATGATCGTGGTGGCCATCATCGGTATCCTGGCCGCCATAGCGCTGCCAAGCTATACCGCCTATGTGCAACGCAGTCACCGGGCCGAGGCAAAGAACTATCTTCAGGCTGTGGCGCAGCGGTTGGAACAAAACTACTCGCTCTCGGGCCGCTACAGCGCAGCACAGGATGGCGCCGCCATCACCAACGCCTTCATCACTGCCACTGGCTTTGGGGTGGTGCCCGTGGGTGGACCTGCTCGATACAACATCACGTTTGCGCCCGCAGTGGCACCGGCCCTCAATCCTGACCAGGGCACTTTCCTGCTGCAGGCAGTGCCAGCGGGTGCCCAAGCCAACGACGTCTGCGGCACGCTGCTGCTGAACAACCAGAACATCAAGGGCGCCGGTGGCGTGCTGAACAACCGCGCGCAGCTGACGTTGGATTGCTGGGGCCGATAGTGACCGACGTTGGCGCGCGGATGTCGCGCGCAGTGGATCTGTCGCAAGCGGCGCTCACCCTATCCAACCCCAACCCCAGAGTCGGTTGCGTCATCACGACCGCAGACGGCCGGGAAATCGGCATCGGTCACACTCAACAAGCAGGCGGTCCGCACGCAGAGGTGATGGCCTTGCGCGACGCACAGGCTCGGGGCGAGTCTGTGGTGGGCGCCACGGTATGCGTCACGCTCGAACCCTGCTCGCACCACGGCCGCACCCCACCTTGCTGCGACGCGCTGATTGCGGCTCGGGTCGCGAAGGTGGTCGTGGCCACGGGAGACCCCAACCCCAAGGTAGCGGGCCGTGGTCTGGATCGACTGCGCGCGGCAGGCATTGAGGTGGTGCTGCTCCCCGCAGATCACCCGACGGCTCACGCAGCACGAGAGCTCAACATCGGCTTCTTCAGCCGCATGATCCGACGGACCCCCTGGGTACGCATGAAGGTGGCTGCGTCGCTGGATGGCGTGACCGCGCTGAACAATGGCGTGAGCCAATGGATCACGGGCGAGGCGGCTCGCGCCGACGGACACGCTTGGCGCGCGCGGGCCTGTGCGGTGCTCACGGGTATCGGCACCGTGCTCGAGGACAACCCGTCCCTTGATGTTCGCCTGGTGGACGCGCCACGCCAGCCTCATCTGGTGGTGATCGACAGTCGCCTGCAAACACCCACGCACGCTCGACTTTTCACAACGCCCGCCAATGGCATTTCGCGCCAGATATGGATTTATCACGCCGAGCGCAACGCCAGCAAGGAAGCCGCTCTGCGCGAAGCAGGCGCCACGTTGATCCACATGCCCGGCGCCAACGACAAGGTGGACCTGCCGAATGTGATGTCCGACCTGGCAAGGCGCGAAGTCAATGAGCTGCATGTCGAAGCGGGCCACAAGCTCAACGGCTCGTTGCTGCGCGAAGGCCTCGTGGACGAGTTGTTGATGTACCAGGCACCCCAGCTGCTCGGTCAAGGTGCCGGGCTGACCAACATCGGACCGCTACAACGGCTGGAAGACGGCCCCATGCTGCGGTATGCGTCCGTCGGCCATGTGGGGCTCGATCTGCGAATCGTCGCGCGTGTGCAGGGTCACGACGAGTTCCTGCATGCGCCGGCCACGTAACAGGGCATACGGGAAAAACCAAAAGCCAAAGCTGCGTCAATACCGCCAAGGGTGTAGGAAAGCCGCCTATCCCGGTTTGAAAAACGCTCGTCAGATAAATCTTTAGTGCTCATTTTTGTCGCTAGAGTGCCGGCATGCAAAAGGCCAAGGCCACCTCTGGCGAACACAAACGCAGCGCTCGCGGCTTCTCGTTGATCGAGTTGATGGTTGCGGTCGCGCTGCTGGCCGTGCTGGCATCCCTCGCCGCCCCGTCGTTCGCCAACATCACGCGCCAGTTCCGGGTCGGCACCGTCACCGACGAACTGATGCCCGTTGAGACAGGGCAACTGGTCTGCTTCTCCACGGCCACACGAACGCGCAGGGTCCGTAACGCCACCCAATGCGGGCCGGAACCATGACGCGCGAACGTCCATCACGGCAACAAGGCGTCGGCCTGATCGAGACCCTCGTCGCGATGCTGGTGTTGGCATTGGGTGTTCTGGGCATGGCAGCCATTCAGGTCCGCACCTTGACCAGCACACGCGTCACCCAACTGCGCGCAGAGGCTGTGCGTGCCACGGATGACCTGCTCGATCGCATCCAGACGAACGCAGCCATCCGGAATGCGCCTCCCATCGTTAACCCCTACATCACGACGTGGGGCGAAGCGCCAGAACCGGAGATGGATTGCGCACTCGTCCCTTGCGATGGCACGCAACTCGCGGCGTTTGATCTCGCACAGTGGAAGGCAGGCCTGGCCATGGCATTGCCGTCGGGCGACGCAAGGGTGTTTGCCTCGGACACCGACCCGAACCAACTTGGCATTCTGATTGCGTGGACTGAAGCTGCCGCCAAGAACGAAAGCACCGCGGGGCAAAACGAACGTGCGCTGTTTTCGCAGGCCGTCGCCGTGCAGGACGCATTGGGGCAGGCGGGAACGGGTCTGGCCAACATCGCGTGCCCCGCGCAGCAGACCTGTCATCTGACCTTCATCCGTCCCTGATCGCCATGGCACTGCCTCTTGCACACCGTCACATCCAGATCAACGCGCAGTCTGGCACCAGCCTTGTCGAGCTGATGGTCAGCCTGGTGATCGGTCTGCTGGTGGTTCTGGTGGCAATCGGCACACTCGCCTCCACCCGCACAGCCTCGCGGGCGGTGGGCGACAGCACACGCTTGCAGCAAGACGCCACGACAGTCTTCCGCATCATGGGCAGATCAGCGCGTCAGGCCGGCGCATGGCGCTTGATCGATACAGCCACCGGTAGCGGTCGCGTGGTGTTCAACACGGCTTACACGGGCATTGCCGACAATCCGACACCGTGGCAACCCATCTGGATCATGGGCACAGACGGCGAAGGAACCGCTCCCGACACATTGACCATCCACCGGGACAGCCAGGCACAAGTGGCCGATAGCGTGGATTGCATCGGTGAGGCCAGCACCGATTTGAACGGGGTGCGAGACACCTTCAGTGTCGACAACGGGATGCTGCGGTGCGACGGCTCTGGCCCTACACAAGGTGCCCTGGCACTCATAAGCGGCGTTGAAGATCTTCAAGTGTGGTACGGCCTGCGACAAGGAGGGGGATTGCGCTACGTGACAGCGAGCGAGCTGGCCGTGCTGACGCCTGCACGTTGGAACCAGGTGGAGAGCGTGCGCATCTGCTTGCGACTCGTTGGAGAACTTACCGACAACCCGGGCGCTGCGACAACAGGCTGCCAGGCCGAGCCGATCGCAAACGACGGACGCCTGCGCAGGGTGTTTTTTCGTGTCTTCAAGCTGCGAAACGTCGACGCATGACAAACCTCCCGATGCATCTCCCCCGGCATCAAAAGGGGATATCGCTCATCACCGTGATGGTGATGCTTCTGCTTTCAACCTTGATCGTGCTCTCCGCCACCCGGCTGGGGTGGCTCCATGAGAAGCTGGTGGGCAGCGAAAGTGACCACCAGCGCGCATTCGCAGCCGCCGAGGCGCTCAACCTCCGCGAGATCGGACGTTTGGCAATACCGACTCCACCATGAACACGGCGGACACCTCTCGCCATGAAGAGGAAAGTGACGAATACGCGCGCGTCTACACACCGGACGACAACCACAACCTGATCTCGCTGCGCGGGAACGGCCCGACAAGTCAAACGCTCATCACCACCAAGGTGCCAGGGAAGCGAGCCGACTGGCTGGAAATCCAATGAGAAGCCAGCACTTGCAATGGAGGGGCCATCGCCCCAAGCGCCTCAGCCACCAAGAGGGCTTCACCCTCATCGAACTCATGATCACGGTTGCCGTGGTCGCCATCCTCGCCGCCATCGCGCTGCCCAGCTACACCCAATACGTTCAGCGCAGCCATCGCGCGAACGCGCGGGCCGCACTGCTGCAAACCGCTCAATGGCTTGAACGCGCCGCCACCGCGCAGGGCAGCTACCCGGCCGCTGCGGCAATCCCAGCGGGGGTAATGGCGGTGGAAGGTGGGCGCTACAACGTGGCCGTCAGCGCGATCAACGCCGCCACCTTTGTGCTGCAGGCAGCGCCCAATGCTGCACAAAGCGCCGATCCCTGCGGGACTTTTCAGCTGAACGAAGCCGGTGTGAGGACGCAGGTTGCCACCGAAACCGTGGCGGCGCCCTTGCCTGCCCAGGAGTGCTGGAACCGCTAAAAGGCGCCCTATTCCCGGGTTATCCAGGGCCGGATCGCGTTAGCGGGTTGGGCGTTTTGCAAACCCTGCGAAAATACGCCGATGTTTACCGGCATCATCACCGGCGTGGGGCGCATCGCCGCCCTCCACGACCTGGGCAGCTCTTTGGACCACGGCAAGCGACTCACCCTTGAGGCGCCGCCGGGCTACCTCGACGACGTGGGCTTGGGCGACAGCATCGCCCTCAATGGCGCCTGCATGACCGTCACTTCGCTGGATCTGCCCCAGCAACGCTTCACCATCGATATTTCCGCAGAGTCGCTGCACCGCACAACCGGCCTTGCGCAGGCGGGCGGGCGCGTCAACCTGGAGAAAGCCCTTCGCGCCCACGACCGCCTGGGCGGGCACATCGTCTCGGGCCACGTGGATGGCATCGGGGCTGTGACCCGCTTCGCACAGGTGGGCGAAAGCTGGGAACTGCGGGTGAACGCGCCGCCTGAGCTCGGCAAATACCTGGCCTACAAAGGCTCGATCACAGTGAACGGCGTGAGCCTCACGGTCAACCAGATCGTGGACACCGCCCAGGGCTGCGAGTTCAGCATCAACCTCATCCCCCACACCGTTGAGAACACCGCGCTGGGCGAACTCGCCGCTGGCAGCACGGTGAATCTCGAAATCGACACCGTCGCGCGCTACGTCGAGCGCATGCTCAGCGCCGGCCAACTCACACCCAAGGACTCCGCATGAATGCCCGTGAAATCCCCACCCCGGTGACCATCTCGCCCGTTGAAGACATCGTGGCCGACATGCGCGCCGGGCGCATCGTGATCCTGGTCGACGAGGAAGACCGCGAGAACGAGGGCGACCTGGTGCTGGCCGCCGACCACGTCACCCCGGAAGCCATCAATTTCATGGCGCGTTTTGGTCGCGGCCTGATCTGCCTCACGCTCACTCGCGAACGCTGCGAGCGACTGCGTCTGCCGCCCATGGTGCCGCGCAACGGCACCAAGATGGGCACGGCATTCACCATCTCCATCGAAGCAGCTGAAGGTGTGACCACGGGCATTTCGGCAGCCGACCGCGCACGCACGGTGCAGGTGGCCGTGGCGCCCAACGCCCAGGCCAGCGATCTGGTGCAGCCGGGGCACATTTTTCCGTTGCAGGCGGTCGAAGGCGGCGTGCTGATGCGCGCCGGGCACACCGAGGCGGGCTGCGATCTTGCGGCCATGGCCGGCTGCAGCCCCGCTTCCGTCATCTGCGAAATCATGAAAGACGACGGCACCATGGCGCGTCTGCCGGATTTGCAGGTGTTCGCGGCCGAACACGGCTTGAAGATCGGCACCATTGCCGACCTGATCGAGCACCGCAGCCGCAACGAGTGTCTGGTGAAGAAGCTCGGCACGCGCAGCCTGCAGACCGCGTTCGGCGAATTCCAGGCGACCGCGTTCAGCGATGCGCCCAGCGGTGCCTTGCACCTGGCCCTCGTCAAAGGCCAGTGGGGCCCGGAGGACAGCGTGGCCGTGCGGGTGCACGAGCCGCTGTCGGTGCTCGATGCGCTGGAGGTCGGCCGCTCCATGCATTCGTGGAGCCTGGAGGCCAGCCTGCGCCACATCGCGCAGGCCGGTGCCGGTGTCGCTGTGTTGTTGAACTGCGGCGAAACCGCTGCCCAGCTGCTCGCCCAGTTCGAAGGCACGGCGCGCTCCGCGCAGGCGCCCGAGCGTGGCCGCATGGACCTGCGCACCTACGGCGTGGGCGCACAGATCCTGCGCGACTGCGGCGTGCACCGCATGCAGCTCATGGGCAATCCGCGCCGCATGCCCAGCATGACGGGCTACGGCCTCGAAATCACGGGATACCTCGGTCGCAACGACTGAGCCACCCTCTTCCCTTCAATTCCCTTCAGAAACGGATTTCCTCATGTTCGGCGCAGACAAAGGCACCCCCGGTGTGCTCGATGGCAAGAAATTCAGCATCGGCATCGTGCAGGCCCGCTTCAATGAAGCCATCACCAACGCCCTGTTCGACGCCTGCCTGGCCGAGTTGCTCGCGCTGGGTGTGCAAGAAAAAAACATCGCCCATGTGAAAGTGCCTGGCGCACTGGAAGTGCCGGTGGCCCTGCAGGCCATGGCCGAGCGCGACGACTTTGACGCACTGATCGCCCTGGGCTGCATCATCCGCGGCGAGACCTACCACTTCGAACTGGTGGCCAACGAATCCGGTGCGGGCGTCACGCGCCTGTCGCTGGACTACCAGATCCCCATTGCCAACGCCATCCTGACCACCGAAAACCTGGAGCAGGCCATGGCCCGCCAGACCGACAAGGGGCGAGACGCCGCCCGCGTCGCGGTGGAGATGGCCCATCTGCTCCAAGAGATTGGCTGACCATGTCCGCAGACCACAACACCCCGACCAGCGAACCCCGCACCAAAGCCGGCGGCACTGTCCGCAAGGCGGCCGACAAGTCGGCCCGCACCCGCGCGCGCGAGTTTGCGCTGCAGGCCCTGTACCAGCACCTGGTCGGGCGCAACGCAGCGATCGACATCGACGCCTTCACCCGTGACCTCGCCGGTTTCCACAAGGCCGACAGCGTGCACTTCGACGCCTTGCTGCATGGCTGCGTTGCCGAAGCCGACGCGCTCGACGCGCTCATCACGCCCCGGCTGGACCGCCCGCTGGCCGAGCTCTCGCCCATCGAACGCGGCGTGCTCTGGATTGGCGCCTACGAGTTCCAGCATTGCCTGGACGTGCCCTGGCGCGTCGTGCTCAACGAATGCATCGAGCTGGCCAAGTCTTTCGGTGGCACCGACGGCCACAAGTACGTCAACGGCGTGCTGCACCAGCTGGCCTCCCAACTGCGCCCGGCCGAAGTGGCTGCCTCACCCGCCGCCGCACGCAAGCCCGCCCCATGAGGATCGCCCAGCGCGCGCAGCGCGTGGAACCGTTCTACGTGATGGAGCTGGCCAAGGCCGCCTCTGCCATGGCCGAGCAAGCGCGTGAGGGCGATCGGGCGATGATCTACCTCAACATCGGTGAGCCCGATTTCACAGCGCCGCCCGCCGTCATGGCGGCGGCCGAGCGCGCCATTCGGGGCGGCCGCAGCCAGTACACGCAGGCCATGGGCCTGCCCGCGCTGCGCGAGGCCATCAGCGGCTGGTATGCGGCGCGCTTCGGCCTGAACATCGATCCTGCGCGCATCGTCGTCACCGCAGGCGCATCGGCCGCGCTGCAGCTCGCCTGCCTGGCGCTCATCGAAGCCGGTGACGAAGTGCTGATGCCCGACCCGAGCTACCCCTGCAACCGGCAATTCGTGCAGGCTGCCGAGGGCCGCGCCGTGTTGATCCCTTCGGGCCCCGAGCAGCGCTTTCAGCTGAGCGCGCAACAGGTGGAAGCCGCGTGGTCCGGCGCCACGCGCGGCGTGTTGCTGGCGTCCCCGTCCAACCCCACGGGCACCAGCATCGCGCGCGACGAGCTCGAGCGCATTGCCCGCTTCGTGCGCAGCCGCCAGGGCATCACGCTTGTTGACGAGATCTACCTCGGTCTGAGCTACGAGGAAGCCTACGGCCACAGCGCGCTCGGCTTGCCCGATGGCCTCGGCGACGAGGTCATCAGCATCAACAGCTTCTCGAAGTACTTCAACATGACGGGCTGGCGCCTGGGCTGGCTCGTGTTGCCGCCGGCCCTGGTGCCCGCTGTGGAGCGGCTCGCCCAGAACCTCTTCATTTGCGCCAGCACCATCGCGCAGCACGCCGCGCTGGCCTGCTTTGAGCCCGACAGCCTGGCCGAATACGAACGCCGGCGTCACGAGTTCAAAGCCCGGCGCGATTACTTCATTCCCGAGCTCAACCGGCTGGGTCTGACCGTTCCCGTGATGCCCGACGGCGCGTTCTACGCCTGGGCCGACGTGACCGGCCTGTGCCAGCGCTGGGGTGTGCCGCCCGCGGGCGCGCGGCCCGACGAAGGCGGCAGCTGGGCCCTCGCGTTCGAGCTGATGAAGCGCTGCCAGCTGGCCACCACGCCCGGGCGCGACTTCGGCCTGGCCGCGCCGGGGCGCTACCTGCGTTTCTCCACCGCCAATGCCATGGCCCAGCTCCAGGAAGCCGTGGCCCGCCTGGAGCATGCCCTGTGAGCGAACAGGCCGCGTTCACTTGGCCCGTGCGCGTGTACTGGGAAGACACGGACGCGGGCGGCATCGTCTTCTACGCCAACTACCTGAAGTTCTTTGAGCGCGCGCGCACCGAATGGCTGCGCCAGCTGGGCATCGGGCAACAGGCCCTGCGCGACGAGGTGGGCGGCATGTTCGTGGTGAGCGAAACGCAGGTGCAGTACCACCGGCCGGCGCGTCTGGATGATTTGCTTCTGGTTACAGCCCGCGTCCGGGATGCCGGCCGGGCCTCGCTGACAATCGAGCAGCGCGCGTTTCTGCAGCCGGCGCAGGCCGACTTGCCCCCGCTGCTGCTCTGCGAAGGCACCATCCGCATCGGCTGGGTCGATGCCCGGCACCTGCGCCCCCAACGCATTCCGGCCCAGGTACTGGCCGCGCTGCAGGCGCCACGTTGACCGTTCGCCGCGAAACTTTTTTTTCATCCACCGCCTCCGAACACCCATGACCCAAGATCTCTCCATCGTTCAATTGATGCTCAACGCGAGCTGGGTGGTCCAGGCCGTGGTGGTGTTGCTGCTCACGGTCTCGGTCATGAGCTGGGCCGCGATTTTCCGCAAGGTGTTCGCACTCAAGCGCGTGCGCGCCCTCAACGAAGACTTCGAACGCGAGTTCTGGTCGGGCACCAACCTCAATGACCTGTACGCCGGCGCCGCGCAGAACGCCCGGCGCGGCGGGCCCATGGAGCGCATCTTCGCCAGCGGCATGCGCGAGTACCAGAAACTGCGCGAGCGCCGCATCACCGACAACGGTGCCTTGCTGGACGGCGCGCGCCGCGCCATGCGCGCGAGTTTTCAGCGCGAATTCGACGTGCTCGAGACCAACCTGTCTTTCCTGGGCTCGGTCGGTTCCGTGTCGCCCTATGTGGGCCTCTTCGGCACGGTGTGGGGCATCATGCACGCCTTCACCGGGCTGGCTGCGCTGGCCCAGGTGACGCTGGCCACCGTGGCGCCCGGCATTGCCGAAGCGCTGGTGGCCACGGCCATCGGCCTGTTCGCCGCCATTCCGGCGGTGGTGTTCTACAACCGCTTCTCGCACGACATCGACCGGGTGGCCAACGCCATGGAGACCTTCATGGAAGAGTTCTCCAACATCCTGCAGCGCAACCTCGGCGCGCAGGCCCAGACCGCATCGGGGCACTGAGCCATGCCCGCCGTCTCCTCACGCGGCCGCGGCCGCCGCACCATCAACGAGATCAACATGGTGCCCTTCATCGACGTGATGCTGGTGCTGTTGATCATCTTCATGGTGACCGCGCCCCTCATCACGCCGAGCCAGATCGCGCTGCCCAGCGTGGGACAGGCCGGGCGCCAGCCTGACCGCTTCGTGGCGGTGGTGATCGACAAGGACGAGCAGATCAAGGTGCGCGAAGGTTCGTCGAGCGACGAGCCTCAGTCGGTCGCCCTGAGCCAGCTGGTGGTGCGCGTGCAGCAGCTGCAGTCCCTGCGCGGCACCCCACCTGAAGGCGGCGTGCCGGTGGTCATCAGCGCCGACAAGAACGTGAAGTACGAAGCCGTTGTTCGCGTGATGGACACCTTGCAGCGCGCGGGCATTGCGCGCGTCGGCCTGTCCGTGCAAACCTCGCGCTGAAGCCCTGACACCCATGCAATCGACCGCCGACCACCTCGACCTGGCACCGCCGCGCAACGGGCGCTGGCTGGGCCCCATGGGTCTGGCGCTGATTGCGCACGGCCTGCTGGTCGTGGCCCTCACCTGGGGCGTGAGCTGGCAGAACGATGCGGAGCCGGTGTCTGTGGAGGCCGAGCTGTGGTCGCGCACGCCCCAGCAGGCAGCGCCTCGCGCGGTCGAGCCACCGCCCCCGCCGCCTGCACCGGCGCCCCCTCCAGCCCCCGCACCCAAACCCGCACCAGCGCCCGCCCCGGCACCGCCACCGCCTGGCCCGACGCAGGCCGAGATTGCCACCGCCCAGGCGAAGAAGAAGGCCGAGGCGGAGAAGAAGGAACGCGAAGAAGAGGCCAGGAAAGTGGCCGCGGCCAAGGCGGCCGAAAAAGCGGCGGCCGAGAAAAAGGCTGCGGCGGAGAAAGCGGCGGCCGACAAGAAACTGGCCGCAGAAAAAGCCGCTGCCGAGAAGGAACGCCAGCAGAAACTCGCCGCCGCAGAAAAGCGCGAACAGGAGCGCAAGGAAGCCGCAGAGGAGAAGCGCAATGCCGAGCTCCGCGCCGACCAGATCAAACGCATGATGGGCCAGGCCGGCGCCAGCGGTGGCCCGCAAAGCACCGGCACCGCCCAGCAGTCCAGCGGCCCCACACCGGGCTATGGCGCGAAGGTGGCCGCGCGCATCAAGCCCAACGTGGTGTTCACCGACGTGGCGCCGGGCAACCCGCGCGCCGAGGTGGAGGTGCGCACCCAGCCCGATGGCACGATCACCTCGCGCCGCCTGGTCAAGAGCAGCGGCAACCCCGACTGGGACGAAGCCGTGCTGCGCGCCATCGACCGCACCAGCACCCTGCCCAAGGACACCGACGGCCGCGTGCCCTCCTCACTCGTGATCGGCCTGCGCCCGCTCGACTGATCAAAAAACGTCTCCGGCGCACATGCCCGACCCAGAAGTGCCACGGAACCGGCTTTGCCGGGCCGTAGGCACTGTCCCCCCTCAGGGGGGAAGCCGCGCAGCGGCGCAGGGGGGAGCCTTCTAATCAAACACAATCTCGGCCCGCCGTTCGTGCGCTTGCGCCGTCCAGCTGGCCAGCGCGGCATCGGTGGGGAAGAACAAGGCCCGGTCGTCCAGCTGCAGTTCGCACTGCGCGCCTTCGCGCAGCAGCGCCAGACGCACCGGCAGGCCGCGCACCAGCTCACCTTGCTCGGTGAACTCGCGCTTCGGAGGGAATTCGCGCACCAGCTCGGCAATGGAAGGCGCGGTGCCGTTGACAGCGACGCGCAGGTACTTGCCGAAGCGGCAGCGGGCCGCAGCCAGGTCCCAGACCTGCTGGATCTTCAGCCGCACGCCACCTGAGAAACGGTCGGGCTGCGCCACCGCCTGCACGATGATGAGCTCGTCGTCCTTGAGCAGGTTGCGGTGCGCGTTGATGAGGTTTTCATCCGCACTCGTTTCAAACACGCCCGTCTTGTCGTCCAGCTTGAACAGCGCGAGCTTGCCGCGCTGGCCGTTGATGACGCGGAAGTCGGTCACGATGCCCGCGAGGATCACCGGATCACGGCTCTCCACCACATCGCCCAGCGGCGTGCGCGCAAAGCGGCGCACTTCACGCTCGACTTCGTCAAACAAGTGGCCCGAGAAGTAGAAGCCGATGGCGGTCTTCTCCAGCGTGAGGCGTTCTTTCACGCCCCAGGGTGTGGTCGCTACCAGATCGGGCTCCTGCGTGCTGGAGCCGTGGTCGTCGTCGCCCATCATGTCGAACAGGCCGCCCTGGTTGGCGTTGGCCAGGCTGGCCGCGGCGAACTCGAAAGCGCGGTCCACCGAAGCCAGCATCTCGGCCCGGTTGAGGTGCAGGGAATCGAAAGCACCGGCCTTGATGAGCGCTTCCACTGTGCGCTTGTTCAGGCGCGTGCGGTCCACGCGAACGCAGAAGTCGAACAGGCTCTTGAACGGCCCGCTGTCCTGGCCACGCGGGCCTTCGCCGCGACCCTCGCGCGCCGCCACGATGGCTTCGATCGCTTGCTGCCCGGTGCCTTTGATGGCGCCGAGCCCGTAGCGGATGGACTTGTTGCTGATGGGCTCAAACCGGTAGAAGCCCCGGTTCACATCGGGCGCCTCAAACGCCATGCCCATCTTCTGCGCATCTTCGAACAGCACCTTGAGCTTGTCGGTGTCGTCCATTTCCACGGTCATGTTGGCGCAGAAGAACTCGGCGGTGTAGTGCACCTTGAGCCAGCCCGTGTGGTACGCGAGCAGGGAGTATGCGGCGGCGTGCGACTTGTTGAAGCCGTAGCCGGCGAACTTCTCCATCAAGTCGAAGACTTCGTCGGCCTTCTCCTGCGTGATGCCGTGGGTGGCCAGGGCACCCGCACGAAACTTCTCGCGGTGCTCGGCCATTTCCTCGGCCTTCTTCTTGCCCATCGCGCGGCGCAGCAAGTCGGCGCCACCGAGCGAGTAGCCGCCCAGGATCTGCGCGGTCTGCATGACCTGCTCCTGGTAGACCATGATCCCGTAGGTCTCGGACAGCATCTCGGCCACGGCCGGGTGCGGGTACTCCACCTCTTCGCGGCCGTGCTTGCGGGCCACGAAGCTGGGGATCAGGTCCATCGGGCCCGGGCGATACAGCGCGTTGAGCGCGATCAGGTCTTCCAGGCGCGAGGGCTTGGCGTCCTTGAGCATGCCTTGCATGCCGCGGCTTTCAAACTGGAACACGGCTTCGGTCTGGCCGCGCGAGAACAGTGCGTACACCCGCGCGTCATCCAGCGGCACGTCCTCGAAGCGGAAGTTCTCCTGCCCCGGGTGACGCTTCATGATGAGCTCGCGCGCGATCTCCAGAATGGTCAGCGTGGCCAGGCCCAGAAAGTCGAACTTCACCAGGCCAATGGCCTCCACGTCGTCCTTGTCGTACTGGCTCACCGCGGACTCGCTGCCCGGCTGCGCATACAGCGGGCAGAAGTCGGTGAGCTTGCCCGGTGCAATCAGCACGCCACCGGCGTGCATGCCGATGTTGCGCGTCATGCCTTCGAGCTGTTGGGCGAGCTCGATCAACGTCTTGACGTCGTCTTCCTTCTGGATGCGCTCGGCCAGCACCGGCTCCATCTCGATCGCGTAGTTGTTCTTGTCGCCGTCTTTCTTCGGCACGGGCGGGTACTGCAGCGTGACCGACATGCCCGGCTTGTTCGGGATCAGCTTGGAGATGCCGTCGCAGAAGCCGTACGAGAAATCGAGCACGCGACCCACATCGCGAATGGCCGCGCGCGCCGCCAGCGTGCCGAAGGTGGCGATCTGGCTGACCGCGTCCTTGCCGTACTTGTCCTTGACGTAGTCGATCACGCGGTCGCGGTTGGTCTGGCAGAAGTCGATGTCGAAGTCGGGCATGGACACCCGCTCCGGATTCAAGAACCGCTCGAACAGCAGGTTGTACTGAAGTGGGTCCAAGTCGGTGATCTTCAGCGCATAAGCCACCAGCGAGCCTGCACCCGAGCCCCGGCCGGGGCCCACCGGGCAGCCGTTGTTCTTGGCCCAGTTGATGAAGTCGCCCACGATCAGGAAGTAGCCCGGGAACCCCATCTTCAGGATGGTGTTGATCTCGAACTCCAGGCGCTCCACGTAGCGCGGCCGCTCGGCGTCGCGCCGGGCCACGTCGGGAAACAGGTGCGCCAGGCGCTCTTCAAGGCCTTCAAAGGAGGACTGCCGGAAGAAGTCCGACATCGGCATGGGCACGCCGTCGATCAGGGGCGTGGGGAAGTTGGGCAGCTGCGGCTTGCCCAGCGTGAGCGTGAGGTTGCAGCGCCGCGCAATCTCCACCGAGTTGGCCAGCGCGGACGGTACGTCGGCAAACAGCGCCTGCATTTGCGCGGTGCTCTTGAAGTACTGCTCGCGCGTGAAGCGGCGCACGCGGCGGTTGTTGCCCAGAATTTCGCCTTCGGCAATGCACACGCGGGCTTCATGGGCCTCGTAGCCGTCGGCGTCGAGAAACTGCACCGGGTGCGTGGCCACCACCGGCAGGTGGAGCCGGGCCGCGAGCTGCACGGCCTGCGCCACGTGGCGTTCGTCGTCTGCGCGGCCCGCGCGCTGCAGCTCGATGTAGAAGCGGTGCGTGAACATCGTCGAGAGCTGCAGGGCAATGTCTGCGGCGCGCTGGGCATCGCCCTGCAAGAGCGCCTGCCCCACCGGGCCAGCCTGCGCACCCGAGATCAGGATCAGCCCCGCGTTGCACTCCTGCAGCCAGTCGCGCTGCACCAGTGCCTGGCCGCGGCCGGCATTGCGCGTCCAGGCGCGCGCCAGCAACTCGCTCAGGTTGAGGTAACCCTGCATGTCCTGCACCAGCAGCAGCACGCGTGGTGCGGCGGGCTGGTGGCTGCCGGGCATGGCGCCGGGGGTCTCTTCGGTGAAGCCTTGCAGCATGACCTCGGCGCCGATGATGGGCTTGACGCCCACGCCCCGCGCCGCCTTGTAGAACTTGACGGCGCCAAACAGGTTGCTGAGGTCGGTGATGGCCAGCGCGGGCTGGGCGTCGGCGGCGGCGGCGGCCACCACGTCGTCGATGCGGTTGGTGCCGTCAACGACGGAGAATTCGGTGTGCAGGCGCAGATGGGTGAACATCGGGCCATTTTAGGAGCCGCGGCGGCGGCGCCAGGCTCAATTCGGGGGTGGCATTTCGTCTTTCAAAATGCCCAGCACCTCGGAGCGAAACTCGCGGAAATAAAGAATGGCCACCACCGCCAAGGTGGCGATCACCATGGCCAGCGGCGAGATGAACCAGGCCAGCGCCGCAAACGAAAAGTAGTACGCCCGCAGGCCATCGTTGAAGGTTTCAGCGGCGGCACCCACCATGGCGGCTGCCCGCTGCGCGAAGGCAGTCCGGTCGTGCTTGCCGGCATCAAAATCCTCGGCCGGCGGCATGGCGCCAATCACCAGCGCCACAAAGGTGTACTGCCGCATGCACCATGAAAAGCGGAAGAAGGCGTACACGAAGATCGCGACCATCACGAGGATCTTGAACTCGAAAACGATCAGGGTCGTGGTCTGCGCAAACGGGATCTCGCTCATGAGTTCGGTGGCCTTGTCGGTGGTGCCCAGCAGGGCAAACAAGCCGCCGATCACGAGGATGGACGTGGACGAGAAGAAGGCCGGCGTGGTGGAGAGCGTCTGGGTGATCACGCCGTCGAGCATGCGCGGATCGCGCGCGGTGGTCTGCGTCATCCAGTAGCCGCGGTAGCGGTTGGTGGTGTGGATGAGCGAGCCCATTCGTCGGCCCCACTCGCGCGCAAACCACGCATAGCCGACCCACAAAGCCAGAAAGCAGACCAGCGCGAGCCAGTCTGCCCAGGGAATGATGCTGAGGAACTTCATGCCCGGATGCTACCCGCACACCCAGCGGCGGTGCGGGCAGCGGCTGGCCTTGAACGAGGGAAGGTCAGGCCTTGAACTTCGCGGCCGTGGCGGCCACGCGCTGGCCAAACAGCTTGGCCGTTTCGAGGTCGCCCGGCAGCATTTCGTTGGCACCGGCATCCGACGGGCTTTGCGCCATCGCGCCGCTGAACGAGCCGACGTAGTTCACATCGTTGCGCTGGGCGGCCTTGCTGTTGCTGGGCATCAGGCCGGTGCCGACCCAGATGCCACTGTGTTGCATGGCCAGGGTGAACAGGTAGTGCAGCGTAGACAGCTTGTCGCCGTTCATGGTGGCGCTGTTGGTGAAGCCGGCAAAGATCTTGTCTTTCCATTGCTGGCCAAACCAGGGCTTGCTGGAGGCATCGGCGAACTTCTTGAACTGCCAGCTCACGCTGCCCATGTACGTGGGCGAGCCCATGATGATCGCGTCGGCAGCGGCCAGCGTTTCCCAGCCGCCTTCGGGCAGGTTGCCATCGGCATCGATGGCGAGCAGTTCGGCGCCAGCGCCCTCTGCCACCGACTGCGCCATGCGCTGCGTATGACCGTAACCCGAGTGATAAACCACAACAACTTTGGACATGATTGGACTTTCTGTTGAAGGAAAAAAACGCAGCGCCGCGGCGCCGCGTGCGGAGAAACTGGAATCTACGGCTCAGGCAGCCGTGCGGCGGCCGTCAATGCTGAATGCCCCCGGACCGAACGCGGCAAAGGCGAGCAGACCACCGGTGATGGCAATGTTCTTGAAGAACATCAGCTGCTGGACCATCTGCTGCTCGGCCGGCACGGCCCAGAAAGCGTGGAAGAAGTAGCTGGCCACCAGCGTGAACACGGCCAGGGCCAGCGCGGCGTAGCGGGTGCGAAAGCCGATCAGCAGCGCCAGACCGCCAAACAACTCGATCACCAGCGCAATGGCCACGCCCACCTGCGGCAGCGGCAACCCCATGGCGGTGGCGTAGCCCACGGTGCCGGCAAAGCCGGCAATCTTGCCGAAGCCGGCCGGGATGAAAACGATGGCCAGCAGGATGCGGCCGATCAGGGCCAGGGGGTTTTGCAGAGCGTTCATGGTGAGTCCTTGGAAAAAAGAAAGGTGGAAGGAAAGGGAAATCAGGCGGCCAGGTCGAAGACGAGCACTTCGGCGTCCTGGCCATTGGCGAGTTGAAGCTGGCTTTCGCCAGCGAGCACGGCGGCGTCACCGCCCTTGAGGCGCTGGCCATTCACGTCCAGCTCGCCGCGCACCAGGTGCACATAGGCCTTGCGTGCCGGGTTCAGCGTCAGCTCGGCCGTCTCCTGGCCGTCGAGCAAGCCGGCATACATGGACGCATCGGCGTGAATGGTGACCGAGCCGTCCTTGCCCTCGTTGGAGGCCACCAAGCGCAGCTGGCCGCGCTTCTGGTCGTCGGAAAAGCTCTTCTGCTCGTAGCCCGGCTCGATGCCGCGCACGTTGGGCTCGATCCAGATCTGCAGGAAATGCGTGGTGCTGTTGGGCGCGTGGTTGAACTCGCTGTGGCGCACGCCACTGCCCGCGCTCATGCGCTGGACGTCCCCCGGGGGAATGCCCTTGACGTTGCCCATGCTGTCCTTGTGCGCCAGGTTGCCCTGCAGCACGTAGCTGATGATTTCCATGTCGCGGTGGCCGTGCGTGCCGAAGCCGGTGCCCGGGGCGATGCGGTCTTCGTTGATCACGCGCAGGTTGCCCCAGCCCATCCAGGCGGGGTCGAAGTAGTCGGCAAACGAGAACGAGTGGTGGCTCTTGAGCCAGCCGTGGTCGGCGTAGCCGCGGGCATCGGAGCGTCGAATCTGGAGCATGGTGGATTCCTTTCCGTCGTCGGTGGGGCTGGCCGGTTCACCGGGTCGGTGGCGGCTGGCATGGGGTGAATTCTGGGCCGGTGACACGCCTCTGTGGCTGCACGGATTTGATGGCATCATTCAAATTATTTGAATGACAGGAACGCCCGACACCATGGCCAACTCATCCCCCCGCGCCGCCCTGTCCCCGGAAAACCTCGGCTTGCTCGACGCCGTGGCCCGACTGGGCAGCATGGCCGCAGCCGCCCGAGAGCTGGGCATGGTTCCCAGCGCCCTCACCTACCGCATCCGGCAGATCGAAGACGCGCTCGACGTGCTGCTGTTTGACCGCAGCGCGCGCCGCGCGGCGCTCACACCGGCAGGCGCCGAGCTGCTGCGCTCGGGCCAATACCTCTTGAACGAGCTGGATGCCGTGGCGCAGCGGGTCAAGCGCGTGGCCACCGGCTGGGAGCCCCAGATCACCATCGCCGCCGACGCGATCGTGGCGCGCGCCACGCTGTTCGAACTGTGCGAGGCGTTTTATGCCGAAGGCGCTCCCACGCGGCTGAAGCTGCGCGCTGAAACGCTGTCGGGCACGATCGAGGCGCTGCAGAGCGGCCAGGCCGACATTGCGCTGGGCGTGCCCAGCGAGCTGGCGCTCTCCGAATTCCAGTCGGCGCCCATGGGCACGCTGTCGTTCGTCTACGCCGTGGCCCCGCACCACGCGCTGGCCGCCGCCACGCACAGCCTGGGCGACGAAGAGCTGCGCGAGCACCGCGCCGTGGCGGTGGCCGACAGCACCCAGCGCGGGCGCGGCGTCACCCACAACCTGCTGCCGGGGCAGGACGTGCTCACGGTGCCCACCATGCAGCACAAGCTCGAAGCGCAACTGCGAGGGCTGGGCGGCGGTTTTTTGCCCCTGTCGCTGGCGCAGCCCTTCATCAACGCCGGGCGGCTGGTGGTGAAAACCGTGCAGCGCCCCAACCGCAGCCTGCGCGTCTCGTACGCCTGGCGCCAGTCGAGCGGCGCCGCCGACACCGGCCGAGCGTTGCGCTGGTGGCTGGACCGCCTGCAGCACCCCACCACGCGCAGCGCGCTGCTCAATAACCACCACCAGATTTGACAATCCCGCCGCGCAGCCCGCGCACCGCTGCTACAGTCGGTCACACCTTCCCCACCAACGCGCACAGAGACATGAAGAACACCAAAAACCCTCGCGCAATCGCAGCGCCCTCCCCCCGATCCCGAGCCGGCAAGGCTGTTGCCACTCCGCTGCATGTGGCGGTGGTCGGCGGTGGCATGGCGGGGGTGGTGTGCGCGCGCACGCTGGTGCAGGCGGGCCACCGCGTGACGCTGTTCGAGAAGAGCCGGGGCTTTGGCGGGCGCATGGCCACACGCCGCACCGAATTTGGTGGCTTCGACCACGGCGCGCAGTACTTCACCGTGCGCGATGCGCGCTTTGAGACGGCACTGCGCAGCAACGCCACCGCCGTGGTGCGACCCTGGAGCGCCAGCACCGTGCGCGTGCTCGACGAACTCGGCCGCGTGCTGGCCAGCGCGCCACCGCCCACCGAACCCCACTTTGTGGCCTCGCCCGGCATGAGCGCGCTGGTCAACCTGTGGGCGCAGCCGCTGGCCCAACCCGCCATGCACGGCAACCTGCTCGCGCGCACGCTGCTGGACACGCGCGTCACCCGCGTGGAGCGCGATGCGCTGCACCCGGAGCAATGGCAATTGCGCTCGGAAGACACCCAGGGCGGCCAGCAGGTGCTGGGTGGTTTCGACCGCGTGGTGCTCGCCATGCCGCACCCGCAGATCCATGACCTGCTGCTCGCTTCCGGTCTGGCGCCCGAGCTGCGCCAAGCCCTCACTGCCGTGCACGTGGCGCCCTGCTGGACGCTGATGGTGGCCTACCCGCAAGCCATGCAGCCGGGCCTGCCCCACCTGGGCCCGCAGTGGAATGCCGCGCGCAGCACGCACCACCGCATCAGCTGGCTGGCGCGCGAATCCAGCAAGCCCGGGCGCGACCCGATCGAACGCTGGACGGTGCAGGCCAGCCCGGCTTGGTCGACCAAGCACCTGGAAGACGACGCCGAACGCGTCAAGGCCAAACTGCTCAAGGGCTTTGCCGAAATCACCGGCATCCGTGCCACGCCCACCCACGCGGTGGCGCACCGCTGGCGCTTTGCGCAGACGCAGACCCCGCTGGGCAAAAGCCACCTGTACGACAAGGCGCTGGGCATCGGCGTGTGTGGCGACTGGTGCCTGGGTCACCGGGTGGAAGACGCATTTGTGTCCGGTCTGGAAATGGCGCTCACGGTCGCGTGAGGCGGCGCGTTCCCATTGCGTTGGGCCGCGCCCGGCGATAGCCCCACCCGCCCCCCTGGATGGCCACCTACCGGGGCCGCTTTGCCCCCTCTCCCACAGGTCCCCTGCATGCTGGCTCGCTGGTGGCGGCGCTCGCCAGCTGGCTCGACGCGCGTGCCCATGGCGGCATCTGGCTGGTGCGCATGGAGGACGTGGACACGCCGCGTTGCGTGCCGGGCATGGGCGCACACATCCTCTGGCAGCTGGCGGCCTGCGGGCTCGTGAGTGACGAGCCGGTTGTGCAGCAATCGTCGCGGGGAGCGCTCTACCAGGCTTCGCTGGACCAGCTGATCGCACAAGGCAACGCCTACCCCTGCGGCTGCTCCCGCAGGGACATCGAAGCCGCGCTGCAGGCCGCCGGCGTCACGCGCGAACGGCACCACGCCGCGGTCTACCCCGGCACCTGCCGGCCCGAGCGGGGAGGCCTGCAAGGCAAGCCTCCCAGGGCGTGGCGCTTCGCCATCGAGCCGCATCGCGCGCTTGTGCACTGGTCCGACACTCGCCTGGGGCCCCAAACGCAGAACGTGGCCACCGAAGTGGGCGACTTCATCCTCAGACGCGCGGACGGTCTGTGGGCCTACCAGCTCGCGGTGGTGGTCGACGATGCGGATCAGGGCATCACGCACATCGTCCGTGGCGAGGACCTCGCCGACAACACCCCGCGCCAGCTCCTGCTGCAGCGCGCGCTGGGCCAGCCCGAGCCGTATTACCGGCACACGCCGCTGGTGCTCGGTGACAACGGCGAGAAGCTGAGCAAGCAGAACGGCGCGCAGCCTTTTGATGCGGACCACCCGCTGGCCGCGCTGCAGCAGGCAGCGCAGGCGCTGGGCTTGCCCCCGGCACCGGGCTCGGGCGTGAGCGAAGCGCTGCGGCACTGGGTGAGTGCCTGGTCGGCCTGATGCAGCGCGCCGCCTAAAATCCAGCGCTCCCCCGCTCGTTTCAGGCCCTCCATGACCGATCCCCGCCACGCCCAGCCCCGCCCCGCACCCGCCGACACGACCTTCATGCGCGAGGTCAAGAGCTACGTGCTGCGCGCCGGCCGCATGGGCCCGGGACAGGCCCGCGCCTTCGAGCAACACGGCCCGCGCTTTCTGCTGGGCTACGCACCCGGGCCATTCGACGCCGCTGCCGCGTTTGGAAGGCAGGCGCCCTTGATCATGGAGATCGGCTTTGGCATGGGCGGCGCCACCGCGCACATCGCATCGGTGCGGCCGCAAGACAACTTTCTGTGCTGCGAAGTGCATGAGCCCGGTGTGGGCGCCCTGCTCAAGCTGGTCGGCGAACAGCAGCTGGAAAACATCCGGATCTTGCGGCACGACGCCGTCGAAGTGCTCGACCACATGCTGGGCGAAGCCAGTCTGGATGGCGTTCACATCTTCTTCCCCGACCCTTGGCACAAGAGCCGTCACCACAAGCGCCGCCTGATCCAGGGGCCGTTCGTGAACCGGCTGGCGCACCACCTGAAGCCCGGCGGCTACCTGCACCTGGCCACCGACTGGGAGCCCTATGCGCAGCAGATGCTCGAGGTGCTGAGCGCAGAACCGCTGCTCGCCAACACGGCCGCCGCCGGCAGCGAAGGCTTCGTGCCCAAGCCCGACTACCGCCCGCTCACCAAATTCGAAAACCGTGGCCTCAAGCTCGGCCACGGCGTGTGGGACCTCGTGTTCCGCCGGGTCTGACGCGCACACCTGCTGGCCGCCATGGGGCGCCCACCCAAAAACGCTGCCATTCCCTCACGCCGTGGCGTGTCGGCCAGCTGCGTGGCGCTGCCCAGCGACAAGCCCGCGCGTTGGGGGGATCTCATTGAATTCCTCGCCGAGCGCCTGAGCGCGGTGTCGCACATGGCCTGGTCCCAGCGCATGGCGCGTGGGGAAGTGCTGGACGAGGCGGGGCAGCCGCTGCCTCCCGATGCGCCCTTTCGCCCTGGCACCCGGGTCTACTACTACCGCGAGCTCGACGACGAAACCGAGGTGCCGTTCGAAGAAGCGGTGATCTACCAGGACGACCACCTGCTGGTGGCCGACAAGCCGCACTTCCTGCCGGTGACGCCCGGCGGGCGCTACGTGCAGCAGAGCCTGCTGGTGCGCCTGAAGAACCGGCTGGGCATCGACAGCTTGAGTCCCATTCACCGCATCGACCGCGAAACCGCGGGCTTGGTGCTCTTCAGCCTGCGCCCGCAGGACCGTGCGGCTTACCAGGCGCTGTTTCGCGAGCGCAGCGTGCACAAGGTGTACGAGGCCATCGCGCCTGACAGCACCGCCCACCGCTGGCCTGTGGTGAGGCACAGCCGCATCGTGGAGGAAGACCAGGCCTTCTTCCGCATGGTCGAGGCCGCGGGTGAGCCCAACAGCGAAACACACGTGGACCGCCTGGACACGCGCGGTACTTGGGCCCGCTACCGGCTTGAGCCCGTGACGGGCAAGCGCCACCAGCTGCGCGTGCACATGAACGCACTGGGCCTGCCCATCGCCGGCGACCAGTTCTACCCGCGCGTGCTGCGCGGGCCGGACGAGCCCGAGGATTTCTCCGATCCGCTGCGCCTGCTGGCCCGGCGCATCGCCTTCACCGACCCCGTCACGGGCGAGGCCCGCGAGTTTGACAGCCGGTGGAGGCTCGACTGGCCGGCCTGAAACCTCAGACCTTGAGCTCGCGCGCCGTGATCTGGTACTTGAAATCGTCGGGCGCGTAAGAGTCCAGCCGCTGGCCGCCCGTCTCGCCCACGGGGTACATGAAGAAGCCCAGCTCAGGGCCTTGCGCCTGCGGCAGCTTCACGTCGTGCGCCATGTTCCAGGCCATCCAGTTGCCTTCCCAGCCGCCAAACAGCGCGCGGTTCACAGGGGTCACCACCGGGTGCTGCGTCGTCTTGATCCACTCCGGCGTTTCCAGACGCATGACCTTGGCCACATCGGCGGGGTCCATGGCCACCCATCCCCGTCCACTCAGGTGCACCTCGGCCCGGCAATGCTGCGCCCCCTTGAGGCTGGCGGAGTTGCCGCTGAGCTCCTTGTAGCCAAAGGCCGACGGGGCGAGGCGGATGCCGTAGACGTCCCGGGCAGGCAGCCCTGCCGCACGGCACAGGCCGACAAAGATGGCATTCAGGTCTGCGCATTTGCCACCCAGGTTGCCGGTCTCCAGCATGGTCTTGATGTCGCCCTCACCGCAGCCGCGCACCTTGGGCTCGCGGTAGGTGTTGGCCACCACCCAGTCGTAAATCTGGCGGGCCTTCTGCTCATCCGTGCGCGCGCCCCGCGTGGCCTTGAGCGCGGTCTCGCGCACGATACCGTCGGTGGGCAGCAAGGCGGTGGGCTGCGTCCAGAAACGCAGGCTGGTCGCATCTTCGGTGGCCGCCGATGTCTGCGCGAAATCGGCTGCGCGGTTGCGCGTCTGCACACGGCTGGTGAGCTCGACAAACGGCGCAGGACCGCTGGCCGGGAACTGCACGTGCAACATGCGCGCGCCGTAGTGGCGGTCTTCGGTCAGGCGCGCGGTGCCGTTGGTGCGGAATTCGTTGGTCAGCGAGGTCTGCCAGTCGCTCTCGACGGAAGGCAGTGGCAGCCAGACCTGTGAGGCCCCACGGGGCACGTCGATGTCGACACGCGTGGTGACGTCAAACGTGCGCCACGCGCCCGGCTGGGGATTGAACTCGCGCTGGGCGGCACCGGCCTGGGCGAACGCTCCAGCGGCGTGGAACATGGGGGAAGCGGCGGCCACGGTCGTGGCGGCGCGCTGCAGGAACAGGCGGCGATCGGGGGTCATGTAGAGAGCTCCGGAATGTGGAAAAACCGGCGGAACCACACACACAGGGTGCGATGCATCGCCTTGAGGGGTCACGGAAAGCGCTGCTTGCCGTGGGAGGCCGATTATGGCGCTCGCGTGGTCCGGGTGCGCCGCGGCACGGTCAGGCCGCCATCACCCGTTCGACCCAGCCCAGCGCTTCGCGGCTGCTCCAGTCCACCTCGCCGCGCACGCGCTCCCGTGCGTTGCCCCGGCGGTCGATCAGCACCGTGGTGGGGAACACGCGTACGCCCCAGTTGCGCGCGTGTTCGCCCAGCGGGTCCAGCCACACGGGCAGGCTCAGGCTGGTCTGTGCGACGAAACGCAAGGCACGCTGCGGTGGCTCCTTGAAGTTGAGCGCGATGACCGCCAGCCTGTCCTCGCCGAGCAACGCGGGCAAGTCCTGCAGCAGCGGCATCTCTGCGCGGCACGGCTCGCACCAGCTGGCCCAGAAGTTGAGCAGCACCGCCCGGCCCTTGAGATCGACGAGACGCACGGCCTGCCCCTGCAGGTCCAGCGTCGCCAGCGCCGGCGTGGGGGTGCCGCGAGGCCACGCGCTGCGTTCAAACGCAGGGGCTGCACCGGTTGCCCCCGCCACCGCCGGCAGGCCGGCAGCGGCGAGACCGCCGATGCAGGCACCCATCCATTGCCGGCGGTTCAAGGCGTTCACAGCCGCTCGGCCACCCACGCCTGAACCGACTGCAGCGCCTTGGGCAGGCCGCTGGCATCGGTGCCACCGGCCATGGCCATGTCGGGCTTGCCGCCGCCCTTGCCACCCACCTGCTGGGCGACAAAGTTCACCAGCTCACCGGCCTTGACCTTGCCCATGCTGTCGGCGGTCACGCCAGCGGCCAGCTGCACCTTGCCGCCGTCCACCGCGGCCAGCACGATGGCCGCCGTCTTGAGCTTGTCCTTGAGCTTGTCGAGGGTGTCGCGCAGCGTCTTGGCATCGGCGCCATTGAGCACCGCCGCCAGCACCTTGATGCCTTTGACGTCCACCGCCTGCGCGACGAGCTCATCGCCCTGGCTCGAAGCCAGCTTGCCCTTGAGCGCGGCCACTTCCTTTTCCAGCGCCTTCACCTGTTCCAGCGTCTGGCCGATGCGGGTGT
>NZ_JAHVAB010000068.1 GCF_019264445.1 Hydrogenophaga sp.
CTCATGCACCACACCCCCCTTGCCCACGAGCGCCTGCTCACCGAACTCGACTTCGCCCGCCTGAACCACCTGCGCGGCGCCCACATGCCGGCCGAACTGGCGCACGCGCTGGATTCGCTGGACCTCGTGCCCTCGCGCGAGGTGCCGCCCGATGTCGTCACGATGTACTCGCAAGTCATCGTGGAAGACGTGACCACCGGCCGGCGCCAGAAGCTCACCCTGTGCTACCCCGCAGACGCCGAGCCCCACAACGGCTTCATCTCGGTGCTCTCGCCGGTGGGCGCGGGCCTGATTGGCCAGCGCCTGGGCACCACTGCGCGCTGGCGCACACCCAACGGCGACGAGGTGGCCGCTGTGATCGTGTCGCTGCTGTTCCAGCCCGAAGCCAGCGGCGACTACACGACCTAGACGGCCATCACAACGTTTCTTCGAGAAGGCTCGCACCTTTGGTGAAAGTGTCCGAGCCTGCTAGCACCGATGTCAAAATGTCACAAACTGCAACTCAGGGATACCTCGTGCGCCGTCTTCTGCTCGCCCTCCTACCGTGTGCCTTCATGCTCTTCGGATGCGGATCCTCATCTCACAAGAGCTACTTGGAGAACGCCGAAATGGCGATCGCGCAACGCAACTGGGAAAGGGCATATCTGTTCCTGGAGGATGGGCTCATTACCGAAAACTTGGCGAACAGGGAACGCGCATTGGCGCTGGTAAAGGCCAATCCACAGGTGCTTGTTGGCGCTGCAGCGACCTTCAACACCGACCGTCTCGTACGCATGATCGATGCCAACGGTCTGGTCGCAGGACCTAGGCAAGAGCTCAAGCGGCTGGACATGTACCGCGTGGTCGCGACGCCCGCGGCTGCTCTGCAAGCGGAACAGAATATCGCCGAGGCGTTTGCCCAAGTGAAGAGTAAGCGCGACTTGGAAGAGTTCAGGAGTTCAGAGAATCTCGCTCGGATTGAGCGGGAAAAGGCAGATGAGCTCGCCAGAATGGAGAAGGCCAAGGCTGATGAGCTCGCTCGCCAGGCGCAAACAGAGAAAGACCGTGAGGCACTTCTGCTGCGTATTGCGCAGGCGATTCCGATGGCCAAGGTCTCTTGCAAAGACGCGCTCGAGTGCAGCAAGACGTTTGCACTCACCCAGATCTACATCGTGGAGAACTCCAAGATGAAAATTCAGTCGGCTAACGACACGATCATCGAGACATTCACTCCAACGGATCCCCGAGCAATTGGCGTACGCGCAACCAAGATTCCGCGCTCAGGCACAACAGCTTTGATCTCTCTAGAAGTCTTCTGCAGCAGCCCAAGAGCTCAGGCAGATATCTACGGATGCATGAGTGCCTCTGTTGGCGTCTACGAAGGCTTTGCACCCTTCATTCAGCGCATGCTCGTCAAGTGAATCCGGCGTCCACCCGATTGGAATTTCGGTCTGCGAGCTGATCATCAGAACTACAGAAAACTATCAAGTTCGTGGCAATTTTTGTGCTTGTGTAATTGATAATCAGCAGCAACATTCAAGCAGAAATGACATGGGCCGATTCGAAGAGTGGCCACAGGAGTTAGCGGTCAATAGAAAGAAATCCTGCGACTCGTCGACGTATCAATCGCGTCCTAAAAATTTGCGGTCAGGGATCCTGCGAGACGCGAACTTCAAAAGACAGACCCCGGATGCCAGATAGTTGCTCAACGGCATCATTGACACTGCGTGTCGGAAACAATCAGACCCTCTGAGCCACCGCCAGCTTCGCAGCATCGAGATGGGGCCAGATCAGCGACTCATCGGCTGCCGCGGTCGCAATCAGAGTTCACGTGACCGAGGAAAACTTCTCCTGTGGATGAAAAGAACTCCATAGAAGGTCGCCCTGCCAAGAGCAGCTGAGAGTTCGGTTTTGATCGCTTAGTCTGTGCCTAGCGCAGCGCCACCCGGGGGCGACAGCGCCGCGCAGACCCTTCTGAAATAATCCGCCGATGCCAGAAGCCCCCACTTCCGACGGCCGCCCGGACGAGCCGGCCACCCCCTCCGACACCCCGTATTCGCTGCAGTACCCCTGCGGCGAACCGCCCGCGCCGGGCGAGGTGCGCGAGGTCGCGCCCGGCGTGCTGTGGCTGCGCATGCCGCTGCCGTTTGCCCTCAACCACATCAACCTGTGGGCCGTGGCCGACGAAGACGAACACGGCACCGGCTGGGCGGTGGTGGACACCGGCACCAAGACGCCCGAAGCCCTCGCCGCCTGGCGCCACCTGATTTCGCCCGAAGGCCCGCTGGCCGCCACCCCGCAAGGCGCGCGCATCACCCGCGTGTTCTGCACCCACATGCATCCTGACCACGTCGGCATGGCCGGCTGGCTCACGCGCAAGTTCCAGTGCCGGCTGTGGATGACGCGGCTTGAATACCTCACCTGCCGCACGCTGGTGGCCGACACCGGCCGCGAGGCGCCCGACGACGCCATCGACTTCTACCGCCGCATGGGCTGGAACGAAGCCGCGCTGGACATCTACCGCACCCGCTTCGGCGGCTACAGCAAGTACATGCACACGCTGCCCGACAGCTTTCGCCGCCTGAGCGACGGCGAGACCGTGCGCATCGGCGCGCACGACTGGCGCGTGATCATCGGGCGCGGCCACTCGCCCGAACACGCCTGCCTCACCAGCGAGTCGCTCGGTGTGTTGATCTCGGGCGACCAGGTGCTGCCGCGCATCTCGTCCAACGTGAGCGTGTTTCCCACTGAGCCCGACGCCGACCCGCTGGGCGACTGGATCGAGAGCATCGCGCGCCTGCGCCAGACGCTGGGCGACGAGCTGCTGGTGCTGCCCGCGCACGGCGAGCCCTTTCGCGGGCTGCACGCGCGGCTGGACCGCCTGGCCCATGGCCACGAGCGCGGCCTGCAGCGCCTGCGGCGCACGCTGGCTGAGTCGCCCAAGCGCACGGTGGACGTGTTTGGCGCCCTGTTCGCGCGCTCGATCGACAGCAACGGCGAGCTGCTGGGCATGGCCACCGGCGAAGGCGTGGCCCACCTCAACCACCTGCTCACGCGCGGTGAAGCACTGCGCGAAACCGATGCGGACGGCGTGTACCGCTACCGGATGAAATGAACGCCAGCGCGACAGGCGAAGCCCTGCCCTACCCCGCGCTGGCCGACGAGATCGAAGCGCTGCTGCGCGATGCCTCGGTGGTGGTGCCGCCGCGCATCGTGCAGGCGCTGCCCGGTGGCGGCAGCCTGTTCGTGATGCCGGCCACCGACGCGCGCGTGGCCATCACCAAGCTCATCACCTTCGTGCCCGACAACGGCACGCGCGGCCTGCCCAGCATCCAGGGCGATGTGGTGGTGTTCGATGCCGTCACGGGCGAGCGCACGGCGCTGCTGCATGGCCCCACCGTGACGGCGCGCCGCACCGCTGCGGTGTCGCTCCTGGCCGCGCGCCTGCTCGCGCCGCGACGCGACGGGCCGCTGCTGATCGTGGGTGCCGGTGTGCAGGGCCGCGCGCACCTGGAAGCGTTCGCCGCCGGCCTGGGTGTGCAGGAATGCTGGGTGCACTCGCGCAGCCCGGCCAGCGCCAACACGCTGGTGGCCCATGCGCAGGCGCTGGGCCTGAGCGCGCGCCGCGTCGACGACGCCAACGCCGCGCTGGCCGACTGCCCGCTGGTGGTGAGCGCCACACCAGCACAGCAGGTGGTGCTGCGGCACGCGCCGCGCGACGACGCCTTTGTGGCTGCGGTGGGTGCCTTCACGCCGCACATGGTCGAGTGGGCGCCCGGGGTGTGCCGCGAGCTGGCCGCGCGCGGCACGCTGGTGGTGGACACGCGCGACGCCGACCACGAAGCGGGCGATCTGCTGCAGGCGGGCATTGACGTGAGCGCCCTGCCCACGCTGGCCGACTGCGTGGCCTCGCCCCGCGCGGTGCGCGGGCCCGTGTTCTTCAAGAGCTGCGGCTGGGCCGGCTGGGACCTTGCCGCAGCGCGGCTGGTGAGCCGCCACACACCCCGCTGAACCGCGCCGGGGCCATCACCCCAGTTGACCGGTGCGCACCTCGTTCGCGCGCGCCACGATCGCGCTGCGCTCGGCGGGCTCGATGCGCGCCAGGTTCTTCACCTGCAGCGCCAGCCGCGGGTGCTTGGCAAACCGCGCCTCGTGGCGGATCAGGAAGTCCCAGTACAGCGTGGTGAACGGGCAGGCGCGCTCGCCGGTGCGCTGCCCCGGATCGAAGCGGCAGCCCCGGCAGTGGTCGCTCATGCGCTCGATGTAGCGGCCGGTGGCGATGTAGGGCTTGCTGGCGAGCAGGCCGCCATCGGCGTACTGGCTCATGCCCAAGGTGTTCGGCAGCTCCACCCACTCCACCGCGTCCACATACACGCTGAGGTACCAGCCATGCACCTGGCGCGGCTCCACGCCGTAGAGCAGCGCGAAGAGCCCGGTCACCATGAGCCGCTGGATGTGATGCGCGTAGCCGTGCTGCAGCGTCTGGCCGATGGCATCGGCCATGCAGCGCATGGGTGTGTGGCCCGTCCAGTAACACGCGGGCAGGTCGTGCCGTGCGTCCAGCGCGTTCTGCTCGGCGTAGTCGGGCATCTGCAGCCAGTAGATGCCACGCACGTATTCGCGCCAGCCCAGGATCTGGCGGATGAAGCCCTCCACCGCCGGCAGCGGCGCGCGGCCTTCGCGCCACGCGGCTTCGGCTGCGGCAATCACCTCGCGCGGGTGCAGCAGCTTCAAGTTCATGGCGGCAGCCAGGTGCGCGTGGTACAGCCAGGGCTCGCCGGTCCACATGGCGTCCTGCCAGTGGCCAAAGTTCGGCAGGCGTTCGTCGATGAACCCTTGCAGCGCCTGCAGGGCCTGCGCGCGCGTCACCGGCCAGCCAAAGGGCGCGGTCTGGCCCGGGTGGTCGGCGAAGCGGGTGCGCACCAGGTCCATCACCTGCTGCGTGAGCCCGTCGGGCTCGAAGCGCGTGGGCGGCGGTACAAAGCCCGGGCCGTTCGGGCCGAAGGCTTCGCGGTTGTCGGCGTCAAAGTTCCACTCGCCGCCTGCGGGCTGGTCGCCTTCCATGAGCACGCCGTGCTCGCGCCGCATCTCGCGGTAGAAATACTCCATGCGCAGCTGGCGCCGCCCGCGCGCGTGCCGGGCAAAACGCGCCGTGCTGCAAAGAAAGTGCCGGTCTTCCAGCACGTCCAGTGGTGTGTTGCCGGCGGCCTCGCTCAAGCTCTGCAGCACGCGCCAGTCGCCGGGCTGGGTGAGCCGCACGCGCGCTGGCCGGCATTGCGCAATGGCCTCGCGCAGCGCATCGCCCAGGCCGCCTTCGCGCAGCGTGTCGTAGTGCAGCGGCAGGCCTTCGGCCTGCAGCGCCTGGGCAAAGTGGCGCATGGCGGCGAGGAACTGCACGATGCGCTGCTGGCTGCTCCACACATGGGTGCTCTCATCGGATGCTTCGCACATCCACACGCGGTCCTGCGCCGGGTCGAAGCCGTCGAACGCGCTGGCGTCGCGGTCCAGCTGGTCGCCCAGCACCACCACCAGATGGCGGCACGACGCGCTCATGGCGCGCCCTTGCGGCGGCGGCAGGCTTCAGAGCAGTAACGCACCTCGTCCCAGTTTTTGGCCCAGGCGCGGCGCCAGCTCATGGGCCGGCCACACACCGCGCACGGCTTGCTCGGCAGCGCGCGTTTGTTGCCCTTGAAACCCTTGTCATCGTTCATCGAAACAGCTCCTGTTGTTCGGGGGCGGCCACGGGGGCAGCGCGCTCCCGTGCGCGCCGGCCGGTGGGCGGCAGGCCGGCCTTGCGCGAGCCGTGGCGCTGTTGCACGGCCTGGGCCTGCTCGCGCGCCTCGGGCGTGGCGCGCAGCGCATACAGGCGCTCCTTGGCCTGCGCCACGGCCGCGCGCTCGTTGACGATGGGCGCGGGATAGGCCGGTGTGCCGAACTCGGGCACCCAGCGGCGGATGAAGATGCCTTGCGGGTCGTGGTCCAGCGCCTGCTTGGTCGGCGAATAGATGCGCAAGGTGTTGATGCCCGTGGTGCCGCTTTGCATCTGCATCTGGCTCCAGTGAATGCCGGGCTCGTAGTCCAGAAACTGCCGCGCCAGAAACTGCCCGGGCTCGCGCCAGTGCAGCCACAGGTGGTAGGCCGCAAAGCTCACCAGCATGGCGCGCATGCGGAAGTTCAGCCAGCCCGTGGCGCGCAGGCTGCGCATGCAGGCGTCCACCATGGGGTAGCCGGTGCGGCCCTCGCACCAGGCCTCGAAGCGCTCGCGGTCAAAGTCGTTTTCGCGCAGGCCGTCGCACACGCTGGCGAAGTTGCGTTCCTCGATCTGCGGCTCGTCTTCGAGCTTCTGCATGAAGTGGCAATGCCAGCGCAGCCGCCCGGCAAAGCCGCGCAGGGCGTGCGACAGCGCGCGGTCGGGCGCGTGCGCGATGGCGGATTCGGTGGCCTGGTGAACGCTGCGCATCGACACCGTTCCAAAGGCCAGGTGCGGGCTCAGGCGGCTGCAGCCGTCGGCGGCGGTGAGCGGGCTGGAGAGCGCGCGGCGGTAGTCGCGCCCGCGGCCACCCAGGAAGTCGTCGAGCAAGGCCTGGGCGGCGCTTTCGCCCGCCGCCGGCAAGGGGCGCGACGCCGCCACGCCCAGCGAGGCCAGCGTGGGCAGATCGCCCAGCTCGGCCTGCACACCCGAAAAGCCGGCCGGCATGGCCACCTCGGGCGCGTCCATGCGCGCGCTCCAGCGCGACGCCCAGCCGGTGCGCTCGCGCAGGCGGCGCACCACCCCGGTCTGCGGCCATTCAAGCCAGGCCACCCCATGCGCCCGGCACCACCCCGCCACCGCCTTGTCGCGCGCGTAGCTCCAGCCCTCGCCGGTTTCTTCGTGACTGAGCAAAAAGCGCATGCCGTGCTCGCGCTGCAGCTGCGTCAGCACCTCCACCGCTTCGCCCACGCGCACCAGCAGCGGCAAGCCGCGCGCGGCCAGTTGCGCGCGCAACTCGGCCAGGCAGGCGAGCGTGAAGGCCAGGTGCTGCGGATCAAAGCTCGGGCTGGCCAGCCAGGTGGGCTCGATCACGTACAGCGCCAGCGCTTCTTCGTGCGCAGCGGCGGCCGCCAACGGCGCGTGGTCGCGCCAGCGCAGATCGCGTTTGAACCAGACAACGGCGGGCATGCGGCGGGCGCCTTCAGCGTGCGAAAGCGAAGACGCGCAAGACAACGGGGGGCGGGGTCCGCATGTCGATCTCCGGAACAAGTGGGCGCCGCAGCGGGCTGCGTGCGGTCGCGAGCCACGAGTTTATCCGCCGAAGATCAAAACAATACCGTTTGGTAACTTTTTTAACCGAAAGGTTTTTGAGCAGTGGGCAGCGCAGGCGATCACCCGCCGCCCCCGAATGGCGCCCATGACCATCCCATAAGATAGAGCCCGCCACGAGACCGGGCTGGGGAGACACGTCCTGGTGCACGCCGGCATGGGTGGCGCACCGCCCCAATTCGACCTTCAAGCCCCCAGATGGACACGGAAATCGCTCCCCACACCGCCCCGCGGCCCGACCTGTCTGCGCACACGCCCATGATGCAGCAGTACCTCGGCCTGAAGGCCGGGCACCCGAACACGCTGCTGTTCTACCGCATGGGCGATTTCTACGAGCTGTTTTTTGCCGACGCCGAAAAGGCGGCGCGCCTGCTCGACATCACGCTCACCCAGCGCGGCCAGTCTGCCGGGCAGCCGGTGGTCATGGCCGGTGTGCCGTTTCATTCGGTCGACACCTACCTGGCGCGCCTGATCAAGCTGGGCGAGTCCGTGGCCATCTGCGAGCAGGTGGGCGATGTCGCCACGTCCAAAGGGCCGGTGGAGCGCAAGGTGGTGCGCGTGGTCACCCCAGGCACGCTGACCGACAGCGAACTGCTGTCCGACAAGACCGAGGCCGTGCTGATGGCGGTGCACGCCGGCGCGCGCACGGGCTGCGGCCTGGCCTGGATGTCGGTCACGCAGGGCATCGTGTTTTTGGCGCAGTGCGCCAGCGACGAGCTCGCCGACTGGGTGGCGCGCGTGTCGCCGGGCGAGCTGCTCTACAGCGCCGACGCCACGCCCGCGTTTGAAAAATCGGTGCAGGCGCTGGCCAGCCAGAGCGCGGGCCAGGGCGTGCGGCTGGTGGCGGTGCTGCGCCCGGCCTGGGCCTTTGATGCCGCGCTGGGCCAGCGCAAGTTGCTGGAGCAACTGCAGGCCGCCAGCCTGGCCGCCTGGGACGCGCAAGACATGCCCGACGCGCACGCCGCCGCCGCCGCGCTGCTCAACTACGCCGAGCACACACAGGGCCGCGCGCTCACCCACGTGGCCAGCCTGCAGGTGGCGCGCAGCGGCGAGCGCATCGACCTGCCCCTGAACACCCGGCGCAACCTCGAGCTCACGCAGACGCTGCGCGGCGACACCAGCCCCACGCTGTTTTCGCTGCTCGATGTGTGCTGCACCGGCATGGGCAGCCGCACCCTGCGCAGCTGGCTGCTCGAACCCCGGCGCGACCGCGCACAAGCCCGCGCGCGCCTGGCCGCCATCGAGGCCTTGCGCGGCGGTCTGTGGCAAAGCCTGCGCGCCGCGCTCAAGGGCGCAAGCGACGTCGAGCGCATCACCGCGCGCACTGCGCTGCGCCAGGTGAAGCCGCGCGAACTCGTGGGCCTGGGCCAGACGCTGGAGCGGGCCCACCAGCTCGCGCTGCAGCTGGGCCCGCAGCCTGCCGGTGGGCTGCTGCATGGCGTGGCCGCCCAGCTCACACCGCCCGAGGGCTGCGCCGACCTGCTGCACGCCGCGCTGCTGCCCGAGCCCGCTGCGCTGGTGCGCGACGGTGGCGTGATTGCCGATGGCTTTGACGCCGAGCTCGACGAGCTGCGCGGCATCCAGAACCACAGCGACGCCTTCCTCATCGAGCTCGAGCAGCGCGAGCGCGCGCGCACCGGCATTGCCAACCTGCGCGTGCAGTTCAACAAGGTGCACGGTTTCTACATCGAGGTCACGCAAGGCCAGGCGTCCAAGGTGCCCGACGACTACCGCCGCCGCCAGACGCTGAAGAACGCCGAGCGCTTCATCACGCCCGAACTCAAGGCCTTCGAGGACAAGGCGCTCTCGGCACAAGACCGCGCACTGGCCCGCGAGAAATGGCTGTACGAACAACTGCTCGACCAGCTGCAGGCGTTCGTGGCGCCGCTCACACAACTGGCGCGCGCCATGGCCGCGCTCGATGCGCTGTGCGCACTCACCGAGCGCGCGCTCACGCTGAACTGGTGCGCGCCGCAGTTTGTGCCCGAGCCCTGCATCGACATCCGCGGCGGCCGCCACCCGGTGGTGGAAGCGCGCCTGAACGAAACCTCGGGCGGCAGCTTCATCGCCAACGACACCGTGCTCGGTGCGAAGCAGCGCATGCAGGTGATCACCGGCCCGAACATGGGCGGCAAGAGCACCTACATGCGGCAGGTGGCGGTGATCGTGCTGCTGGCCAGCATGGGCAGCCACGTGCCGGCCACGTCGTGCCGGCTGGGGCCCATCGACGCCATCCACACCCGCATCGGCGCGGCCGACGACCTGGCCAACGCGCAGTCCACCTTCATGGTGGAGATGACCGAGGCTGCGCAGATCCTGAACGCCGCCACGCCCGAGAGCCTGGTGCTGATGGACGAAATCGGCCGCGGCACCTCCACCTTCGACGGCCTGGCACTGGCAGGCGGCATCGCCAAGCACCTGCACGACAAGTCGCGCGCGTTCACGCTGTTTGCCACGCACTACTTCGAGCTCACCGAATTCCCGGCCCACCACCACGCGGCGGTGAACGTGCACGTGAGCGCGGTGGAGGCCGGGGGCAAGGGCGGCGGCATCGTGTTCCTGCACCAGATCGAGCCAGGGCCTGCCAGCCGCAGCTACGGCATTCAGGTGGCGCGCCTGGCCGGCGTGCCGGCGGGTGTGGTGCAACATGCGCGCCACGCGCTCGCGGCGCTCGAAGCCCAGAGCGAAGAAAGCCGAACGCAGGTGGACCTGTTCGCACCGCCACCTGCCACACTCGAGCCTGAAGCGCACCCGCTGCAGGCCGCCATGGAACGCATCGACCCCGACACCCTGAGCCCGCGCGAAGCGCTGGAACAGCTCTACACCCTCAAGAAACTCGCCGCCTCATCATGACTTACTGCGTCGCCGTCAAACTCAATGCCGGCATGGTGTTCCTCTCCGACTCGCGCACCAACGCGGGCCTGGACCAGATCAGCACCTTCCGGAAAATGATCGTCTACGAGAAGCCCGGCGACCGTTTCATGTGCCTGCTCTCGGCCGGCAACCTGAGCATCTCCCAGTCGGTGCGCGAGATCCTGCAGGTCGAGCAGCTGGTGGACCAGGAAGGCGGCGAGCCCATCACCATCTGGAACGCCAAGAGCATGTTCGATGCCGCGCGCGTGCTGGGCTCGGCGGTGCGCCACGTGTACGAGCGCGACGGCGAATCGCTGCAGCGCGCGGGTGTCGACTTCAACGCTTCCATGATCTTCGGTGGCCAGGTGCAGGGCGAAGGCATGCGCCTGTTTCAGGTCTATTCGGCGGGCAACTTCATCGAAGCCACGTCGGAAACCCCGTTCTTCCAGATCGGCGAATCCAAATACGGCAAGCCCGTGCTCGACCGCGTGATCTCGCCCGACACCCCGCTGGACGAGGCCGCCAAGTGCGTGCTCGTGTCGATGGACTCCACGCTCAAGTCCAACCTGTCGGTCGGTCTGCCGCTGGACCTGGCGGTGTACGAAGTCAACCGCCTGCAGTCCGACAAGATCACCTGCATCGACAACGACAACCCCTACTTCCGCATGCTGCACGACACCTGGGGCCAGAAGCTGCGCGAGGTGTTCGACAGCATCGAAGACCCCACCTGGAACGGCGCGCACACCGAGGTGCCCCTGCTCAGCGACAACCCGCGCAGCCAGCCCCTCAAGAAGATCACCAACGCCAACGAAAAGCTGATCTGAAAAACAAGCGGCGGGCCGCACCGGCTGTACTCCATGTCATTGATCGTCTTTTCCCACGCCAACAGCTTCCCTGCCAGCACCTACAGCCTGCTCTTCAAGTCGCTGCGCGCGCGCGGCCACGCGGTGCGAGCGGTCGACCGGTTCGGCCACGACCCGCGCTACCCCGTGAGCAGCAACTGGCCGCATCTGGTGCAGCAGCTCGCCGACTTTGCCGCCCCTGAAATCGAGCAGCACGGCCGGGGCGCGTGGCTCGTGGGCCACTCGCTGGGTGGCTTCCTCAGCATGATGTGCGCCGCGCGCCACCCGCAGCTGGGCGGACACCCGGTGCGCGGCGTGCTGCTGATCGACTCGCCCATCCTGGGCGGCTGGCGTGCCCGCACGCTGGAGCTGATCAAGCGCACGCAGCTGGTGGGCTCGGTGTCGCCCGGCAAGGTGAGCCGCTACCGCCGCCGCGCCTGGCCGGACACGGCCGCCGCACTGGAGCACTTCCGCCGCAAGAAGGTGTTTGCCGACTGGGAGCCGCAGGTGCTGAGCGACTACATCGAGCACGGCACGCTCGACGCGGTAGACCCGCAAGGGCGGTCACAGCGCGTGCTCGCCTTCGACCGCGAGATCGAAACCGCCATCTACAACACGCTGCCCCACAACCTCGACCGGCTGCTGCGCCGCCACCCGCTGCAGTGCCCGGTGGCCTTTCTGGGCGGCACGCGCTCGCTCGAAATGAAGCAGGTCGGCATGTCGATGACGCTGCGCCTGGTGGGCAAGGCCCACCCCGAACGCCTGCGCATGATCGAAGGCACCCACCTCTTCCCCATGGAGCGCCCACTGGAAACCGCCGCAGCCATTGACGAGATGCTCGGTGCCCTGGGCTCGACAGAACGACCGCCACCCCGGCGCGGCACGGTGTAAGCTGGACGCTCAAGCCCCACGCCCCGCATGACCACACCACAGCCCGTCAGCCCCTGGTATCAGCGGGTCTGGCTGCGCGTGATGAACTGGCAACCGCAAGAGCACAACCTGTGGTGGCGCTGCGCGGCAGCGGTGCTGCTCACGTTGGCAGCCGTGTGGTTGCGCATGGCGCTTGCACCGGCCGAGTCTGGCGGGCGCTTCATCACCCTGTCACTGGCCGCGGCGCTGGCTGCCCTGTACGGCGGATTTGCCGCCGGCATGATCAGCACGCTGCTGGGCATGCTGCTGGTCAACTTCTTCATGATCGAGCCGTACGGAAGCCTGGCGTTCGAGAAGCCGCTGGAAGCGCTCTGGCTCAACTTCTGGCATGCCTCAACGCAGCTGGTCGTGGTGGGTGCCATCGCCGCCATGCAACGCCAGAACCGCCACCTGCGCACCGCAACCGACCTCATCCGCCAGGGCAAGCAACAGCTGGAAGACACCTTCGAGCAAGGCGCTGCCGGCATGGCGCACAGCGAGCTCGACGGCCGCTGGATCCGCGTGAACCAGACGTATTGCGACATCGTCGGGTACACGAAGGAGGACATGCTGAAGATGCATTTCCGCGACTTCACGCACCCCGAAGACCTGGAGCTGGACATGCGCCAGCTCAAGCGCACGCTGGATGGCGAGATCACGCACTACAGCTTCGAGAAGCGCTACATCCACCGCCTGGGCCATGTGGTGTGGGTGCACCTCACCATCTCGCTGGTGCGCGCGGCCAATGGTCAACCCAGCTACCTGATCGCCGTGGTGCAGGACATCAGCGACCGCAAGAAAACCGAACAGGCGCTGCGCACCAGCGAACACCTGCTGCGCCAGGCGCATGGCATTGCCGGGCTGGCCAGCTGGCGCGCCGACCTCAGCACCCTGCGCTTTGTCACGCTGGCGGGTTCGCACCGGCTGCTGGGTCTGCCCCTGGCCGAGTTCAGCGTCGACGACATGATCGCGCTGACCCACCCCGACGACTACCCGTGGGTGCTCAAGCAGTGGTCGCTGGCCCTGCAGGGCAAGGCGGAGTACCGGCTCGAATACCGCATGCTGTTTGGCGGTGAGGAACACTGGTTTCTCGTGCAGGCCGAATTCGAGCGCGACGCCAACGGACGCGCGGTGAGTGCGCTGGGTGTGATCCAGGACGTGACCCCGCGCAAGCGCGCCGAGATGGAAATCCAGCAGCTCAACACCTCGCTGGAGCAGCGCATCCAGCGGCGCACCGAAGCCCTGAAGGCCGCTTACGACGAGCTGGAGAGCTACTCGTACGCCGTGGCGCATGACCTGCGCTCGCCGCTGCGCATCATCAACGGCTTTGCCCAGGCCCTGCACGAAGACAACCCCGGCATGAGCGGCGAGAGCCTGTCGCACCTGCAGCGCATCACCGCGGCGAGCAAGAAGATGGGCGAGCTCATCGACGGCCTGCTCAAGCTGTCGCAGTTTGCGCGGGGCGAGCTGCAGCGCACCTCGGTCAACCTCAGCGCCATTGCCACACGGCACCTGGAAGACCACGCCCGAGCCGAGCCCGAGCGCCAGGTGACGTGGACGATCGAGCCCGGGCTGCACGCCATGGCCGACGCCGCGCTGGTGGAGGCGCTGCTGCAGAACCTGCTGCACAACGCCTGGAAGTATTCCGCCCTCACGCCGCACGCGCACATCCGGGTGTACTCGGAGCACAGGAACGGGCAGCAGTGGTTCTTCGTGAGCGACAACGGCGCCGGGTTCGACATGGCGCGCGCGGCCAAGCTGTTTCAGCCGTTCCAGCGGCTGCACATGCCCCACGAATTCAGCGGGCTGGGCATCGGTCTGGCCACCTCGCTGCGCATCGTGCAGCGCCATGGCGGTGAATTGCAGGCCGACGCCGCACCCGGCCAGGGCGCCACCTTCCGCTTCACGCTGTCGGCCAGGCCCCTGGGCTGATCGCGCTGGCCGCGCTCACTCGTGGCGCAGGGCCTGAATCGGCAACAGCAGCGAAGCGCGCCGCGCCGGGTAAAAGCCGAAGAACACGCCCACCAGCGCCGAGAAGCCGGCGGCCAGCACGATGGAGTGCATCGTCATGCTCACCTGCCAGCCGGCAAACGCGCCCACCGCCCAGGTGGCCACCGCGCCGATCAGCACACCCAGGGCCCCACCGAGCAGGCTGAGCGTGACCGCTTCGATGAGGAACTGCGCCAGGATGTCGCGTCCGCGCGCGCCCACCGCCATGCGCAGGCCGATTTCGCGGGTGCGCTCCATCACGCTCACCAGCATGATGTTCATGATGCCGATGCCACCCACCAGCAGGCTCACCCCGGCCACCGCCGAGAGCAGCAGCGTCATGGTGCGGCTCGAATCGGCCTGGGCCTGCAGGGTCTCGGTGAGGTTGCGGATGCGAAACGGTTCGTCGCCGCCGGGCTGCACGCGCATGCGCTGGCGCAGCAGGTCGCGGATGTTGTCCTCGGCGGACTTCATGTCGTGGCCATCGCGCACCTTCACCACGATGCTGCCCACGCGCTTGAGACGGCCGGCCGCGTCGCCCTGCACGCGGTTGCGGAAGGTGCCCAGCGGCACGATGGCGATGTCGTCCTGGTCGGAGCCCCAAGAGTTCTGCCCCTTGCGCGCCAGCACGCCGATCACGGTCATGGGCACATTGCGCAGGCGCACCACCTGGTCGATCGGGTCCTGATCGCCGAAGAGCTCGCGCACCACCGTCTGACCCAGCAGCACCACCTTGGCGGCGCCCTGAATCTCAGCGTCTTCAAACACCCGCCCGGTGGCCAGCGGCCAGTCGCGCGCCTCCAGGTACTCATTGGTCGCGCCAAACAGCGGGGTGCTCCAGTTGGTGCCGCCATACACGGCCTGCACCGTCACGCGCGAGTTGGGGGCGGCCACCTGCACCTCGGGCACCTCCAGCGCGATGGCCTGCGCGTCGGCCTCGCTGAGCGCCAGCGCGGTCTGCGCACCCTGGCGCACACCGCCGGTGTTCACGCTGCCGGGCAGCACCAGCATGACGTTGGCGCCCAGCACCCGCATGTGTTCCTGCACGCGCTCGGTGGCGCCCTGCCCGATGGCGATCATGGTGATCACCGCGGCCACGCCAATGATGATGCCCAGCATCGTCAACAGGCTGCGCAAGGGGTTGGCGCGCAGCGCGCGCCAGGCGCTTCGCAGCGCAGCGGTCATGTTCATGCCGGCACCTCCGGCGCCGCGCGCCCGGGCTGCGCGGCGTCTTCCATCAGCCGCCCGTCGCGAAACACCAGCCGTCGCCGCGCCCAGTCGGCCACGTCGTGCTCGTGTGTCACCAGCACCACGGTGATGCCCTGCGCGTTGAGTTCGGCCAGCAAGCCCATGATGTCTTCGCTGGTGTGCGTGTCCAGCGCACCCGTGGGCTCGTCGGCCAGGATGAGCTGCGGCTGGTTCACCAGCGCGCGCGCAATCGCCACACGCTGCTGCTGACCGCCCGAGAGTTCGGCGGGCGTGTGCCCGGTGCGCTCGCCCAGGCCCACGCGCTGCAGCGCCGCGCGCGCGCGACGGTGGCGCTCGGCGGTGGGCACGCCGGCGTAAACCATCGGCAGCTCCACGTTTTCCTGCGCGCTGGTGCGCGGCAGCAGGTTGAACTGCTGGAACACAAAGCCGATGCGCCGGTTGCGCACCGCCGCCAGCGCGTCGCTGCCCATGTCCTGCACCGCGTCTCCGGCCAGGCGGTAGGTGCCGGTGTCGGGCACATCCAGGCAGCCGAGGATGTTCATCAGCGTGGACTTGCCCGAACCCGACGAGCCCATGATGGCCACGAACTCACCGGCCTCGATGTCCAGCGACACGCCGGCCAGCGCATGCACGGCCTCATGGCCCATGGTGTAGGTCTTGGTCAGCGACCGGGCTTCAATGAGCGGCATGGCGGGCGCTCAGAACGACATGCGCGGGCCGTTGGTGCGCGCGGGGCCGGCGTTCACGCTCACCCCGGTCACCACCTTCGAGCCTTCGGCCAGCGCGCCGGCGTGCGGCGACTGCTCGGACACCAGCAACTCGGTGGTGACGCCGTCGCTCACGCCCAGGCGCACCGCCTGCGCGGTGGGCTGGCCCTGGGCGTCGAGCAGGTAGAGCCGGCCTGGGCGGCCGGGGGCGGCCGGCGCGCCATCGGCGGGCGCTTCGTCGGCGCCAGCGGTCTGCGCGCCGGGCACGCGCACGCGCAGCGCGGCGTTGGGCACCTTGAGCACGTCGGTGCGGCTGTCGGTGACGATGCGCACGTTGGCCGTCATGCCGGGCAGCAGCTTGCCCGTGGCGTTGGAAAACCCGACCACCGCCACATAGGTCACCACGTTGGACACATTGGTGGCCGCCTTGCGCACCTGGCGCACCTCGCCTTCAAAGGTCTGCCCCGGGAAGGCGTCCACCATGAAGCTGGCCTTCTGCCCGACGCGGATGCGACCCACATCGGCCTCGTCGATGCTCGCGTCCACCCGCATGTCGGAGAGGTTCTGCGCGATCACGAACAGCTCGGGCGCCTGCAGGCTCGCCGCCACGGTCTGGCCCTTGTCCACGGTGCGCTTGATCACGATGCCGTCCACCGGCGAGGTGATGCGCGTGCGGGACAGATCCACCTGCGCCTGCGCGTGCGCCGACTCGCGCTGCGCCACGTTGGCCTGCGCACTCTGGATCTGCGCCTGGCTCACGCCCACCAGCGCCTGCAGTGCATTCAGCGACTCCTGCGCGGCGTTCACGGCAGCGCGCGTGCGGTCGGCCTCGCTCTGGGCGATGAAGCCCTGCGCCACCAGACTCACGTTGCGCTCGTGCGCGCGGCGCGCCTCGGCCAGCTCGGTCTGGGCGCGCGACACGTTGGCGCGGCTGGACGCCGCATTGGCCAGCGCAATCTGCACCGCAGCCCGCGCCGCGTCCACATCGGCCTGGGCCGAGCGCACCCGGTATTCAAACGTCTGCGGGTCGATCTCAGCGATCAGCTGCCCGGCCTTGACCTCGCTGTTGAAGTCCACCAGCACGGCGCGCACCTGGCCCGACACCTGCGTGCCCACCGACACCTGCGTGACCGGGTTCACCGTGCCGCTGGCCGACACGGCCACCTGCAGCGGCCCGCGCTCGATCGCGGCGGTGCGGTACTGCACCTCGGCCTGCGCCTGGCGCTGGCTCCACCACCAGCCGCCCGCCGCCGCCAGCGCCAGCACCACCGCGCCCGTCGTCCAAGTCCTTGATTTCATGGCGGCATTGTAGGAAGCGGGCCCCTTCCCGGGCCATTGCGGGGGTATCGGCGGTGCCGCATTTCACGCCGCGCCAGGCGCGTTTCGCGCCGGTTCGCGCGGGCTCCGTCGCAAACCGGTGGTGGCCGGCGAGGGGCGTCGGCACAGTGCGCCCATCGCCATCCCACCGGAGCCCGCCATGCAACTCACCCCCCTCATTGCCGTGCACATGAGTGCTGCCATTGCCGCCGTGGCCCTGGGCCCGGTGGCCCTGTGGGCCCGGCGCGGGCATGCCGGCCCGCAGCGGCACAGCCAGCGCCCGCGCCTGCACCGCGCGGCGGGCTATGCCTGGGTCACGCTCATGCTCGTGACCGCCCTCTCGGCCATCTTCATCCGCGACTTCAAGCTCCCCAACATCGCCGGCTACACCCCCATTCACCTGCTGGTGCCGGTCGTCCTGGGCAGCCTGTTCTTCTCGTTCCGCGCGCTGCTGCGCGGCGACATCCGCCGCCACCGCAGGCTCATGGTGTGGCTCTACATGAGCGCTTGCCTGGTGGCAGGCGCCTTCACGCTGCTGCCCAACCGCTATCTCGGCGGGTTGGTCGCCAGCCTGTGGGCGGCCCTGGCCTGAACCCGTCATGCACAAGGAGACTTCCATGAAAAACCATGCCTCGCCCACCACCCGTCTTGCAGCCGTCACCACGCCCTTGCGCTCCCTCCGGCTCAAATGGCAGCACCTGCTGGTGGCGGTCTGTGCAGTCGGGTCCACCGCTGTCCACGCCCAGGTCGGCATGCGGCAGATCCCGGTGGGCACCCTGCCCGTGACGCTGGTGTACCCCACCGACGCCACCGCCCAGCCCCTGAGTGTTGGCGCGTTCACGCTGAACGTCGCGCTCAACGCACCGCCCAAGGCCCAGCGCCACCGGCTGATCGTGATGTCGCACGGCACCGGCGGCAGCCCGGTGCCCGACCATGACCTGGCCGCGGCGCTGGCCCGCGCGGGCTTCGTGGTGGCCCAGCCACTGCACGAGGGCGACAACTACCGCGACAGCCGCCTCGCCGGCCCCGACTCCATGGCGCGCCGGCCGAGCGAAGTCGTCCGCGTGATCGACGCCCTCAGCCGCGACCCGCAATGGAGCAGCCGCCTGCAGCTCGACCGCGTGGGCGTGCACGGCATGTCGGCCGGCGGGGTCACGGGCCTGTCGCTGGCGGGCGGCCAGTGGCGCCTGCTCAACCTCACTCAGCATTGCAACGCCCAGGCCCAGGCCGACGAAGCCTTCTGCTTTCAAGGCGCCCAGACGCCCGAGAAGCGGGCCGAGCGGCAAGCCCGGTTTGACCGAGCCGCGCACTGGCCCGAGTTTGTGTTGCCGGCCGAGCTCAAAACCCTGCACGGAGGCCGCACGCCGACCGCCGAGCAACCCGACCCGCGCCCCGACCCACGGGTGGCCTCGGTCACGCTCGCGGTGCCGGTGGCCGTCATCTTCAGCCCCGAGAGCCTGGCGCGCATCCGCATTCCGGTGGGCGTGGTAAGCGCCGACCAGGACGAAGTGCTCGTTCCCCGCTTTCACGCCACCCGCCTGCTCACGCACTGCAAAGCCTGCACCCAGCTGGCCGACCTGAAAGGCGCCGGGCACTTCGACGTGCTCTCGCCCTGGCCCGCGTCGGTGGCCCGTGAAGTGGCCGCACAACAGGTGCGCGGCGGCCTGCCGGTGCCCGGGTTTGACGCCCGCCAGCGCGAAGCAGCGCATGCAAAAATCGTGGACTTCCACCGCCAGCACCTGCAGCCCCTTCCATGACGGTTTCCCTCAAAGACGCCCTGCTCTTCTGGCTGCCTCCCGACAGCCGCAGCGGCGTCGTGCGCCGGGCGCTGATCGTCTGGGCCGTGGCGCCGGTGATTGCCCTGCTGCAATGGGTGTCGCGCCCGCTGGAGCACCCGCTGGACCGCTCGCTGGTCTACAGCTTCGCCATCAGCACCTGCATCTGGCTGCTGTGCGACCCGGTGCGCATCCGCCTGCACCGGTGGCTGCGTGCCGCGCCGCCGCACTACTGGGTCTGGACCCCACGCAGCTTTATCTACATGCCGGTGTGCATCGTGCTGGGCTATGCGGCTGGCACCGCAGTGGGTGACGCCTACACCGGCCGCTCCACCTGGGAGCTCATGAGCCTCTCACCGCAGCGCTTCTGGAGCTTCGGGCTGTCGTCGCTGGGCATCAGCTTCGCCTTTCTTTTTTACTTCTACCAGCGCGAAAAATCGCTGGAGCTCAAGCGCCAGGCGAGCGAAGCGCGGCTCAAGCTGCTCGAATCGCAGCTGGAGCCCCACATGCTCTTCAACACGCTGGCCAACCTGCGCGTGTTGATTGGCACCGATCCCGCCCGCGCCACCGCCATGCTGGACCGGCTCAACGATTTCCTGCGCGCCACGCTGACCGCCTCGCGCACGGAGGCCACCGCCGGGCGCCACACCCTCACCGACGAATTCGCCCGCCTGCGCGACTACCTCGAACTCATGGCCGTGCGCATGGGCCCGCGCCTGCAGTACGCGCTGGAACTGCCCGAGGCGCTCGCCAGCCATCCCGTGCCGCCGCTGCTGCTGCAGCCGCTGGTGGAAAACTGCATCCGCCACGGGCTGGAGCCCAGCCTGCAAGGCGGCGAGGTGCGCGTGAGTGCCCGGCGCCAAGGCCAGCAGCTGGTGCTGGAAGTGAGCGACACCGGGGTGGGCAGCGCGCCCTCGCCCACCCCCGGTTTTGGCCTGGCGCAGGTGCGCGAGCGCCTGGCCACGGCCTACCCCGGCCAGGCCCACATGGACTGGCACGGCCAGCCCGGCGGCGGCACGCGCGCCGTGCTCACCTTGCCCCTGCACACCCCCGCGCCATGAACGCCACCGCCCTCATTGCCGAAGACGAACCCCTGCTCGCGCAGGCCCTGCAGGCCGAACTCGCGCGCGCATGGCCCGGCCTGAAGGTGCTGGCCACCGTGGGCGATGGCGACTCGGCCGTGGCCCAGGCCCTCGCACTGCGGCCCGACGTGCTGTTTCTCGACATCCGCATGCCCGGCCAGACCGGGCTGCAGGCCGCCGCCGAGCTGGCCGAAGAGTGGCCCGAAGGCGTGCCCTTCCCGGCGCTGGTGTTCGTCACCGCGTTTGACGCCTATGCGGTCGCGGCTTTCGAGGCGCAGGCGGTGGACTACGTGCTCAAACCCGTGCAGCCCGAGCGCCTGGCGCGCACCGTGCAGCGCGTGCAACAGGTGCTGGCGCAACGCACGCCCGCCAGCACCGTGGACGAGCCCACGCTGCAGCGCCTGCGTGCCCTGCTGGGTGGCGCAGACGCCACGGCGGGCGCCACGCCAGCGCGCCTGCAGGTCATCCCGGCGAGCGTGGGCCAGGGCATCCGCATGGTGCCGGTGGGGGAGGTGCTGGTGTTTGAGGCGGCCGACAAGTACGTGCGCGTACTGACCGCAGACAGCGAGGTGCTGATTCGCACCCCGCTCAAAGAGCTGATGCCGCAGCTGGATCCGGCCGTGTTCTGGCAGATCCACCGCGGCACCGTGGTGAGGGCCGACGCCATCGACAGCGTGACCCGAAACGAGGCCGGGCGGCTGAGCCTGCGCTTGCGCGGCAGGCCCGAAGCGTGGGCGGTGAGCCGGCTTTACGCCGAGCGCTTTCGCGCGATGTAAACGGCTGGCTCAGCGACGGTCGTACCGGCGGTCGTCATCGCGCCAGCCATGGCGGTGGCCATGACGATGCCCTTCCCAGCGGGGGGCCGGCCCCCAGCCCGAGCGGTACACCGGGCGGGGCGCGTAATACACCGGCGGCGGCGCGTAATAGATCGGGCGCGGCTGGTAATACACCGGCGGCGGGCCGTAGTACACCTGCGGAGGGCCGTAATAGACGGGGGGTGCGTTCGACACACCCACGACCACGCCGGGGGTGTTCACACCAATGGACCACTGTACGTCGCCGCGCGCGTGGGCCACAGAGCCCATCGACGACAGTGCCCAGGCGCCAGCGGCCAGGGTCACGATGGTGAGGCTGCGCGCCAGGCCCGACGTGCGGCTCCAGGGGGTTTTCAAGGTCTGCGTGTTCATGTGGGGCTCCTGTTGCGGGGCCGTTGCAGGTCCCGTGTGTGTATTACACGGAAAACCGCGCTAACCTCTTCCACACGCGCGGTCAAAGTCGTTGCCAGACGTAACGCCCGGGCCCTCTTTACCTGGAAAACCCCCATGAAAACCCTAGGTCCACCCACCGCCAAAGACGTGCTCGACTTCTGGCTGGGCGATGGCCTGGAGCGCGGCTGGTGCTCAGACGCCCGCGACGAGCTCTGGTTTGGCGGCGGCCCGGAGCTTGACGCCCGCATCCAGCAGCGCTTTGGCCATCTGGTGGAACAAGCCATTGCCGGTGGCCTGCGCGAGTGGGAAGACCGCATCGACACCCGGCTGGCGCTGGTGCTGCTGCTCGACCAGTTCACGCGCAACATGTACCGAGGCCAGGCGCGCGCCTTTGCGGGCGACGCGCGGGCGCAGCAGCTGTCGGTGCAGGCGCACGCCAGTGGCATGGACGCCGAGCTCGCCACCGTGGGGCGGGTGTTCCTCACCATGCCGCTGGTGCACGCCGAAGACCTGGCCCTGCAGGTGGAGAGCGTGCGGCGCTTCGAGCGCCTGCTCGACACCAGCCCCGCCGAACTCGAAGCCACCCTTTCGCGCAACCTGGAGTTCGCGCAGCTGCACCACGACATCGTGGAAAAGTTCGGCCGCTTTCCGCACCGCAACGCGGCGCTGGGGCGCACCAGCACGCCCGAAGAAGAAGCCTTTTTGAAAGACGGGCCGCGCTTCGGGCAGTGAGTGTCATGGCTTGGACACACAGGCGTCACGATGACGTCATGGCCGGTTTCTACAAACGTGGTTTTTCCACACCACAAGAGACCGACCGATGCGCGCCCAGCTTCCCCACACCCCTTCCACCCGCCTGTTCACCGCCTCGCTGCTCATGACCGCCGTGCTCGCCGCCTGCGGTGGTGGCGGCGACGCACCCGCCCCCGCACCCGGCCCCGTGGTGGAAGCCACGCCCGCGAGCCTGCGGCTGGAAAAGATCGGCAGCTACAGCACCGGCCAGTACGAGGTGAGCGCCGCAGAAATCCCCGCCTTTGATGCCGCCAGCCGCCGCCTCTTCGTGGTCAACGCTCAGCTCGGCGCGGTGGACGTGCTCAACCTCGCCAACCCCGCCAACCCGGTGAAGATCGGCACGCTCGACGCCACCGCCGTGCTGGCTGGCGCCTCCATCAACAGCGTGGCCGTGTTCAACGGCACCGTGGCCGTGGCCATCCAGGCGCCGGTCAAAACCGACCCGGGCCGCATGGCGCTCTACCGCGCGAGCGACCTGAGCCTGATCAGCTCGGTGACCATCGGCGCCCTGCCGGACATGCTCACCTTCACGCCCGATGGCACCACCGTGCTGGTGGCCAACGAAGGCGAGCCCAGCGACGACTACCAGATCGACCCCGAAGGCAGCATCAGCGTGATTGACGTGCGCAACCTGGCCGCGCCCGTGGTGCGCACCGCCAGCTTCACCGCCTTCAACAGCCAGGCTGCCGCCCTGCGCACCGCCGGCGTGCGCATTTACGGCCCCGGCGCCACCGTGGCGCAAGACCTGGAGCCGGAGTACATCAGCGTGTCGGCCGACGGCCGCACGGCCTGGGTGACCCTGCAGGAAAACAACGCGCTGGCCAAGGTCGACATTGCCTCGGCCACCGTCACCGACGTGCTGCCGCTGGGCTACAAAGACCACGGCGTGGCCGGCAACGAGCTCGATGTGTCCGACCGCGACAACACCATCAACATCCGCACCTGGGCCGGTGTGCGCGGCATGTACCAGCCCGACAGCATGGCGGCTTACACCGCGGGCGGCCAGACGTATCTGGTGACCGCCAACGAAGGCGACGCCCGCGCCTGGGGCGAAGGCAACCCCGACTACCTGGGCACGCAAAACCCGGCGCTGGGCTTCATTGAAGAGCTGCGCGTGTCGGCCCTGGCCCGCACCGCTGGCTGGCAGGTGGTGCCGCCCCAGCTGCGCAGCGTGGCCGGCGCGCCCACGCTGGCCGGCGCCCTGCTCGACCCCACCGTGTTCGGCTACTGCGGCGCGGTGGCTGGCAACCCCGGCACCTGCATCGCCAACGGCGAACTCGGCCGCCTCAACATCAGCTGGACGCAGGGCTACAAGACCGACGCCCTGGGCGCCCCGATCCGCTACAACGCCAGCGGCGTGCAAGACGCCGCCGGCGACCGCCTGATGTACGACCGGCTCTACAGCTACGGCGCGCGCTCCTTCAGCATCTGGAACGCCAACGGCGGCCTGGTGTGGGATTCGGGCGCAGAGATCGAGCGCTTCCTGGCCAGCAGCGACTGCCGCCTGGGCAGCGCCCGCAACACTCCGTGCGCCACGTACTTCAACTCCGGCCACAACGAAGGCAACGCGCTGGACAGCCGCAGCGACGCCAAAGGCCCCGAGCCCGAAGGCCTGGCCCTGGGCAAGATCGGCAACAAAACCTTCGCCTTCATTGGCCTGGAGCGCATGGGCGGCGTGCTGGTGTACGACATTACCAACCCCGCCGCGCCCACCCGCGTGGACTACCTGAACACCCGCGACGAGTGGACCACCCAGCCGGGCGCCGCCAACCTCGCCACCACCGGCGACCTGGGCCCCGAAGGCCTGGTGTTCATTCCGGCAGCACAGTCGCCCAACGGCAAGCCGCTGCTGGTGGTGGGCAACGAAGTGAGCGGCACCACCGCAGTGCTGCAGCTCAACCTGTCGTACTGACCCAAGCCCGTTCGGGCTGAGCCCCCACCCGTTCGGACTGAGCCCCCCACCGTTCGGCCTGAGCCCCCACCCGTTCGGGCTGAACCCCCACCCGTTCGGGCTGAGCCTGTCGAAGCCCTCACCCACACAGCGGCAGGCCCTTCGACAAGCTCAGGGCGAACGGACAGAGGCAGCCTCTGCCAGCGGCCGCAGCGCCGCTGGCAGCCAGCTGGCCAAGCGCGCATGAACGCGCGCCTCGTTGCGCTGCCACCAGATGCCCAGCGCCACCACCGCCAGCCCCAGCAGCGTGAGCGCAAACGGGAACAGCAGGCTGTCTTCAAACACACGGTGGGCCAGGTACCCCAGGTAACCCGCCACGCCCAGCCCGCCCAGCACGGTGAACACGCGCCGGCCAATGGCCGCGCCCAGAAACACCATGCCCACGTTGATCAGCGCATACAGAAACTTGTTGAGCTCCGAGTTGCTCTCGCGCAGGCTCAGCCCGCACCAGAACATGACCGCGCCAAACAGGTAAAGCCAGAAGGCGAAGTCTTGCCGGTCTTCGGCATTCAGGGCGGTGCGCGTGCGCAGGTCCACCCACATGGCAATAGCGCAAGTGGCCAGGCCAAACACCAGCGACACGTCGCGCGTGAACTGCCAGTCGAACCCTTCCTTTTGCATGAGCATGTGCGCCACGTCCATGCTGAGGTACCAGATGGTCACCGCCACCGGCATCACCATGAAAGGCAGCTTGTAGCGGTACAGCAGCACCACCGCAGCCGCCAGCGTGGCCAGCTCCAGCGTGAGCCAGCGCCAGTCAATGTAGCGGTGGTAGTCGCGGTAGCTGTCGTGCGCGCCGCTGGGCCACAGGCCCACGCCCGACTGAAACGCCCACACTGCCAGCGGCACCAGGCACACGGCCAGCGTGGCCAGAATGCCGGCCGGTGTGCGCAGACCCTTTTGCAGCAGGTTGCTCGCTACCAGCAGCGCCCCGGTGAGGTAGCCCACCGCCAGGGCAAACACGCCCCACGCGCCAAACAGCTCCCAGCCCAGCGTCATGAAAAGCGTCATGGCGCCAATGGCCAGCATGCCGCCGAAGTAATAGAGCGTGTTGGTGAAGCTGAACACCGGGCCGTGGTCCAGCGCGGGGCGCGTGGGCTGTGCGGGCATGGCCTGCAGGCCTTCAGCGGCGTCTTGCAGCGCCAGCTCGGCGGCGGTGGGCACGGCCGAGCCGCCGGGCACACCGGCCACCACCCGCAGCGGGCTGCCCGGGCTTGCCCAGTTGGCCCACAGGCCGTGGGCCGCGCTGGGGTGAATGGCGCCGCTCTCTACAGCGGCCTCCACATCGCGCCAGCCAATTTGCACCCGCACAGAGGGCAGAAACACGTCTTCGGCCTGCGTGACTTCCCAGCGCGTGGGTTCGTCGTTGGGCATGGTGTCGGGGTTGTCGGTGTTCATCTTCGGCTTCCTCTTCCTCTTCCACTTCCTCGTCCGGAACGGCCACGATAACGGAAAGCGCCGAAATGCCACCAAAGTAGCAGTGCGCGCGGGCCTTGGCGCAAGGCCTTGGTCAATAGAATGCGGCATGAGCTCCACCACCCCCAGCCACCCCGCACACAGCCCCGCCCCCGAAGGCGAACACAAGGTCAGCAACTTCCTGCGCCAGATCATCGAGAACGATCTGGACAAGGGCACCTACCAGAGCCGCCGCTGGGCCGGCTCCCCCGGCGACGCCGCGCACCACGCCGCCGGCCAGCCCGACCCCGCCAAGATCCGCACCCGCTTCCCGCCCGAGCCCAACGGCTACCTGCACGTGGGCCACGCCAAAAGCATCTGCCTGAACTTCGGCCTGGCGCGCGACTACGGCGGCGTGTGCCACATGCGCTTTGACGACACCAACCCCGAGAAGGAAGACACGGAGTACGTCAACAGCATCCTGGACGCCGTGCAGTGGCTCGGCTTCAACTGGGACGCCAACGGCCAGAGCCACCTGTACCAGGCTAGCGACTACTTCGACTTCATGTACCGCGCCGCCGAATACCTGGTGCAGGCCGGCCACGCGTATGTGGACGAACAGACCGCCGAGCAAATGCGCGTGAACCGCGGCGACTTCGGCAAGCCCGGCGTCGACAGCCCCTACCGCAGCCGCACCCCGGCGGAAAACCTGGCGCGCTTTCGCGAAATGCGCGACGGGAAGCACGAAGACGGCAGCATGGTGCTGCGCGCCAAGATCGACATGGCCTCGCCCAACATCAACCTGCGCGACCCGGCCATCTACCGCATCCGCCGCGCCACGCACCACCACACGGGCGACACCTGGTGCATCTACCCCATGTACACCTTTGCGCACCCTATTGAGGACGCACTGGAGCAGATCACCCACAGCATTTGCACGCTGGAGTTTGAAGACCAGCGCCCGTTTTACGACTGGCTGCTGGAGCGCCTCTGCGAAGGTGGCCTGCTGCAAAGCCCGCCGCCCCGCCAATACGAATTTGCGCGCCTGAACCTCACCTATGTGATCACCAGCAAACGCAAGCTCGCGCAGCTGGTGTACGACCACAAGGTGAGCGGCTGGGACGACCCGCGCATGCCTACCATCGTGGGCCTGCGCCGGCGCGGCTACACGCCCGAGAGCATTCAACTGTTTGCCGAACGCATCGGCGTGACCAAGAGCGACAGCTGGATCGACTACAGCACCTTGGAAGGCTGCCTGCGCGAAGACCTGGAAAACAAAGCCCACCGCGGCATGGCCGTGCTCGACCCCGTCAAGCTGGTGCTCACCAACTGGGCCGAGGTGTTTGGCTCAGACGGCTACACCGAAGACTGCACCCAGCCCGCCCTGCCCCACAGCGCCGTGCCCGAAGGCCAGACCCCACCGCCGGACCGCGTGTTCAAGATCGGCAAAGACGTGTGGATCGAGCGCGAAGACTTTGAGGAAGTGCCGCCCAAGGGCTACAAGCGCCTGTTTCCAGGCAACGTGGTGCGCCTGAAAGGCGGCTACGTGATCGAGTGCACCGGCTGCGCGAAAGACGCCAACGGCACCGTGACCGAAGTGCACGCCAAGGTGATCCCCGGCACCAAGAGCGGCACCCCCGGCGCCGACAGCGTGAAAGCCAAAGCCGCCATCACCTGGGTGAGCGCCGCCAGCGGCGTGAGCGCCGAAGTGCGCCTGTACGACCGCCTGTTCCTGGACCCGCACCCGGACGCCGGCGGCAAAGACTTCATTGAAGCGCTGAACCCGAACAGCTTGAAGGTGGTGACGGCTTATGTGGAGCCGTCATTGGCTGCGGCGAAGCCGGATGAGAAATTCCAGTTCGAGCGGCATGGCTACTTCGTGGCCGACCGGGCAGACCATGGGGTGGGCGGAAAAGTGGTGTTCAACCGGGTGACGGGGTTGAAGGATTCTTGGGGGAAATAAGAGCCCCACGCATGCCCGCACACATGCCAAAACCCTAAAAGCCCAACGTGGTGGTCAAAGTTCAGGTTTGAGAGGTCGCTCAGGCCCCTGCAACTCCGCAAACTTGGCCGCCATCGTGGGGTTGCCGCGTGTGAGCTTTTTGATCGTCAGGTCATCGGCCTTGTCGTTGGCCAGGCGCAGGTTGTTGGCGGACTTGTGCAGCGCTTCCTTGGTTTTCTCCAGGTCCTTGATGGCCTCGTCAATACGCTTCACTGCCTCTTCAAAGCCCTCAGACGCCAGGCGCCAGTTGCGGCCAAACGCAGTCTTGAATTCGTCGAGCTGGGTTTCAAACTTGGTGATGTCCACGTTTTGCGAGCGCACCAGTGCCAGCTCGGACTTGTACTTCACCGCGTTCAGCGCTGCATTGCGCAAGAGCGTGATCAGGGGCACAAAGAACTGCGGCCGCACCACATACATCTTGGGGTAGCGGTGCGATACATCGACGATGCCGCTGTTGTACAGCTCGCTCTCCGGCTCCAGCAGAGACACCAGCACCGCGTACTCGCACGCCTTCTCGGTGCGGTCTTTGTCCAGCTCTTTCAGAAAGTCTTCGTTCCGCTTCTTGGTAGCAGTCTCATCGCTCTCATTCTTCATCTCAAACATGATGGAAACGATCTCGGTGCCGTTCTCATCCATGTCGCGAAAAATGTAGTCGCCCTTGCTGCCGGTGCGGGCGTCGTTGTCTTTTTCAAAATGCGCGCGCTGAAACGCCGCCGCACGGATGCGGTTGAACTCAATCTCACAGTGCTGCTCCAGCGTCTCGCCCACCATCTTGGTCGATAGCCGCGCCTTCATTTCCCGCAGGCGCTCAATCTCGCCTTCGCGGTCGCGCAACTGCAGGGCGAATTGCTCCTTGATGGCTTTCTCTTCCAGCTGTTTCTTCACGGTGATGAGGCTGAGGTCATTCTTCAACGTATCCCGTTCCAGCGCGATTACACCTACGGCCTCGTTTACAGCCAGCTGCCGCGCCACGTCGCTGGCCTGCAGCTTGGCTTGCAGTGCCTGAATCTCGGCGTCCTTTTTGGCGGCCTCGGCCTGCAGCACGTTAGCCAGTTTGGCCTCGGCCAACTGGGCTGCGGCTTGCTGCGCACTGCGCGCTTGGGCCAGTTCGTTGGCCAGCGCATCGCGCTCTTGGCTCACCGTGCCCAAGGCCTCGGCTACCGCCAGCTTGCGCGCCACCTCGCCCGCGTCGAGCTGGGCTTTGAGTGCCTGAATCTCGGTGTCTTTGGAAGCCGCAGCTTTTTGCAGGGTGTTGGTCACTTCAGCCTTGGCCAAGGCAATGGCGTCGCGCTTTTCCCGCTGGGCCAACTCCAGCCGCTCGTGCAATTGCTGCTCAAACTCGCCATCGCGCACCTGCTTGAGGATGTCGGCATACCCCGCCTCGTCGATCTTGAAGGCTTTGCTGCAGTGGGGGCAGATGATTTCGTGCATGGGGTGTGGGATAGTTTTGTTGGCTGGGCTGCTATTCGGCCTACTTGTTGCTGGTCGTGCAGGGGCAGGGGCGCAGGAAATTGTTAATCGAAAAGGGCTGTAGTCATTACCAATGACACGTGCGATGGATGGCTAAGCAGACAGAGCTTCTGATTCATCTTCGTCTGCTCGCATCATCATCCGATAGTGAGCATCGTGCTTTAGTTTGTAGAAGATATCTTTGAAGACTTTTAGATAAATGGTGACTGCTGTGCCATCGGAGATGTAAATGTCGTCATGTGCAAAGTGAGACCCATCATTGACCCAAGAGAGCAGCGATCGGCAAATGAGTTTTTCTCTTCCCTCAAACTTTGCACATATGTCTTCAAAATCAACATTCCCCAAAATTTTGAAATAGTTCTCCAAGATTCTTCTCAGTGTGTTCTGAATGGTCAAATTCGAACGATCTGCACGTCTGAGTTCCGCCCATAAAAGTTCATATGAAGTTTTAATCGGATTTTCCGGATATGATTCGAGTTTCGTTACCCTATCCAATTTGCGAACTATCCAAAATGATTCATCGCCTTGGGCCTTTCCGTTTCTTCTTTTCGGACTAAACGTAATTTCCTTGTGAAAGTACACGTTGTGGGTTAATACAAAGATTTGCTTGATATGCCCCCGTTTTGCCCGAACCTCTTCAAACAGTCCTTTGATGAGGCTACTGACAATAAAAAGGATGTCGCTGTCAAGACTTGAAACCGGATCGTCAAATACCACAACTCGATCATTTGTCGTCCCACTTTCCGTTTCACTGCCTTTGATGAGCTGGACAAAATACAGGAATGTGAGGAAAGTCTTTTCACCTTCACTCATAGTTTTCATTGCTGCAGCGCCATCCTCTCTGACGAGCTTATAGAGTGTCGTATTCGGAATGTTTGCAATAGAAAATCCGTGAAAACCAAATGACTGCAGCAATCCATTGATTGCATCCACAGTGGCTTGGACGCTTGTAGCCAGCCGCTCAAGTTCGCGAATTTCCATCGCCTTTAGTGTTTGCTCTGCCTTTGCCAGTTGAATCTGGTCTTGGAGACCCTTAACGGCTTTGTTTAAATTCGCTTTTTTTGCTTGGTAGTCGGCGGTATCTGTTCGCAGCTCTTCAATCACAAACCGCCAGACTTGAGTCGTTAACTCTCGCTTTTCAGACGATAAGTTATTGACCATCCGATTGTGGTTAGCAATCAAGTCATTCGCATTAGAGATCAGGGTTTCGATAGCCGCAATGACATTTGCGATAGCCTCCAGTTCAACAGGTTGGCTGGACTCCTTGACTTTCGCCGCAATCCTCTGTGCATTGATAGTTAGCTTGCTGTCTAGAAGTTCCTTTTCCTCTTTTAACTTTGTCACATTAAGGACACTTCCAGGAGAAGCAATGATCGATGAAAGCTGCTGTTGAAGCCTTTCCGAGTCAGTCTTATAGCTGTCGGCCAAGTCGCGGATTGATTTCGACTCTTGCAGGAAAGTTTCATCGAAGTATTCGTTCAAACTTCTTGCAAAGGAGTCTTTTGTGGCTTGCTGACAAAAGGGACAAACTTTGTCGTTCTCATCAAAGTAATCTCGCCCTAGCTTTACCCAATCGCTGCTTCCAAGTTTGTTGATCATTGCAGCAATATCAACGTCACTCTTTCCAATTACTCTCTTCCTGAGAATTGGATTGCCTTCATGAGCCAATAGCCGCCCTGCATCTATAACTCGAACCACGGGCTCGATAACTGGCGCTCTACCAAAGACCGTTTCAGCTTTTTTGGTCAATTCATCTAAAGACAGAAGAGCTGCTGTGTTATTTATGTTTTCGAGAACTCTGTCTTTGAATTTTTCAGAATTGTTTCGCACACCTTCAAAGCCGCCTTGGAGTTTAGAGTCGTGCTTAACCTTCTGCGCCCAACACTTCTCTTTGAATACTGCCTCGAGGTTTGATACTTCGTACAACTTTCCACCGGTACCGTCGGCTCCTTGCAAAGCTTCATTCCATCCTTTAACTTTCTCGGAAAGCGTATTTCGCTCAGACTTTAGTTTGGCGATCTTCTCTAGAGTCTCGATCTCTTGCTCTCCGAGAGTAAAGACGCCTTTCAAGTCTTCCGAAGGTTTGAAGTTTCGATCTACGAAGTCCCTGTTGTAGACCAAGGTTTGCAAAGGTGCCCCGCCTTTCCAAGACAAGCTGCAATCCGATGAGAAAGTCGGATCGGAAATGACCTTGCCGATAGTGGTCTTACCCGCCCCGTTTGATCCATAAATGAAGTTCAAGCTTTTCAACCCATTCATTGCTTCGGGAGCATCTGGGTAAGTCGCAACCTTCGAAAACGAAATGGATTCAATCATTTTGATTTCCCAAGAAAAGATAATTTCGGTGCACGGGCATTAGGATCAGGTCTTGCCTTTTGCCTATAACCGCGCTGCGAACTTCCCGCTGCCACTCGCCCCAATCACCAACCGCTGCGTGGCCCGCGTAGCGCCCACATAAAACAGCTTGGCCTCTTCGCGCTCGTCTTCACCCTTTGCGGGCATGTTGCCCGCGCCCACCAGCGCCACCACTGGGAACTCCAGCCCTTTGCTGGCGTGCATGGTCAGCACCTTGATGCTGTCGGCGGCTGGGTCGAAGCTGCCTGTGCCTTTGCGCACCTGGTGCGGCAGGCCGCGCTGGCGCAGTGCGCTGGCGCATTCGTCCATCTCGCTGTAGTGGCGGCAGATGATGGCCATGTCGCCCCAGGCGTGGCCTTCGCGGTGGGCTGAGCCCAGCAGCTCGGCCACTTGGGTGGCTTCGGCCCGCAGGCTGGGCAAGCGGATGACGATGGGTGCCTCGCCATCGCGCCCGCAGCTCACGGGCTTCAGCATGGGGATGCCGTCTTCGTCTTTGTCTTCGGCGGTCAGCAGGTCGGCCGCCACGAGGCTGGCGGTTTGCAAAATCTGCCGCGTGTTGCGGTAGTTGATCTTGAGGATGGTGGTGCGCCCCTGGGCCTGAATGCCCACGCTCTTGAAGCTGAACTGCTTGCTGCGCGTGCGCTCGTAAATGCTCTGCGCGTCGTCGTACAGCACCAGCAGGCTGTTGGTGGTGGGGTCCACCATCTGCGTGATGAGCTTGAGCCACTCGGGCGCGAAGTCGTGGCCTTCGTCAATGAGCACGGCCTGGTATTGCCCGCTCGGGATCTGGTGGCGGTCCACACCGGTGATGACGCGCTGGACCATGTCGGCCATCTTGTCGGACACGGACTGGTTGTTGGCGGGCATCTCCTGCCCGTAGGCCTTCAGCTGGGCGTAGCACCACTTGTGAAAGTGCACCGCATGCACGCGGTCGGCAATGCCTTTGGCGGCCATCACGCTGGCGAGCTGCCGGGCCAGCGGCTCGTTGTAGCAAAGGATCAATATGGGTTTGCTGGCCGCCGTGTGGGCCTTGGCCAGGTGTTCGGCGCGGTAGCCGAGCAGCATGGTTTTGCCTGAGCCCGCCACGCCGTGAATGACACGGTGGCCGTCTCCCAGGCTGCGGGCCAGCTGCTCTTGCTGGATGTCCATCACGCGCATGATGCTGGGCAGTTCGGCGGCTTCGTCGTTGTCGTCGAACAGCTGGTTTTGCACCTGCACGCGCACTTCGGGGAACATGATCCAGCGCACCCGGTCCATCTGCGGCATCGACATGACACCACCCATCATGAAAGGGAACATGTCCCACAGGCGGCTTTGCAGCGCCTCGGGTTCAACGTGTTCACCCATCTCGTCTTGGCAGACAACGCGGTGCGGTTCGATGGCGCGGGCGAGTTCGGCCTTGTCGAATTGCGCGCGGGTGATGTTGGGCAGCACCACACCGTAACTCCACGGAAACGCCAGCTTGCCTTGGTGCCGGCCTTCGGGTTGCACCAGCTGCGGGTCGCGCTCCAGCGCGTTGACCACTTGGTGGGCGTATTGCCGGGCCTGCTCCAACGGGTTGGGGATGGTCTTAGGGCCAACGTCGCCGTGAATGTCCCAGGTCTGCTTGTTGGCCTGAATGAGGGTGGAGAGCCGGAAGTCCTTCACCTCCAGAACCAAGATGCCCCGGCGCGGATGCATGACCACGAAGTCTGGGTGCTGGTGCCGGGGGCCGACGGCCACGTCGTACCAGAGCAGGTAGTCGGCGTCGAGCTTGTCTTCCAGCCGCTCGGCGGTGCGGCGCTCGCCCGCCGTCATGCGCGAGACGCAACTGCCCAGCGCGGGTATCAGTGTGGCCATCTTTTGTCTCTTTGTTTCCCTGCGGCGCATGATGCACCAACTCACGGGGAATTCAGCGGTTCTCGCTGTCAACGGTGTCCATCGGTACACTCGCGCCCATGCATCAAGCCATCGCCCAACACCGCGCCTCCATCGCGGCCATCTGCCAGCGCTACGGCATCCGCCGGCTTGAGGTATTTGGCTCGGCTGCGCGCGGCGATGACTTTGCGGTCGAGAACAGTGACGCAGACTTTTTGGTCGAGTTCGCGGCGGACGCCCCGCCCGACCTTCGCAGCTTCTACGGAGCCAAAGCCGAGCTCGAGGAGTTGCTGGGCCGAGGTGTGGACCTGGTGGAGCCGGGCGCGGTGCGCAACCCCTACGTGCTCGCCAACATCAACCGCCACCGCGAGCCGGTCTATGCAGCGTGACCCTCGCGCCTTTCTTTGGGACGTGCGCGAGGCGGCGCTGGCGATCCAATCGTTCACGGAGGGTCTGGACGTCAAGACCTATGTGGGCAACGAGATGGCGCAGGCGGCGGTGGAGCGCAAATTCGAGGTGATCGGCGAGGCGCTCAACCAGCTGGCGAAGCTGGATGCGGCAATGGCCGCTCGCATCCCGGACGTTCCGCAGATCGTGGCCTTTCGCAACCAGCTGATATACGGCTACGCGACGGTCAACCCGGACACGGTCTGGAACATTGCGCAGAACGCTCTGCCGGGACTTCTGGCTGCTGTGCATGGCTTGCTGGACGAGTTGACGTAAGCCAGTGCGCCCGGCCGTCCTACCTGCTGCAGGATGGCCGAGCAGACCAAAAATGGTCGAATATGTTTGACATTTTTCCGGTCCATTGCTCCGCTCCAGCCCATGCACCTCGCAGACATCGGCCCACTCGTGCAAGCGAGACGGGAGGGACTGGGCCTTGCGTGGCCTCATGCATTGCATTTGCCGCAAACGGAGTGCAAGAGCTGTCAATCTGCGCCACCTACACTAAGTGAGCGCCTCTTGAGCGCCCATACCGAGGCTTTTGTCACATGCTTTCCAACCTGACCCCCTTCTTCCTCCACTGGGCCATTACCGCCCTCGCCCTCTGGGTGGCGAGCCATTTGTTCAAGGGCATCAAGTTCAGCAGCACCTCGGCGCTGGTGGTGTCGGCACTGTTGCTGGGCCTGGCCAATGCGGTGGTGCGGCCGCTGCTGGTGGTGCTGACGCTGCCTTTGACGCTGCTCACCTTCGGCCTGTTTCTTCTGGTCATCAACGCGCTGATGCTGATGCTGGTGGCCAAGCTGGTGGACGGCTTCAAGGTCGACGGTTTCTGGACGGCGCTGTGGGCCAGCCTGTTCATTTCGCTGCTGAGCCTGGTGCTCGGCGCTTTCGTGCTGGGTGGTTCACCCGAGTTCACCATCCAGACCAGCCCGGCGCCGGGGTCGGTCTGGCTTTGAGCGGGCTGGGCGCAAGGCCTCGCGCCCTGTCACACAGCACCCCCCGCCGCCCCGCCCTCCCCCACCTGAGGGATGCCGCCCAGGTGTGATCTCCCTAAGCTTTGAAGCGGCTGCCCACAGCGCGCCACCTGCGTGCGCTGGCAGCCGGTTCATATCTACATTCAGGAGGTCTCATGCACACAGGTACAAGGTTTTCCATGCGCAGTGGCGCGGTGGCTGCGCTGGGCGCGCTGCTGCTGACGGGTTGTGGCACGCCCATCTTGCGGGCCAACTTCGACACCAACACGCTGGGCACACACCCACCGCCCGAACTGCCGGGCGACCCGGTGGGCGACAGCTTTTACTTGTCGTCGCCCTCGTCGGGCAGCGCGGTGGTGGTGACCGCGCCCGCAGGCTTGTCGGGCCGCAGCTTGCGCTACCAGCACACGGCGCCGCAGTCGTACAACCGCTTTCTGGGCTTCGGGGGCAAAGAGGTGTCGGCCTCTTCGCTGCAGTACTGGGCGGTGTGGAACGCCATTCCGCAGCTCACGCCCAATGTGCCGCTGGACGTGTGGATGGGCAACGGCCACTTCGAGAGCTTCGGCACCATTCGTTTCCTGAACAACCAGGTGCTCGTGGCCACCGACAACCGCGGCGGCTTCACACCCGTGGGCAACTTCACCAACGGCCGCGTGCACACGGTGGTGGTGAAGGTGGACAAACCCAGCGGCACGTACCGCATTTCGGTGCTGGGCGGCGAAGCGCCGGTGAACACAGGCACCCGCCCGGTGCTCACCCCCGCCGCCCTGAGCACCACGCGGCCCTATGTGTACCTGTGGTTTGGCAGCGATGGCGTGTCTGCCAGCACCTACACGGTGGACAACGTTCTGATCACCGAAGCGTGCCCGACGGACCGGGGTGTGGGGGCTTGCGATTGAGGTGTAGGGCCGGGCGATGGCTCGGCCTTTCTTTTAAAAGTGTTTCTCATAATTGACATTCAATTGATATTGAACATAATGAGAAACAAATGCCTGCCAAATCGCCCCCACCCAGTGAGCAAAGCGCTGCCCAACTCAAGGAAGTGGGCAGCACGCTGCGCGCCCGCCGCAAGGCCCTGCAGGTGAGCAGCACGGTGGCGGCGGAAGCGGCGGGCATCTCCAGGGTCACGCTGCACCGCCTTGAAACGGGCGAGCCTTCGGTGGCAGCGGGGGCTTGGGCCAATGCCGCTGCGGCGCTGGGCATGTCGCTCGCGGCCATCAGCGCCCATGAACCGCTGGAGGCCGACCACGGCACCGCCCCGTTGGACCGCACTGCCTGGATCCCTGTGCGCGTGCGCTTGTCGGAGTACCCGCAATTGCAGGCGCTGGCCTGGCAGGTGCACGGCACCGACACGTTGTCGCCCATGGAGGCACTGGGCATCTACGAACGCAACGCCCGACACCTGGACATGGCGGCCATGTCCGCCGAAGAGCAGGCCTTGCTGCAGGCGCTGCGCACCGGCCTGGGCGACGGCTGGGCAGCCACAAAGGGCAACGATGTTTGAGCGCCCTCACCATCAACGCATTGCGCATGTGCTGGCTGCGCTGGACGGTGATGTGCTGCACGCCTTCGGCTGCTGGTTTGGGGGTGGCACCTGCATTGCGCTGCGCTATGGCGAGTACCGCGAGTCGGTGGACATCGACTTTCTGGTGTCTGACGCGGCAGGGTACCGGGAGCTGCGCCAGCGGCTCACGGGCGCCGCCGGACTGAATGCCGTGGTGCGGGCAGGCGCGCAGCCGCTGCAGACACCGCGCGAGGTCAGGGCCGATCAGTACGGTCTGCGCACCGCGGTGCACATGGACGGTCAGGTCATCAAATTCGAGATCGTCCGTGAGGCTCGCATTGCGCTCGAGGCACCCAGCCAAAGCGATGTGGTCTGCGGCATCAGCACGCTCACACCGCTGGACATGGCCACCTCCAAGCTGCTGGCCAATGCCGACCGGCAGGCAGACGACGGCGTGTTCAGCCGCGATGTGATCGACCTGGCCATGATGGCCTTGCCGCTGCCCCAGCTGCGCCAGGCCATGGCCAAAGCGGCCGAGGCCTACGGGCCTGCCGTGGCCCGGGATCTGGCCAAAGCCATCGACCGCATGCAAGAGCGCGCAGGTTGGCTGGAGCGCTGCATGCAAGCCATGGCCATGACGTTGCCCAAGGCGGTGCTGTGGCAAAACATCCGCGCGCTGCGCCGGGTGCTGAAGCCCGCTTGAGATGGCCCTTTTGGGGCAAGCGCGGGTCAGGCTGCAGCGCTCGCCGCATCAGGCAACTTGGCGATCACCTTGATCTCGAACTGAAACCCATAGAGCCAGGTCACGCCAATGCCGGTGAGGGTCGGGTACGGAGCATCGCCCCAGTATTCGCCCACCACCTGCCAGGCGGGCTCGAAACTGGATTCCGGGTTGACCAGGAACACGGTGACGTCCACCACGTCTTTGAACGTGCAACCGGCCGCCGTCAGGATCGCGTTGAGGTTGTCGAACGCCAGCCGCACCTGCGCCTGCAAGTCGGGCTCAGGCGAGCCATCGGGCCGGCTGCCCACCTGGCCCGAGACGAACAAAAATCCATTGGAACGAATGGCGGGCGAGTAGCGGTTTTGGTCGTAAAGCGCTTGGCGCCCGGCAGGAAACACAACATCGCGTGCAGACATGAAGGACCTCTTTGAAATGGATGGAACAGAGGGACTCTAGGCACGCAAGGCAGGCAGATAAACAGGCGAGTCGCACAATGACTGTTTGAATATTCCAAACAATCTTGCGCAAAAGGAGCCATCCCCATGGACCGCTTTGACGCCCTGCAGGCCTTTGCCCGCGTGGTGGAAGCCGGCAGCTTCACCAAGGCAGCGCACACGCTGCACATGAGCAAAACCACGGTGACGCAGCTCGTGCAGCAGCTCGAAGCACGGCTGCGCGTGAAGCTGCTCCACCGCACCACGCGGCAAGTCAAGATCACGCCCGACGGTGCCGCGTACTACGAGCGCGTGGTGCGCCTGCTGGCCGATCTGGAAGATGCGGACACCAGCCTCTCCAGCGCTCTGGCCGCGCCCAAAGGCCGCCTGCGCGTGGACGTGCCTAGCCCGCTGGCCCGGTTCATCCTCATGCCCGCGCTGCCCGCCTTTCACGAGCGCTACCCCGACATCCAGATCGACATGGGCGTGAGCGACCGCGTGGTGAACCTCATCGGCGACAACGTGGACTGCGTGCTGCGCGGTGGCGAAGTGACTGAGCCGTCGCTGGTGGTGCGCCGCGTGGGCGACCTGCGCCTGGGCGTGTACGCCGCGCCGGCCTATCTGCAGCGCGCAGGCCAACCTGCGCACCCCGGCGAGCTGCAAGACGCCCACCACCGCACCGTCGGCTTTCTGCGTTCACGCAGCGGTACGGTGGCACCCATCACCATGCAGCGCGACGGCCAACAGCTGGAAATACACGGGCGCCACGTGGTGACCGTGGACGACGGCAACGCCTACCTGGCCGCAGGCGTGGCAGGCATGGGCGTGCTCTGGCTACCGCAATACATGGTGCCAACCCACGTGGCCCAGGGCGAACTGGTGCCACTGTTCGAAGACTGGCAGATCGAGCCCATGCCGATGTACGTGGCCTACCCACCCAACCGCCACGTGAGCGCCAAGCTGCGCGCGTTTATCGACTGGGTGGTGGAACTGATGGCGCAGCATGCGCCGTTGGTGAGGCGTGGTGAGTGACATCAAATGTCAAACTCCCACGCACCATGCCCCGCCCCCACCACCACGTCTACGTCATCGAACTCTCCAAAGACGTTCTGCTGGAGAGCAAGTTCAGGAAGAACAACCCGGGCTATGTGGCGGGCAAGCCGTGTGTGTATGTGGGCATGACCGGGCTGGACCCGGACGTGCGGTTTGACAAGCACAAGGCTGGCATTCAGGCCAACGCGTATGTGCTGAAGTACGGGCTGCGGCTGCTGCCCGACTTGTACGAGGGCTTCAACCCGATGCGCTACGAGGACGCGGTGGAAAAAGAGATCGAGGTCGGCATCGACCTGCGCTCGGCCGGCTTCGGTGTGTGGCAGGCGTGAGGGTGAGCCTCAGCGCGTGGGGTCAGTGCGTGGTGCCTGCGCCCAGCGCCTGGTCTTGCTGCACCTGCAGCGCGCAGCGCAACGCGGCGCGCAGCCCGCGCACGATGTCGTCCAGCGCCATGTGGGGTGTGCCTTGTTCGGGCAGCCAGGGCACGTGCACGAAGCCGCCGCGCGTGTGGCGCAGCTGGGGTTGGGTGGCCAGCTCGCGCATGAGGCCATAGAACACGTGGTTGCAGACGAAGGTGCCGGCGGTTTGTGAGACCTCGGCGCGCACGCCCTCTGTTTGCAGCGCGGCGAGCATGGCTTTGATGGGCAGGCTGGTGAAGTACGCCACGGGTGCGCCGTGCGCCACGGGTGTGTCCACTGGCTGGGCGCCGGCGTTGTCGGCGATGGGCGCGTCGTTCACGTTGATGGCCACGCGCTCCAGCGAAATGGCCTGGCGGCCACCGGCCTGCCCCACGCACACCACCAGCGCGGGCTGGTGCTGCTGCAGCAGCGCACGCAGTTCGCGCAATGACGCGTCAAACACGGTGGGCAGCTGGGCCGCTACCACGGTGTGCCCCAGCATCTGGCGGCCATGCAGCGCTTTCACGGCGAGCCAGCTGGGGTTGAGCGCGGCGCCGCCGAAGGCGTCAAACCCGGTGAGCAGGATTTTTTTCCGGGGTGGCGCTACAGCGTTGGGCGGTGTCATCGGGGTGGCCTATCGCAAAGGGTGGCAGCGGGCGGCGGCGAGTTGCCGCAGCAGGTGGTGCGCGGGTGTGTCCTGGTCCAGGGGCGCGCTGCGCCGCACGCTGAGGTAATGCGTCGTGAAGGCGTCGAGCCACGCCGCCAGCGCCTGCGCGGCATGCGCTTCGCCAGCGAGCGCCAGGCACAGCGCCGCCACTTCCGAGGTGCAGAAGTGCCCGTCGTGCGTGGAGCGGCGCAAGCGGTAGTTGGACGCGACCTGCTCGGGCTGCAGGCTGAGCACGGGGAAGGCATCGAGGTACGGGCTCTTGCGAAACATCTTGCGCGCTTCCGACCAGGTGCCGTCGAGCAGCACGAACAGCGGCTTTCTGGCGCCTGCGGACGCATTGGCATCCACGGGCTCAGGCAGCGCATTCACCACACGCTCGGGCGCCACGAACTCGCCGGGGAACACCACATAGGGTTGCCATTGCGGATCGGCCAGCAACGCGAGCAGGGCCGGGTCCACCGCCGTGCGGGACCAGCCAAAGGCCCATGTGTCGGCCACCACGTCGGCCACGAGCCAGCCGGTGTTGGTGGGTTTGAGCGCCTCCACATCGCCCATCAGCAGGCACATGCCGGCCTGCGTGGGCACCTGCGGGCGCAGGTCGCACAGGCAGTGGCTGGCGAGCAGCCGGCAGCCCACACAGCGCACCAGACCCGAGCCGCGCGCCAGGTAGGGCTTGGAGCTGGCGGCCAGGCGGGTGGTGCGCAGGCGAGACACCGCGTGATCGGGTGCGGGCCGCGGGTTTTCAACAAGGGTCATGGCAGGAATGTAGGCGCTTTGTACGCACCCATCTCACGGCCAGCCGGCGATCGCTCCGTTTGTCGCCCTGCGGCGTGGGGGGCAGCGGGTTGGGGTCATGATGCTGGGCAGCTTTCTCATGAACAAGACCTCCAGCTCCAAGTCCCCGTCGCGCCGGCGCCGCGCCCACCGACGCAGAACCCAGCCCCTGCTCTTCAACGGCCTCGGTGCCGTGGTGGCCGGCGCTCTGTTGTGGGTCATGTCCTGGGCCATGGCGGTCGAGGAATCGCTCAAGGCGGCCTCCAAGGCCCTGCTGGCGCCCGCCTGGATGGCGCTGGTGCTGGGTGCGGGGTTGCTGGTCTTGCATGTGCTGTCCCGGCGGCGCGCGCAAGCCGAGGCGGCCACGCTACTGCGGCAGCATTCCACGTTCCTGGAGCCCATGCCCCGGCTCAAACAAAAGCACCGGGAAAAGCCCGCGCTCGCCGCGTCTCGGCAGCGGCCGTCGGCCACTGGCCGCTGACGCGTTCACCGGCTTTCACCAGCAAGGCGCACACCAGCGGGTTGCGCGTGACAAAGTGGACGGCGCACGCCCGAACCTGCTCGGGGCACTGCCCATAATCGGCGCATGTCCATTGCCGAAACCGCCATCTGGTCCGCCATGCTGGGTGGCCTCCTCACCCTCGTGGGTCTTTCGCTGGCCGACGCGCTCGTCGGCCGCAACATCGGTGCCGTGCGCAACCTGCTGTTTGTCCTGATCACAGGCGCGAGCTGTGTGGTGATGACGGGTTTGCCCGAGGTGTTTTTTCCAGATCTGCCGGCACGGCTTCTGATCGTGCTCAAGGCCAGCCTGGGGCCGGCAGCCGGCGCAATGGGCCTGTACTTCGTGGGCACCTGGCTGGGCGGCGCGCGTGAAGACGGGCGCGTGCACCGCCTCACGGCGTATGGCGGTGCGGTGCTGCTGTCTGCGGCGGTCATTCTGGTGGTCACGGCCACGCAGATCGCACCCGAACACTTTCACGGCCTGCTGCTGGCCACGGCGGTGGTGAACATGGTGCCGGTGCTGCTGGCCATGCTGGCGGCCGTGCGCGCGGCCAGGCTGGGCGACCCCTTGGCGCGCTGGATGGCGGTGGCGCTGTGCCTGCTGGCGCTCACCATCGTGGGCCACTACCTGCGCGGGTTCGATGTCGCTGGCTTCGGCGTGGGCACCTGGCTGCTGACCGCCACCGTCACGGTGCTGTTCTTCCTGATGGCCTCGGTGCTGGGCCTGCTGCGCAACCGGCAGAACCGCGCCATGGCGCGGCTCGCGCGCCTGTCGCACAGCGCCGACCCGGCCACGGGCCTGTCCACGGGCTCGGCGCTCATTGCCGATGTGGAGCACGCGCTGTGGCGCGCGGCGCGCCTGGATTGCGAGTCGGCCGTGCTGTGCCTCTACGTGAGCAACCTCTACGAGATGGCCGATGCCATCGGTCCCAGTGCAGAGCACCAGATTTTGTCGACGGTGGCCGCGCGCATCCGCCGCGCGGCGGGCTTTCGGTGCACGGTGGGCCTGTACCACCCGCGGTGCTTTGTGGTGGTGCTCACGATGGACCCCCACCAGCCACCCGTTCGCGCCACGGCGGCGCGCCTGGCCCTGACGGTGTCGCACCCTATGGCGGTGTTCAACGAGAAGCGCGACCGCCTCCCTTTCCGCCCACGCGTGGGCTTGGGCGTGGTCACGGTGGACCCGACGCACACCGTGCCCATCGAAGCGATCCATGAAGCCGAGCGCCAGGCGCTCGCCATGGCCAGCGACACGCCCGCCGAGAGCCCGCACGCGATCGACACGGCGCCCGCCCCGCTGAGCCTCGCGGCTACTGCGCCTTCTTCCGCTCCACCGGGTTCGCTGTGAGCGATTGCGCCGGATAAGCGCGCATGAACTCGCGGGCTTTCTCGGGATGCGCGGTCAGCCACGCGCCGTAAGAGCCTTCGTTCAACACCGCGAGCATGCGTTTTTCGCTGCCGGGCTGCTGGTAGCGGTGCATCAGCGCGTGGCTGTTGGCGTTGACCGTGAGCAGACAGAAGCTCACGATGACCGTGCCATCGGCATCGGCCCAGCGCTCCCACAAACCCGCCACGCCCATGGGCTTGCCGTCCACCCGCGCAATGCGCGTGGGCACGGCCTTGCCGCTGCGCCAGTCTTCTTCCTGAAACGACATCATCGGCACGATGCAGCGCTGCGCACCCAGCCACGCGCTGCGGAAGTTGTTTGAGGTGGTCACGGTTTCAGAGCGCGCATTCACCAGCTTGGTGGAACGCAGCTTGGCGTCGGATGCCGACTTGACCCACGGTGGCACGAGGCCAAACTGCCCGACCATCAGCTCCCGCGCGGGCAAGCCGCCCTCGGGGGCAACATCTCCCGGCGCGAGACGAATGAACGCGCCCGGCCTGCGGGGCCACACCTCGCGCCCCACGCCGGAGGCAGCAGGTGGATCTACATCGAAAACCTCGCGGTACAGGGTGTCGGGGCGAAGGCTTTCGAACTGGGTGCTCATGCGGGCGATGCTAGCGCACCATGCCGCCACACAGCTCGCGCTCCAGGGCGGGCGCATCGCCGCGCCATCGCTCCACCAACCGGTCGCCCATCGGCATACCGGGCTGGTGCTGCATCAGGCGCTTGGTCTGTCCCGGCGCTTCGGCGGCGTCGTCGGTCACCCTGAACGCATACCGCACTCCGCGCGCGGTGTACTGCGTGCCCGTGCTCAGCCGCACGTCTTCAACATAGCTCGTGCCCTCCAGGCGCAGGTGCCCCACGTACACCGTGGCACCCGGCGCGCGCGGCACGCACAACACCACGCGCGGCCAGTCAATGCGTGTGTCGTCTGTGTACGTGCCCATGCCGATGCTGGAGATCACGTACGCACCGGGCGGCACCGCCCAGCGAAAGCGCCCGTCGGTGTTGTCCACTTGCCCGAACACGTGGGGATCGCCCGTGGTCAGGCTCAGCGCCATCATGGGCGGCGCCTGCCAGGCCGGGCGAAAAGCGCCGTAGGGTGTTTTGAATTGGCCGTCGATGACGTAGTTCACCTGGCCCGTGATGACGGTGAGCGCCTCGCTGGAGGCCTGGCCTTCACCGGCCCGCGAGACGCGCTGCAGTGCGCAGGCCTGCAGGCCCGCCACCGCCACCAACACCAGCAGAAGCGTTTTCATGATGGGCCGCATTCTCGCCACAACGGCCGTGCCGGACAATGCCCGCATGACCGCCAACATCCTGCGCCTGAGCCCGGCTGCCGAACGCAACAAGCACCCCATCCTTGAACAACTGCGACAGCACCTGCCGGCGCAAGCCCATGTGCTGGAGATTGCTTCCGGCACCGGGCAGCACGCCGCGTGGTTCACCGGGCAAATGCCGGGCTGGCGCTGGCAGCCCACCGATTTCCAGGCCGACGCCCTGCCCTCCATCCGCGCCTGGGCGGCCGAGGCCAGCGCGGGCCAGGTGCTCGCGCCCTTGCAGCTGGACGTGCTGGCGCCGGCATGGCCTGTGGAGCCCGCCACGTTTGACGCCATCTATTGCGCCAACATGCTGCACATCGCGCCCTGGGCCACGTGCGCCGCGCTCATGCAGGGCGCATCACGCTGCCTTGCGCCACACGGCGTGCTCGTCACCTATGGGCCCTACCTCGAAGACGGTGTGCCCACGTCGCCCGGCAACCTGGCGTTTGACGCCAGCCTGCGCAGCGAAAACGCGCAATGGGGCATCCGCCGCCGCGAGGACGTGGAACAGGAAGCCCATCGCGCGGGCCTGCGCCTGAAAGCGCGCCATGCGATGCCTGCCAACAACCTCTTGCTGGTGTGGGGTCGGGAACCCTGAGCCACGCACGGGCTCCATCCTGCATTGCCCTGTGCCGACGGACGCCGACATGCTCAGAAACCTCAAAGACCTTTTCGACCAGCTCACCACCCACCTCACCGCACCCGCCAGCGCGCAAGGGCCCGCCGAGCAGGAGCACACCTTGCAACTGGCCACCGCCGTGTTGCTCGTGGAGGTGATGCGTGCCGAGCCCGACCTGAAAGACGACGAGCGCGATGCCGTGCTGAGCGCCCTGCGCCGCAAGTTCAACCTCACCGACGACGAACTGCAGCGCCTGCTCGAGCTGGCCCACGAAACCGCTCGCACCGCGTACGACTACCAGCGCTTCACGGCGCTGATGAACGAGCGCTTTTCGCAGGAACAGAAGATCCGCGTGGTCGAGGCCATGTGGGAAGTGGCCTTCGCCGATCAGCACCTGGATGCCAACGAGCACCACGTCATCAGCAAGGTGGCCGGGCTGCTGCACGTGACCCACGGGGAATACATCGCCGCCAAGCTGCACGCGCAGGCGGCCATGAAGGCGCGCGAACAGCCAGCGCCCTGAGGCGCACAAGCCGGTACAGAACTTTGCGCCACCAAAGCGCGGCGTTTACCGGGCGTTCACAAGGGGCGCACACGATGGAGGCTCACCAACCCCAAGGAGAAACCTCCATGAAATCCCGAAACCTTGTTGTGTATGCCCTGGCTGCCGCCTCGCTGGGCGTGAGCTCACTGTCCTTCGCTCAAGGTGGCCGATTCGAGCCAGCCCACATGCAGCGCGTGGACGACCGGCGCGATGACCGTCGGGACTACCGCCAGGACCGCCGCGACGACCGCCGCGATTTCCGTCAGGAGCGCCGCGAAGATCGCCGCGACTACCGCCAGTCGCGCAACGACCGGCACTACCACCACTACTACTACAACGCACGCGGCCCCGAATTCCGCCGCGGTGGCTACATCCCCTACGAATACCGCAACCGCCAGTACGTGGTGGTCAACCCCCAGCAATACCGTCTGGCGCCACCCCCGCGCGGTCACCACTGGGTGCAGGTCGGCACCGACTATGTGCTCGTGGCCATTGCCACCGGTCTCATCGCCAACCTGATCCTCAACAACTGAGCCACCGCGCCCAACGGCGCGCAGGGCGCAGCGCACCCGGCAGCCGGGGCGCTGCGCCTTTTGTCCATCTGCCTCGCGCGATGCGGCGGCGCGGCTTCTCTGCGATGATTCGCCCCAGCAAAAACCACCCTCGCTGCGCCATGAACATCCGCCATTTCACCCTCCCCCTGGTCGCTGCTGTTGCACTCTCACTGGCCGCCTGCTCCAAGGAAGACACCACCGGTGCGCCAGGCACGGCGAGTGCCAGTGCGGCCGACAAGGCGCCCATTGCCGCCGCTCAGGCTTACGACGTGTTGAGCGCCCAGGGCAAAGGCTTCACGGCCGGTGCGCTCATGAGCGCCAACACGGTGTTCGTGCTGTTCGATCCGCAATGCCCGCACTGCGCCCACCTGTGGCAGTCGTCGGTACCGCTGCAGAACAAGGTGAAGTTCGTCTGGTTGCCGGTGGCGATCATGAACGCCAAGAGCGCGCCCCAGGGCGCGGCCATCATGACCGCCGCCAACCCGGTGGACACCATGACCGCCCACGAGCAGCAGTTGCTCGCTGGCCAGGGCGGCATGTCGGCGTCGTCGAGCATCGCACCCGATGTGCTGCAGACCATCAAGACCAACACCGAACTGCTCGAACGGCTGGGGGCCTCTTCGGTGCCTTTCATGGTGGCCAAGCACCAGAAAAGCGGCGCGGTGATCACGCAAAGCGGCGCCATGGGCACCGAGGCACTGGCGGGCTTCCTGGGAATGAATCCGTAAGCCGCAGGGCGCCGTTTCGGGCCCGCGTGGCGGGCTGAAATGGCGCGTTTTGTGGCTTACCATCTGCGCTTCAAGCCGCGCGTCGCGGCAGTCAATGGAGAGTGCCATGGGCAAGGAACAACGCAACGAAAAAATGGCCAAGAAACCCAAGAAGGACTCCTCCGTCCCGAAGGGCCCGGTCACCTCTGACCGGCCAGTGCCACCGGTCACCGCCGTCATGCCGCGCGGCAAAGAGAAAAACAAGTGAGCGCGCCCGCATGAAGGCCACCTGGAACGGCGTGACCATCGCCGAAAGCGACGACACCGTGGTGGTGGAGGGCAACCACTACTTCCCCGAGAGCGCGCTCAATCGGGACTACGTCACCTTCAGCAACCACCGCACCAGCTGCCCCTGGAAGGGCCAGGCGAGCTACTACTCGTTGCTGGTCAACGGTGAACTCAACACCGACGCCGCCTGGTTCTACCCCGATCCCAAACCCGAGGCCGAGATGGTCAAGGGCCGTGTCGCGTTCTGGAAGGGCGTGAAAGTCGCGCCCTGAGCGCCCTGCGCGCCAGCGCCGCAAAGCCCCCGACCGGCACTGGGCGACTGCCCTTGCCCGCCCCGTCAGGGGCGTATCCTGAGTGGCACAACAACCCACTCAGGAGACACCCCATGATTCGTTCATCCCGCACAGCGCCGCTGGCCCTGCTGGCTGGCGGCCTCCTGGCACTGGCCGGCTGCGCCGGCCCCCACCCCCCCGCCAAGCCCCCCCGGGGCATGATGGCCACAGCGGCCCCCCCCCCCCCCCC
>NZ_JAHVAB010000009.1 GCF_019264445.1 Hydrogenophaga sp.
CGTCGGTAGCGGCATCAGCGAACATCAAAATCTCCCAGAAACTGATGCCTATTGGAATTCAAACCGGGAGTTTTGGGTATCCGTGATCACCCCGAAACATAAGCATTCATGCGGGCGTCAGGGGTTTTGCAGGAGCGACTACATCTTGGTCAGCATAAACTCAGCAGGCCCCGCCGCCACTCATTGAACCTCCCTCTTGCATCGGTGGGCACGGCACCGTTCCGTAGGAGCAGAACACGCAGCAGTCACCCGCCTTCGGCCGAAGGACCGCGTGGCATGCTTCGCACTCATAAAACCATTGGCATGCATCGGTGGGCATGAGTTCAGCTCTGGCATGCCCACACTGAGGACAGGTCAACACCGACGTCAGCAGCACCTCGGTCAAGGCCTGACTCCCGTGACGGTTGACGGGAAGCCGGCGTCCTTGGTCGCCCGGATCAGAGCGTCCAATGAAACCTGGGTATCGTCGTAAACCACCGTGGTCTCCCGCCTGCCCAGGTTGGACTTCACGTCGACCACGCCACCCAGTTTCGTCAACGCCTTCTTGACCGTGATCGGGCAGGTGGCGCAGGACATGCCGGGGACGGAGAGCGTGGCGGTTTGCTGCGCTGCCCATGCAAGCGGACTCAGCACAAATCCGACAGCGATCAAGATGTGTTTCACAGCCAGGCCTTTCATCAATAGAACCAGTGGGCGATCAGCGGGAATGCCATCGCGGTGGCGAGCAGCAGCACCACGACACCGAACAGCAGTTTGTAGGTGCGGTTGACGCGGGGAATCGCACACACCTGACCTGGTTCGCAGGCAGGCGCTGGCCTCCAGATGCTTCTTGCAGCAAAGAACAGCGCCGCCAGCGATGCACCCATGAACAGCGGTTGATAGGGCTCCAAGGCCGTGAGATGGCTGATCCAGGCACCCGAGATGCCCACCATGATCAGCACCAGAGGACCCAGGCAGCAGGCCGATGCAAAGTGGGCAGCCAGACCACCGGCCAGCAGGGCTTTGCCGCCGTGCTCAGTAGCGGGACCGAAGGTGGGTGTGTTTGGGGTGGTGGTGTGCGGTGGCATGGGATAACCTTAACGCCGTACCCAAGTACGGAGTCAAGCGACATGAGCGATATCCACACACGCGGTGAGCCCAGCATGACGATCGGCGGATTGGCCAAGGCCGCCGAGGTCCATGTCGAGACCATCCGCCTTTACCAGCGCAAGGGATTGATGCCTGAGCCGCTGCGCCGCTGCGGCGGAATTCGGCGCTATGCAGAAGCGGACCGATCTCGACTGCATTTCATCAAGTCGGCGCAGCGCCTGGGATTCAGCTTGGACGAGATAGCCGAACTGCTGCAGCTCGACGATGGCGCCAGTTGTGTGCAAGCCCGAACCAAAGCACAGGCCAAGCTCGCGGATGTGCGGGCCAGGCTGGAGGACCTGCGCCGGATGGAAGGTGCGCTGGAGGAGCTGATCCGTCTGTGTGGCGCATCAAGGGGCAAGGTGCCATGCCCGCTCATTGCGGCCTTGGAGGGACTCCATCAGATCGTGTTGGTGAGCTGAGTGGTATGCCCGCCGGGCCCGCACAAAGCGCGAAATTACTTCTGCTTGGCAAGCCACTTGTCGAACTGAGCAATCTCTTTCTTTTGCGCCACGATGATCTGCTTTGCCATGGCCTTCATCTCGGGTGACTTGCCAGTCTTGAGCTGCATCTCGGCCATGTTCAAAGCCTGCTGATGATGAATTTTCATCATCATTGCGAAGTCCTTGTCGGTGTCGCCCGACATGGGCATCTTTTGCATTTCCTCCATGCCCATCATCATGGAACCTTTCATGTCGTGTGCCCCTTTGGCGCCTTTGTGCATATCGGCCATAGGCATCGTCGCTGGGCCAGTGGCTGGCGAGGACTGTGCCTGCGCCGACAGGGACATGAGAACAGTCAGCGAAATGGCACACAGAGCCTTGACAGGGACAGCGGTGAAGCGTTTTGTGGTGAGTTGTTGGTTCATGTGACTTCCTAAAAAGTGCCAGAAGGCGGATTGACCATCATCGGCACAGATGCTCGCATTGACTGTGCGCTGGCGTACCTCTGAGTCGCACGCAGTTGCTGAATCGAAGTCTTTAACCACGCCGCACCACCCAAGACGGACACAAGTTCGATACCGGTGGCGCTGGGACTGTTGGCCTTTGAGCGTGCTGGCGAGAACGCGGGCATGGAGCTGGGCACAGACCTGACCATCAAGATGACCGCGTGCGTGGGCGTGGCACCGCACCACACGCGGTACCGCTCCTGTCTGGGTAGGCCAGCGCACAGACGCGCAGCCTGGAACCTTCGTATTCTCGGGTTGGTGCTGCCAGCGCTTCGTGACTTCGAATGGTCACTTCACCCCGCGGGGACGTCCTTACAACCCATCCGCGCTCATGGCTCATCAAAAGGGAAGCCGGATGCAAATCGGTATGGTTGGATTGGGTCGAGGCAGTGCCAGCACAGTGCGGCGCTTGCTCAGCGACAGTCACTTGTGCGTGGTTCACGACGTGCAGCCGGCTCCTGGCGCTGGTCTTGTCAAGCACGGCGCCACTGGGGCCGCGTGGTTGAAGGAGATGGTCTCCAAGCTAGGCCAGCCGCGAACGAGCTGGTTGACGGTGCCGGCCGAGGTTGCCGATGGGGCGCATGGTGATCTGGGTGTGGTCGAAGGTTGGTGGCCGACTTTGTCTTCCTTGGCGCCGGGCATCGACGCTGCACTGCGGATTTCTGGCCGTAGGGCCGGCGCGAGCACGGCGGAATCAGGCTTCTTTTTGCGCTGCGGCCCACAAGGGTCCGGGCACTTCGTCAAGATGGCCCACAACGGCATCGACCACGGCGTGATGGCGGCTTACGCAGAAGGCTTGAACATCCTTCGCCGTGCCAACGTCGGCCGGCACGACCGACCAGAGCAAGCCCGGCCCGGTGCCGAGACCACGCCGCTGCGCGATCCCGGGTTGTGTCGGTTCGAAATGTACCTGCCGGAGATTGCCGAGCTGTGTTGGCGCGCCCGCGTCATTGAGTCATGGCTGCTCGACCTGACCGCCACTGCCCCGCCGAAGGATCGCGAGCTGGTCGGAATGGTGGCCGTGTGTCGAATTCATGAGAAGGCCGCTGGACCATCCAGACGGCCATCAATGCAGGGGTGCCGGTGCTCAGCGCCGCGCCGTTCGAGCGTTTCACGTCGCGCGGCGATGTCGACTCTGCAAAGCGGGTCCTGTCGGCCATGCAGCACGGGTTCGGCGGCCATGCGGAGAGGCCAGCGTGATGACATCCGATGAGCGAGCCAGCGCTGCAGGCCTTGACAGCAGCGACATCCTGGACTGCGTGGTGGTCGGCGGCGGACCCGCCGGGTTGACTGCAGCCCTTTACCTGCGGCGCTTTCATCGCCGGGTGCGCGTCATCGACGCTGGCGCTGGTCGTGCCCGGAAAATCTCGCGTTCGCACAATGTGGCGGGCTTCCCGGACGGCGTGGCCGGGGCGCAGTTGCTGGACCTGATGCAGCGACACCTGCGCCAGGCCGGCGGGGATGTGATCGCTGACACGGTCGCCCACATCGAACGCAGCGCCAACGGCTTGTTTGTGATTGATCTGACGGGAGGTCCTGCAAACGAACGGCTGTTGGCGCGCAACATCCTGCTGTGCACCGGCGTGAAGGACAGGCTGCCGCCGCTGCCCGGCGCCGATATGGTCCAGGCCGCCGACCTGCTGCGCTACTGCCCGGTGTGCGACGGCTACGAACACACGGGCCAGCGTATCGGCGTGATCGGAAACTCGAGTCACGGCGTCAGGGAAGCCGCCTTCCTCCTCGAAGCCTTCAGCAGCGACGTGTGGTTCGTCGAAGTCGAAGGATCCAACGAAGACTTGGAACCCGTCTTGCGGCGCGCTGGCGTGCGCCGGTTGGCGGGCCTTGCCCGGCATCTCGGCGTCGACCACGACCAGCACGCGCTGGTGACGACGGAGGATGGCGCCGTGCACCGTTTCGACGTGCTGTACGCCGGTCTCGGCGTGGATCCTCGAACGCAATTGGCGGCGTCCCTGGGCGCCGCACTCAGCGCGTCGGGAAGCATCGTCACCGATGCGCATGGACGCACCAACATCGACAACTTGTACGCCGCAGGCGATGTGGCGAACGCGCTCGACCAAATCGGTGTGGCCGTCGGCCATGCTGCCATCGCCGCCACCGCCATCCACAACAGCCTCTGATCCGAATGGCCTCGTTTGCATCCACCGTCGCACGGGCACAAACCGGGGGCGATGCTAACGAGGGCATCGTGTTCCTGCTCGACGTGGACAACACGTTGCTCGACAACGACCAGGTCATCGCCGACCTGCGCAGCCACCTGGAGATTGAGTTCGGTGCCACCAGTGCGGCACGCTACTGGGCAATTTTTGAGGGCTTGCGCAGGGATCTCGGCTATGCGGACTACCTGGGTGCGCTGCAGCGCTACCGTCTCGATGGCGAGATCGGGCAAGGCAGTGACCAGCGTTTGCTGCAGATGTCGGCTTACCTCATCGACTATGTGAGCCCGCAGCAGCGCCACACCGGGCAGGATCAGGCCATCCTGGCCGCACGCGCTGTATCTCCAGGCCCAGGAGCGCCACCCGGCGCGCTGGTCGGGCGCTACCAGAGACTGGTCGCTCATCGACGTGGTGACCCTCAATCCCGAACGCGACGAGGTGGTCAAGATGGCTGCCTGCGTTCAACATACTCAGCTCAAGGCTGCGTGACTCAGGCGACAACTACATTGACGCGCGCCGGGGCATCGAGCATCGACGAAGTGCGCATGAGCAAGCGGCTGCCTGATCAGCTCGACAAACGAACTTGTAGAGGAGGTTCGGAGGCAAAGCGTGCGAAGATCGATGCATGGAAATGGAGTGCTTTTTCCAGCACCCGTGTGCTTGGCAATGGTGGTTTGCGGCTTGTGTGTCGAGCAAATCGGCGATACACGGTCATCCCAGTGTTCTCATCAAGGAATAACAAATGAAATGTCCTCATTGCGCCGAAGCCACGCTGGTTATGTCCGAGCGCCAAGGTATCGAAATCGACTATTGTCCACAGTGCCGGGGGGTGTGGCTTGACCGCGGTGAGCTAGACAAGCTGATAGAGCGGGCGGTGTCCCCTGCTCAAGCTCAGCAGCCTCAGAGCACCTTGCAGCAGCGTCGACCAGACTTCGTCGATTCTGATCATGGCCGTTCGGGTGGACACTACAAGAAGCGAAAGTCTTGGTTGGGTGAGATATTTGATTGAAATCGGGCGGATTCAAGTCTGAAGTGCAACACCTGCCACCGAGTAAGGTCCGCAGATGCAAAGCACCCCAGCCAGGCGTTACCAACACCTCCAGCCTGAAGACCGCGTGACGCTGGCCAGCTTGATCCAGCATAAGTACAGCGTTCGCGCCATGGCCCAAGTCTTGGGGCGATCCCCGAGCACGGTCAGCCGCGAGCTGCGGCGCAATGCTCAGCCGGCAGGCTACGCCAGCACCCCAGCGCGTGCCTGCGCCCAACGGCGGCGTCTGCAGGGCCGCCCACTAGGCAAGCTCCATCGTGATGGCCTCCTGTTCGGGGTGATGCGTCACTTCCTGGAGCAGCGCTGGTCACCCGAACAGATTGCCCTGACACTGGCCTGCATCTTTCCCAGAAGCCATGAGCACCGCGTGTCACACGAGACCATCTACAACTGCATCTACAACTGCATCTACGCTCAGCCCGTGGGGGAGCTCAACGGCGCGGCGTTTCGCTCGCGCGAGTTCGCACGGGCCTGCCAGGCGCTGGGCATCGTGCACAAGTTCACCAGGGCCTACCGACCACAAACCAACGGCAAGGCCGAGCGCTTCATTCAGTCGGCTCTGCGCGAGTGGGCCTACGGTTGGATTTACCAGAACTCGGAGCACCGCACACAGGCCCTGGCCGGCTGGCAACACCACTACAACTGGCGCCGCCCCCAAAGTGGCATCGGCGGATTGCCTCCCATGTCCAGACTCAGCTCGTCAAGAAACAACCTCTTGACTCTTCACATTTAGCCGCACAGATCAGCAGCACGTTCTGATTGATCGCTGCGTGCTCCAGGCTTCTTCATGCCGCCGAGGCCGGCATGGCGTCCTCGCCATGTCGGATAACTGGGCGCCAAACCACCGCTGCAACGCCGACACGAGCGCTGCGTTTCCCGGGGAGTAGCTCAGCTCGGCGTTGGAATGGATATCCTTGTAGGTGAGGCAATGTGACCCGGGCTGGACGCCTTCAACTCGGCCAGACCGGGCATGTCCTGGCCATGAATGCGGGTGGGCCCCGAAAAATCGCCCTAAAGAAACTGGTCGCGAATCTCCCGCAGATGCAGGCGCGTGAGCCTCACCTTGCTCGGTGTCGCTGGCGTTTTCACCACCATCTGCTGAATCCCGCTGGGGTCGTCTTCGTGAAGATGTGGGTGGCTGCGGCCAGAGTGAAGGGAATGACCCTTCACGGGTCGCTGATCAGCGGTTCGGTATTGCTCCGCGGCGCCGTCGGACACATGGCTAGGCCTAAGGGTCGCCCGTCGCAAATCTCCAAGCCTGTATCCTCCCCACTAGGATAAGATGCAGCCGTGGAATCAATTGGGATTCACGTTTCGCATGACGCTGTTGCAAGGCACGTAGGTGGGTCCACGGCCATTTTATGAACGTGATTGATATGTTGTTGGAAGATGGTGTCTGTCTTGACGTGGCGCAGCGGTGGCATGCTGTTGCTGCGGAGAGTAAGCAACTGATTTATGACCACATCGATCACTGTCTCGACTACGCCCTGGGTGCATCCGTCACCTCGTCGCGTTAGGCGCTGGGCGATTTCACGCTAGTCACCAAGCTCCTTTGATTCGACCCCACTCACGACCTAACCCGCGTCCGCCATGACACCGACAGCCCAGCCGCCCGAGCACCAGCGTCCCTGCGACGCCGCAGCGCTGCTGCGTCTGGTGTTCAGCTGGCTGCTGGTGGCCGTGCTGGCCGTCGATCTGATCACCTCGCCACTGCATGCTCACCGCCACGACGGAGATTGGGCGGTCGGTGCACGCCTCGCGGCCTCCGCAGAACATCCGAGCGAACTGTTCGGTGCAGACAGCGTTGGCGTCTCCACGCATGTTGATCGGGACGATGGACCTAGCATCTCGCATTCGATCACAGCCTTGCGAGGTTCGATCGAAGTGATGATCGGTGCAGAGCCCTTGGATGAGCATGCTACTGGACATTGGTTCGTTTCAGCGCCGCGGTCGTCCAGTCGTGCCGCAGCATGGGTCTGGCCACCAGACGGGCACCGAGCAGGAGCCGGTGCCTTCAAGAGCCTGCCGCCCCACGGCAGGGCGCCGCCCGTCCACGCCTGAAGCCCCGCCGCAGTGCCGCCCGCGCTGCGCTAGCACTCGCCCCGGCATCGGGGCGAGGCCTTCTGTTCGTGGAGTTCCTATGCCTATCCATCTTCGCTCTTGCGGCGCCTTGCGCGCTGCTGCTTACCTGTCCCTTGCTCTAAACAACGCCGTGCTGGTGCCTGCCTTGGCCGCCGAACCCAATGCCGAGTTCGTCGTTTCCGCCGAACAGATGAAAACGCTGGGCGTCACGCTGCTCAAACTCGAACAACCAGCCGCCATCGCCGGCATCGCGTATGCCGCCAAGGTGACGCTTCCCCCTGGGCAGGAACAGATGGTCAGTGCGCCAGTTGCAGGGGTAGTGGATCAGTTGCTCGTCGGCGAGCAGCAGGCCGTCAAGGCCGGCCAGCCGCTGCTGCGGCTGAACAGCCCGCAGTTTGGGGAAATGCAACTCAAGCTGCTCGAGGCCGCCAGCCGAGCCCGGTTGTCGCAGCAGACGTTGCAGCGCGAGAAAGCGCTGCTGACCGAAGGCATCATTCCCGAGCGGCGAGTACAGGAGGCCGAGTCTGCGGCGCAGGACGATGCCGCTCGCCAGCGCCAGGCCGAGGCGGCGCTTCGGCTGGCGGGTATCGACGCAGGTTCGATCCGACGCATCGCCGCCGGCGGCACGGTACAGGACGGCGTGGTGGTTCGGGCCCGTGCCGCCGGGGTGGTGCTGGGCGTCGACATCAAGCCAGGCCAGCGCGTGCAGGAGGCCGATGCACTGCTGCGCCTGGCCAGCCTGCAGACCTTGTGGCTGGACATCGCCATGCCGGCAGACCGCCAGCCGGCCACGCTGCTCGAGAAAAACAAGGCGGAGATCGAGATCGTGGGCCGAGATGCGGTGGCCATACCCTTGTCCGTAGGCGCCATGGTCAGCGACAGCCAGACCGTCACGCTGCGTGCGCAGGTCACGCGTGGCGCCGGCCGGCTGCGCCCCGGTGAGGTGGTGCAGGCTCGGGTGCCGTTTGCGGCCAACGCCGCTGGCTGGGCGCTGCCGCTGCAGGCGGTTACGCGGCAGGACGACCAAGCTTTCGTATTCGTGCGCACCGACAAGGGCTTCATCGCCCGGCAAGTGAGCGTGGCATCGAGTGCCGGCGCCTCGGTGCAGGTCACCGGCGATCTCAAGCCCGGGCAGGAGGTGGCGACCGCCTCGGTCATCGCGCTGAAGGCGGCGTGGCAGGGCAAGAGCGGAGGTGACAAGTGAACACCATACTCATACCGCTTTCCACGACGGGAGTTCGACCATGCTGAACCGCCTCGTGCAATTCGCGCTCACGCAGCGCCTATTCGTGCTGCTGGCCGCCGTGCTGCTGGCCGGCTTCGGCTGGTATGCCTTCCGCACGCTGCCCATCGATGCCTTCCCCGACGTGTCGAGCACGCAGGTGAAGATCATCATGAAAGCGCCGGGCATGACCCCGGAGGAGATCGAGAGCCGCATCGCGGTGCCGATCGAGGTCGAGATGCTGGGGATCCCGAAGCAGCGCATCCTGCGCTCGGTGACTAAGTACGGCCTGGTCGATGTCACGGTCGATTTCCAGGACGGCACCGACCTGTACTGGGCGCGCCAGCAGGTGGCCGAGCGGCTGAACAACATCGTCGGCGACCTGCCCTCTGGCATCACCGGCGGCATCGCGCCGATCACCACGCCGCTGGGCGAGATGTTCATGTTCACGATCGAGGCGCCGCAGCTAACGTTGGAGGAGCGGCGCAGCCTGCTCGACTGGGTCGTCCGCCCCGCGCTTCGTGCGGTGCCCGGCGTGGCCGACGTGAACGCCCTGGGCGGGAAGGTGCACAGCTTCGAGGTGCTGCCCGACCCGGCCAAGCTGCAAGCGCTGGGCCTGTCGATGGCTCAGATCAAGACCGCCGTCGAAGCGAACAACCGCAACGACGGTGCTGGCCGCCTCGGTGAGGGCGGCGAGGTGCTCTTGGTACGCACCGAAGGCAGCATCAAGACGCAGGATGACCTGCGCGCAGTGGTAGTGGCGCGCAAGGACGGCAATGCCGTGCGCCTGGGCGACGTGGCGCTGGTGCGCGACGGCAGCACCACGCGCTACGGCGTCGTCACCAAGGACGGCAAGGCCGAGGCCGTGCAAGGCCTGGTGCTGGGCCTGGCCGGCGCCAACGCGCAGCAGGTGGTGAATGGCGTGAAGGCCAAGATCGCCGAACTGCAGCCCACGCTGCCGCCGGGCGTGACGCTGCAGGTCTTCTACGACCGTGCTTCGCTCGTCGAGAAGGCCGTGGGCACGGTTTCCAAGGCTCTGCTCGAGGCCACACTGATCGTGCTGGTGCTGCTGGGCGCCTTTCTGGGCAATTTGCGCGCCGCCGTGGCCGTGGCGGTGGTGCTGCCGCTGGCTGCGCTGGGCACCTTCATTCTGATGCGGGGCTACGGCATGTCGGCCAACCTGATGAGCCTGGGTGGTCTGGCCATCGCTTTGGGCATGCTGGTGGACGCGGCCATCGTCGTGGTGGAAAACATCGTGCAGCACCTGGGCCGGCAGACCGCCGGCGGCAAGCTACCGAGGTTGCACATCGTGCTGCGCGCGGTGCGTGAGGTGGCCGTCCCAGTGGCTGCAGGCGTGCTGATCATTGTTACTGTGTTCCTGCCGCTGCTGACGTTGCAGGGCTTGGAGGGCAAGTACTTCATTCCCGTCGCACTGACCATCGTGTTTGCGTTGGCGAGTTCGCTGCTGTTGTCACTGACTGTGATCCCGGTGCTAGCCTCGTTCCTGCTTAAGCGCGTCTCGCACGACGAACCCTGGCTACCGCGCCAACTGCTGCGCCTGTACGAGCCGACGCTGGCCTGGGCGCTGAAGCGGCAGACGGTGGTTTTCGTAGTGGCGGGGGCCCTGCTGGTGCTCGCAGCTGGCGTCTACACCCAGGTTGGCAAGACCTTTCTGCCCGAGATGGATGAGGGCGACATCATCGTCGGCATCGAGAAGCTGCCCTCCGTGAGCCTGGAGGAAACAGCGGCACTGGACCTGATGGTCCATCAGACGCTGATGAAGAACATCCCTGAGATCACCGGCGTGGTCGCACGCGCCGGCTCCGACGAAATCGGCCTCGACCCGATGGGCCTGAACCAGACCGATACCTTCCTGGTGCTGAAGCCGCGTGCGGAATGGAGCATGGCGAGCAAGGATGCGCTGATCGATCGCATCCGCGAGGTACTGGATCAAATGCCCGGCATCAGCTACAGCTTCACCCAGCCGATCGACATGCGCGTCTCGGAAATGATCATCGGCGTGCGCGGCGACCTGGCCATCAAAATCTTCGGCCCCGACCTCACCAAGCTCAACGAGTTGGCGGCGCAGATTGAGGGGCTGATGAAGACGGTGGCGGGGAGTCAGGACGTCTACACAGTCGAAAACGATGGCGTGCAGTACCTGCGCGTGGTGGTGGACCGCCTAGCAGCCGGGCGCTACGGCCTCTCGGTGGAAGACGTGCAGGATGCGCTGCGCGTGCAGATCGAGGGCCAGCGCGCTGGCACCGTGATCGACGGTAACCAGCGCATCCCCATCGTCATCCGCGGGCCGGACATGGTCCGGCTCTCACCGGCCGATTTCGCCGCGCTGCGCATCGCCACGCCAGACGGGCAGAACGTGCCGCTGGAGACCGTGGCCAAGCTCACCCGAGAAAGCGGCCCGGTGAAGATCGACCGCGAGATGGGTAGCCGCTACAGCGTGGTCATCGCCAACGTCACCGGGCGCGACCTGGTGGGCTTTGTCGACGAGGCCAAGGCCAAGGTGGACGCCGAAGTGAAGCTGCCCACCGGCTACCGCATCAGCTGGGGCGGCCAGTTCGAGAACCAGCAGCGTGCCGCGGCGCGCCTGGCGCTCGTGGTGCCGCTGGCGATTGGGTTCATCTTCCTGATCCTGTTCTCCACCTTCGGCTCGGTCCGGCAGGCTTTGCTGGTGCTGAGCAACATCCCGTTCGCCATGGTCGGCGGCATCGTGGCGCTGTGGGTCACGGGAGAATACCTGTCGGTGCCGGCCTCGGTGGGCTTCATCGCGCTGCTGGGCATCGCGGTGCTCAACGGCGTGGTGCTGGTGAGCTACTTCAACCAGTTGCACGCCGAAGGGGATGACCTGCTCACCAGTGTGACGCAGGGCGCGCGAAGGCGCTTGAGACCGGTGCTGATGACGGCTTCGATCACGGCCTTCGGCCTGATCCCGCTGCTGTTTGCCACCGGGCCGGGTTCGGAGATCCAACGCCCGCTGGCCATCGTCGTGATCGGCGGGCTGATCACTGCCACCGCGCTGACGCTGATTCTGCTGCCCATCCTCTACCTGCGCTTTGCGCATCCGCGTCCGGCTTCGCGCGCGGCCGAGCGCGAAGCTGCCCTGCCCACGGAGGTCGCCCATGGCTGACTTTTGCCTGACCCTGATCTGCCCACCAACGGTGGAGGAGAAGCTGCTCGACGTTTTGCTGGCGCAGGCCGACGGCGAGGTCTTCACCAGCACGCCGACCCACAGCCACGGCAGTGGCCAGCAGCGGCTCAGCGCCACCGAGCAGGTGATGGGCCGCAGCCGAGCGATGCAGATCAACGTGCTGCTGACCACCGAGGAACTCGGGCAGCTGCGCGACCTGCTGCAACGCGACTTTGCCGGTACCGGTGTTCGTTACTGGGCCACGCCGCTGGCCTTCGAAGGGGAGTTTTCATGAAACGATTTGGACTGGCAGGGATCGTGGCCCTGCTGATTGGCACAGTGGCTGCCGCACAAGGCGTGGCGACGCCGAGAGATTTGCCCTCGACCGAACTGGCTGTGGCCTGGATCGACAACGATCCGGCCGTGATCGAGGCGCAACGCGCCTTGGCCGCAGCCGGCCACGGTGCAGCGGTGCTGGCCGCCGGGCCGCACGAATGGACGGCCAACGCCAGCACGCAGCGGCGCAACGTGGGCGGCGTCGGCAACACCACCGAATGGTCGATCGGCGTCGAGCGCGGCATCCGCATCGGTGGCAAGGCCGGGCTCGACCGCCGACTGGGAGAGGCCGACATTGAGATCGGCCGCGCCCGCGTGGGTGAAGCGAGGCGCGAGGTGGCGCGCGCCTTGTCGGATTTGTGGCTTGATGTGCAGGCAGCCCATGGCGCACAAGTGCTGTTGAAGGAGCAACTGTCGTTTGCAGAGGCCAACCTGGCCGCCGTCGACAAGCGCAAACGTGCCGGCGATGCCTCGGAGCTGGACCTCAGCATCGCGCAGTCCGACTTGGCCGAGGTGAGACTCCAGGCCAGCCAGGCCGACTCCGCACTGGCCAAGGCGCGTGCCAAGTTGACGCTGCGCTTCCCGAAGGCCTCGCCGGCGCTGGGGGCGTTCTCCGACCCGACCGAACCGCCATGGCCTGAGGTCCGCTGGCGCGAGCGCATCCTGGCTGGGGCCGGACCGCTCAAAGTGGCTGACGCGCAGCTGCGCAGGGCCGAGCTTGCAGCCTCGCGAACCCAGGCCGACAAGGTGGCGGACCCGACCGTGGGCGTGTTCACGTCGAATGAAGCCTTCCGCAACGAGCGCGTGGTCGGCATCAGCGTCAACATTCCTTTCGGTGGAGCGGTGCGTGAGCGGCGACTCCAACAGGCGCTGCAGGAGGTGGAGGTTGCACGTGCGGCGCTCGACCGCACCCGCCAGGGCACTGAGATCCAGATAGCAGAGACCTTTGCGGACGCCGTTGGCAGCGTCGAGCGCTGGCGCATCGCCGAGCGGGGCGCGGAGGCCGCGCGCGAGAGTGCCCGCCTTACCCAGCGCGCCTACACCCTCGGCGAGGTGGACTTGCAATCGCTGCTGCTCGTCCGCCGCCAGTCCCTGAATTCGCTGCGCGCAGCGGGTGAGGCGCGCGCTGAAGCCCTGCGCTGGAACCACCGCCTGTTGATCGACGCCCACTTGATTTGGGAGCTCTCATTGGACCAATGACCGGAGATATCTGCCATGTTCGACGTGCTTTCCAACACCGTCTATCGCCGACTGTTCTTCGCCCAGGTCATCGCCTTGCTCGGCACCGGCCTGGCGACGGTCGCCTTGAGCCTGCTTGCCTTCGACCTGGCCGGGTCCGACGCGGGTGCGGTGCTTGGCACCGCACTGGCGATCAAGATGCTGGCCTACATCGGGGTGGCGCCCGTCGCGCAGGCGTTCGCCGAACGGCTGCCGCGGCGTGCGATGCTGGTCGGACTGGACCTGATGCGTGCAGCGGTGGCGCTGCTGCTGCCCTTTGCCAGCGAGGTGTGGCACATCTACGTGCTGATCTTCGTCTTGCAATCTGGCTCGGCGGCGTTCACGCCGGCTTTCCAGGCCACCATTCCAGACGTGCTGCCCGACGAGCGCGACTACACCAAAGCGCTGTCGCTGTCTCGCCTGGCCTACGACCTCGAGAACCTGGCGAGCCCGGCCATCGCAGCACTGCTGCTGGGCGTCATCAGCTACCAAGGCCTGTACGTTGGCACGGTGGTGGGCTTCCTTGCATCTGCGGCACTGGTGCTGTCGGTGATGCTGCCGCGCGTGGAGCCGGGGCCGCCGCGCAGCATCTACGAACGCACGACGCGCGGTCTTCGCATCTACCTTGCAACACCCCGGTTGCGCGGGCTGTTGGCGCTGAATCTGGCCATCGCTGCCGGCAGCGCGATGGTCATCGTCAACACCGTCGTGCTGGTTCAGGGCCGTTTTGGTCTGACACCCAACGCGACCGCGTTGGCGCTGGCGGCCTTTGGCGGCGGCTCGATGCTGGTGGCGCTGTGCCTGCCGGCGCTGCTCGACCGAAGACCTGAGCGGCAAGTGATGTTCAGCGGTGCTGCGCTGATCGCTTGTGGGCTGCTTGCCGGATGGTTCGCGGCGTCGCGCTATGCCACGCTGCTGCCGCTGTGGTTCGCGCTCGGCGTGGGCTATGCGCTGGCGCAGACACCATCGGGGCGGCTGCTGCGCCGTTCGGCACACGAGGGCGATCGGCCAGCGCTGTTCGCGGCACAGTTCGCCCTTTCGCACGCGTGCTGGTTGCTGACCTATCCGCTGGCAGGGTGGCTCGGCGCGCGCGGTGGCATCGAGGCGAGCCTGCTCGCGCTCGGTGTGCTGGCTGGCGTGGCCACACTGCTGGCTCTAAAGCTCTGGTCTGCCGACGACCCCATCGCAATCGAACATCGTCACGACAATCTGCCGCCAGGTCATGCTCATGCGGTCATCGCCGACGGAACACATGGCCACGCCTACGTCATCGACGATGAGCACCCGCACTGGCCATGACCATCGGCCGAACTGTACGGAAATCTAAACTTCCAGGGATTCAGGGAGGTCCAGTGTGAAGCCTAAGCGGGGCCTAAGTCATGGGCGAGATAGTTCATCTGTCGGTTGGCAGTACCGCCCTGACACAACTCCCAAAAGGAACTCACCATGAACCGCAACACCAAAATCTCCGCGCTCTTGCTCGCTGCTGGCCTGGCCACGGCTGGCACGCTGGCCTTTGCAAAGGCCAATGAAAACGACGCAGTCACCGACCTGGCCAAAGCCAAGATCTCGCTGAGCCAGGCCATCACGGCGGCTGAAGCACATGCCACCGGTAAAGCCGCAAAGGCCGAGCTGGAGAGCGAGCGAGGCGCCTTGCACTACGAGGTGGAGGTCGTCACGGCCGACGCCAAGGTCTTCGACGTCAAGGTCGACGCGGCCGACGGCAAGGTCCTGTCCAGCCAGCTCGACGAGGCCGACCAGGGCAACGACAAAGACGACTCTTGATCGAACACAGGAGGGGCGCATGGCGCCCCTCCTGGCGTTGCGTTTTCGCTTCGCGCACGCGCTCGATGGTCGTCTGAACGCAGCGCTTCCCGTGTCTCCCAAACTGAACCAGGCACCCGGCTACCCGCCGTCGCTGTGGCTACCTGCCACACGCCCATCACGTCGGCCCCCAGCCTCACTGCCCACGAAAGCGCCCCATGAACGCGGTCAACATTCAGCTGTTCGATTTATTGAATCTCAGCGCCAATGCATCACCGTGGCTTGTCAAATTGGCGATACTGACATCCACCGTCCTGCCCGGTTTTCTACTGTCATCTGTGATTTCGGCCATTGCAATTGGGCGCCCCCGCTGGCGCATCACAGCCATTCAGGCCACACTCGCGATGGCGCTGAGCTTGCCGATCGCACGCCTTCTGGCATCGGTCATTGACGCTTCGAGGCCATTTGTTTTGGGTCTTGGGCACCAGTGGATGGCGCACGCGTCCACACCTGGATTTCCAAGCACCCATGCCACGGTTGCTGCCGCCTTCGCTGCGGCTGTTTGGTGGGGCAACCCCAAGTCATCGCAGCGTTGGCTTGGGCCCTTCGCTGCTCTTGCGATCGGGTGGAGCCGGGTCGCAACGGGGGTTCATTTCCCGGTCGATATCTTGGCCGGTTTTGCGTTGGGAGGCACCGTGGGCTGGAGTATCGTGCAGGGGTGCAGCTACATGGTGAGGCGCGTCGACAATCGGCGCTCGGCTGCGTTTCAGCAATCAAACCTATAGCCCACGTCCAAATTGTGAGCCGCGTCAGCACCAGTTTCACGGCAGGTACACCGCCGGCAAGGCTGCCGTCAATCCCATGGCGGTGGCTGGTCGCGCTGGCGGGCGCGGTCCTGCTGGCGTGGATGTTCTGGGCGATGCATCAACAGCTGGGCGCGTTGCGCTTGGTGGACGTTCAGCAGGCTTGGCACGCTGTTCCGCTCTCTTCGGTAATTTGGGCGGGACTGGCAACGCTGCTGAGCTACGTGGCTTTGATGGGGTACGACGCGCTTGCCTTGCGGCAACTGGGACACCACCTGAGCGCAACGCGGACGTGTCTGGCCTCGTTCGTGGCAACCGCTATTGGAAACAACGTGGGGGTGGCGCTGGTCAGCGCAGGTGCGGTGCGCATGCGCTTGTACAGCAACTGGGGCCTTTCAGCCAGCGAAGTCGGTGTGCTGATTGGGATCGTCGGCACAACGTTTGGTGTTGGCGTTGCCCTCTGCGGTGGGCTTGCTCTGCTGCTGGAGCCGCCATCCATGCTGGCAACGCTGCAGATCAACACGGCTTGGGGACGCGCTGCGGGGGCGTTGCTGCTGCTGATCCCTGCGGGATACCTGGGACTGGCCTTGCGAGGGGCACGATCCCTGCAATGGAAGAGCTGGGTCATGCACACGCCTGGACCGCTGCTGGCACTGGGACAAATTCTGCTCGCGGTGGTTGATCTGGGCGCGGCTTCACTCGCTCTTTGGGTGCTGCTACCCGACACGGCGCCAGCATGGCCTGTTTTCCTCGGTGTGTTCGTGCTTGCGGTCGTCTTGGGAGTCGTGAGCCATGTGCCAGCAGGTTTGGGTGTTTTCGAGGCCGTGATGATCCTGGGCCTGCCGTCCATTGCGCACGAACAGCTGTTGGCGTCGATCCTTGCCTATCGAGTGATTTACTACTTCGTGCCGCTGGGCCTTGCCGGCGCGCTGGGTGGCGCGTTGTCTCTCAAAGGAAGTTTCGCTGGACTTAAAAAACTGGAAGCCTTTACCCAGCCATTGATCAACTGGATCGCGCCACCCGTGGTCAGTGTTGCGGTGTTTGTGGCGGGGACCCTGCTGCTGTTGTCGGGCAGTCTTCCAGCCCAATTTGATCGTCTGTCCTTGCTCCTGACACTGGTGCCGCTTCCAGTGATTGAGGTTTCTCACTTGGCCGGCAGCCTCATCGGGCTGGCCATGGTGGTTCTGGCGCATGCGCTGTACCGCCGGATTCGAGTGGCTCACCAGTTTGTCAGCTGGCTTCTGGTGGCAGGGGTATTGGTGTCTCTTTTGAAGGGCGTTGACGTTGAAGAAGCCATCATCGCGGCGCTGGTTTGGGTGCTTCTGTGGTCGAGTCGAGCGGTCTTCGACCGGCCCGCTCGGATGGGTTTGCGGCTTCTCGGGCCGGAGAATTGGTTTGCTGTTGCCGCGGTTGTGTCCGCAACAATCGTGCTTGGGCTGTTCTCATACAAGCATGTGGACTACTCCGCCGACCTGTGGTGGCAGTTTGCATTGCGGGGTGATGCGCCGCGTTACCTTCGAGCGGCTGTGCTCGTTGCAGGCCTGACTCTGACCATGGCACTGTGGCAGCTCTTGAGGCCGCAGCCTGTTGAACGCGAGGTTCCCTCAACAAACGATCTGGCGAAGGTGTCAGAAATCATCAAAACGTGGCCTGTGGCGGACGCAGCGCTGGCCTTGCTTGGGGACAAGCGCATTCTTTTCGATGATGAGGAAGACGCGTTTTTGATGTACCAGGTTCAGGGCCGCAGCTGGGTAGTGATGGGCGATCCGATCGGATCACCGCAGGCGGCCGAGAGACTCGTGTGGCGGATACGGGAAATGACAGACCGACACGGTGCACGACCGGTTTTTTACCAGGTGGGGGACACCCGATTGGGCATGTATGCAGATCTCGGGCTGGTCGCGATCAAAATGGGTGAAGAGGCGCTGGTTTCTCTGGGCCAGTTTTCTCTGGACGGTCCTCATCGTGCCAATCTTCGACGCACGCACAGGCGCGCCCAACGAGATGGGATGAGTTTCGAGATTGTGTCGGGGGCTCAAGTGGCGGACTTGATGGAGGAGTTCCGGGAGGTGTCTGACTCATGGCTTCGCAGCAAGGGCGCACATGAGAAAGGATTCTCGCTGGGCCGTTTTGATGAGCCCTATCTGCGTCACTTCCGCTTTGGGGTGGTCAAGCATGGCGACCAAATCGTGGCATTTGCCAATCTCTGGACCGCCGATGGCAAGGGGGAGTTGTCGATTGACCTGATGCGACACCGGCATGACGCTCCTGATGGAACCATGGATTTCCTGTTCACAGAGCTTATGCTTTGGGGCGCTCATGAGGGGTATGCGTTCTTCAACCTGGGGATGGCACCCCTTGCCGGATTGGATTCACGCCCCCTGGCGCCGCTGTGGCATCGGCTGGGAACGGCACTGTTTCGCAATGGAGAACAGTTCTACAACTTTCAAGGTCTGCGCGCTTACAAGAACAAGTTTGGGCCGGTGTGGCGATCGAGGTATCTCGCAGCGCCCGGGGGTATCGGCCTGACGGGCGCCTTGATCGATGTCGCCGCGCTGGTCAACAAGCGGATGTCCACGGAACGTGTTGATCAATCGCAGCGCGACCCTTTGCCCAGTGATTCCGTCGCGTCGTAGTGCCGCGCCAGGAGGCTGCGCAGGAGCGCCCAAGTCCATTTGGCTGTGCCCTCGCAGTCCGTGAGGCGAGAGGCGCGACGTTGATGAGCTTGTTGCGGTACCGTCTTCAGAGAGGCATTCCTGCTCGAGAAAACACGTGCCCCGGGCGCTCCTTATACATCGGTCAGATGTGTTCGCACCTGGCATGAAATGAGTGAGAAAACCGAAGCATGATCCAACCAACCGACTTCAAACTGAGCACGGCTGCCATTTCGGTGGTGGGTGTTGCGCTGCTGTGGGTGCCCATCCTGTCGCTGCACCTGACGCCTGCGTTGTTCGCCGCACTGCTCACCTTCGGCGGTTCGCGCGCTACATCTGCGATGCTCCGCCGTATCTGGCCGGCGCTGCGCCACTCGCAGGGGTGGGGTTTGATTTTGTTTGTGTTGGTGGTCGTGCTGACGACGTCTTTGCTGGTTGAGCAAGCAGCCGAGGCAACGGCCGCGGGCGGTGGCTATGCAGCGGTCCTTCAACAAATGGCTGCGGCGCTGGATCAGTTGCGACTGACGTTGCCACCGTGGCTGGCCAGCCATGTGCCGGCTTCGCTTGAGACGCTGCGAACCGCTGCTGTGGGTTGGCTCACGTCGCACGCCGCACAAGTACAACTTTGGGGAGGGCACACCGTTCGAGGCTTGGGGTACGCCCTCGCAGGTATCGTGATCGGTGCACTGCTCACGCTTCAACGGGCAGATCGGGAGGTCGGTGTCGAGCGCAAACCTCCCCTGAGTTTGGCCGTCAGCAACCAGTTTGATGGCCTCGTCACCAGTTTCACGGCCGTGGTGTTCGCTCAATTTCGAATCGCTGCCGTGAACACAGCGCTTACCGCGGTGTACCTGTTGGGCGTGCTGCCTCTGTTGGGGACGCCCATTCCGCTGGCCGGCACGCTCGTGGTTGCGACATTCGTCGCCAGCTTGGTGCCTGTGTTGGGCAATTTGGTCTCCAACACCATGATTGTTGGGGTCAGTCTGACCCACTCGCTGGGCGTGGCGGCACTCTCGCTGGGATGGTTGGTGGGCATTCACAAGCTGGAGTATTTTCTCAATGCGCACATTGTGGGTCAAAGAATCCGTGCTCAGGCTTGGGAACTGTTGACATCCATGTTGGTGCTCGAAGCTCTCTTCGGTATCGCTGGACTCGTGAGTGCTCCCATCATCTATGCACAACTGAAAAGTGTCTGGTATTCGCGCGGTTGGATCTGAGCACACTGAACTGGGCAGCGCACTTCTGATGGGGGCGTGTGGTCGTCCACAAGAAGATTAAGAACTGTCTAAGTGTCCGGCAACACACTGGCCACCTGTTCAACATCTTCCCATTCAGGAGTTCACATGACCACCCGTTCCATGACTTCCACACGCCTTGTTCTTGCATTGACCGCAGCCGGCATCCTCGGCGGCGCAGGCGCAAATTTTGTGTCTGGCACGCACGCTCGTGCCGAGGCGCCGAGCATCGTTGCCCAGGCCGTCTCTCCTGCTACCTCGACCATGGGAATGCCCGGCATCAACGGCGCGCCCGACTTCTCGCAAATCACCCAACGCAACGGTGCTGCTGTAGTGAACATCAGTGTCAGTGGCCTGCGACAAGTCTCCAGTGAATCAGGAGAAGCGCCGGCAGCCCACCGCCGAGCTCCGCAGGGCGTGGACCCCAGCGACCCGTTCTCCGAGTTTTTCAAGCGCTTTGAAGGTCCCAGTGACGGCCAGCCGGGAGACCGAGCGTCGCCAGTGCGGGGTCAGGGATCTGGCTTTATTGTCAGTGCGGATGGATTGATTCTGACCAACGCCCACGTTGTGCGCGACGCGCAGGTCGTGACCGTCAAGCTCACGGATCGCCGTGAGTACACGGCCACAGTCCTGGGTTCGGATCCCAAGACCGACGTGGCCGTTCTCAAGATTGACGCAAAAGACCTGCCCACGGTGACCATGGGGAACTCGAATGATCTGAAGGTCGGAGAATGGGTGCTGGCGATCGGCTCCCCGTATGGATTCGAGAACAGCGTGAGTGCGGGCGTGGTCAGTGCCAAGGGCCGTTCATTGCCCGAGGACAGCGTCGTGCCGTTCATCCAGACCGACGTTGCCGTCAATCCGGGCAATTCCGGCGGACCGCTGTTCAACGCACGCGGCGAGGTGGTGGGCATCAACTCGCAGATTTACAGCCGCACGGGCGGCTACCAGGGCTTGTCCTTCGCCATCCCGATCGACCTGGTCAACAAGATCAAGGACCAGATTGTCGCCACAGGCAGGGCCAGCCACGCACGCCTGGGCGTAGCGATCCAAGAGGTGAATCAGGCTTTGGCCGACTCATTCAAGCTTGACAAACCCGAGGGCGCTCTGGTGTCCAGCGTGGATGCCGGCAGCCCCGCCGAGCAAGCGGGGCTGAAATACGGCGATGTGATTCGCAAGGTCAATGGTCAGCCCATCGTTGCTTCGGGTGATCTGCCCGCCCTGATCGGCCAAGCCACGCCGGGTGAAGTGGTGACACTCGAAGTCTGGCGCCAAGGCAAGCGCGAGGACTTCGCGGCCAAGCTGGGCGACGCTGTCACCAAGAAAGTGCAGATGGCCAAGAGCACTGGTGCCGCGGACAAAGGCAAACTGGGTCTGGCTCTGCGCGCGCTTGAGCCTCAGGAACGGCGCGTTGCCGGCGTTGACGGGCTGCTCATTGAAGAGGCTGCTGGTCCCGCCGCAATGGCAGGAGTGCAAGCGGGCGACGTTCTGATGGCCATCAACGGTACGCAAGTGAAGAACATTGAGCAAGTGCGTGCGGCGGTGGCCAGCAACAAGAAGTCCGTGGCATTGTTGATTCAACGCGACGGCGAGAAGATTTTTGTGCCGGTGCAGGTAGGCTGATGGAACACAAGACGGCGCAACGGCCAGTGCGTCATGCGTGGGTCCACGCATGACGAAGCGGACCGCTCTTCATCCGCCCGACCATGCCGGGGGACCTACAAGCAATGGACTCTCGGCTCACATCCTGCCAACATCGGCCACGATGACCGGTGTGTGCATGACGACGCTCTACATCAGCCTGCTTGGCCCTTTGATGACGCGTCGCGTAATCGTCGACAAACTCATGGCGGTCGACGCGTTGGTGTTCCTGGCCAGCGCCGTGCTGTCATTCATGTCGATGCGGTCCGAGCGGTTTGGCTCTCGTCTGGAGGGGTATGCGGAATGGGTGTTCTTGACGGCTCTGGCACTTCTGGCACTCGGCGCGGTGGTGCTGGCATTCGCAGTCACTTGAACGGTGGGGCAGAGAGACACGCTGAGGGGTCGTCGCCCTCAGGTTTTCTAGCCCGGAACTCGCGTTCCCATCACCACCGCCGTGGGTTGAATTCAAGTTCTGCGCGGTGGAATGCGGTCCCTTTCAAGCGGATTCAGACCGGTCGCGAGCGTCAAACCAGCCTGTCGCGTTGGCGATAATCCAGTTCGCCAACGCCCAAGCTGAGCCCGCAGCCCAGCCGGCCAGCACATCGCTGGGCCAGTGCACGCCCAATGCAACACGACTCACGCCCACAGCCAGCGCCACACCGATGGCCAGCACCAGCAAGATCACGCGCGCTGCCCTGGGCTGCATCCGAAAAGTCAGCAATGCCGCCAGTGTCAAGTACACCATTGCCGCCCCGAACGCGTGTCCGCTGGGGAAGCTGGCGTTCGCCACGATCACCTCGTGAGGCACCAGGTCGGGTCGCGCTCGCTCGAACGCGTGCTTCAGGCCCGTGTTGAGCAGTGCACCCCCCGACGTTGCCACGACGATAAAGAGTGCCAAACGCCGCTGATGCATCGCAATCAAAACCCCACCAACACCCCCGACCAGCAGCACAAGGAACCAGGGACTACCCAGCGCGGTCACTTCCCGAGCGAGCTGAAGCGCAGAGGCGCCGCCCAACAATGTCGCCACGTCATTGGGCGCACGGAGGGAGAGCAGCCACTGCCGATCACGCAGCAGGGTCTCGCCCTCCCGCATTTCGTCAGCGGTCCAGACGAACACGCCAGCAGCCAGTGACATCAGCAAAACCAGCAGGAGAGCCGCTGGCTCAAGCAGATGTCGAGAACGCAGTACCCGCAAGCTTTTTTGCATAACGCCTTCTGTCCTTCAACGTGAAGCGGGAGCCAATCCGCACGCCGTTTTGCTCGCGGATATTTGTCCAGCCAATGACCGCGTCAAAGACCAATGCCTTCGCATTGAGGAGGGCAGCCCGAAACTCGCTGTATTTGGAGCGGCCATCAGGCCTCGCCTTGGCACTCTGCACAGGGCAAAACTCTCGATGCGGTACGGCCCGAGTAGTCTATGCGCAGTGACAGCCTGGTTGAAGTTGTGGAAGCCACCGGGTTACAGTGATGAGATGGGGACTGTCACCGATCCCAAGCTCTCGGAGATCGTTTGGCCGCGACAATAGGGAATGTAGAGTGGTCGTTCGTAGTGGTTCTGATAGAGCTGCCGCGATAGCCGCGATGCGGTGGCCAAGGATGAAGTGCACCTCAATGTAAGGGCGGGTGAACACGGCGTCCTTGATCTCAATAGAACCTGGCTAAATCCCCAACCAGTGGACTGCCTTTTTGCGAGTATTCCCGCGACTGACCCGCTCGCGTTCATCTATGCGAATCTTGCTGATTGAAGACGATCCCATGATCGGTAGGGCCGTGAAGCGTGGTGTGACCAAAGCGGGCTTCGTCGTTGATTGGGTTACCGATGGGCGAGAAGCCGAGTGTTCACTGGCAAACCGCGTGTACGACCTCGCGATCCTGGACCTGGGTTTGCCCAAGAAGGATGGTATGGCCATCCTTGCGACGCTTCGCCATGGGGGCAACTCCATGCCCGTGCTGATCGTATCGGCGCGCGATACGGTGCGAGACCGCATTTCGGGCTTGGAGGCCGGTGCCGATGACTACTTGCTGAAACCTTTCGACCTCGACGAGTTGATCGCTCGGGTACGAGCCTTGTTGCGTCGCCATGCCGGCAGCGGCGTGCCCATGCTGCGCTGCGGTGAACTGCAACTGGACCCCGTCAACAAACTGGTCACAAAGGGTGGTGCAACTGTCGACGTGACTGCAAAGGAGTTTGCGGTCCTTGAAGCCCTCATGCAAAGGCCAGGCGCAGTCCTGTCAAGAGAAAAGCTCGAGGATTCCGTTTATGGGTGGGGCAGCGAAGTCGGCAGCAATGCCATCGAAGTGCACCTGCATTACCTGCGCAAGAAGCTCGGTGCATCGGCTATCAAGAATGTGCGTGGCGTTGGATACCGCATTGCGGAGATGTGATGAGTTCGATCGAACGTACCCTGCTGACCTGGATTCTTGGGGCGTTGAGTCTGGGCGCCTTGCTGGTTGCGTTGCTCACATACGTTGTCACACTCGATGAAATGCACGAGGTCTTTGACGCAGATCTCAAGAACATTGCACAAGCGGTAGCGAGTTACCACCACGCCGGGTACGGGCCAGGGGACGACAGTGTTGTGATGCTGCCCAATCGAACCGACACGCCGGAAGATTCTGAGATCGTGACACTGACCTGGACGCGCGAAGGCAAGCGCGTGTTCGCTTCTGATCCCCGGGTTGAACTTCCGTTCAGCAGCACGCAAGGACTGTCGCGCACCTCCGCAAATGGAGAAGACTGGATCGTCTATTCGAGCGTCAATGACGATGGGGTAGCCCAAGCAGCCCAGCGCGTATCTGCCCGTCAGGAGATGGCCGGGGAGTCGGCATCCAAAGTGCTCCCGCCCCTGTTGGGCCTTGTTGTTGTCGTTGGTGGACTGTTGATTTTTGGCTTGCGCAAAGGACTCAAGCCACTTCAAGGCGCAGCGCAAGACGTCTCACAGCGCAGCGCACATTCGCTGGACCCCATCTCACTGGATGGGGTTCCAAATGAGATCCAGCCGCTTGTGGTTTCGATCAACGACCTGATGACGCGCTTGGGCGAAGCGTTTGCGACGCAGCGTCGATTTTTGGCCGATGCGGCGCACGAGTTGCGAACTCCAATCACGGCGCTTCGTTTGCAGCTCCAGTTGCTCCAGGGGAGCGGCAACGATGCAGAGCGTTCGCAAGCGATGACTGAGTTTGCCAATGGGGTTGACCGCTCCCAACGGCTGGTGGAGCAGTTGCTGAACATTGCAAGAGCCGACGCCAACAGTGACCATTTTTCTCCGCAGCCGCTCAATTTGACGGAACTGGTGCAGTCGGTGGTGGCACGCTTCAGTCTGAAAGCGGACGTGCTCGACATTGATCTGGGAGCCAGTAGCGAGCCGACTTCCACTGGCGTTTGGGTGAATGGGGACTCTGAACAACTCACCGTCCTGCTGAACAACTTGGTCGAAAACGCGCTTCGATTCACGCCGGCGGGTGGTGTGGTCGACGTCAACATCTCCCAAGAGCATGACGCACCCCCAGTGGTTCGAGTCATCGACAATGGGCCGGGAATTTCAGATGTTGAACGGGAACGGGTTTTTGATCGTTTCTACCGCGGAAGCGAAGCCACGGCCTTGGCACGCGATGGCTATGGCAGTGGTCTCGGGCTGGCTATCGTGCGAGCGATTGCTGAACGCCATGGCGCCCTTGTCAGTTTGGCATCGCCTGCGGATCATGTGGGCCTTGAGGTCACTGTTCGGTTTCGGCTCGACGATCAGGCCGCAGAGTAGCGCCGCCAACTCCTTCAAGCCCAGGCGAATCGTTTCATGCCTTGATTTGCAGAAAACATCTTCCGTGATGCTTGAATTCAGAGGCATGAGTGAAGGTGTGGCATGCTCAAAAAATGGAACTTAGCGGCAAACTCAAGAGTTGGGCGGGGCGAATCAAACGAGACGGTGTGACCCTCTGGTTCGCTGGCAAACATCATGCAACGCCGTGGTATGCGAAAGCACTGGGAGCTTTCGTCGTGGCCTACGCGCTCAGTCCAATTGACCTGATCCCAGACTTCATCCCGGTGCTCGGCTACGTGGACGATGTTTTGTTGCTGCCCGGACTCATCTGGCTCACTATTCGCCTATTGCCAAGTATAGTTCTGGCCGATTGCCGCGAACAGGCCGACGAGTGGATGAAGGTGCAGGGATCGAAACCGAGCAGCCGATTCGGTGCAACTCTGATCGTTCTCATCTGGATTGTGGTTTCTGCGGCTCTCTGGCTATGGCTCACCCGTAGAATGTAGACACTAACTGAGGATGGACAGAATCTAGGCCGGAGCTGGCTGGCTAGATCTGCCTCCAACTCTCCACCGGCGTGTGCTGTGAAACGAAGCGGTCGTCACTGCCAAGCAGATCCAGGCCGTCCATAGCGAATGACTCAGGTAGTGGGCGCCTCGCATCATCTGCACCCAACCCAACAGCAGACCCGCTGTCACGGTGAGAATCAGCCACCATTTGGCTGCGAGAGGCGCGCGCTCGCGCAATGCGAACCAGCCTGCCAAAAATCCAAATGCGCTTGAAGCGTGCCCAGCTGGAAAGCAACCGCCGGGTCCACCGTCGCTGTAGCCAAGCAGCCAGTGCGGCACGTACCTGGCTTCGCCACCAAACTCGACCAATGACCATGGGCAACTTGTCGAACTCACCTGCTTGAGCAGAGGGATCAAGGTCACGCAGAGCAAGATGGTTCCCAACATCCATATCCGACCTCGTTGGGACACTGAACGCAGGAGCGGAACCGACAACCAAACGCTCAAGACCACGTAAGCGAGCAGGCTCAGTGCCACTGCGCGTGCGCCGCCGTGTAGAAGGCCACCCGTGAGCCAGTGGTTGCGCCATGAAAATCCCTCAGCATTGCCGTACAAACGCGCCAGTGGCAAGTCGAGTCCGCTCACCTCCCAAAGCACCAGCAGCAGGAGCAGAGCACCAACGCCGATAGCGTCCCGCCATGCTGCCTGTTCGTATGCTCTGGATTCGTGTTCAGAAAGTGCCATCTTTATGTGCGCTTATTCGGGCCTACATCCCGCCGAGATATCGAATTTGCGTTCGTACACGCTGGTCTGCACCTGCAACAGCCCGAGTACCGTGTGAAACAACTCATCGTGTGCCCATGGCTTGGTGGTTTGCTTTTTCAGACAGTTCTGGTCAAGTCCAAAGCTTTTTGTGAACCCCGCCGACAACCACCACACCATCGGCACCTTGATTTGCACGTCGGGCGCGATGGCGTACGGAACGCCATGGAGGTACAGGCCACTTTCTCCCAGTGACTCCCCATGGTCAGACACGTACATCAAGGCTGTGTCGAAGGTCTGCTCTTGTTGCTTCAGAAAGTTGATCGTCTTGGACAGAATGTGGTCTGTGTAAAGCAAGGCGTTGTCGTAGGCATTGACGATCTCCTCCTTGGTGCATTTTCGAAGTTCGCCCGTGTCGCATGTCGGTAAGAAGCGCCTGAACGCATCGGGGTATCGCTTGTAGTACGTCGGTCCATGGTTGCCAAGCATGTGCAGAACGACCACCAGATTGCCCTTTGCATCCCGCGCGACCGTGTCCAGTCCGCTCAGCAAGGCGTCATCCAAGCACCGACCCTCAACGCACAGTTCGGGCAATTGCGCAGGATCAATCTGCTGGGTGGGAAGACCATCGCATACCCCTTTGCATCCAGACTGGTTATCGCGCCAGAGCACCTGAAAGCCAGCTCGGTTCAGCACGTGCAACAAAGACTCACTGCCGCGGATGCGCTCTTCGTCGTAGTTTCGGCGACCGACTGCGGAGAACATGCACGGCAGCGAAGTTTCCGTGTTGGTTCCGCAGGCGGTTACATCGGTGAAGTTCAGGACATCCTGTTTGGCGAGCTCGGGTGTGGTCTGTCGGACGTAGCCATTCAGTCCCCAGTTTGCAGCGCGAGCAGTCTCTCCGATGGCCAACACCAACAGGGTGGGTCGTGGCCGTGCGCTCCATGAGGCGCTCTGTCGTGCATCCGCGCCCACCGTCAATCGTGCGGCCGTGGCTTGCCGCGTATCGGCTGTCAGAACCCGTGCAGTTGAATAAAGGAAGTTCGCGGGAGTAACGAGATAACGCATCTCCTTTTGGTTGCGCATGAGCGCCGAGAAGTCCTGATACACAACGAACACCGAGCCAATCAACAAGACTCCCGTCGCCATCAGCGCCAATCCACGCAACGCGAGTGATCGCATCAACGAGCGGTTGGCGATCTGAACACGCCACAGGAGCAGAAGCGGAAGTCCGGCGAAGACCGTCAGATGAGGCACCATGCCAAAGCTGAACAGCTCACGGGCTTCAGCGACATCGGTTCGCAACACATTGCGCAGCATGCTCGGGTCCATGAAGACGCCAAACCGCTGCATGTAGTAACTTGCGAAAGCTGTTGCAATGAGTAGAGCGCTCAACAGCACACGCGCGAACGATCTGTGTAGCACCAGCAAGAGCAAGAACAAGTGGAGCGTGGTGAGCATCACCAGCATTGCACTGCCGAATATCCAGGTTGAAGGATCGGACTCCACCCGTCCATCCAACGCGGCCTTCAAGAACTGCGAGTTGCTGGCAAGTGCAAAAAACAGGCTGGCCGCAAGCGCGAGAGACTCGATACCAACCTGTGGGCGTATTCGGAGCAAGCGGCCAAGAAGCGTGCTGAGATAGTGTTTCAGCCTCATCTTGGGAAGATTCCCAGCGCGTTGGCTGGCTCGGAGCGTTGTTCAGGGCATGACATCGCCCGCATTCTTTGCCGCCGTAAATTAAGTGCGACTTAAGTCCAGTGAAATGCACCGACCGTTCGCCACGCTCACGCGGCGGTTGCCTGAACCGCCCATTGGTGGCGAAGCTGCAGCAACCCGGGTGGCGGCATCCAAGATGAGTGCTCTTGGGGTCTTGTGTGCTGCAAAGCGAGCGCTGAAGCGGCAGGGAAAACTGGTCGGTCGTGCAGTTGGCAGTACGCGTGTGCCCGCCGCATAAGTCTTCCTTAAGTGCCAGAACCACAAAATTGCGCTCCCATTTATGCAACAACGGAAGCTGAAATGAAAGACACACCCAGCTCGGTAATGGCGCAGACGAAGTTGAACAAGGTGCCACAGGTGACCTTGTACTTTTGGATGATCAAGATCATGGCCACCACTGTCGGCGAGACCGCCGCCGACTTCCTTAATACCAATCTCAACCTGGGGCTGACCAACACGTCGTTGGTGATGGGTGTACTTCTGCTTGGGGCGCTCGTGTTGCAGTTCCGCGAAGACCGCTACGTACCGTGGATTTACTGGGTCGCCGTGGTCCTCATCAGCGTGGTCGGTACCCTGATCACAGACAACCTGACCGACCACTTCGGTGTCGCCCTTCAATTTACGACGGCTGTGTTCTCGGCTACGCTTGCTGTCACCTTTGCAGTCTGGTTTTCAGTGGAGAAGACGCTGTCAATCCACACCATCTTCACCACCCAGCGCGAGTTGTTTTACTGGGCGACGATCCTGTTCACCTTCGCGCTCGGCACGGCTGCTGGTGACCTGCTTGCCGAACAGCTCAAGCTCGGCTACCTGCATTCGGCCATGGTGTTTGGCGCCGGCATCGTGGTCACCTATGGCGCATACCGATTGTTCAACCTGAATGCGGTCGCCGCGTTCTGGATCGCCTACATCCTGACGCGGCCCTTCGGCGCGTCGTTCGGCGATCTCCTGTCGCAGTCGCACACCAATGGCGGCCTCGGGCTTGGGACTGTCGGCACGAGCGCGATCTTTCTCAGTGTGATCTTGGTGCTGATCATTGTGATGACGAAGGCGCAGCGCGGCGTGGCGCTCCAGGCATCGGGCGATTCGGCAACGTCGCAGTGATGCGATGAGGCATGACGAACGCCATCGAAGCGGGGTCATCGGCTGGTTACGGGCCGCGGTCTTGGCGCGAACGACGGCATCGTATCGACGGCCAGCCTGCTGGTCGGCATCGCAGCCTCGGGGGCGGATCGCCGGAGCCTCGTGGTGATGGGCGTGGCCGCGCTGGTGGCCGGCGCCGCTGCGATGGCGGCTGGCGAGTACGTCTCCGTGGCCTCGCAGGCCGATACCGAAAGCGCCGACCTTGAGCGCGAAAGCAAAGAATAGGCGGCTGAGCATGGCGAGCTGGCCGCCATCTACGTGGCGCGAGGCCTAGCGCCGGACTTGGCTGATGAAGTCGCGCGGCAGTTGATGGCTCGCGACTGTTTGGCTGCGCATGCGCGGGACGAGCTCGGGTCGTCCGACCAACTGGCCGCGCGGCCGACACAGGCTGCGCTGGCCTCTGCAGCGAGCTTCGCCGTGGTCGCGGGTTGGCCTTTGTTGGTTGGTGTTGGTGCTGGCGCCACGCGCCAGCCTGACGGGCTGGCTCGTCGGAGGCAGCCTCGTCGGGCTGGCAGCGCTGGGCATCCTGGCCGCCTACATCGGCCGGGCGCCCAAGATGCGGTCCGCCTTGCGGATTCTGTTGTGTGGCGCTGGAGCCATGTCGCTGATCGCCGCCGCAGGAGCGCTCTTCCCCGCGTAGCTGGCACGGACAAAGCTGACCTTTTCGTAATGTTCTCGTCAGCACATTGGTGGTCAGCGTGAGTAAGCTGTGGAATTGGTACCGCTCCAATCGTCGTTTCAACTTAACAAGGAACTTCCAATGAACTCCAGATCCATCCGTCCGTTGCTGTTCGTTACGGCGCTGCTCGCCGCATCCGCCACGTTGGCCGCCCCCGGCCACGGCAGCAACCCTGTTGGCGAACCCGGCAAGGCCTCGCAGGTTACCCGTACCGTCGAGGTCGACATGACGGACAACATGCGCTTCACGCCTGCACAGATTTCGGTGCGGCAAGGCGAGACCGTGCGCTTCGTCGTGAAGAACTCCGGCGCGGTCAAGCACGAGCTGGTGTTCGGCACGCCCGAAGAGTTGAAGGAGCACTACGCGATGATGGTGAAGATGCCCGGCATGGAACACGCCGACGACAACATGGTCACCGTGGCGCCCGGCAAGACCGGCGAGGTTGTGTGGCGCTTTACCAAAGCCGGCAAGGTGGACTTCGCCTGCCTGCAGCCCGGCCACTATGATGCCGGCATGAAGGGTCTCGTCACTGTGGCACAGAAGGCCGGCGCTCCCAATGCCGGAGGGCACGGCGGTCACAAACACTGATGGTCCGTTGGCATACCGTGAAGTGACGATCAGCACGGTATGGCAGTACCGCGCGGCGCCGGACGATGTCGGACGCCTGCGCCAAGGTTCTTTTTTTACATGTACGGAGTTGTCGCTATGAAAAATTTCAAACCTTTCCTCGCTGTTCTGGCATTTGTGGCTTCTGCGCCATTTGCCATGAGCGTTCAAGCCCAGGCGATGGACCACAGCAAAATGTCTGGCATGAACATGCCCAGCATGAAGATGGACGGTATGCCCGCCTCGATGACCGAAGGCGAAGTGCGCAAAATTGACAAGGAAACCAAGAAGATCACGCTCAAGCACGGCGAGATCAAGAACCTGGACATGCCCGGCATGACGATGGTCTTCCAGGTCAAGGACACCGCGCTACTGGACAAGGTCAAGGCCGGCGACAAGGTGAACTTCACCGCCGAAAAAGCCGATGGTGGCATCGTCGTCACCGCGATCGAAGCCGTCAAATAAATACGGTAGAGGAGGCTCGACCCCATGGACACACCCAAACGCCGAACCTTGCAAACCCTGGCTGGCTTGGGCGCGCTGGCCGCCTTGCCAAGCGCCTGGGCTCAGGTGCGGGCCGTCGAACTGCGCAACACCCCAGTGTCGCGCGAGTACGACCTGAGCGTGGCAGAGACCCCGCTCAACATCACCGGCAAACCAGCTCAAGGTATCACCATCAACGGCACGATGCCGGGACCGGTTCTGCGCTTCCGCGAAGGCGACGAAGTGGTGATCCGCGTCACGAACAAACTGCGCGAGGTCACCGGTATCCACTGGCACGGCTTACTCGTTCCCAACGATCAGGACGGCGTGCCCGGCGTCACTTACCCCGGCATTCGCCCCGGCGAGACCTTCACTTACCGCTTCAAGCTGCGCCAGTCTGGCACCTATTGGTATCACAGCCATGCCGCGCTGCAAGAGGCTGCAGGCTACTTCGCGCCGCTCATTGTCGAACCAGCGCGTCCCGACCCGTTTCAGTATGACCGTGACTACATCGTCGTGATTTCCGACTGGATCGATACGCCGCCGCAGCAGGTGCTGGCCAATCTGAAGAAGCAGGACGGCTATTACAACTACCGCCGCGTGACAACCCCTCAGTTCTTTGCCCAACTGCGCAGCGCTCCCGACGCCAAGGCGCGCGACACGCTGTGGGCCGAGCGCATGGAATGGGCCAAGATGCGCATGGACCCCACCGATTACAGCGACGGTGGCGACGAGTGGTCGTTCCTTCTGCAGGGCAAGCGCCCCGACGAGAACTGGACCGGCCTGTTCAAGCCCGGGGAGCGGGTGCGACTGCGCTTCATCAACGCCTCGCCGATGAACCTGTACGACGTGCGCATCCCGGGCCTGCCGATGACGGTGGTGCAAGCCGATGGCCAGAACGTCAACCCGGTGGAGGTGGACGAGTTCCGCATCGGCAACGGCGAGACCTACGACGTGATCGTGCAGCCGAAGGAAGCCAAGGCTTACACGATCTTCGTGCCCACCATCGCCCGTGTCGGCTATGCGCGCGGCACGTTGGCGCCGGAGGTCGGCATGAGTGCGCCGGTGCCCGAGCTAGGACCCAAGCCCGTCCGCACGATGGCCGACATGGGAATGGCCGGCATGGACATGAGTGGCGGCGGTGGTATGGCCGGAATGGATATGGGCCAAGCGCCGGCAGGTGAGGCGGCGGCCGCAGGCCATGCCGGTATGGCGATGCCAGCGCCGGCCAAAGCTGTCGCCCCGGACTCAGGCATGTCGGGCATGTCGGGCATGACCGTGAAGCCGACCGATCCACATGCCGGCATGGCGATGCCAGCACCGACCAAGCCCGCCGATCCACACGCGGGTATGCCCGGCATGGCGGGTATGGCCGAGATGCCGGGCATGAGTGCCGCGGCCCCGAAGATCGAGCCCAGCTCGGACGGCCTGCGCCGGCTGACGTACGCGCATCTGCGTGCCGCAACCCGCAATGCCGACGACCGCGCGCCAGAAAAAGAACTGCTGGTCCGGCTCACCGGCGACATGGCGCGTTACTTCTGGACCATGAACGGCCAGAAAATGTCGCAGGCGGCGCCCTTCGAGATGGGCTTGGGCCAGCGCGTGCGCATCAAGTTCGTCAACGAAACCATGATGGAACACCCGATGCACTTGCACGGCGTGTTCATGGAACTCGTCAACGGCAACGGTGTGTTCGGCCCGCGCAAGCACACGATCATCGTGCCGCCGGCGCAGACCGTCGAGCTTGATGCCACCTTTGAGGATGAAGGCATGTGGGCATTCCACTGTCACCTTTTCTACCACGCTGCTACCGGGATGATGCGCCTGGTCAAAGTGGCCTAAGGATCACACCGATGGAGAAAAAAATGAGGATGGCGCTGCGGCACGCGGGCACCGCGCTGCTGGTCACCGTTGCTTTGGGTGCGCAGGCGATGGAGGACGAGTCGATCTACTCCTACGCGCTGGTCGAGGCTGGCGCCGCCAAAGTGCGCGGGGCTGCTGGCTCGGTACAGTCACTGGCCGTCGATGGCTGGATTGGTGGTGACTTCAACCGTCTGTGGTATTCGCTCGACGCGGAGCAGCGCAGCGGGCGAACCGAAGCGGCTGAGCTGCAAGTTCTCTATGGCCGGTACATTCGGCCGTTCTGGGACGCACAGATCGGCCTGCGTCGCGACGAGCGGCCCCAGCAACGCGACTACCTCGCGCTCGGTGTGCGTGGGCTCGCGCCCTACGCCTTCGATGTCGATCTGAAGCTGTTCATTCGTGACGACGGAAAGGTCTTCGCTCGAACGCGCTTTGAAAACAGTTTTCTGATCACGAATCGCTTCATCGTTTCGCCTTCGGTTGACTTGGAGTGGTCGGCATCCGATATCGATACGACAGTACGCCGCGGCGCATATCAGGTCGATGTGGGTGTGCAGGCCCGTTACGAGTTCAACCGGCGCGTCGCACCTTACCTGGGCTTGAAACGAACGTTTTATCCAAGGTCGCAGTCCGGCGGGGAGACAGCTGCTACCAAGTGGCAAGCTGGGCTTCGCTTGCTGTTCTAGGCGGCGTCTCCAATCCGATCCTCAACCTCGGCTCTTCACCGCTAGCTAGCTGGGAAAATGGCCCGTCTTGCAAAGTATCTCGAGGCAGCCGAGAGCGACAGCACGCGCAGGAGCTACGCATCGGCAATTCGGCATTTTGAAGTTGAGTGCAAAGGTTTGCTGCCCTCCACGGCAGACGCCATCGCCCGCTACTTGGCCGATCATGCGGCTACCCTGGCGATCAACACCCTGCGCCAACGTCTTGCGGCGTTGTCGCGGTGGCACACCGACCAGGGCTTTCCCGACCCCACCAAAGCGGCCTTGGTGCGCCAAGTCCTCAAAGGCATTCGCTCCGTGCACAGCGTGCGGGAAAAGCGTGCACGCCCCCTGGAACTGGCGGCGCTCCAGCAGATCGATCAGTGGCTCGATGCCGCCATCTGCAACGCCCAGCGGACCGGCGACCACCCGGCCTCGCTGCGCCACACGCGCGACCGCAGCCTGATATTGCTGGGATTCTGGCGCGGCTTTCGCTCCGACGAACTGGTCAACCTGCGCGTCGAGAACACCGAGGTCACGCCGGGCCAGGGCATGACCTGCTACCTGGGCCGCAGCAAAGGCGACAGGCAGCGTGAGGGCCGCGTTTTCAGATGCCCGGCGCTGTCCCGCCTGTGTCCCGTGACTGCCTTCAATGCTTGGGTCAGCCTCGCTGGATTGACCGAGGGACCGGTGTTCCGCAAGATTGACCGCTGGGGCCATGTTGCCGAGGAGAGCCTGCACGTCAACAGTCTGATCCCCTTGCTGCGCAGTCTGTTCGCAGAATCAGGCGTCGAGTCACCTGAGAAATACAGCAGCCACTCCATGCGTCGCGGCTTTGCCGGCTGGGCACGCGCCAGCGGCTGGGACATCAAGGAGTTGATGGAGTACGTAGGTTGGAAGGATGTCAAATCGGCCATGCGCTACCTGGATGCGTCGGATTCCAGCCTGCAAGCCCGGTTTGAGCAGGGCCTGACCGCCCTGGCGCCAGCGGCGCAGTTGCCTCCGCCTCCGCTGCTCCTCCTGACAGAGCTGACGGGCATTGCGCACCCACCGGCCGAGTCTGCTGGAAACCTCGACTCCTGAGCCCTCCGCCGATGAACATTGGGATTGAGTCGATGGGTGTACTGGCAGCCAGGCGGGGTCGCTGCCGCAAATGACCACGCTACTGTAAGAGCAGCGAATCCTTGTCAACTCCATCACCTTGAGCAGCCACGTCTACACGCTGAAGGTGCAAGGCCTCCGCACCGCCCACGCCGAAAGCGCACGATCAGCTCGACCGACCAACCAGCGCGAGTGATGGCACCAACTCCGAAAGCTGCGGCTATGACATCTTGGGCAACCGGGTCAGCTTGCGGCGCCTCGCTTCGGCGGGCGTTTCTTCCGCCACCTTGCTTAGCAGGACGCCAGCGTATTTCTCGATGGAAAAGCTCATGATGCCGCGGAAGTTGATGTTCCCGAAAAATACCGGACCCAGCCGCCGCACAATGTCGTCGTTCACACCCCCACCGGCGGACCTCAGCTTGGCAACGACCTCGTTAAGCTTGTTGGTGTTCCACGCGATGATGAGGTTTGTGAGGAGTACGTGCGAGCCCGAAATGGCTCTCAGTTCATCGCGCCGACGGCCGCGTTCGGCGGCGATGCGGCCGTAATACACGGCGCGCTGAAGCTGGTGAACCGACTCACCACGATTCAACAAAGTGTGGATCTCGCGGCGGAACTGCTCTTTGGTGAAGTAGTCGCATAGGTACACGGACCGCAGCATCCGACCGTAATGATCCAGGGCACGATGAAGTTTGTCGCCAATGGCTGCGCTGCCATTGCGCGCCAACGCCCAGCCCACGCTGACCCGCCCAGTCAGGATGGACGCCACCAAACGCAGCATCACGTCCCAGCCGCGCACGATGGCGCGCTCGGAAACGTTGGTCAGTGCGATCGCGTCCAGCTCCTCGGGGACCTCGGTCTTGCGTGTCACCCAGAGCTTGCAATCCGGCAGTCCTGCGAGCTGCGGGCAGAGGTCGAACCGAAGATGCTTGGCCAGCGCCATCGCGCCGTACGTGTAGCCATGCGTATCCACCGCCAGCAGCTGAATCTTGATGCGCTCCTCGCTGGAGCTGTTGTACTGCTCGACACCTTCGACCGCTGGGCCGCCCTGGCGCGTGAGCAGCACGATAGGCTGATCGTAGAAGACGGGGTAACTGCCGAGCACATGGGTGTAGATGCCTGCAGCGGGGGTTTTTCGTCGCGGATCGGTCCGGGCGATGCCCAAGTGCCTCGTCGTGTCCATGGCCATCATGTCGGCGGATGCCTTGGTGCCATCGCTCCAAAGTTTCACGATGGGAATACTTTGCTGATACGCCACGACGGCATTGTTCGCAGCTCGCAATCGGCCCGGGGTTTCCAACTCCCGCATGGCGGCAGTCACCTCGGCCACGGTTACGCCGCTGACCATGGCGGCAGCCGACTTGGCATCGATCTCGGTTCCGTGGGCCAGCAATGCGGCATACAAGGCGATCAGCTCCCTGGTCGTTTTGGCATCGCGGCCCAGCAGCTTGGAGCTGAAGCGGGTCTGGGCGTCCATCTCCAGGATCAGGTCGGGTAACTGGACGGGACCAATCATCTCCTGCACCGCCTGGGCCGTTCTCTTGAGCTCAGGCTCTTCCGCCATCGCGTTCAGTGCGGGCAGACGAACGCAAGCTTGCTCGTCGATCTCAAGCAGGCCGTTGGCCAGCCCTTCTTTGACGCGCTGCAGGCCGTCCATGAGCAATGCCATCTGGCGCGCAATCGCGACCTGCGGGTCGATCTCCAAGCCAAAAGCCGTGCAAAACTTTTCTCGATCGCGCTCCCACTCTTCCTCGGGAATCAGGCTGTCGGTGCGGCTACGAAAGTTGGCGCTGTGCGGCACCCACAGTCGCCCGCCCTGCAAGCCCTTGCGGATTCGTAGCAGCGCGCAGGCCTTGAATGCCTTCAGCGCCTTGACACGGTCCTCGTCGTCGACGAGCGGACGCCAGGCGGCTTCGATGCCCGAGACGTCCCAGTCCTTGGGCAGCTCCTTCAGGCCTTCGGTGCGAATCTTCTTGAGCTGTTCGACGAGGGTCAGATCCTTCTTGCTCTCATCGCCCTCGATGTTGAGGCAGTCCATTGTGTCCAGCACGGTCGCGACCCGTTCGCCTTGCTCCACAAGCGTTTCGCGCACGATGTCGGCGTGGCTGACCCTTGGCATATTCAACACCTCACTGGCAACCCTGACGATCTCCGCGATCCGCTCTTCTGCGGTTTTGTCCGCATCCTGCGCGAGGTTCAGCATGGACTGAACCGACTCGCGGTAGATGCCACTGCGGCTGGCCTGCTTGGACTGCACGCGCTTCGCACCCATGCGCACCAGATCGCCGGTGCGCCGGCCCATCCGGAAAATGGCTTCGTCTGTCAACTCCCAGAGCGTGGCCTTCAAGAAGCAGATGACCTCCACGATCTGCGTCTCCAGCACGCGGCGGGAGGTCTCGGAAGGTGGTCGGTGCGCAACACGCTGCGCGAAGGCCTGGATGCGCGTCTGGGACAGCGATGTGAGGTTCCAATCAGCGACGCCGAGTGTCTTCAGGTAATCGACGCGCGAGGACACCTCCTCCAGGTTCTTGACCCCATGCTTGCCTGCCGAGGTTTTGAGCCATTCGAGGACAGTGGAGTCTTCCGACGGCCCCTGGTCAAACATAATCTTCAAGATCGCGCGCTGGCGGGCCGGCTTGATCGCGCCGTTGATGACCTCCATCGCGAGGGTTTCGATCGCGCGGAAGGCCGCATTGGCTCGGTCCTCCAGCGTCGAGACGCCGGGCAGGACGATCCTGCGCTCGTAGAGCCATTCCTCGGCGAACGTCACCAACTCGGCCTGACTCGCTGCGTCCCGTGCGCGCATGGTGAGCGTGGCGGCCAGCTCCCTTTCTATTTCAGGCGCAAAGACCTCAAACCCCAGCGTCTGCCGTGCCCACGTGCGCTGCTCGCGCAACCGGCGTTCGACGGAACCTTCCGCCTGGGGACCGGCCTTGCCACGGTAGATCGACTTGATGGTCGCGATGGCCGTGGCATCCGTCCCCAATTGGTTGGCCAGCACCTTGACCATGTTGGCCGGAAAGCTGTCCGTCACGCCGGCCAACCTGCCAGTCAGTCCAAGAAACATGAGCTGGAGGGCGTAGCCCAGGCGCAAATCTAGAGGCGGCCGCCCGCGCTTAGCGTTGCCATCGTCATCGACGCGGCTGACGATGGGGATCGCTGCGAGCTGCTCGTCGCTGAGCTTGCAGTGCTCGATCGCCTCTGCCTCCGTCATCTTTGAGGGAAGCTGTTGCTTGCCGAGGAACTTGTACCGGTAGCTCGCCATCGCGCCTCCAAAGACTGGATTGCGAGCCACTATACGGGCACTGGGCCGCAGGCGCCCGGCGAGTCCGCTTGACCAACTGGTCAGCTGTGAATCGCCGAGCACCACGATGACGACGCCGATCCACTTGAGCTGTCACTGGAGGTAGTGGAACCCGGCGTACAGGTTTCGGGTCGTTTTCGGATTTTGTCGACGATTCCCAAAAAACCGAGATGACCCCGTGCACCACGGGTCATCCTCACGCGGCTCAATGCCGCTGGGCTGCTGGAGCGGGTAGGGCGTGGTCTCTATCGCCTGACAGATACACAAGTGTCGGAGTTCGAGAGCCTCGGTGCAGTCGCTGCCAAGGTGCCACAGGCCGTGTTCTGCCTGTTCACTGCGCTGCAGTTCCATGAACTGACCACCCAGCTGCCGCGCCAGGTCTGGATCGCCATGCCACGCGGGAGCCACTCGCCCCGGATCGACTACCCGCCGATCAAGATGGTGCAGTTCACGGGTGAGGCCTTTTCCGCGGGGGTCGAAGAGGTGGCGCGCGATGGCGTCAGGCTGCGGGTCTACGGCGTGGCCAAGACGGTAGCGGACAGTTTCAAGCACCGGAACAAGATCGGCCTGGACGTGGCTCTGGAGGCGCTCAAGGACGCCCGTTCCCGCAACAAGGCTTCGGTGGATGAGATCTGGCGCTGCGCAACGATCTGCCGCGTGGCCAACGTGATGCGGCCTTACCTGGAAAGCATCGGATGAGTCGTCTCAGTGGTGGGCCGAATGGCTTCACCACTGCACCAGCGCACATTGCGTGCCCGGATCTCACATGGTCACTCAAACAGAGGCCTGTAGCCCATAGGCCCGCGCAATACGCGCCACCAGTTCGGCGACGCTGACCTTCCCGAGCTGAAGGACTTGCGGATCGATGGAGGTGTCCGCGACTACCTCGGCGAGAAACCGGGCGAGGTCCGAACCGATTTTGGGGTCGAGTTGAATGCGGGTGGTGGGCGCCAGTAGTTGCGACAGGCGCAGCACGTCGTTGAGATGTTTTCGGATATCTCTGGCATCGATGGCGGCGCCCTGGCTTTTCCGTTTTGTCAGATCCAGCCATGCGATGGCCTTCAGCGGAATCAGCCGGTCTTCTCCCACCCAGGACAGGCCTCCCATCTCACGTCGGCCAGCGAGGATGAACGCGTAGTAGGTTTCATCCAGCAAGATGGCAGAGAGACTGGACACCGCCTCATCCAGTGGGATCGGGGTGAGCTGGCTGCCCTCGGCGGGCGTCAAGCCATCGGGAGCCCGTGCAAACAGTTCGATCATGGCCGGGTAGCGTTCATCCGCGGGCTTCTGGAAGCGGTAGAACTTCGGCTTTCCGGTTTCGCTGACCTGCTGCAGCTGATAGCCCCCAGCGTTCACGAACTGCCAGAACGCCGCGCCAAAGGCAGGTGTCAGCACCTCCACATGCAGGACGATGTCCAGGTCCTTGGTCGCCCGAAACTGGAGCCCCGCGTCCTCCATCGTCAGGCTCGCGGCGGTCCCACCAATCAGCAGATACTGATCAGCGTAAGCGGCAAACGTTTCCCGGAAGATATCCAGTCCTCTCACCATGGAAGTTGCCCTTTCAGTTCGTCCAGGGCCTGCAGGACGCGCTCATCGGTGCTGTGCTGCAGACTGAGGGTCAGCGACAGTGGGTCGACAGTCGCCCGACCTGGCACCAGCGCCGGATCGTAGATCCAGAGCTCAAGCTCTTGTGCCGCATCGGATGGTTCCGGCGCCTCGCGGGCACCGGCTCTCGTGGCCTCCCGCCATTCTGCGAAGGTGGTGGCGTAAACCGGCTGCCGCGGTTCCGTGAGCATGGAATCGCGCGCGAGTGCGCTCAGGCCGGCCAGCCGCCACTGCCGACCTGCTGGCAAGGTATCGCTCATGGCCCACACCGTTCGGCGCACAGGGCTGCGGAGCAAGGGTCTTGCCATTTCCCAGATGTCCCGTGGCGGCAACTCGCGGTGCAGATACTGCGAACGCCCCAATTTGCGCGTCGCGGCGAGGCCCGCCGCGTTCAGCTCCCTGACCGCCCGGGACAGTGTCATGGGGGTGTAGCCCATGGGCGATGCCAGGCGGGCGGGTTGCCAGTCGGTGGCCAGGGGTTCGTTCATCAACGCAGCGATGAGGATCGCCTGCGTCGATGGGCTCAGGGCGGTACCTGTGGTTGGCGCCCGCTGCCTGAAGTGTTCGCGAAGGTCCAGGCCCAGGTCGGGCAGGTAGAGCTGGTTGCCTGGCACGATGAACGGAACCCTCTGCTCGATCAGGCGTTTGCGCTCGTACGACGCCAAGGCATCGGTCACGAACACAACCGGCGGCTCTCCCTGCGCGCGCACCTTGTCTAGCCGGGCACGGATGTCACCCAGGGCTTGTTTTTCGCTGGATGGAGTGATCGCGAGCACGATGGGATGGCCCAGCAGTTCAAGCTCGGCAAACTGGAACGCGTCTTGAAGGAAATACGGCAGCGCGCCGGCTTGCGCCCAGGGCTTTTCCTTGGGCGTGGGAATGCCCAACACCTCGTTGAGGTACTTCCGGGTGGCGGCTACAAGCTTCAACGCTCAGTCTTTCATAACATCAAATTTGAACAATAACATTAACGATGTTATCGTGCAATCATATGTTAAGTTGGCCCGGCTTTGGGATTCCGACCAGCTGCGCCGAAGCTCATGCGGACACCGCAGACGATGAAGCGCTCTGTCCCAGGATGTCATCAATCCGCTGCCCCAGCTTCTCCCAGGCCGCCTTCTTCTCGTCGGCGAACTCGTGGTGCAGGTAGTGGCGCCGGACCCGACTGCCGGCCATCACGTGGTTTTGGCAGCGGTCGATGATGTCGGGCAGGATGCCCAGCGCTTGCATCATGGTGGCGCCGGTGCGTCGCATGTCGTGCGGTGTCCACTCGCGGAGGCTGCCGCTCTTGAGCACCAGTGCGTTGTCGTTGGCCCGGCGTGACAGGTCCTTGCGGGTCTTGAACTGGATCTGTCGGTCGCCCACCTGCTTGGACACGGTCTTGACGTCGATGTGGCTGTCTTCCTTGTGGTTGCGGGCCGGGAAGCAGTAGGGCGATGTTCCGGTCAGGGTCTTGAGCGCCTGGAACTGGCGCAGCGAGAAGTCAGAGAGGTAGACCCGGTGGCCCTGCTTCTTGCCCATCGGTCCCTTGACGTTCTCGATCGGGATGGTCCAGTAGCGCTCCACCAGGTCCACGTCTTCCCACCGGGTCATCAGCAGCTCGCCGATGCGGCACAGCGTGCCCAGGCAGATCCAGATCGCCAGCTGGGTCTCGCGCTTGAGCGGGCGCGGCACCTCGTATTTGTGACCGGCGGGGGTCGCTTCGTAGTCGGCCTCCATGCGCTCAAAGATCGACTGCAGTTCCTGCAGCTCCTTGGCCGTGAGCACGCGGTCGCGTTCGTTGACCATGTCGAAGTCCTTGGAGACGATCTTGCGAATCTCGATCAGGTCGGCGGGGTTGCCTTCGATCAGCAGGCCGCGCCAGGGCTGGCGCTTCTCGGCCCAGGCGAACAGCTGCACCAGGTCCTGGTGCACGCGCACGGACATGCGATTCACGCCACGGGCCACCATGGTTCGCAGGACCTTGCGCAGGTCGTGTTCGGTGATGCTGCGCACGGGTTTGTCGCCCAGCACGGGCAGCACGTCCTTCTCGAAGGAGCGGCGCAGTTCGGCGTTGCCGTCCTTACGAGCCACTCCATCGGCCAGCCAGGCGTCGAACATGTCCTTGAACGGCTTGTTTTGGCTGGCCTCTGCGGCGGCCTGCGCAATCGTCGCTTCGACCGCCGCCTGGTTCTCGATGCGTTCGGCCTTCTTCTGGTCGTTGGGGTTGACGCCGGAACGGACCAGGTCACGCGCCTCATCCCGTTGCCGGCGGATCTGTTCCATGGACATGGCCGGCCAGGTGCCACAGTAGTGCCAGGCCACTTTGCCGTTCCATTTGAAGGCGAACTTGAAATGGATGGAGATGGTCTGGTCGCCAACGACCCGGACTTCGCCGGTCAGTCCGTCTCCGTCGCTCAGCATGTCGCCGCGCCACGCCAGGGGCACGGCCTTGAGCTCCAGAGCCGTGCACGTTTTGCCTTTTCCTGACTTCGGGTTTCGCGTCCTACGGGTCCTGGGGGG
>NZ_JAHVAB010000023.1 GCF_019264445.1 Hydrogenophaga sp.
GCTCACGGTGGTGACCGCCCAGCGCGAGCGCATTGCGGTGGGGCAGACGGCCGCCGGTCAGGTGCGCGAGCTGCAGCTGCGCACGCGCTTCACTTTCCGCCTGCGCTCGGCCACCGACAAAGACCTGATCGAAGACGTCGAACTGCTGCTGGAGCGCGACATGAGCTTCAGCGAGACCGCCGTGCTCTCCAAGGACGCCGAAGAAGCCCTGTTGTTCCGCGACATGGCCTCGGACGTGGTGCAGCAGGTGGTGCGCCGCATGGCGGCCGTGAAGTCGCTCTGACGCGCGGGGCGCCTGCATGCAGATTGCCGCACCGCAACTCGCCGCCCAGCTGCAGCGGGGCTTGAGAAGCCTCTACACCCTGCACGGCGACGAGCCGCTGCTGGTGCAGGAAGCGGCGGACGCCATCCGCGCCGCCGCGCGCGAGCAGGGCTACACCGAGCGCACGGTGCACACCGTGGCGGGCGCGCATTTCGACTGGGGCGAGGTGCTGGCCAGTGGCGGTTCGATGAGCCTGTTTGCCGACAAGCAGCTGATTGAAATCCGCATTCCCTCGGGCAAGCCCGGCAAGGACGGCTCGCAGGTGCTGCAGCGGATCGCCGAAGCCGCGCAGGGCAATGACAGCACGCTCACGCTGGTGCTGCTGCCGCGCCTGGACATGGCCACGCAGAAGGGCGCGTGGTTTGCCGCGCTGGAGAGCTTTGGCGCCACCGTGAAGCTCGACCCGGTGGACCGCAAGGCCCTGCCGCAATGGATCGCCCAGCGCCTGCAGCAGCAGGGGCAACACGTGGCCGCAGGCGAAGAGGGGCAGCGCACGCTGCAGTTTTTTGCCGACCGGGTGGAGGGCAACCTGCTGGCCGCGCACCAGGAGATCCAGAAGCTCGCGCTGCTGCACCCGGCCGGCGCGCTGAGCTTTGAGCAGGTGGAGGCGGCGGTGCTGAACGTGGCGCGCTACGACGCCTTCAAGCTCGCCGAGGCGGTGTTGGGCGGGCAGGTGCAGCGCGTGCAGCGCATGCTCGATGGCCTGCAGGCCGAGGGCGAGGCACCGGTGCTGGTGCACTGGGCGCTGTCGGAAGACATTCGCACGCTGCACCGCATCCGCACGGCGATGGACGCGGGCCGGCCGTTGCCGATGGCCTTGCGCGAGAACCGGGTGTGGGGTGTGAAAGAAAAGCTCATGGAGCGCGCCCTGCCGCTGCTGAGCATGGCCACGTTGTCGCGCTGGCTGGACGACGCACACACGGTGGACGGCATCGTGAAGGGCCTGAAGGTGCCTTCCTGGCCGGCCGATCCCTGGCAGGCGTTGCAGCAGATGGCGATGAAGGTTTCTCTGGCCTGTTCGGTTCGGTAAGACCGGTTTCGTTGCAGCGGGTGTGGCGAGGTCGGGTGGCCCGGTCATTCGGGCACCGGCCGCTCGCGGATGTGTACCCGGGCATGCAGCGACCGCTTCATCAACACCGGGCAGGCGCACCGTCTTTTGTGGCAACCGCGAATGGGGCCAGCGCCCGCTTGCCCAAACCACCCGCCCCCGGTGCGATGGTGGCGCACCAGGATTGGTGAACCAAGGCTTCCTCATAGGCCGGAGCGGGCGGGCGCCGCCATCGTCCTGGCGCGAGGTAGACGCACGAAACGCAACGAAAGAAAAAACTCAGGCAGCGGAACGAGAAGACCGCAACGCCGATTCCCGGAAATCGCTCGGTGACTGCCCGGTGTGCTCGCGGAACACGCGGCTGAAGTGCGCGCCGTTGTTGAAGCCCCAGGAAAACGCGATCTCGGTGATGGTGCGGTGCGCGCGCGCGGGGTGCGCCAGCTCGCGCATGCAGGCCTGAATGCGCTGGCGCTGGATGTAGTGGGCCAGCGTGTTGTCTTCTTCGCTGAAGGCTTTGTGCAGGTGGCGCTTGCTGCAGTTGAGCGCCTGCGCGATGTGGTCCACCGTGAGCGACGGGTCGCGCAGGTGCTGGCCGATGTGCTCGCGGATTCGGTCGCGAAACGCCTCCAGCTGCGTGGTGCCGTTCTCGCGCCCGGCCAGTTCCTGCAATGACAGGCGCACCAGCTCCACGATGAGCTCGCCCGCGCCGCGTGCGGCGTTCTCGCTCATGCCGGGCAGCTCCTGGTAGGTGGTGCGCATGGTCTCCAGCGCCACGCGCGCGATGCCACTCACGCCGCCCACATGCCGCGCCATCAGCGGCTCCAGCCGCAGGCCGCGCTCGGTGAGTTGCTCCTTGGGCAGCATCACGATGAGGTGTTCCACGCGCTCGGGGTTGGCAATCTCGTAGCTGCCCGTGGTGTCGTAGATGGCCCAGCCGCCGGGGCGCACCCAGGCCTCGCGGTTGTGCTGCTGCACGCCCGCGCTGCCCTGCCAGGGCGCCACGATCTTGAGGTACGCGCGCTCGCTGCCGCGCGCCAGCTGCTGGGTGCGCAGCACGCGGTGGCGGTTCGCCTCCAGCTTGGTCAGCACGACGTCGCCCGCGTGCGAGGCGTGCATATGGCCGTCAAAGTCGTGGTCGCCGTACAGGTCCGACTCCAGCCCGCCAAAGTGCGTCCACACCCAGTCGCGCCAGATCGCCGCGCGCTCGCCGGGGGCGACGCTGTCGGTGGTCATGGTGGACGTGGGGGAATTCAAGGCCGGGCTCCGTGAAAGGGCGATGGGAAATTATGGGGTGCGGCCCCGCCGCGCGTGCGGCGCGATCTCAAGGGTTAACCCGAAGCGGCGTGCACATTCCGACAAGCAGCCAGTGCACCGACAGCAAAGCGGCGCGCGCACGTTCTGCCTACGATGGCCTCCCGGTTCAACACAACTCCAGGAGACACAGCCATGGCCCATCCCAATCGACGTCTGGTCATCCAAAGCGCCGCCGCCACGGTGGGCGCCATGTCCTTCGCGCCGCAGCTGCTCGCGCAGCCCGCGCCCGTGCGCATCGGCTATTCGATGTCGCGCACCGGCCCCTGGACGGGTGGCGCGCAGGTGAGCCAGGAGCCCAACTACCTGCTGTGGGCCGAGCAGCAGAACGCCGCCGGCGGCCTGGACGTCAAGGGCGTGCGCCGCAAGATCGAGCTGATCAGCAGCGACGACCGCAGCGACATGGAAACCGTGGTGCGCACTTACGAAAAGCTCATGGGCAGCGACAAGGTCGACCTGGTGCTGCCGCCCTGGGGCAGCAACGCGAACTTCGCGGTGGCTCCGCTGGCCAACCGCATGGGCTACCCGTTTCTCGCGCCCACCGCGCTCTCGCGCCGCCTGGCCGAAATGAAGCTGCCCTACTTCTTCCTCTTGCTGCAGCAGCCCAAGCCCATGTGCGATGCGCTGGTGGAGATGTTCAAGGCCAACGGCGTGAAGACCGTGGCCGTGGTGTACGTCGACGACCTCTTCGGGCTGGAGAACTACTCGGCGCTCAAGGTCGCGCTGCAGGGCACGGGTATCAGCCTGGTGCAGGAAACCAGCTACCCCGGCGGCGTGAAAGACCTCTCGCCCACGCTGCGCAGCATCAAGGACAAGAACCCCGACGCGTTCGTGGGCTTCACCTACCCGCCCGACACCATCCTGGCCAGCCGCCAGAGCAAGGAGATCGGCTTCAACCCGAAGTTCTTCTACGCGTCGGTGGGCACCGCCTTCCCGCTCTACAAGAACGTGATGACGCCCGCCGGGGCCGAAGGCGTGCTGGGCATGGGCTCGTGGAACGGCAAGACCAGCCCGGGCGCGAAGGCGTACTTCGACGCGCACGTGGCGAGCCAGAAGAAGGAACCCGATCGCTGGGCCAGCGGCGCCTGCTGGGCCGGTCTGGAGATCCTCACCAACGCCGTCAAGGCGCAGGGCCTGGACCGCAAGGCCATCCGCGACTACGTGGCCAACACCACGCACAAAACCATCATTGGCGACATCAAGTTCAACGGCAGTGAAAACGTGGGCACGCCGGGCACGGTGGGCCAATGGCAGAACGGCGAGTTCGAGGTGGTGTGGCCGCAGAAGGTGGCGACCGCGAAACTGAACCCGGCCAAGCCGGTGTGGAAGTAAGGCTCCATTCCTCCTGACCCCGTTCCCTGTTCGCCTGAGTCCCCCCCGTCCGGGCTGAGTACTCCCCCGTTAGGGCTGAGCACTCCCCCGTTCGGGCTGAGCCTGTCGAAGCCCATCCAGAAACTTCTGGGTGAGCCCTTCGACAAGCTCAGGGCGAACGGGTGCTTGTTTTCCCCAGCCCCAACGTATGTCCTTCTCCGCCTGGCTAGAACTCATCGCCTCCGGTCTCATCACCGGTGGCATCTATGCGCTCGTCGCGCTCGGGCTGAATTTGCAGTACGGGTTGATGCGCATCCTCAACATTGCGCACGGCGAATTCCTGATGGTGGGCGCCTTCCTCACGTGGATGGTGCAGACCTCCTTCGGGCTTTCGCCGCTGTGGATGATCCCGGTGTCGTTCGGGCTGCTGTTTGCCGTGGGTGTGGCGGTGCACTGGCTGTGCTTTCGCCGCCTCACCCGCACCTCGCCCAACCTCGATGTGTTCGAGGCGCGCGGCCTGATGGTGGCCTTCGGCCTGATGTTCCTGGTGCAGAACTTCATCTCCTACGTGTGGGGCGGCGATCTGCGCGGCTACGACTACCTCACGCAACCGCTGGCCATTCCGCTGCCGGGGGGCAGTGCGCAATTCGCGGTCAACAAGCTGGTGGTGTTTGCGCTCGCGCTGCTCTTCAGCGGGGCGCTCATCGTGCTGCTGCGCACCACGCTGCTGGGCAAGGGCGTGCGCGCGCTGATGCAGTCGCCCACGGGTGCACAGCTCATGGGCATCAACACGCGGCGCCTGCACCCCATGATGTTCGGCATCGGCCTGGGCCTCTCGGGCGTGGCCGGCTGCCTGCTCTCCATGGCCTACACCATCAGCCCGTCCATGGGCGAGCCCTACACCGTCACGGCGCTCATCGTCATCACGCTGGGCGGCTTCGGCAGCATGAGCGGGGCGCTTGCGGGCGGCCTGCTGCTGGGCGTGATCGAAGCGCTGGGCATGCATTTCACCAACCCGTCGCTCAAGGCGCTGCTGAGTTACGTGGTCTTCATCAGCGTCTTGCTGTTGCGCCCCGAAGGGCTCTTTTCCCGCAAATCACGCAAAGCATGACCTCCCGCCAATTCCTCATCCGCGACCTGCTGGTCCTCTTCGGCCTGGCGGGCTGGGCCGTGGCGCTGCCCGGCTTTGCCAGCGAGTTCGTCGTCTCCATGGCGCTCACCTGCCTGATGTACATCGCGCTCTCGTCGAGCTGGGCGCTGTTTTGCGGCACCACGCGCTACCTCTCGCTGGCCACCTCGGCCTTCTTCGGCATCGGCGCCTACGCCAGCGCCATTCTGCTGGAGAAGGTGTCCTGGGCGCAGGCCATCGGGCTGGGTGCGCTCATTGCCGCGGCGGTGGCGGTGGTCATGGGGGCGGCGGTGCTTCACCTGCGCGGCACCTACTTCGCGGTGCTCACCTTCGGCATGACGGAGCTGATCCGCCACGCCATCAGCTACTTCGAAAAAAGCGTGACCGGCACCGTGGGCCGCGTGCTCATGGTCGTGCCTGAGCGCGACACCATCTACTTCACGGTGTTGCTGCTTGCGGTGGGCACGGTGGCGTTGTCCATCGGCATCCGCCGCACGCGCTTTGGGCTGGCCATGCTCGGCATTGGCGCGGACGAGCAGCGCGCGCAGACGCTGGGCGTGAACACCCGCCTGGTGAAGATCGCGGGCTTTGCACTGACCGCCGCCGTGGCGGGAGCGGTGGGCGCGGCCATGTCGGTACGCTGGACGTACATCGACCCGCACACCGTGTTCAACCCCTTCATCGGTTTCCAGACCGTGCTGATCGCGCTCATTGGCGGCGCGGCCACGCTGTGGGGCCCGCTGATTGCGGCCATCGTCTTCAGCGTGCTGGCCGAAACCCTGCGCCTGCAGGTGCCGCAGATCTACATGATGTCGCTCGGCCTGCTGCTCATTCTGTCGGTGCTCTACCTGCCCGGTGGCCTGGCCTCGGTGCGCACCGACACCTTCCGCGGCTGGCGAGACAGCGCCCGCGTCTGGTGGAAAGACCTCAAGGACGATCTGAGCGGCGAGACGACACGCCGCAAGCAGCGAGAGAAAAGCCTGAGGGAGCGCCGCGATGTGCTTTGAAGTGAAGCAAGCACCGCTTCGGCTGTGTCCACATCTGCTTGAGTCGCGCCCATATCCGTTCGGGCTGAGCGCATATCCGTTCGGGCTGAGCTTGTCGAAGCCTCTCCACGCCCTTGTCGCAAGAGCCCTTCGACAGGCTCAGGGCGAACGGGGGTTGGTGGCTCAGTGCGAACGGGGAGATCTGATGTACGTCGCAGAAGGAGGCCTGACATGAGCCCGCAACCCCTGCTCGACGCGCGCGAAGTGACGGTGCGCTTTGGCGGCCTCACGGCTGTGGACGCGGTGAGCGCGCGCTTCATGCCCGGCGAGCTGGTCGGCATCATCGGTCCCAACGGCGCGGGCAAGACGACCTTCTTCAATGCGATCTCCGGCGTCACCCGGCCCACCAGCGGCGCGCTCTCGGTGCAAGGGCGCGAGCTCGCGGGCAAGGGGCCGCACCGCTTCGCGGCCAACGGGCTGGCGCGCACCTTTCAAACGCCGCGCACCTTTGGCGACATGCTCGTGCGCGACAACATCGCCTTTGGCCTGAAGTTCGCCGGCCGGCGGCCGCGCAAGTACATCTGGTGGGGCGAAGAAACGTCGGTGCCCTGGGTGCTGCGCACGCCCGAGAGCATCCTCGGGCTCATCGGCCTGTCTGCGCAGGCCGATCTGCCGGCGGCGGCCATCACGCCCTCGCAGCAGCGCCTGCTGGAAATCGGCATGGCGCTGGCCACGCGCCCGCGCATGCTGCTGCTCGACGAAGTGGCCGCCGGTCTCACCGAAAACGAGGTGGAAGAGATGGCGCGCCTGATCCGCCGCCTGCGCGACGAGCTCGACCTCACCGTGGTCTGGATCGAACACGCCGTGACCACGCTGCTGCGGCATGTGGAGCGCGTGATCGTGCTGCACCAGGGACAGAAGATCGCCGACGGCACGCCCGCCGAGGTGGTGCGCAACGCCGAGGTGATCGAGGCCTACCTGGGCGACGAGATGAACGAAGAGGAGGCCACCGCATGATGTGGTACCGACCGAACCCGTTTGAGCTGGGCGGCGGCGCGCGTGCGCGGCTCAAGGTGCAAGGGCTGTCCGCCGGCTACGGCGCCTTCCTGGTGCTGCGCGACATCCAGCTCGACATCCAGCCCGGCCTGACCGTGGTGCTCGGCCCCAACGGCGCGGGCAAGACCACGCTGCTCAAGGCGCTCAATGGCCTCATTGCGCGCCAGGGCACGGTGCTGCTCGACGGGCAGGAGCTGGCCGAGAAGACGCACGAGATCGTGCAGGCCGGCGTGGCCCTGGTGCCCGAAGGCCGGCAGCTGTTTCCCCAGATGACCGTGACCGAAAACCTCGAACTCGGCGGCTGGCTGGTGCCCAAGGGCGAACGCGCCCGCAGGCTGGAGCGGGCCTTTGCCGACTTCCCCAAGCTCAAGGAGCGCGCCACCCAGCTCGCCGGCACCATGAGCGGTGGCGAGCAGCAGATGGTGGCCGTGGCGCGCGCCATGATGTGCGCGCCGCGCCTGCTCATGCTCGACGAACCCTCGCTCGGCCTGGCGCCGCGCATGGTCGATGAACTGCTCGCCATCGTGCGCCGCATCGCCGACGCCGGCACCACCGTGCTCATGGTCGAGCAGAACGTGAAGAAGGCGCTGGCCGTGGCCGACCGCGGTTATGTGCTCGAGCGCGGCACGCTGGTGGCCAGCGGGCCGGCAAAGCTGCTCGCGCGCTCCACCGTCATCCGCGAGGCCTACCTCGGCGCCGACAAGGACCCCGCCACCGGCACCACCAGCGCAGCCGATGCGGTGGCGCGAAGAAAGGCTGTCGCCGCAATGACCTGAATCCAGCCCACCGCCTTTTTTTCCCAGAGCCACCCCTCTCCGTACGCCCTGAGCCTGTCGAAGGGCTCACCACCCCGTGGTGTGAAGGCTTCGACAGGCTCAGCCCGAACGGAAGGTTCATTCGAATCCCAAGGAGAAACCATGTCCGACCTGTCCATGCTCATCAACGGCCTGAAAGTCACGGCCGAAAAAGGCGCCACCTTCGAACGCCGCAACCCGCTGGATGGCAGCGTGGCCACGCGCGCGCCCGCCGCCAGCCCGGCCGACGCCGTGATGGCCGTGGAAGCCGCGGCCGAAGCCTTCAAGACCTGGAGCGAGACCGGCCCCAACGAGCGCCGCGCGCTGCTGCTCAAGGCCGCGGACGCGCTGGAAGCCAAGCTACCCAAGTTCGTCGAAGCCGTGGCTGCCGAGACCGGCGCCACCGGCATGTGGGCCGGCTTCAACACCATGCTGGCCGCCAGCATGATCCGCGAGGCCGCTTCGCTCACCACGCAGGTCGCGGGCGAAGTCATTCCGTCGGACGTGCCTGGCTCGCTCGCCATGGGCGTGCGCCAGCCCGCCGGCGTGGTGCTGGGCATTGCACCGTGGAACGCGCCCATCATCCTGGGCGTGCGCGCCATCTGCGTGCCGCTGGCCTGCGGCAACACGGTGATCTTCAAGGGCAGCGAGAACTGCCCGCGCACCCACCAGCTGATTGCCGAAGCCTTCCAGGACGCCGGCTTCCCGCCCGGCGTGGTGAACTACATCACCAACGCCCCGGCCGATGCCGGTGCCGTGGTCGAAGCTATGGTGGCCCACCCGGCCGTGCGCCGCGTGAACTTCACCGGCTCCACCAAGGTCGGCAAGATCATTGCCATGACCTGCGCCAAGTACCTCAAGCCCGTGGTGCTGGAGCTCGGTGGCAAGGCACCCATGGTGATCCTGGACGACGCCAACATCGAAGACGCCGTCAACGGCGCGGCCTTCGGTTGCTTTGCCAACAGCGGCCAGATCTGCATGAGCACCGAGCGCCTCATCGTGGACCAGAAGATCGCCGACGAGTTCGTGAAGAAGTTCAGCGACAAGGCCAAGGCCCTGCCGCTGGGCGACCCGCGCAAGCCCGAGCCCGTGGTGCTGGGTTCCGTCATCGGCCAGGGCACGGTGGACCATTGCAACGCCCTGATTGACGACGCGCTGGCCAAAGGTGCCAAGCTGCTGTGCGGCGGCAAGGCCGACAGCACCCTCATGCCCGCCACCGTGCTCGACCACGTCACGCCGGCCATGCGCATCTACCACGAGGAAACCTTTGGTCCCGTGAAATGCGTGGTGCGCGTCAAAGGCGTGGAAGAAGCCATTGCCTGCGCCAACGACAACGAATACGGCCTGAGCGCGGCCGTGTTCGGCGGCGACATCGCCCGCGCCTTCAACGTGGCCCGCAAGATCGACAGCGGCATCTGCCACGTCAACGGCCCCACCGTGCACGACGAAGCCCAGATGCCGTTTGGCGGCGTCAAGGGCTCGGGCATCGGCCGCTTCGGCGGCAAGGCCGGCATCGCCGAGTTCACCGAGCTGCGCTGGATCACGCTGCAGACGACGCCGCGGCACTACCCGTTCTGAGGCAAGGTGTGAGGAAGACGCAGCAGGCCCTGGAGGCAAGGGCTTCCAGGGCCTGTGTCGTCAGAACCCGACCCGCACGCCGACCGTGTACTGATCCACGTTTGGCTTTTCTCCAAAGACGCTCGGGCGGTACCTTTCCCATTCCGCGCGCAGGGAGGTTCGAGTGGTGAGGGCGTACTGCGCGCCAAGACCGACCTTGATGCCGTTGCCGTTGTCGTTCCCCGCCGAGGTTTTGAAGTCGACACGTTCAACGCCCACCCGCCCCAGCAGAGACCACTTGTCATTCAGCGGTGCGATGCCAACGGCATCCAGGAAGAATCCTCGGCTGTCGACCGTTCCATTGATGTCAGACCTGCGCCCGAGACCGGCAATGCCGGCCTCCAGTGCGAAGTTCGGCGTGAGCTGGTAGCCACCAAACACTTTGCCGCTCACCATCGAGCCGTTGACGCCCACGCCGTTCACGCTGTTCGGATAGCTGGTCGACCCGAGGCTGCCCCCGACGTACAACCCCTCTGCATGCGCTGCCATGGTGCCCAAGCTGGCGATGGCGACCAACGCAGTCGTCAATGCTGTCAAGGCCGCTGATTTCATGATCGGTTCCTTTTTCTGGATGCTCCGCATGAGTGCGGAACCGTCATGGTCTTTGGTCCAGTGCGGTCAGTGTGTGTCAAGAGATCGCCAGCGATGTTGCACTTGAAATCTCCTGGGGAAGATCAAGGGCGAAACGGCCGCTCCAATGGCACGTGCAGATCGGTCGTGGTGTTCTGTTCCAGCGTCACGGTGTAGCTCCGGCACGCTTGGCCCCGCTGCGTGATGATGTGATAAGTGCCTGTGGGCAGGACCACGTCGATCAAGGACGTCGAGTGGGAGAGGGCGAGCCACCGATGTCCCTGCAGATCGCAGATCTCGATGGTCGACGCGCCTGGGCTGTCCAGGGTTGCATGGCGCACGGCCGCACCAACGCACCGCACCAGAAACGCCATGGACCCAAGCCCACCTTTCGGTTGCATGCCGGCGTGGATCAGCAGCCGCGACATCGACCCGATGAGCCGTGCAGAAGTGGGTGGTGATGCCAACATGCGCGCATGGTTCACGGCCGCGGGCACGTCTGTGTGTCGCGCAAGCGGCGTATGTGTGCCATCTGACACAAATGGGCGTTCGCCGTCGGGCGATCAGCGAAGCACTTCAGCCAACGCGCGGGCAAGCTCACCGCGCTGAATCGGCTTCATCAGGACCCGATCGACGCCGGCATTGCTGGCATGGTGGGCAAGGTGCGCCCCACCATAGCCACTCACCAGCAAAACCGGCAAATGAGGCGCCCACTCTCGCAAGGCGCGGGTGAGTTGGGTGCCGCTCATGCCGGGCATCACTTCATCGGTGATCACCGCGGAGAACTGGTTGGGGGCTTCTCTGATGGCGAGCAGCGCCGCGCCGGCATTGTCAAAGCAGACGGGGCGGTAACCCAAACCCTGCAGCATGAGATCTGCCATGGCCAGGAGGTTGGCCTCGTCGTCGACCACGAGCAGCTGTTGGCCGCCCCCTTCAGGCACGGCCGCCAAGGCCGTGGCTGGTGCGCTGGGTGCATCGGTGCACTCCGGGAGGAACAGCGTGAAACGTGCGCCTTCACCCGCATGGCTCTCGACGTCGACACCACCGCCGAACTCCGCCACCACGCCAAAGACCACGGCGAGGCCCAGTCCTGTTCCGCTCCCGCCGTCGCGGGACGTGAAGAAGGGCTCGAAGAGGTGTTCCATCGCCTCGGCGGTGATCCCCTGGCCTTCGTCAATGACGCTCAACGCCAAGTAGTCGCCTCTCGGCAGCGGCGTATGCGAGAGGACTTTGGGGGCGCTCACGCGGCGGCGTGTCAGCTGGACGCTGAGCATGCCCCCGTCGGGCATGGCTTGAATGGCGTTGGTGCACAGGTTCATGACCGCCTCGAATGCCTGTGTGGCGTCGCCGCGCAGGCGCGCACCGGGTGCCTCGAGCACCCTCTCCAGCACCACCCCTGGGCGAAGCGAGGCTGTCAACAGGCTGAGCACCTCTTCAACCACGGGCTCCAGCTCGAAGACGGTGGATGCGCGCGCGCCGCCCTTGCTGAATGAGAGGATGCGTTCGATCAGGGATCGGCCCCGGTCGGCAGCCTGCAGCACCTTGGCGAGGTGTCGAGCTTGATCGCTGCCCGGCACCGCAGCGTCCTGTGCCATCTCGCCATAGCCCACGATACCTGCCAGCACGTTGTTGAAGTCGTGCGAAACGCCGCCAGCCAGGGCGCCCAGTGCCTCCAGTCGGCTGGCACGGGCGCGTTGGGCCTGCAGGGCGCTTTGCGCGGCGATTCGTCGTTGCTCGGAACGCGTCACGATGTGCACCGCTGCAGCCATGACGATCAGCAACACCCCCAATGCACCGAGCGACAACTCCAGCGAACCTCGCCAGCCAGACAGGGCGGCATGCAGCTCGCGCGACACCACCACATCCAGGCCATAACGCGGCACGCGGTGCAGTCCGATGAGGAGGTCGTTGTGGTCACTGACGCGTTCCACCCCGGGGCTGGTGCCCGCGGCCTCATCCCGGGGACGCACGCCCTCAATGGTGCGAGGTCTTTCGACGTTGGCCCCGGCCAACCGGACACCATCGCTGCGAAAGATGGTCATCCGTGAATCGGCCGCAGGCAGTGCGACGCCAAACGCCCCCAGCAGCATGTCGGCAGGAATGGAGGCGATGATCCATCCACCAGGCCGATCAAGCTCGGCTCCCACACGAAATGCCAGCGCAACATGCGTCTGCGAGCCACCACGCGGTACAAAAGGGCGGCTCAATGCGGTGGCGCCTGGTTCCAGCCCTTGGAGTGCCGGCAAAAAAGTGTGTGTGTCCGGCATTGGCGTTGCGTCGGACGACGCCATCAACTCAAGGTCTTTGCCCAGCAACCAGAGCTCTGTCACCAAAGGCATCAAGGCAACACGTGTCCGCAAGGCTTGCAGGGTGTCGTTGTCTGCGGTGGGAAATCGGCGCTGCCCCAGCTCCAGACCCAAGGCCTGAAGCCCTTCTTCGGCCCCCCTCAGGCCACGGTCGAGTTCGTCTGTCAGGGCGAGTGACAGGAGCTCCATTTCCCTTTTCTGACCTTCAAGCGCGTTTCGGCGCAACTGCCAAAGCGCCATAGAGGTGACCGTCGCAACGATCAGCCACAAAGCCAACGCCAGAAGCCAGGGGGTTGCTGGTCGGAAGGTCAGTGGAGAGTTCTGGGCATTCACCGAAGCACCGTGGCGTGAGGTTGTCCAATAGGCGACCAGCGTGATTCTTCCATGGCCACCGAAGTGTGTGCCGTTTTGGGTTGAACACCGGCGCGGGTGACGTGCCGGGGCGCCAAATGGGCGTGGTAGGCCATACCCCGAGGCAAGCAGATCGCTGGAAGGTCGCCATCTCGCATCACGATCGCCGTTGGGCGCTTCCCCTCAAAGTGCAGCCGTTGTGAGCGTCTCGGATACCATGATCCCGAGCTCGGGAGTCGCTCGCCGGGCGACAAACCGACACCTGCCGCCGCAGCCACATGAACACCCACACCTATCCCCACATACTGGTGGTTGATGACGACCCCGAAATACGAGACCTCGTGGTCGAGTACCTCGGCAAGAACGATATGCGTGTCAGCGCCGCTTCTTCGGGTCGTGAGATGTTTGCTTTTTTTGACAAAGAAGCCATTGATCTGGTGTTGCTGGACCTCAAACTGCCGGGTGAGGACGGCATGACGCTGGCGCGCACATTGCGAGAGCGAGCCACGGTGCCCATCGTTCTGCTGACCGGACGCAATGAGGAGGCTGATCGCGTCATGGGCCTGGAACTGGGCGCCGACGACTACGTCACCAAACCCTTCAGCTTGCGTGAACTGCTCGCTCGTGTGCGGGCCGTGCTGCGTCGCTACCAGGTGCAAGCCACCTTGCCCGAGCGTGACAACACTCGGCGAGCTTTCCGGTTTTCAGGATGGGAATTGAATCTGCGCACCCGCCGATTGCTTTCTCCGAAGGGCGAATCGGTGGAGCTTTCCAACGGCGAGTTCAGTCTGCTCAACGCGTTGTGTCGCGCTCCACGGCGGGTGCTGAGCCGCGACCAATTGTTGTCGCTGTCCCGCCTGCATGAAGCCGAGGTGTACGACCGCACCATCGACGTTCAGATTCGCCGGCTGCGTCTCAAGATCGAAGCCGACTCCAGCGCCCCCTCACTGATCCTGACGGAGCGTGGTGCAGGATATCTGCTGGCCAGCGATGTCGAGACGCTCTTCTAGCGGCCTGCGGGGCAGTCGACCTGATGGCTCGCTGTGAAGGATCACATCGTGACCAGCATGGCGATTACCGTGATCGACATCGCCACGGTAGCGATCCAGCCGAGAACGCGCAGCCGTGAGCTGATGACGTGAGCGCCCATCGTTGAAGTGCGTGAGGCCAACAGCATCATCACCACCATGATCGGCACGGCGATGACGCCATTGATGACCGCCGACCAGAACAACTCCTTCACGGGATCGGCCGGCGTGAAACACAGCACCACGCCACCGACGGTGGCGGCCGCGATCACACTGTAGAAGCCGCGTCCCTCGCCCCTGTCCAGTTGGGCGCTCAGGCTCGCGGGCCATCCGGCGGCCTCCGCCACAGCGTAGCCCGCAGACCCTGCCAGCACGGGCACGGCGAGCAGGCCGGTACCGATGACGCCCAGACTGAACAACACAAAAGTGAAATCGCCGGCCAGTGGCCGCAACGCTTCGGCGGCCTGCGCGGAAGTCTGGATGTCGGTGACGCCCGCAGCGTGCAGTGTGGCCGCCGTGCTCAAGATGATGAAAAAAGCAATCAGGTTTGAGAACGTCATGCCGACCAGGGTGTCAACTTTGATGCGGCGGAGGTGATGGCGGACGTCATCGCTCGTCTGGGGCGGTCTGTCGGAGGTGTCCTCCATTTCCTGGGCGGCCTGCCAGAAGAAGAGATAGGGGCTGATGGTGGTGCCGAACACCGCGACCACCATCAACAACGTGTCGTGGTTGAGCCTGAGTTGGGGGCGGAAGATGTCGCTGGCAACTTTCCACCAATCCAGGTGGACGGTAAACACGACAGCCACATACGACAGCAGCGCGAGCGTCAACCATTTCAGCCAGCGCACGTAGGTTCGGTAGGGCAAGAACACCTGCAGCACCAGACACAACAGGCCGAACGTGACGGCATAGACATGGGCCGAGCCGCCCACCAGCAGGCGCAAGGCCTCGGCCATGGCCGCCATATCGGCGGCCAGATTCAGCGTGTTGGCCACCAGAAGCATGCCGACAACGGTCAACAGCACCCAGCGCGGAAAGGTCGCCTTGATGTTGGCAGCCAGGCCTCGCCTTGTCACGTGCCCGATTCTTGCGCTCACGAGCTGGATGGCCACCATGAGGGGCAAGGTGAAAACCACGGTCCACAACATCGAGAACCCGAACTGGGCGCCCGCCTGCGAATACGTGGCAATGCCGCTGGGGTCATCGTCGGCCGCACCCGTGATCAGGCCAGGGCCCAGTTTTCGCAGTCTGCGCTGCAGACCGAACATCGGTGTCGTTTTCATGAAGGATGCCTCATGGCCAGACCGCTGAAAGCAAGGCACGCATCTTGTCACGAGGTGTCCATCGAAATGCGTCCGTGCTTTCACAGGGGGGCCGACAGAGCCTCTTTGCACCATTGCAAGTGAAATGTGTTGGCACGCAGATTGACACTTGGACGCTGCTCAAGCCCCTCAGCATGTGGCTTGTGGTTGACGTTGCGCAGCGTCCACCGCAACTCAAGACCACTGCGACATGGAGCTCCGAATGAAGATCCGCACCGTCCTTTTTTCCGCCGCAATGCTGGCCGTGGGGGCAAGTGCCTTTGCGCAGAGCGGCTTGGAGGGCCATTCACTTAAACCGGCGACAACGGTTGTATCCAGCAAGCCCGACTCATTCGCCGCCTCGAACGCCAACACAACCTACTCAAGCGGGCTCGTCTTGAAGAGGGTTGCGATGCACAAGGCAGGCAAGGCCAAGAACAAAAAGCCTGCCGTGAAGAAGACGGTGACGCACAAGAAAAAGCACTCAACGAGTGGATCTCAGCCAGCCGCCTGAAAGAGGTTTCCAACCAGCCAAGAAGTAGGAACAGCCATGTCACCCCATTTCCCGACCCCCCTTGTGGTTGACGCCCTGGTGGGTGCAACCGCTTACCTGCACCCGCATCAACAAGCAGGAGATACACCGTTTCCTGCGGATGCGGTCGTCCATCTGCAAAAAGCACGCGTCGATATCTATTGCAGTCACAACAACGAGGCAATGTGGGAGATCAAGGAAGCCCGCCGCGCGCTGAGCAACTCGCCGACTGCATCGCTCGCATCCGTGTTGGTGGCTCTGGATCAGGCCGCCTGGCTAACCCGTCACAACGAGTTCCTCCGTGCCGAAGAGGCACTGGAAACCGCTCTTGACCATATTCGAGGCCTGTCAGGGGTGGCCTGAACCTCACGCGCCTCGTCGAACAATCTGAACGACGTTGCAGGGGCCATCACCTCAAGCGGCTTGGTGGTCTGGTGTCGTTGACCCATCGGCTCGAGACCCGTCGCCGGGTTGACGACCACGGCCGCGCCGGATACGCAGAACAACGCTCGTGCATCATCCACAACTCGCTGGCTCACACGCACACCCACAACCTCTGGCCTGATGGCAATGGCATTCGCCCGTCTTGCGATTGAAGTGACAGCCGCAGGCGTTGAGGCCACCGCCATGAGCGACGGTAGAGGGGGAGGTCTTGCAGGACGACGTCAGCCAGGGTGTGGAAGCCGATGCTGCGCCCAGGGTGGCGAGGGCGAGCAGTGCGGCGAGGGAAAGGGTGCGCATGACGCACCTTAAGCGCTATGGCTAGGCATGCGCAGCGGGGGAACCCGGAGTGGGGACGCCAAACCATATGGTGAACGCACACCAACGACCTACCCCATGTGCGAGTGCGCCCGGATGTGCCGTTCATCGGCAATGCCTCGCAGGCACCACGCCCTTGCGCTGCGCGTGGCGACTGAACGCCGACAGGGGTGCCCGCGATACCCATCAAGTGGGTGAAGGCTTTCCCGGCTTCAGGGTTTGCGTTGTTCTGCCTCCCTCAGGCAGCCTGCTACTGTGTGACCATTCGACACCTTCCCGAAAGATCACCATGCAACGCTTCGCACTCGCTCTCACGCTGCTGCTCGCCACCACCCTGCACGCCGAAGAAATCGGCTCCGTCGATACCGTCTTCAAATTCATTGGCCCGGACCACAAGATCGTGGTCGAGGCCTATGACGACCCGGGGGTGAGCGGTGTGACCTGCTTCATCTCGCGCGCGAAAACCGGCGGGCTCAAGGGGGCCTTTGGTCTCGCGGAGGACAAGTCGGAGGCATCGATTGCGTGCCGTCAGGTCGGCCCCATCGCCATTGCGAAGCCGATCAAGGCGCAGGAAGAGATCTTCAGCGAGCGCACCAGCCTGATCTTCAAGCGGCAGCGCATCGTGCGCATGGTGGACCCCAAGCGCAACACGCTGGTCTACCTCACCTACTCAGACCGCGTCATCGAAGGCTCGCCGCAGAACTCGGTGACGGCGGTGCCGGTGGACCGCGCCACGCCGATCCCGCTGCGCTGAAGCTTCAGGCGCCGCCCGCCGGCGACCAGGCCGCAAAGCGCACGGTCTGCCCGCTGGGCAGTTTGACCATGGCCGCTTCAAACAGCGGGTGCGCCAGCCACCCGGCCAGCCAGGCCTGCAGCGCAGGCAGGGGCAACGACGCAAACCAGCCGGGCTCCACCGCGGCGAACTGGCGCACGAAGGGAAAGAGCGCGAGGTCGGTGGCGCAAGGGGTTGCGCCGCCGAGCTGCCCGTGCCGCTGCAGCCGCGCGTCCAGCGGCACCAGCAGTGCTTCAACGGCGGCATCGCGCGGCCGCGCCCGGTGCCCGACGCCGTCAAAACGCTCGGGGTACTTGTAGCGGTCCAGCTGGTGCTTGAACGCGCCATCGCACACGGAGAGCAGTGCCAGGTTCTGCGGGCTTTGCGCGCGCGCCCACCAGCCTTCGGGGTCGCGCTGCTGAAAAGCCCATTGCATGATGTCCAGGCTTTGCTCCAGCACGGTGCCGTCGGGCAGCACGAGCACGGGCACCGTGCCTTTGGGTGACAGGGCGAGCAGGGCGGCGGGTTTGTCGCGCAGCACGATGTCGTGTGCATCAAATGCCATGCCCGCTACCAGCAGCGCCATGCGTGCGCGCATGGCATACGGGCAGCGCCGGTAGCTGTAGAGCAGGGGCAGGGGGGTGCAGATCATGGCTTCGCATTACATCGCAAAGCCCCGCGTCCTGTACCCTTGGGCGCATGACACCCGATACCCAAGAACCCATTCACCAAGACCGCGTCTGGAGCGACGAACACTGGACGGCGCGCGTGATCAAGAACGAAGACGACGACGGCTGGGCCGTGGCCATGTACCTGGACGGCGGCGCCGAACCCGCGCTGGTGGGCCCATGGACCATGGGCCGCGACAAGAAAAACCCCAAGCCGCTGGACACCTCGGCCTTCAACACGCTGGTGAAAACCGCGAAGGAAGTGATCCGCCGTTCCGAGCAGCAGCTGCACGCGCAGCTGAACAAGAACGTCAGCATCACCGTGGACGGGCGGCGCCTGCGCGTGGCCCTGGCCATCGTGCCGGACGAAGAGGGCGCGACCGCCACCCTGAGCGCGTGGGACGAATTCGACGACGAGCTGGCACGCGTGCCCGTGGCCCCCACTTACCGTCTGAGCGTGGACAGCGCGCAGGCGTGGGTTGCGTCGGGTTTCGGGAAGCCGCAATGATCGACGGACTGGTCGCCGGGCGCCTGATGGGCGAAGCCTCCCGCCGGGTGGACAAGGCCGGGCGCGGCTACATCGTGGCCCGCGTGCTGGCGCGCAACAAGGCCGACGAGGAATTCATCGTCAACGTGATCGCCTTCGACGAGGCGCCCTGCGCTGCGCTCGTGGCGCTGCGCGACGGCGAGTCGCTCAGCCTGGCGGGCGGGCTCACGCCCAAGGTGTGGACAGACAAGCAGGGCATCGTGCGGCCCAGCCTGGACATGGTGGCGAACCGCGTGCTGACCGTGCACCACGCGGGCCACAAGGATGACGGCGACGCCTGACGCGCCTCAAGCCAGCGACAGCATGTGCCCCAGGCGCGGGTCGCCGCGCCCGCCCAGCACCAGCGCATGGGCGGCCTGCACCGCCTCGGGCCCGCTGTGCTGCTGCACCACGAGCCAGGGCGCGGTGGGCGTGTCCACCTGGCGCACAAAGGCGTGCCAGGCGCGCGCCATGCGCTCGTTGAAGCCGGCAGCGCCCCAGTCGCCGTGGCGCTTCTTGGCTTGCGCCGGTGCGAAGAACAGCACCGGCCTGGGCCCGGCCAGGTCGCGGCCGCCGGCGAGGCGGTCCACGTGGGTGCCGCCAATGGAGCAGCTGTAGGCCAGTGCCGTGAAGCGGCTGTGGATGACTTTGCGCAACTCGCCATTGCCCGCGAAGTCGACGTACACGCAGGGCGTGTCGGCCGCGAGGGTGTCGAGCTGTTCGTAGGTGAGCACGCGGCTGTACACCCCGAGGCTTTCGCAGAACGCCACGTTGGCGGCCGAGGTGAGGCCGATCACCTCCACCTCGGGTCGCTGCGCGAGCTGCGCCGCGGTGGCGTAGGCCGTCTTGCTGCTGGCCGACGAGAGCAGCATGGCGCCGCGATGGCCGTGGGCGCAGGTGCCGAAGAAGTCGTTGTCGGCCAGGAAGTCGTCGATCAGCCACGCGGTGAGAAACAGCGGGCGCAGCAGCGCCTGCTGCGGTTCTTGGGCGGCGTCGTACAGCGGGTCGGTGGCGCAGCGCAGGTATTGGTTGTAGACGGGGTGGAGTTCGGCGCGGTGGGGCGCGCCGTCAAAGAAGCCCTCTGGCGAGACGCGCGCGGGCTGCAGCACCACGTCGGTGGCCATGGGCCAGTAGCCATACAGCCGTTCGCCCACGGCCACGGCCGGGCACTGGGTTTGCGTCACGACGCCAAAGCCCCACACCGGGATGAGTCCCCATTCGCCTTCGCCGTCGCCCTGCGGCACCGGGAAGAACTTCCAGTAGTTCATCGCGTCGCCAAACGCGGCGTAGGTGATGTTGTTCGCGGTGTAAGCGAATTGCTCGATGCGCACGCGCACCTGGCCATCGGACAAAGGCTCCTGTGGCCGTTGCACGGTGCGTGTGGCGCTGAGGGGGTTCTTGCGGACTTGAAACTGCGTGGTGTTCATGGCGGTGTTTCCCTAGGCTGGCAGGCAGACGCGATGGTGCACCGGTCTGGCGCGCCCGCGTGTCGCGCGCGCGGCGGGCGGTTGGCCCTCTTTGCGCCAACAGCCGCCTGCTCTGCGAAAATCCACGGCATGAACGCGACGAACACCACCGAACTCATGAACACCCTGGGGCTGCAGGCCAAGGCGGCCTCGGCGCTCATGGCCAAGGCCAGCACCGCCACCAAGCTCGCGGCCCTGCGCGGCCTGGCCGCGCTGCTGCGTGAGAACGTGCAGGCCCTGCAGGTAGACAACGCGAAAGACCTGGAGCGCGCCCGCGCCAACGGCCTGTCCGAGCCGATGGTGGACCGCCTCAAGCTCACCCCCAAGGTCATCGAGACCTGCGTCCAGGGCTGCGAGCAGCTCGCGGCCATGCCCGACATCATTGGCGACATCACCGGCATGAAGCAGATGCCCAGCGGCATCCGCGTGGGCCAGATGCGCGTGCCCATCGGCGTGTTCGGCATGGTCTATGAAAGCCGGCCCAACGTCACCATCGAGGCCGCCTCGCTGTCCATCAAGAGCGGCAACGCGGCCATCCTGCGCGGGGGCTCGGAGGCCATCGAATCGAACCGCGCCCTGGCCGTGCTGGTGCAACGCGCCCTGACGGACGCCGGCCTGCCGGCCGACGCCGTGCAGCTCGTGCCCACCACCGACCGCGCCGCCGTGGGCCAGCTCATCACCATGCCGCAGTACGTGGACGTGATCATTCCGCGCGGCGGCAAAGGGCTGATCGAACGCATCAGCGCCGAGGCGAAGGTGCCCGTCATCAAGCACCTGGACGGCAACTGCCACACCTATGTGGACGACCCCTGCGACATCGCGCTGGCCGTCAAGGTGACGGACAACGCCAAGACCCAGAAGTACAGCCCTTGCAACGCCACCGAGAGCCTGCTGGTGGCCCGCGCCGTGGCCGCCGAGTTCCTGCCGAAGATCGGCGCGGTGTTCGCGGCCAAGGGCGTGGAAATGCGCGTGTGCGCCCAGAGCCGGGCGATCCTCTCCAGCGTGGCGGGTGCGAACCTGAAAGACGCCACCGAGGCCGACTGGTCCGAGGAATACCTCGCACCGGTGATCAGCGTCAAGCTGGTGGACGGGGTGGACGAGGCGATTGCCCACATCAACCGCTACAGCAGCCACCACACCGACGCGATCATCACCACGAACCACGTGCACGCCCAGCGTTTCCTGCGCGAGGTTGATTCGGCCAGCGTGATGGTGAATGCGAGCACCCGCTTCGCAGACGGTTTCGAGTTCGGTCTGGGGGCCGAAATCGGCATCTCCACCGACAAGTTTCATGCGCGTGGTCCGGTGGGTGTGGAGGGCCTGACCTCGCTCAAGTACGTCGTGCTGGGCGAGGGCGAAGTGCGCGGCTGAGGGCGGATTTCCGCCGGGCGGCGGCTTGAAATTCCGGCCTGGCGGCCCCATTACACTGGTTGCCTTTCCCAGCCGCCCATACCCCTCCCCCCTATGGTTCCCCACCTCGTCACCGCCCTCACCGGCCCCATCAACGAACTCGAGCAGCGCATCCTCGAGTCCACCCCGGTGATCGAGCGCTGGTTCCGGCTGGAGTGGATGGAACACACGCCGCCGTTCTACACCTCGGTGGACGTGCGCAACGCCGGCTTCAAGCTCGCGCCGGTGGACACCAACCTGTACCCCGGCGGCTGGAACCACCTCACGCCCGAGATGCTGCCGCTGGCGGTGCAGGCGGCCATGGCCGCCATCGAGAAGATCTGCCCCGAGGCCAAGAACCTGCTGCTGGTGCCCGAGAGCACCACCGACATCTTCTACCTGAGCAACCTGGCCCAGCTGCAGCGCATCTTCTACATGGCCGGGCTCAACGTGCGCCTGGGCTCGCTGTCCAACGACATCAAGGCACCGACCACCATCGACCTCCCCGGCGGTGAAAAAGTGGTGCTCGAACCCCTGATCCGCAGCAAGCGGCGCCTGGGCCTGAAGAACTTCGACCCCTGCACCATCCTGCTCAACAACGACCTGAGCGCGGGCGTGCCCGGCATCCTGGAAGACCTGCACGAGCAGTACCTGCTGCCGCCCCTGCACGGCGGCTGGGGAACGCGCCGCAAGAGCCACCACTTCAAGGCCTATGAAGAGGTGTCCAAGCGCTTTGGCAAGCTGCTGGGCATGGACCACTGGCTCATCAACCCGATGTTCAGCCAGTGCGGCGAAGTCGACTTCAACGAGGCCGCCGGCCTGGAATGCCTGCGCACCAACACCGATGCGCTGCTGGGCAAGATCCGCCGCAAGTACAAGGAATACGGCATCAACGAAAAGCCGTTCGTCGTGGTGAAGGCCGACAACGGCACCGGCGGCATGGGCATCCTCACGGTGCGCGACGCCAAGGACCTTGACCACCTCTCCGACAAGACCAAGGCCCGCATGGCCGTGACCTCGTCCGGGCAGGCGGTGCACGAGGTGATCATCCAGGAAGGCGTGCTGACCAACGAGCGCATCAACAGCGCAGTGGCCGAGCCGGTGGTCTACATGATGGACCGCTACGTGGTGGGCGGCTTCTACCGCGTGCACGCCGACCGCGGCGTGGACGAGAACCTCAATGCCCCCGGCTCCAGCTATGTGCCGCTGGCGTTCGAGCAGAGCGCGCAACTGCCGCAGCCGGGCGTCAAGCCGGGCGCCAGCGTGCCCAACCGGTTCTACATGTACGGCGTGATCGGCCGCCTGGCGATGCTGGCGGCCAGCTACGAACTCGAAGCCACGGACCCCGACGCCGAGGTCTACGAGTGAGTTGCTGCGGCGCAACATTTGTCGCAGGGCCGCGGTTTTAGACGGCTGAGCCGACAGACAAGGCGCCCCCGGCTGGCGCAAAATCGCGTTCCCTCGACAACTGAACCCCGCGCCGACAGGCCGGGGTTGTTTTGTGTCCGCTTCCAAATCGTCACTTGCGGCGCTCACCCTGGGCGCCATCGGCGTGGTGTATGGCGATATCGGCACCAGCGTGCTGTACGCCGTCAAAGAGGTCTTTGGCTCCGGCCATGTGCCGTTCACCCACGCGAACGTCTACGGCATCCTGTCCATCCTGTTCTGGACACTGACCGTCATCGTTTCCCTCAAGTACGTGGTGCTCGTGCTGCGCGCCGACAACAACGGCGAGGGCGGGCTGATTGCCATGCTCGCGCTGGCTTCCACCGCGGTGAAAGACCGGCCGGCGCTGCGCCAGGGCCTGCTGGCCATCGGCATCTTCGGCACCTCGCTGTTTTACGGCGATGGCGTCATCACCCCGGCGATTTCCGTGCTGTCGGCGGTGGAGGGCCTGGAGGTGATCTCGCCGCATTTCCGGCATTACGTGGTGCCCATCACGCTGCTGGTGCTGTTCGCGCTGTTTGCGGTGCAAAAGCGCGGCACGGGGGGCATCGGCCGGTTCTTTGGCCCGATCACGCTGACCTGGTTCCTCACCATCGCCGTGCTGGGTGTGGTGCAGATCGTGGACCACCCGGAAATCCTGGAGGCCATCAGCCCGCTGCATGCGCTGCGCTTCATGTGGGCGCAGCCGGGCACCACTTTCATCATCCTGGGTGCCGTGGTGCTGTGCGTCACGGGTGCTGAGGCGCTGTATGCCGACCTGGGGCACTTTGGCAAACGGCCCATTCGCCTGGCGTGGTTCATGGTGGTCATGCCCTGCCTCACGCTGAACTACTTTGGCCAGGGCGCGTTGTTGCTGGCCGACCCCGATGCGGTGAAGAACCCGTTCTTCAACATGGCCCCGCCCTGGATGCTGCTGCCGCTGGTGTGCCTGGCGACCATGGCCGCCGTGATCGCCTCGCAGGCCCTCATCACCGGCGCCTTCAGCGTGACCAAGCAGGCGATCCAGCTGGGCTACCTGCCGCGCCTGAAGATCCAGCACACCAGCGTGCGGCACACCGGCCAGATCTACATGCCGTTTGTGAACTGGAGCCTGTTCACCGCCATCGTGCTGGCGGTGGTGATGTTCAAGTCGTCCACCAACCTGGCGGCCGCCTACGGCATCGCCGTCACGCTGGACATGCTGATCACCACGGTGCTCACCTTCTACGTGATCCGCTACAGCTGGAAGTACCCGCTGTGGCTTTGCGTGGCCGCCACCGGTACGTTCTTCCTGGTGGATCTGGCGTTCTTCAGCTCCAACCTGCTCAAGCTGTTTGCCGGCGGCTGGTTCCCGCTGCTCATTGGCGGCGCGGTGTTCACGCTGATGATGACGTGGAAGCGGGGCCGCATGCTCATGGCGGAGAAGCAGCATGCCGAGTCGATCGAACTCAACAGCTTCCTGGACGCCCTGTTCATCGCCCCCCCGGCGCGCGTGGAGGGCACGGCGGTGTTCCTCACGTCGGACACGGGTACCGTGCCCAACGCCCTGCTGCACAACCTCAAGCACAACAAGGTGCTGCACCAGCAGAACCTGTTTGTGACGGTGCGCAGCCACGAAGTGCCCTGGATCGGGCTGGACCGGCGGCTGAAGGTCGAGGCCCTCGGGCATGACTGCTGGCAGGTGGTGGTGAGCTACGGTTTCAAGAACGACGTGGACCTGCCCGAGGCGCTGGAGGCCATGCGCGGGCGCGGCTGCGAGCTGGGCGCCATGACCACCAGCTATTTCCTCTCGCGCGACGTGGTGGTGCCCACCATCGGCAGCGGCATGGCGCCCTGGCGCGAGAAGCTGTTTGCCCAGATGCACCACAACGCCAGCGCGGCCGCCGAGTTCCTGAACCTGCCGAGCAACGCGGTCATTGAGCTGGGCTCGAAAGTGGAGATTTGAGAAGCACCCGTCCGGGCTGAGACCAACCACCGCTCTGGCTCAGGGCAAACGGTAGGGCGGGCGAAGTGGCAGTGAAGGGCGTGGACAATCGCCCGATGCCCTTTTTCCGCGACGTCAATCTCTCCGCCGCTTCCGCCGGCTTCGTGGCGGTGCTGGTGGGCTTCACCAGCTCGGTGGCCATCGTGTTCCAGGCGGCACAGGCCTTTGGCGCGACGCCCGCGCAAATCACCTCGTGGATGTGGGCCCTCGGGCTGGGCATGGGGCTGTGCTCGGCCGTGCCCTCGCTGGTGCTGCGCCAGCCCGTGATGATTGCCTGGAGCACCCCGGGTGCGGCGGTGCTGGCCACCGCCGGCATGGCGGGCGGCTTCACCATGGCCGACGCGGTCGGCGCATTCCTCATCAGCGCGGTCCTCATCGTCATCGTGGGCGCCACCGGCTGGTTCGAGCGCGTGATGAACAAGATCCCCATGGCCCTTGCGTCGGCGCTGCTCGCGGGCGTGCTCGCGCGTTTCGGCCTGCAGGCCTTTTCCGCCGCGCAAACCGCCTTGCCGCTGGTGGCGCTGATGCTCCTGGCCTATCTGCTGGGGCGGCGCCTGCTGCCGCGCTACGCGGTGCCGCTCACGCTGGCGGTGGCCATCGCCTACGTGGTGGCGCGGGGCCAGTTTCAGGGCAGGGCGGTGACGTTCGAGCTGGCTATGCCCGTCTTCACCCTGCCCGCCTTCAGCCTCGCCGCGTTCACCAGCCTGGCGCTGCCGTTGTTTGTGGTCACCATGGCGTCGCAGAACCTGCCTGGCGTGGCCGCGATCCGCGCGGCGGGGTACGACATGCCGATCTCGAAAATCATCACGCTCAGCGGCCTGGCCACGATCGTGCTTGCGCCCTTTGGCGGGTTTGCGCTCAACCTCAGCGCCATCACCGCGGCCATCTGCATGGGGCCCGAAGCGCACCCCGACCCGAAGAAGCGCTACACCGCGGCCGTGGTGTGCGGCGGCATCTATGTGCTGATCGGCCTCTTTGGCGCGGCCATCACCGGCTTGCTGATTGCGTTTCCGCGCGAGCTCGTGCTGGCCATTGCGGGCATTGCCCTGCTGGGCAGCATCGGCGGTGGCCTGCACGCAGCGCTCAAAGACGACGCGCACCGCGAGGCCGCGCTCATCACTTTCCTTGTCACCCTCAGCGGTGTGGTCATTGGCGGCATCGGCTCGGCCTTCTGGGGCGTGGTCGCCGGCGCGTTGGCGCTGCTTGTGCAACAGTACGGGCTCGCCTCGAAAAAGTCTTCCTGAACACCATGAAAAAAATCCTCGTCGTCGCCGACCCGCTTGAAGCCTTCAAGACCACCAAGGACACCACCTTCGCCATGATGCGCGAGCTGCAGAAGCGCGGCCACACGCTGGCCGCGTGCGAGCCCGAGCACCTGCAGTGGCAAAGCGGCCAGCCGGTGACGGCGCAGGTGCGCCACGTCACGCTCACGGGCGACGCCGACGCGTGGTTCAGCGTCACCAGCGAGGGCCGCGAACCCCTGCACAGCTTTGACGCCGTGCTGATGCGCAAGGACCCGCCGTTTGACAGCGAGTTCTTCTACGCCACCCACCTGCTGGAGCAGGCCGAGCGCGAAGGCGCCCGCGTGTTCAACAGCCCCAAGGCGCTGCGCGACCATCCCGAGAAGCTTGCGCTGATGGAGTTCGCGCGGTTCGCACCGCCCACGCTGGTGACGCGCCGGCCCGAGGCGATCCGCGCCTTTCACGCCGAACACAAGGACGTGATCCTCAAGCCGCTGGACGGCATGGGCGGCATGGGCATCTTCCGCGTGGGTGCCGACGGCATGAACCTGGGCTCCATCATCGAAACCCTCAACCAGGGTGGTGCCACCAGCGTCATGGTGCAGCGCTACCTGCCGGAGATCACCCTGGGCGACAAACGCCTGCTGCTCATTGGCGGCAAGGTGGCGCCCTTTGTGCTCGCGCGCATTCCGCAGGGCAGCGAGGTGCGCGGCAACCTCGCCGCCGGTGGCAAGGGCGTGGCGCAGCCGCTGAGCGACGTGGACCGCGCCGTGGCCGAGGCGATTGCGCCCACGCTGGCCGCGCGCGGCCTGCTGCTGGTGGGGCTGGACATGATCGGCGACAAGGTGACCGAGATCAACGTCACCAGCCCGACCTGTTTCCAGGAAATCCAGCAGCAGACCGGCTTCGATGTGCCGGCCATGTTTGTGGACGCACTTGAAGCGGCCATGGCATGAGCGAAGACGACGACCCAACGGCCGCCGCGCCGGGCCGCCCCCAGCAAGGCCAGCCCCCTCGGGGGGCAGCGACCCGCGAAGCGGCAGAGCGTGGGGGCTCAGAACCCCAGCCGCGCAACCCGCTGCACGGGCTCACGCTGGAGGCCATCGTTACCGCGCTCGCCGACCACTATGGCTGGGATGGCCTGGGCGAGCGCATCCCGGTGCGCTGCTTCAACGTGGACCCCAGCGTGGGTTCGAGCCTGCGCTTTCTGCGCAAGACGCCCTGGGCGCGGGAGAAGGTCGAGAGCCTCTACCTGTTCATGCTGCGGGAAGAGCGCCGCGCCGGTCGGGGCGGCCCGGGTGCGCGGGCATCTTGAGGCGGCGTCATCCCCGTCCTACACGCAGGCGTCGCGGCAGCTGACGGCGGGCAGGCGATGCCCGGCCTACGATGGTCTCACCCCATCACAACAGGAGCACCGCCATGAACACCATCATTTACATCGTCGGGCTGATCGTCGTCATCGGCTTCGTGCTGAGCTTCTTCGGCTTGCGCTGAGCGCGTCGCCGCCGCGAGGCGGCCTGCCCGATCGGGTACGTCAAGGGTTGACTGGGCCACAATGCGCCGGGCACTTCAGATGCCTGGGCTCCGTGGCTTTTTTTTCGTCTTCAACCCAAAACGCACCATGAACACTCTGAACAAGTTCGCTTCGCTCTGCGCTGTCACACTCCTCGCCGCCTGCGGCACGTCGTTGCCGTCGCCAACGTCTTCCACCGCTTCAGCGCCTGCGCCTGCTGCCAGCGCGCCCGCTGCGTCCGAGAAGCAAACCGCCAAGTCGCGCGACGGTACCTACGAAGGCGAGATCACGGGCAAGGTCCGGCCAGGCAGCAAGTTTGCCGCGCTCAAGATCGGCATGGACATGCAGGAAGTGCAGACCTCCATGGGCCGCACACCCGACCGCTTTCACACCTACGAATCGGGCAAGCGCTGGATCCCGTTCTATTTCGGCAACGATGCGCGCCGCATGCAGGCGCTCTACAAGGGCGAAGGTTGCCTGATCTTCACGGGCGGCAACGTGTGGGGCAGCGCCGGTGGCGACCTGATCGGCATCCAGCACGACGCCTCGGGCGCCTGCTACCAGCCCTGATTCCACAGGGCTTGAAAGCACACCAGGGCCGCCGCGAGCGGCCCTTACAGTTTTTCGGTCTCGCCCACCTTGGGCTGCCACTTCATCAGCCGCTTTTCGATCTTGCCCACCGCGGCATCGAGCGCCAGCGCAAACAGGGTGAGCACCACGATGCCGGCCATCACGGTGTTGATGTCGAAGCTGCCTTCGGCCTGCAGGATGAGGTAGCCCACGCCCTGGCTGGAACCCAGGTACTCGCCCACCACCGCACCCACAAACGCCAGGCCCACGCTGGTGTGCAGCGAGCTGAACACCCAGCTGGTGGCGCTGGGCAGGTACACATGGCGCAGCAGCTGCTTCTGGCTCGCGCCCAACATGCGCGCGTTGGCCAGGATCACCGGGCTCACTTCCTTCACGCCCTGGTAGACGTTGAAGAACACGATGAAGAACACCAGCGTGACACCCAGCGCCACCTTGCTGGCGATGCCCAGGCCGAACCACACCGCGAAGATGGGCGCCAGGATGATGCGCGGCATGGAGTTCATGGCCTTGATGTACGGCTCCAGAATGGCCGAGGCCATGGGGCTGAGCGCGAGCCACAGGCCGCCCAGCAGTCCGCCAATGGCGCCAATGGCGAAGGCCAGCACGGTTTCGGTGAGTGTCACGCCCAGGTGCTGGTAGATGTCGGCGTCGGTGACGAACCAGGTCCAGATGCGTTGGGCCACGCGCACCGGCTCGCCAAAGAAGAAGGCGGCCTGGCGGTCGTTGTCGAACATGAACGGCGGGATGAGCCCGGGCGTGGTCATGAGGTACCAGAACGCAATGAGGGCCACCAGCAGGGCCAGCTGCCACAGGCGCAGCGTCTTGGGCTGCGGCTTGATGAGGTTCCACATGGTGCTCAGGCCGCTTTCTTCAGTTGCTGCTCGTAGCCCTTGAGCACTTCCTCGCGCATCACGGCCCAGATGGCGGCGTGCAGTTCGACGAAGCGGGCCGTGGTCTTGATCTCGGCCACGTCGCGCGGGCGCGGGATGTCGATGGCGAATTCACCGATGGGGTGGCTGGCCGGGCCGGCGCTGAGCACCACCACACGGTCGCTCATGGCGATGGCTTCGTCCAGGTCGTGCGTGATGAACAGCACCGCTTTGCGGCCATTGCCCCCTTGCGCTTCGCGCGGTCCCCCCGAGGGGGAGCGCATCGGGCTTGGGGCGGCCCGGCGCCCGCTGCCGGCCGCCCACAGGTCCAGCACCTCGTTTTCCATCAGCTGGCGCGTCTGGATGTCGAGCGCGGAAAATGGTTCGTCCATCAGGATGATGTCGGGGTCGAGCACCAATGTTTGCGCCAGGCTCGCGCGCTTGCGCATGCCGCCGCTCATCTGGTGCGGGTAGCGGTCGCCAAAGCCGCCCAGGCCCACGCGGCGCAGCCATTCTTCGGCCTGCGTGCGCGCGTCGGCGTCGGGCACACCGCGAAACGACAGGCCCGCCATCACGTTGCCCAGCGCGGTGCGCCAGGGCATCAGGCTCTCGGTCTGAAACATGTAGCCCGCGCGCGTGTTGATGCCGTCCAGCGGCTCGCCAAACACCTTCACCGTGCCGGTGCTCGGCGAGAGCAGGCCGGCCGCGACGTTGAGCAGCGTGCTCTTGCCGCAGCCCGTGGGGCCGACCACGCTCACGAACTCGCCCGCGCCCACCGTGAGCGTCACGTCGCGCACGGCCGTGTAGCGCTGGCCGGGGTCGTCTTTGCTGATGAAGGTGCAGGACACGCCCTGCAGGTCGATGGCGGGGCTCGTCGTCATCAGGGCATCAGCCTTTCGGGTACTTCAAGTTCGCCTTTTGCACAAAGGCGTTGGTGTAGACCGCGTTCAGGTCGAGCTTGGCCTTGGCCAGGTCGGCGTCCACGCTGGCCAGCGCGCGCAAGGCGGTGTCGGCGCCCTTGGTCGGGAAGCTGCCATCGGGCGACAGCGCGCCCTTGGCGGCCATGAAGGCATCGATGTAGACCGCGCGGTCGCCCAGCAGGAAGCTCTCGGGCACGGCCTTGATGATGTCGCCCGGCCCGGCGGCCTGGATCCACTTGGACGCGCGCACCATCGCGTTGGCCAGGGCCTGCGCGGTGTTGGGGTTCTTGTCCAGGAAGGGCTGCGGCGCGTAGAGGCAACCGGCGGGCATGGGCCCGCCGAACACCTTTTCCGACTCGGCCACGATGCGCGTGTCGGACACGATCTTGAGGTCGCCCGAGCGCTGCAGCAGCGTGATGACCGGGTCGAGGTTGCTGATGGCGTCGATCTGGCCCGCGCGCATGGCGGCCACGGCACCGTTGCCCGCGCCCACGCCGACGATGCTCACGTCACTGGGCTTGAGGCCCGCCTTGGCGAGCACGAAGTTGACCATCACGTTGGTGGAACTGCCCGGGGCGGTCACGCCGATTTTCTTGCCCTTGAGATCGGCCACCGTTTTGAAGCCGCTCATGGTCTTGGGGTTGACGCCCAGCACGATCTGCGGCGCGCTGCCCTGCAGCACGAAGGCGCGCATGGGCTGGCCCTTGAACTGCATGTTGATGGTGTGCTCGAACGCGCCCGAGACCACATCGGCGCTGCCGCCCACCACGGCGGCCAGCGCGCGCGAGCCGCCCGCGAAGTCGACGATGGTCACGTCCAGCCCTTCGGCCTTGAAGTAGCCGAGCTGCTCGGCAATCGTCAGGGGCAGGTAGTACAGCAGGTTCTTGCCGCCCACGGCGATGGTGACCTTGGGCTTTTCCAGGCCTTGTGCGAACGCGAACGGGGGCAGCACGGCAGCGGCCAGGCCGCCGGCGACGAGGTGTCGTCTTTGCATGGGGTTGTCTCCTTGTTGGAAGGAGCCATGGTAGCCCGGGGCGCCGCCCGCGGGTACCCGGGAAATCACGGCAAGGGCAGGCCGTCCACGAACACCTTGAGCTCGTTGGGCTCGAACGCGGCCCACTGCTCGTTGCTGGTGAGCGGTGTGGTCACGACCACGGCGGCGCGGTCGCCGGGCTGGTTGAGTTCGGCGAAGTTCACCGTCCAGTCCTGGTCCATCAGGGTGGCCTGTGCAAACGGGTGCTGGCGCACCAGCCAGTGCAGCTTGGTGCTGCAGTGCGCCCACAGCGCCTCGCCGTTGGAGAGCAAAAAGTTGAAGGTGCCGAACTGGCGCACCTGGGGCACCAGCTCGCGCAGGGTGAGCGTGAGCTCGCGCACATCGGGCAGGCTGGCGTGCGACTTGGCCAGCTCCTGCATGAGCCAGCAGAAGGCGCGCTCGCTGTCGGTGGTGCCCACCGGACGGAAATGGCTGTGCAGCGGCGGAGCGTAGTCTTTCAGGTCGCCGTTGTGCGCAAACACCCACTGCCGTCCCCAGAGCTCGCGCACGAAGGGGTGGGCGTTTTCCAGCGCCACTTCACCAATGGTGGCCTTGCGCACGTGGGCAATGATGTTGCGGCTCTTGAGCGGATAGCCCTGCAGGAAAGTCGCCATGGGCGACTGCGAGGCGCTCTCGTGGTCGATGAACAGGCGCAGGCCCTTGCCCTCGAAGAAGGCGATGCCCCAGCCATCGGCGTGGTGGTCGGTGTTGCCGCCGCGCTGGCAGAAACCGGTGAAGCTGAACGACGCGTCGGTCGGCGTGGCGCAGTTGAGTCCGAGCAGTTGGCACATAAGGCTATTGTGGCGGTGGAGGTGCGGCGGCCCGCAGTTTCAGCGCAGCGGTCAGCGCCAGCGCGCAGATAGCCGCGAGCATGAGAAAGGTTTCTTCGAACGCGGCCACGCGCGCCGGCGTGCCCACGCCGCCTGCGGTGAGCTGCACGCCGTGCGCGGCCAGGCGCCACTCGAGCACGATGCCGCACAGGCTCACGCCCGCCGCGCCGCCCAGCATGCGCAGGAAGTTGATGACGCTGGCGCCCTGCGCAATGTCCACCCGCTCCAGGCCGCGCATGGCGCCGATGTTGAGCGAGGGCAGGATGAAGCCCAGGCCGATGCGTCCGACGATGGCCCAGGTCACGAGCAGCGGGATGACCCACATCGGGCGCCCCGGGTCGATGGTGACCATGAGCCCGAACGAGGCCGAGAGCAGCACCAGGCCAATGCTCACCAGCTGGTGAGTGGGGTGGCGGTCGGCCAGCCGCCCGACCACCGCGATGGCCACCGCCAGCACCAGGCCCGCCGGCAGAAGAATGGTGCCCACGTGCGATGCCGAGAGGCCCAGCCCGCTTTGCATGTAGACCGGCAGCAGGTAGGTGGAGCCAAACAGCGCAATGCCGTAGATGAAGGCCACGATGCTGCCCATGGCAAAGCGCCGGTCCTTGAACAGCGACAGGTTCATGAGCGGGTCCACGCCTTCGTCGGGCCGGCGCCGCCGCGCCTTGAGCGTGCGCCGCTCCAGCCAGATGAAGGTCACCAGCATCAGCGCGGCGCCGCCCAGCAGCAGGGCTGCGGTGGCGGCGGTGCCGCCGTGCAGCTCCACCAGGCCGTTGAGCAGGCACAGCGTGCCCACCGCGGCGAGGGCCAGGCCGCGCCAGTCGAGGCCGGCCCCCTGCGGGTTGGCTGCACCGCCACCCGGCGACGTGGTGGGCACGAAGCGGTAGGCGAGCCACAGCGAGGTGAGGCAGAACGGCACCACCATGAAGAAGATGGAGCGCCAGCCAAAGCCATCGACCAGCAAGCCCCCGATGCTGGGGCCCAGCGCGGGCGCGAGGACCACACCCATGCCGAAGATGCCGCTCGCACGGCCCTGCTCGTGCGGCTGGAAGGCGCGCAGGATGATGATGGCCGGGATGGGCTGCACCACACCCGCAGCCAGGCCCTCGGCCACGCGCGCAGCCAGCACCAGCGGGTAGTCGTTGGCAAAGCCGCCGGCCACGCCGCCCACCATCAGCAGCCACATGCAGCCCACGTAGGTGCGCCGGTAGCCATAGCGCGCCAGCAGCCAGGGCGTGGTGAGCATGGAGACGGTCATGGCCGCCATGAAGCCCGAGGTGACCCACTGCGCGCGTTCCTGGCCGAGCGTGAAGTGCCGGCTCATGTCGGGAATGGCGACGTTGATGACGGTCGACGACATGATGGCCGCCATGGTCCCCACCATCACCGAGAGCAACAGCAGCCAGCGGTAGCGTTCGCCATAGCGCTCACGCAGGGCGGGCAGGGAGTGGTCGCTGGAAGGGGTCGTCATGGGAGGGCGCGGCGGCCAGTTTGCCATAGGGGGTCGGGTATATTGCCCCAGCCCCTTTTTCCCCTGCCTGCACCCCGCCCATGCCGCCTGTTCCGAACGCTTCCCTGATCATCCGCGGGCTGTTGCTGCTGATCGTGGCGGCTGGTGTGTATTTCTTCGCCGGCTTCCTGGTGCCGGTGCTGGCCGCGCTCATCATCGGTTTTGCGAGCTGGCCGCTGTACCTGCGCGGTGTTCGCGCCTGCCGGGGCAGCACCACGCTGGCGGCCAGCCTGGCGCTGGTGATCGTGGTGGTGGTGCTGGTGGTGCCGCTCACGCTGGCCTTGCACTACGCGCTGAAGGAGGCCAGCGGCCTGGTGGCCTGGCTGCTGGACGTGAACCGCAACGGCGCACCGCCGCCGGCCTGGATCGAAGCCTTGCCGTGGGTGGGCGAAACGCTGGCCACCTACTGGCGCGAGCACCTGGGCGAGCCGCACGCGCTGGGCGACTGGATCCAGCTGCTCAGCGGCCAGCACATCGGCAACATCTACCGCATGGTGCTCAGCGCCACGGGCGATGTGGTGAACCTGGCGCTCACTCTGCTGTTCATGCTCATCACGCTGTTTTTCGTCTACAAGGACGGCGCGCGCATTGCGGGCCAGCTCGACACCATCGGCGAGCGCGTGCTGCCCCTGCAATGGCAGCGCTTCTCGCGCGTGGTGCCGGCCACCGTGAGCGCCACGGTGACCGGTCTGGGCCTGATTGCCATAGGCGAGGGCGTGGTGCTGGGCGTGGCTTACTGGGTGGCGGGTGTGCCGTCGCCGGTGCTGCTGGGCGTGGTCACCGGCTTCATGGCGCTGATCCCAGGCGGTGCGCCGCTGTCGTTCACCCTGGTCTCGCTGTACCTCGTGGGCTCCGGGCACCTGTGGGCGGGTCTGGGCCTGTTTGCGTGGGGCTCGATCGAGCTGTTCATCGTCGACAAGACGCTGCGCCCGCGCCTGGTGGGCGGGCCGGTGAAGCTGCCGTTCCTGCCCACGTTCTTTGGCCTTGTCGGCGGCGTGAAAACCATGGGCATCGTCGGCCTGTTTGTGGGCCCGGTGCTCATGGCGCTGCTGGTGGCCATCTGGCGCGAGTGGCTGCATAGCATGAGGGCGCCGCCTGCAACCCACCCGCCCCCGCTGCCAGCACCCGCGCGCAGTGACGGCGCCGACCCGTCGGCCTAACCGCGCTTGTGCGCCGCCGCGGCGCAAGCCGCGCAGATGCACGCCTGACCGCGCGCCGCAGGCGGGACGCGCGCCAGCAGCTCAGCAGTGAAGGTGGCGCTCAGGCACCAGCACGGGGCTTGGGGCTGGCCGGTTTCGCGCTCGATCTCCATCGCACAGCGGTTGTCGCCGCCGCACAGCGGGCAGCGGCACGGGTCGGGCGGTGAGGGGTCGCGGGTCATGGCGGCAGTGTAGTCACCCACGTGATGGGCGCCCAGGGCTTGGCCGGCCTACGATGGCGCCATGAACGACACCGCCACCCCCTCTTCCGCCGGCCGCATCGTCACCGAGGTGCAGGGCCCCGTGCTCTTGATCGGCATTGACCGCGCGGCCAAGCGCAACGGTTTCACGCCCGCCATGATGCAGGCGCTCGCCGAGGCCTACACCCGGCTCGACGACGACCCCGCGCTGCGCGTGGGCGTGCTGCACGCGCTGGGCGAGCACTTCACCGCCGGACTCGACCTGCCCAGCTTCGCACCGCTCATGCAGCGCGGCGAACGCGCCATGGCCGAAGGCCTGGTGGATCCGCTCAACCTGGGGCGACCCGGCTACCGCCGCCGCACCAAGCCGATGGTGGTGGCGGTCAAGGGCATCACCTACACACTGGGCATCGAGCTCATGCTCGCGGCCGACATCGTGGTGGCCGCCGACGACTGCCGCTTCTCGCAGCTGGAGGTGCAGCGCGGCATCATGGCCACGGGCGGTGCGACGCTGCGCATGGCCGAGCGCGCGGGGCTGGGCAACGCGCTGCTGCACCTGCTCACGGCCGATGTGTTTGACAGCGCCGAAGCGCTGCGGCTGCATTTCGTGCAGCGCGTGGTGCCGGCCGGCAGCGAGCTGGACGAGGCCTTGCGCATCGCCCAGGCCATTGCCCAGCAGGCGCCACTGGCGGTGGTGGCTACGCGGCTGAACGCGCTCAAGGCGGTGGAAGACGGGCCGATGGCCGCGGCCGATGAATTCGAGGCCACGCAGCAGCGCCTGGCCCGCAGCGACGACGCCCGCGAGGGCGTGCTGTCGTTTCAGGACAAGCGCGCGGCGCGTTTCAGCGGGCGCTGAGCGCCACGGTTTTCGGGCGCCCGCGCCCGAGCGGG